>NZ_JAHUTT010000054.1 GCF_019209865.1 Shewanella sp. NIFS-20-20 | reverse complement strand
ATCTAGCGCGGAACTCATCGTGGAGCGGGTGGTAGCACCTAATGAAGACTCCGAATACATTAGCGCAAACCAACCTCGTTATCGGAAATATCATTTGCAATAACGAGGCGGACCATACATTTTTATGCTTAATCGCGACTGAGTTTATAACGATAATGCCAGCCTAAGGTTACACTCCGTGTAAGCATAAAAGCGGCCATGGCGGCCCATAGGCCTTGATTACCTTGGGCCTCCAATAACCACCACACCGGAAAAAATACCCCAAAGGTGCACACCACCATGCTATTGCGCATGGCTGCGCCTTGCGCCGTACCAATATAAACGCCATCAAATAAATAAGAGCCAAAAGCCAGTAAGGGCATTAATGCCAGCCAAGGTAAATATAAGCTGGCACTGGCTTGTACGGCTTCAATGCTGGTAAGCAAGCCAATAAAGCTATCGCCACCGCACCAAAATACAAGGCTAAACAGTAAAGCGATAATGGCCGACCAATAAAATGATAAGGCGACACTAAATCTCAACCCAGCTTTGTCACCTTTGCCATAATTACGACCGCCTTCGGCTTCAGCGTAATAGGCAATACCGTCTAAGGCGTAGGAAATCAACATTAACAAGTTGAGTAAGATGGCGTTCGCCGCCAGCGTTACGTCCCCAAGGCTTGCGGCCTTAAAGGTCATAAACGCAAAAACCGCCTGCAAGCATAGGCTTCGAATGAAGATATTGGCGTTAAGACTCAGCAGTTGTTGATAGCCAGAAAGTTGCAGTGCGCGCAGTTGCGCTTTTAAGCAAAATCCCCCTTGTCGTTTGAGTTGGTTGACGACCATGACCGCGGCGACCGTGGTGCCGGCAATTTCTGCAAAAACTGAGGCAATGGCCGCACCTTTTACCCCCATGTCAAAGCCCAAAACCAGCACAACATCGAGTATAATGTTGACGCAATTGGCGACGATGAGCTGCCACATTGCCGCTTTAGGTTGTTGTCTGCCCAATAAGTATCCTAATAACACCAAATTTACGAGGGCGAAGGGCGCAGCCCAAATGCGAATATTGTAATATTGCTGGCAGTAGCTAATCACTTCTTGGCTGGCCTGAGTGAATGACAGCGCGAGTTGTAATATCGGTTGTTGTAAGCCAACAATCGCGATGCCAAACAGGAAGGCAAGGCTGACGGCTTGGACTAAGAGGCTAAATTGTTGTTGATTATCTTGGCGGCCATAGGCCTGCGCGACCAATCCGGTGGTCGCCATGCGCAAAAAGCCTAATAACCAAAATATTAAGGTGATAATGGTCGAGGCTAACGCGACACCACCGAGATAGTAGGCATTACTCAAATGACCTATAACCGCGGTATCAACTAAGCCCAATAAGGGCACGGTGATATTCGATAAAATCATTGGCAGGGCCAGAGCCAGCAAGCGACGATTCGCTTGTGGGTTTAGCAAGATTGCTGGGCTTGTCATCATAGAGGCGAAAATCTTATATGTTTAAAAATTGGCTGAGCCCTTTGCTCAGTGCTCTGTGCGTGCTGGCGGCTTTCGATTTGTGGGCAAATGAAAGTCATACCATTCCGCCAGAGCAGCGTGGTGCTGTCATTCTACAGTATCATCATGTATCAGACACAGGGCCTCGAAGCACCAGTGTGACTCCCGCTGAATTTCGGCAGCAAATGCAGTACTTAAAAGACAATGGTTTTACGGTGATCCAATTATCAGCCCTGGTCGATGCTATTCGCCAGCAAACGCCGTTGGCTAATAAAAGTGTGGTGATCACCTTTGATGATGGCTACCAAGATATCGCCGCTAATGCCCACCCGATTTTGGCTGAGTTTGGTTTTCCATATACCTTATTTGTTGCGATCGAGCCGATTGAAAAAGGTTACCGTAACATGATGGATTGGGCGACATTAGCCGCGCTGGCCAAAGAAGGCGCTGAGATTGCCAACCACAGCTATGGTCATGAATATTTAGTGAGAATGTCGGCGGGTGAAACGGCGACGCAGTGGCTGGCGCGGGTCAGCGATAATATTGAGCGCACGGAAGCCACAATATTAGCCCATACCGGTCAATCTCATAAAACGTTGGCCTATCCTTACGGTGAATATAACGCCGACCTCCAAGAATGGTTGGCTCAGCAAGGTTATATTGCGTTGGGTCAGCAATCGGGAGCGGCAGGATGGTCCTCTGGGCTCACGGCTTTACCGCGTTTCCCGGTGGCCGGCCCTTATGCTGATATGTCATCGTTATCGGTGAAAATGCATAGTCTGAATATGCCGGTCGAGCAGCAGAATATTCACGACCCCTTGCTAAAAGACGGTCAGTGGCGCCCGCAACTGCAAATCACCCTCGATATGACCGATATCCATCGCCATCAGATGATGTGTTTTATTCAAGGGCAAGGGGCAAAAGCGCCGCAGTGGATCAGTGAAAATAGCTTTACCATTCAGGCGGAACTAGATTTGCCTCCGGGACGGTCTCGCTATAATTGCACGGCGCCCAGCAAAGCGACTGGACGGTATTATTGGTTTTCACAAGCGTGGGTTAGGCCTCGGGATGATGGTAGCTGGCCCACACATTGAGCCAGCCAATCAAGGGTTAGCTTTTTAGCAAACTCAATAAGCGATTCGCGATAAGGTGCAGGGGTTGCTGTTCATGATGAGCATCAATGGCCACGGCGGCCCCCGGCATTCCCCAAACCACCGACGTGGCTTCATCTTGGCAGAGGTTATATGAGCCGTGCTCTTTCATGGCCAATAACCCTTGAGCACCATCTTTGCCCATCCCGGTGAGCATCACGCCGATGCTTTGCTGGGCGGCACACTCCGCAATGCTATTAAATAACACCTCAACCGACGGTTTATGTCGATTGACCGGCGCGGTATCGACCAACTGGGTATAAAACTGCATGCCTTTTTTGACTATGGTCATGTGCTTATCTCCCGGTGCCACATAAACATAGCCGGCTTTTAGAACCTCATTGCCGCGGGCTTCGGAGACGTTTAAGTTGCATTTGGCATCGAGGCGCCGCGCGAAAGAGGCACTGAATGCGGCTGGGATATGCTGCGCGATGACCACCGGCGGAAAGTTAGCTGGCAAGGCGCTGATTAACTGCGCAATCGCTTCGGTCCCACCGGTCGAGGCGCCAATCGCGATGATCCTATTTTTTAATTTTAAGTCATGTGGCACCGCTGTGGTCGATGGCGGCGGAGTGGATCTGACTCGACAACGGGCCGCTTGGCGTACCTTATCTAGCAGTTCCGCTTGATAGGTGGGGAGGCTATTTTGTAAATCATTTTTGGGCTTGGCTATAAAATCAATCGCCCCCAAGCTTAGCGCCTCGAGTGTGATGGCCGCGCCTTTTTCGGTCAGAGTCGAAATCATCACCACCGGCATGGGACGCAGGCGCATGAGGTTTCGTAAAAACGCGATGCCATCCATTTTTGGCATTTCTATGTCTAGGGTCAACACGTCCGGAGACAAGGTCTTAATCATCTCCCGCGCTTGCAAGGGATTCTCAGCACAACCTACCACAGTAATGTCATTGGCTTGCTCAAGCATATGAGTTAGCAATTGCCTGACTAGCGCTGAATCATCGATGACGAGAACTTTGATCATTTTACTCACCTTTAGTGCCATCTTGGCTTAAAAATAGAAACAGAAAATTAAGAAATAGGGCGATAAATGGTTTGGCCAATCAAGGTGAAATCTTCTGAAATATGGTGAAGCGTTTCTGAATGACCGATAATTAAATAGCCATCATTGCTAAGCAAGGTACGGAATCTGGCAATTATTTGTTTACGCGTGTCAGTATCAAAATAAATCATGACATTACGACAAAAAATGACGTCAAATGGTCCTTTCATCGGCCAGGGTTGCAGTAAATTTAATTGTTTAAAATGAATGTTGTCTTTGAGACTTTGCTTCACTTCATACTGATTGCCTAGCGGGCTAAAACTCGCTTTTATAAGTTCCGGTGAAATATTGTCGAGGCTTTCTTGGGGGTAAACTCCCGCTTGCGCTTTAGCTAAGACATTAGTGTCTAAATCCGTGGCCAAGATTTTGATATCGAGCTGCGATTGATTGAGCAAGGGTTGCAGTGTCATGGCAATACTGTAGGGTTCTTCCCCAGTAGAGCAGGCTGAAGACCATACCCTGATCCGCTTTTTTCCCGATTTTTTCCATTGCGCCATCACCACATCCCGCAAAAAATCAAAATGATGGTTTTCGCGAAAAAACGACGTCAGGTTAGTGGTGAGCGCGTTAATAAAGTTGGGTAGCTCTTGATGGTCTTTTTCGAGTGCGCGGCAATAGGCATTGAAATCACTCAATCCTAATACCCGTAAGCGCCGACACAGGCGACTGTAGACCATGTGCTTTTTGCGTTCGGGTAACACAATTCCAGTTTGTTGGTAAGCCAGGGTACGTATGTATTCGAAATTTTTATCTGTCATTAAAAATTCCGGAGCGTCTTCTAAATGTTCTGTACCCATAATCATCCCTGATGTCCTGGTGGGGGTATTAATCCCCAGCGGGTTTCGCCATGTTAGTCCATGGCTTAGGCGATATTGAGTGGGGAGCGGGCCATTGTGGCCGCTCCCCCTCGCTCTAGTTAGAACTCATTCCAATCGTCATTGTTGTGTTGATTGACATCGTGACCTGACACTTTGGCGAAGTTAGTTGATGAGTCGGCGCTCCGCGCCGGGCTCTTAATGATGCTTTTCTCCATGGTGAAGAACCCGAGTTGGCGACGCATGCTGCGCGCTTGTTCGGTCATGGCATCACCCGCCGCAGAGACTTGCTCAACCAGTGAAGCATTTTGCTGCGTCATGTCATCCATTTGTGATACGGCTTTATTCACCTCTTGAATGCCCACAGATTGCTGATCGGCTGCCACACTGATTTGGTTGATCATCACCGCCACTTTAGAGACTGAGTCGACAATTTCTTGCAAGGTAGTCCCAGATTGATTGACCAAGGCGGTACCATCTCTGACTTTGCCAACACTGTCGCGGATCAGCTCTTTAATCTCTTTCGCCGCGCCGGCACTGCGCTGAGCCAGATTACGAACTTCGCCTGCCACGACCGCAAAGCCGCGCCCTTGCTCACCCGCTCTTGCCGCTTCTACCGCCGCATTAAGCGCTAACAAGTTCGTTTGGAAAGCGATTTCATCAATCACGCTAATGATATCGACGATACGCTTACTGGATTGATCGATGGCCTCCATGGCGCTAATCGCTTGGGTGACCACTTCACCGCCTTGCTTGGCTTTATTATTGGCTTCTTTGGCCAATTGATCCGCTTGTAGGGCATTTTCGGCACTTTGCTGCACCGTGGTAGTCATCTCTTCCATGCTCGATGCGGTTTCTTCCAGTGACGCCGCTTGCTCCTCGGTACGCTGACTTAAGTCGGCATTACCTTTGGCGATTTCTTCGGCTCCCGCGGTCACTGTCGTTGCCGACTCCTGAATACCAGACAACACTTCGGTGAGGCGTTGGATCGTGGTATTCGCATCGGCTTTCAACTTACCAAATTGGCCTTCATAGTCCCCTTGAATTTCTCGGGTTAATTCGCCCTTAGCCATGCCATCGAAGAGGTTGACCACATCGGAAATGACCTCGTCAGCAATGGTGATTAATTGATTGAGACCATTAGAGAGATTGAGGTAGAAACCTTCTTTGTTGGCGGTGGTCAGTCTTGGGCTGAGATCGCCAGCATTGGCGGATTTGATCAGCGCATCGACTTCGTGTTCAATTGCGACTTCAGCGGTACGGTCGGCCCACTCAACCACGGTACCTAAGCGTTGACCCTCATCGTTGACAATGGGGTTGGCAATGATCCTAAAGGTGCGGCCACCAACACTGAGTTGACTGGTATACGTGGATGACAGCTTATCGAGCAAGCCGCGTTGATGGCTAGGATCGACGTGGAAGACATCAATATTCTGACCGATAAGGTTGTTGGCATTAAAATTAGGTAGGCTCGTGCGAATATCCGCTTGCGCTTGGCTAAACATATTGGCCACGGCATTATTCATGTAAATAATATTGCAGTCGGCATCGGCCAGCATAGTGTTTGAACTGACATTATCGAGCGCTTGTCGAATGCGAGCATTTTCGCTGAAAATACGTTCAGACTCGGCTTTTTTCACTAACTCTTCGGTAATATCATCCCATTCAACCACCGTCCCTATCTTAGTGCCATCTTCTTGGACGATGGGATTGGCAATAAAGGTAAAGGTGCGCTCACCGACGGTAATTTTACTGCGATAGGTGTCGGTCATTTTGGCCAACAATTGTCTTTGGTGCTGAGGATTAACATGGAACTTATCGATGTTAGCCCCTAGCAGCTTGTCGGCATCAAATTCCTTGAGGGTTTTCTTCAGTTCGGAATTAACATCCGAGAACATTTTTTGCACCGCTTTATTCAGGTAAATAATATTGAGATCGTTATCGGCGACCATGGTATTGGCGCTGACATTATCTAAAGCCTGGCGAATACGTAGGTTTTCGCTGGCGGTTTGTTCTTGAAGATGTTGAAGCTTAAGCGATTCAGTTAAGTCAGCCCACTCAACCACAGTACCTATGCGCTTATTATCTTTAAAGACCGGGGTGGCAATCAATGAGAACACTAAGCCATTGACCGTAATTTGGGTCTTATAAGCTTGGGTGAGCTTATCTAACATATTGCGCTGGTGAGCCGGATTTTTGTGGAATATATCAATATTATTACCCACCAATTTTTCAACATGGAATTGGGCAATTTCCTGTTGAAGCACGGCTTCATTTTTATCAAAAACTTGACGTAATGAGGTATTAAGATAGGTAATATTGTAATTTTCATCGGCCATCATTACGTTAGCCTGACACACATCGAGTGCCTGCCTAATGGCCTCATTTTCTTTAGTGATGGCATTATCTCTGGCTTCTTGAGCCAGTTGTGCGGTCATGTCAGTCCATTCAATCACAATGCCTAACTGCTGTTGATTGTCGCTGGCAAAGACTGGGCTAGCAATTAAGTTGAAGGTGCGACCTCCGACTTTGAATCTAGCGGTGTGTGACGATTTTAAACTGGCGATTAATTGCTGCTGATGGGCCGGATTTTTATGGAACTGATCCATATGGCTGCCCACCAGACGCTTGCTATCAAAGCTAGGTAATGCGGTTCTGATGTCGCTTTCTGCTTGCTGCATCGTCTTGGCCAATGAGTTATTGACCAACATGATGTGTCCATCGTTCGAAGCCAGCATGATATTACCTTGGCACTTTTCTAACGCTTGGCTGCTGAAATAGTACTTATCACGACTGACTTGCAACTCAGTGATCATCTCCTTGAATTGCTGCCACCCTTCAATGGCGACATCCGGTAATGGGCTCTTGTCTTTAAGGTGCGCAGTGATCTGCGCGATGACCTGAGGCAATCCGCTATCTTCTTGATTGACACGATACCAACTCCAGAGCAATAAGGCTAAGCCGCTGCATTGTAGGGAGACAATGGCAACCATGGGCGCATTTGTGACTGTCGTTATCAAACTCAGAACAAATACAACCAAGGTGATGAATAACATTTGGGCACTTTTGATGGTGCCGGTATCTTGATGATTATTGCTAGCTTCCATGGTTAAGTCCTCAACCTCGCTATTGATCTTCAACGGGAGTGTCTATTTCTAGATCTTTGATGATATTAGATAAGGTCCCCGAATCCGGTAGACTATCTTTTCCTAGTAACATATTGATATCGAGCAGAATTATCATTTTATCCGAGACATTTGCTAACCCGCGGATAAAGCGTAAATCTTGGCTGTTGCCAAAGTCTGGCGTGGAGCGAATATCTGCTTCAGCGATGGTGAATACATCAGAAACAGCATCGACGACTATGCCAATGACTTTTTGTTGTTGTGCCAGCTCAACCTTCAGCACAATCACCACTGTGGTTGAGCCGTAGGCTAAGCTGTCTATTCCAAATCTTTCTCTGAGATCTATGATGGGCACTATGGTGCCTCTGAGGTTGATGACACCTTTGACGTGTTTTGGCGCATTGGGAATGCTGGTGGTTTGCTCCCAGCCACGAATTTCTTGGACTGCTAGGATAGGCACACCGTATTCTTCCTGGGCCATAACAAAACTTAAAAACTGTTGATAGTCATGCTCCTTCTGAGAAGAAACAAGTTGAGGTTGCTGTTCCATATTGATTGCCGCTGCGTTTGCTTGCACCATGACTGCCTATCCTTATGCCGCGTGTTCTTTATTGTGTCCAATGCCTGCAAGCTCCACTAAGCTGGCAACATCAATAATTAAGGCTACTGTGCCATTACCGAGTATGGTTGCGCCGGAAATTCCCGGGATTTTGGCATAATTGTCTTCAAGGTTTTTAATGACCACTTGCTGTTGAGCCATCAATTCATCCACCAGCAAGCCCACCTTGCTGTTGTTGTGCTCGACCACCATGACCAGTCCATTTTCGACTTCAGTGGCATCGGCCTTATGATTAAACTCTCGATATACCTTGATGATCGGCACATAGTCATCGCGTAAGCGAATGAGCTCATGTTCTTCATTGAGGCGATTGACCTTCTCGTGTTTGACTTGCAGTGATTCATAAATAGAAACCAGTGGGATCACGTAGATATGCTCGCCAATACGGATCAGTTGGCCGTCGAGAATGGCGAGTGTCAGTGGTAATCGAATGGTAAAACGACTGCCATGACCACGAGTTGAGCTTAAATCTATGCTGCCATTGAGGCTGTGGATATTACGTTTGACCACATCCATACCCACACCGCGCCCGGAAAGATCTGAGACTTGATCGGCGGTAGAGAAACCCGGATGAAAAATCAGCTGATGGATCATGTCATCGGGTAATTCTTCATCTCGTCCCACTAGTCCTTTTTCGCGGGCTTTGGTGAGAATTTTGTCGGTATTGAGACCGGCGCCATCATCGCTGATTTCGATGACAATACTGCCGCCTTGATGGTAGGCATTTAAGGTGATGTTGCCTGACTCACTCTTGCCATTGGCCACTCTGACGTCGGGTTTCTCTAACCCATGATCGAGCGAATTTCTGACCAAATGAACCATAGGATCGACAATCTTTTCCATCACGGTTTTATCAAGTTCGGTATCTTCACCCTTGAGGATCAGCTCAACTTTTTTACCTTGTTTTTGGCTAATGTCGCGTACGAGCCTCGGAAAACGACTGAAGGCAAAGCTGATAGGGATCATGCGAATTTGCATCACGCTTTCTTGCAGATCGCGAGTGTGAGAGGCGAGCTGTTCTAGGCCGAGATTGAGCATGAGCATGGACTCTTGCGTGATCTGTTCTTGCTGACCTAATTGCCCCAGCATGGCTTGAGTGATTACAAGTTCACCGACCATATTGATTAAGGTATCGATTTTGTCGGTGCTAACACGAATAGAGCCGCTTTCTGCTTTGGCTTTACTTGCGGCTGGCGTCTTGGCTGCTTCTTGTGGCGAGCGACTGACGGCAGGGGCTACTGCGGCCGCTTGCGTATCCTCTATTACCGCTTCAGGTTCGACAATTTCAAGGTAGTCAATCTTGCATTCATCGGCGACCCAATCGAACACCTCTTTGATTTTATCTAAGCTGACGTCGGTCAAGAGATCTAATTGCCAGCTGAGGTAGCAGTTTTCAGGCTCAAAACTTAATAGTTCGGGTGCGTCTACAGGTAAGAGAGTTACGGTCAGCTCACCTAGCTGTTTAAGCTCAGTAAACATCAACAGAGGATCGTTACCACACTTAAGAATGTCTTCACCGGCAATGAAATCTATCTGCCAATGGTGTTTGACCTGCGCGGCATTGGGTGACTGGGACGGCATGACTTCGGGCGCCGTGTCGGCGGTTGCCGCTGGAGACGTTGAGCTGGCTAATGCCTCATTCAAACGCTGCTCGAGCACTTGCAGTAAGGGATCGGAATACTCAGTTTCAGTCATGAGCGCATCGATCATACCCCGTAAGACATCCACTGAATTCAGTAAAATATCCACATGATCTGCGGTCATTACCCGACGTTCATCTCGAATTTCATCCAGTAAGGTTTCGAGTAAGTGGGTGAAATTAGCGACACCATTAAAGCCGAAAGTCCCGCTGCCGCCCTTAATCGAGTGAGCCGCCCGGAAAATGGTATTAATGGCTTCATCATCGGGATCATCAATATCAATAGCAAGCAGTTCAGTTTCCATGGCGGCTAGGCCTTCGAGGCTTTCTTCAAAAAAAACCTGACTGAATTGGCTGAGGTCGATTTCCATATGCCTTTAACCTTGTATTAGCCCAAGACTTTACGAACTGTGGCGAGTAACTGATCGGGGTTGAATGGCTTGACTATCCACCCCGTCGCGCCGGCGGCTCGTCCCTCTTGCTTTTTATCGCCTCCAGACTCCGTGGTCAGCATCAGCAATGGAGTAAATTTGTATGCTGGTAGGGTTCGCAAGTTACGGATAAGAGTTATTCCATCCATGACCGGCATATTGACGTCTGATATTACCAAGTCATATTGACCTTGTTGGGCAACGGTGAGTGCTTCATCGCCATTACAGGCTTCAGTGACGTCAAAACCAGCGGTTTTTAATGTAAAACCAACCATTTGGCGCATTGAGGCTGAATCATCCACAGCAAGTATTTTCTTCATTTGCATCATTCCTTAGCTAACAAATACCAGCCCTGGGATAGTGACTCCCAGGTTACGACATTGATTTTCGAGTTCTGATGTTCCGAGGGTAAAATTGAGGGTAATAGAGTGTCGTTCACAATCAATGGCGAGAATGTGAAATAGCTGCAAGCCAGCGGTGTCTATCGTCTGGATTTCACTGATATCGAGCGATAATGCGTGATCAGCTTCTAGCGCCTTAGTGATTAAGGCGTAACTTTCGCTGATATTTCTAATGGTCAAAGATTGACCAAGCTTTATTGTGTGTTTTTCCATAATTTCACGTCTAAAAAACTTCCATGTATCAGAAAAGATAGTCGTCATTTCAATGAAATGCCTTATCGAAATAGAATTTTATTTTTCAATGCGACTATTTAGCTGAGTAACCGCGAGCCTTTTAGTGATGGGTGAGGGTGGCAAAGTCGCTAATTAGCTGTTGGCGCGTCATCTGGCCAAGGCCATTGATACTTGGTTGGGGTTTAAATACGGCGTAGCGTTGCCCCTGAGGGTTTAGCAGGACTAGCGAAGCGCTGTGATCGACTAAGTAATCATCGCCTGAACCGACCATGGCGTACACCATACCTAAGGCTTGGGTTAGCGGGTAAAGTTGTTGATGCTCACCGGTGACAGCCACTATCTCGGGGTGAAAAAAATTGCGGTAATCTTTGAGTTTATTGAGGCTGTCTCGGCTAGGGTCTACTGACAAAAAGACAATTTGCAGCGGGGCGATGCGCTTGAGATCATCATAGGCTGCCGCCAATTTGGCCATGGTGGTGGGGCACACATCAGGGCAAGAGGTGTAGCCTAAAAAGACTAAACTCCATTGGCCCTGCAGTTGCGCGGGGCCAAACGCATTTCCGTCTTGATCTTGCAACTCAAAATCAGTGATATCGCGTGGATTTTCAAATACATGACTTGTGAGTAATTCAAGGGGCACAGCTTGGCGACTGGCATCATAAACTTGATAACTCCAGCCACCTACTAGCGCCATCACCCCCAGCAACATCAGCCCAAAAAGTAAGCGCATACCAACCTCCTAGATGTAATGGTCGAGCAGTAATGCCAAGAACAGGAGCATCAGTTGGTAAATTGAAAACTTAAAGAGTCCCATGGCTAATCCGGGCTTGTCGTGAAACTTAAGCTGCCATGCTTTATAGATAAACATCAGGCTCAATGGCGTCGATAGTGCTAAATATAAGGCGCCAGACATGCCGACAATGACAGGGAATAAACAGGCGATGGCCAATAACACCGTGTAGAGCAAAATACAGGTTTTAGTAAATTCAATACCGTGGGTTACGGGCAACATCGGGATGTTGACTTTGGCATAGTCGTCGCGACGATGTATGGCTAATGCCCAGAAATGCGGTGGGGTCCAGGTAAAAATAATAATGACCAATAACAGGCTATAACCATGAAACTGACCGGTAATGGCGGTCCAGCCAAGTAGCGGAGGCATGGCACCCGCGAGGCCACCAATCACAATATTTTGCGGTGTGGCACGCTTGAGCCACAACGTATAAATAAAGGCATAACCCACTAAACTGGCGAAAGTGAGCCAAGCGGTTAACGGGTTTACGAGTAAGAACAACAGCGCGAAGCCACTAGTGGCTAAGCTAATCGCAAATATCAATGCATGTTTAACCGAGACCCGACCGGTGGCAACGGGGCGATGATGGGTGCGCGCCATGCGCGCATCAATTTGCCAATCAATCAGATGATTAATCGCGGCGGCGGCGCCAGACATTAATCCAATTCCAATCAGGCCAATCACTAACGGTTGCCAGGGAACCGTGGTGGGGACGGAGAGGCACATGCCCACCAATACGGTTAATAACATTAAAGCGACGACCTTAGGTTTGGTCATTTCATAATAATCACGCCACAGCGCACGGGTGCGTAGCGAGGTTAGGGGGGCCGAAAGGGATTTACTCATAGTGCCTCCATTATGCTTTTCGCCAGATGGCATAGTTGAGATAGATTAGGCTCAGTAATAACAGTGCCGCGACTAAGTTGTGGCTGACTGCGATGGCGAGCGGGATATGTAACACGACATTGGCCATCCCAAGACTCACTTGCAGTAGTAATAAGGTCAGCATTATTTGGCTGCCGCGTTTAATGGCAGACGAGCGAGATTGATGTTGTAGTCGCCACCAAAAAAAGATCAATAATAAGGCGGTTATTAACGCCCAAACCCGATGAAATACATGAATGGTCATGCGCTCTGCATAAGCCAACACCCCAAACTCAAAGTGGGTATGCCCTGCAGGGATTGGGTTAAATGCGGTGATAGGCGAGAGGTTGTTCCACCAATCAGCCTCACAAATTGGCAGTTGAGTGCAGGCGAGGGCCGCATAATTTGATGAAGTCCATCCGCCGAGGCTGATCTGCACCACTAACACCGCTAAGCAGGCCATGGCCAAGCCTTTGAGTGGTCTGACGCCATAATCGCCGCCAGGGATCCGCAGTGGTTTGAGGCGCAAATACAATAAATACAGTAGCGAAAATATACTAAAACCACCCAATAAATGCGCCATGACCACAATGGGCATTAACTTCAAGGTTACGGTCCACATACCAAGCGCCCCTTGAAACAGTACCAATACTAAGATCAGGATTGGGAGCTTTTTTGGGGCCTCCTTTTGGCGCCATGCTTGGATACAAATCAGAATAATTAGCAGGCCTAGACTGGATGCGACGTAGCGGTGGATCATTTCTAACCATGCTTTGCCAGCTTCAACCGGGCGCTCAGGAAAGGCGAGTTCTGCCTTGGCGATGGCTTGTGGCGATGATGGGACAAACACCTTGCCATAGCATCCCGGCCAGTCAGGGCAGCCAAGTCCTGCGTCTGCTAAGCGGGTGTAGGCTCCCATCAAAATGACAAAAAAGGTCAGCGCTAACGTGATTTTAACGAGCAAGGTTAATTTCATTAGCCAATCCTCGATAATTTCAGCATTTTGCGCAGATCAGAAATCAGCGCTTTCCCTTGTTGTAATTCTTGCTCCATCGCAGCGCTCAGCGCGTATTTCATCACCAACGAGCCGAGCGGGTCGATAATGACCAAGGCTTGATCTGTTAGTATTTCGCTTAATTGCGGGCTAGCAACCACTAACTCAAAGTCAAAATCTTGGAGAGCCTCAAGGTCACTCCCTCGTTGTAATAAGACGATGCTGCGCACGCGATCTTGATAGACACCCAAAGCGGTGTGGGTTTGTTTTAATATATACAGCCGCTGCATGCAGTGGCTGTCACAATCGGTAGGTAATAGATACACCACTTGCCATTTACCTTGATGACTATTGACCATATCCAGCTCTGCTAAGGTCGGGCTTGGCGACATCAGTTGGCCTTGATTGGTGGCGCCTTCTTGGTAAAGGTGCAAGCTTAAAAATAACTTTGCGAGTAATACCGGAACCACAAATACTAATGAAATTAATAATAAGGTTTTTTTATTGTTGTTTGGCATGCTCGCGCTCCTTACTATTTTTATGTTGTAACCACCCCAGCCTTATGACTAAGCCGGCAAACACCAATGCCATCACAAACCATTGCAACGCATAACCAAAATGTTTTTCGACTGAGATTGGCGGGGATTGCCACACTCTAGGCCAATCGGGCTGTGCTAATTGAGTGGGGAGCAGTATCGCTGGCAATAATGCCAAGCCTAATTGGTCGGCCAATTGTGGCAAGTTGAGGTTTTGAATACGCACTACTGATTGTTGACCACTGCCATCCATCATGAGTTCGCTATCGAGTGCATGGCTTAAGCGGTTAGTCTGTTTTTGATAAAGGCGTCCTTGCAGCCGCGCTTCTGCTGGCAGACGCATTAACTGGGGTAATTGTTGGCGGTTGGCATTGGCGCCAACAAAGCCAAGTTCAACTAAAATGGCACTATCGCCGTGCGCCTGCTCCCTGATTTCAAAGACACGATAACCTACTTGACCTTGGAGAATTTGGTTGTCGAGTATGATAAGTGGGGCGCGGCTAGTGAGGGTCGCAAGGTCAGCGTAATAGCCATGATAATTGTCCTTCAGTTGCTGGAGTTCTTGCCATTGCAATGGGTTGGCAGCCTGCTTTATCTGTAGTTGTTGCTGCCAAACTTGTTTGTTCTGGCCTTTGTCTAATTGCCATAAGCCTAGCTTGACCAGCAGCAAAAAAATGCCCACAGTGAAGGTTAACATCAAGGTAACATTTAGCTTGGTTCGAACAGAGGAATACTTCATGACCCTCCTATTGGCTTTCAAAATCGCATTAGTGTGTCTGCTAGTTATTATCATTATTAATTTAGGCAGAGCCATGTTCCTTATGGTGCGCCAACCTCACGCAGAACAACCTCGTTCAATGAGTCATTACTTAGGTCGACGGGTCATCCTGTCGGTTTTGGTGGTGGTACTCTTGTTAGTGGCGATGGGATTGGGATGGATAACCCCAAACCCCAGGCCTTATTAATCGGTTAAGCTAGAGAATGTAAACAAACACAAACAGGCATAACCACACCACATCGACAAAGTGCCAATACCAACTACCGGCCTGAAAGGCAAAATGATGTTCATGGGTAAAATGACCTTTCAGTATTCGGGCCAACAATACACACAAAAATATCATGCCTAAAATGACATGCATGCCATGAAAACCTGTCAGCAAAAAGAAGGTATTGCCATAGATACCGGCATCTAACGTGAGGTTTAACGCATGGTAGGCATGGTAATACTCATAGATTTGGCCACTGATAAAGCTCAGGCCGAGAATAATAGTTAACCCCAGCCACAGCTTTAAGGCGGTACGTTTACTTTGCTCTAAACTGACGTGAGCAAAATGCAGCGTGACTGACGACGTCAGCAGCAGTATGGTGTTAACCAGCGGGATCCCATCCCAAGGCATGGCTTGAGTCGTTTGCCCCGCAGGAGTAATTAACAATGGCCAATTATCGACAAAGTTAGGCCATAGCACGGCATGGGTCATGGCGTTATTGCCTTCTCCCGCCAACCAAGGAAGTGCGATGGATCGCGCATAAAACAGGGCGCCAAAAAAGGCAGCAAAAAACATCACTTCAGAAAAAATAAACCAGCTCATTCCTTGTCGAAATGAACGATCCATTTGTGGTGAATAGAGGCCCGCCATGGATTCGTAAATCACATGACGAAACCAACCCATTAGCATAAATAAAATCACCGCAATGCCAGCCAATAGCAAGTAAGCCCCGCCGCTACCGCCATTCGCATATTGTTGGACAGTCACTCCAGCACCCACGGCTATCATGAACAAACCGATAGCGCCGATAATCGGCCAAGGACTTTGGGCTGGAACATAGTATTTTTGATACTTATCCGCGCTCATTTGGACACTCCTTTGGTTCCGCCGCTGACCGAATCCGTGATGTCGAATAAGGTGTAAGCAAGCGTCAGTGTATTGATTGAGTCAGGTAGGTCTTTGTCCACAAAGAAAATCAAGCCGAGCTCGGCACTGTCATGGCCTTCTAGTGGTTGTTGATTGAAACAAAAGCATTCGGTCTTATTGAAATAGGCCGCCCCTTGGCCCGGTGACACCGAGGGGATTGCTTGACCGACAATACGATGGTCGGCAAGGTTTTTAGCATTAAAGTGAGTGCGGACTAACTCACCGGTCCGCACTTGCATGCGCTTGACGGCTGGCGCAAATTCCCAAGGCAAACTGCCGGGAACCTGCGCGATAAATTCGACATTGACCAAACGTCCGGGGGCACTGGTGTCATCGTTAAAGACCTGAGCAGTGCTGCGGGTTTTGCCATTGATGCCTAACTGCTCACACAAGACATCGTAGAGCGGCACCAAAGCAAAGCCGAAGCCAAACATGGCAATGGCACCAAAAATTAAGCCAATGGTCAGTCGCGTATTGTTGGCGTTACCCATGCTGCACCACAGGCTTAATTTCAGGTGGCGTGGTAAAAGTGTGGTATGGCGCTGGGCTGGCAATGGTCCATTCTAATCCTTCAGCGCCTTCCCAAGGCTTAGCCGGTGCGGGTTCACCTGCACGAATACATTTGATCACTAAGACGAGGAAAATCAGCTGTGACAAGCCAAAAGCAAAGCCGCCAATGGACACCACTTGGTTGATGTCGGCAAATTGCAGGGCATAGTCGGGAATGCGACGAGGCATACCGGCAAGACCAAGGAAATGCATAGGGAAAAACAACACATTCACCGAGATTACCGAACACCAGAAATGCCAGCGGGCTAAGCGCTCGCTATACATATGCCCGGTCCATTTGGGCAACCAATAATAGGCCGCAGCCATAATGGAGAAGATGGCGCCGGTGACCAGCACATAATGGAAATGTGCCACCACAAAGTAAGTGTCATGGTATTGAAAATCCGCCGGCGTAATAGCCAGCATTAACCCTGAGAATCCACCGATGGTGAATAGGATAATAAAGGCGATAGCAAACAACATCGGGGCTTCAAAGGTAATCGCGCCGCGCCACATGGTCGCGACCCAGTTAAACACTTTCACTCCTGTTGGCACGGCAATTAGCATGGTGCAATACATAAAGAACAACTCGGCAAACACTGGCATGCCGGTGGTAAACATGTGATGCGCCCACACCAAGAAGGATAAGATCGCAATACTGGCGGTGGCGTACACCATAGAGGCATAGCCAAAAAGCGGTTTACGACTAAAGGTGGGGACAATGGCCGAGATGATGCCAAACGAAGGCAAGATCATGATATAGACTTCGGGGTGACCGAAGAACCAGAAAATATGCTGGAACATCACCGGATCGCCACCACCGGCAGCATCAAAAAAGCTGGTCGCAAAATATTTATCGGTGAGCACCATGGTCACGACTCCGGCGAGTACCGGCATGACCGCGATCAGCAAGAAGGCGGTGATAAGCCAAGTCCACACAAATAGCGGCAGTCTCATCCAAGTCATGCCAGGGGCGCGTAAGTTAATGATGGTGACGATGACATTGATGGCGCCCATGATCGAGCTGATGCCCATGATATGAACAGAGAATACAAATAATGCCGTGGAGTCAGGGCTATAGGTAGTTGATAACGGTGCGTAGAATGTCCAACCGAAATTTGGGCCGCCGCCCTCCATAAATAATGAACTCAGCAAGATAAGGAAGGCAAAAGGTAGGATCCAAAAACTCCAGTTGTTCATCCGCGGCAGCGCCATATCGGGTGCCCCGATCATCATGGGGATCATCCAGTTGGCTAAGCCGGTAAAGGCTGGCATCACGGCACCAAACACCATGATTAGACCGTGGACTGTGGTCATTTGATTAAAAAAGTTGGGTTCAACGAGCTGTAAGCCCGGCTGGAACAATTCGGCGCGGATCACCATGGCCATGGCGCCGCCGATTAAAAACATAATAAAGCTGAACCATAAATATAACGTACCGATATCTTTATGGTTGGTGGTCAGTAGCCAGCGTAAAATACCTTTAGGTGGCCCTTCATGATGATGGTCATCGTCGTGAGCTTGATGCTCACCATTGTCGATTGTGCCAGCGCCCGCGTACTGCATTTCTTCGCGGATAGGTGCATGTTTTTCAGTAGTCATGACATATCCCTTTATTGGTTCTGTTGGCTGACATCAGCCGCTTGAATCACGTCACCTGAATCATTGCCCCAGGCATTGCGTTCAAAAGTGACCACGGCGGCGATTTGTTGAGCGGTGAGCTGTTTGGAGAAAGCCTGCATCGCGGTGCCAGCTTTACCGTGGAGTACTATATCGATATGACCAGCCACTGGGCCTTTAATGATGGGACTGCCAATTAAGCTTGGAAACACCCCAGGCAAACCAGCGCCATTTGGTTGGTGGCATGCAGCGCAATAGCTGGTATAGATCTGCTCACCTTGGGTCATTGATTCTGCCATGGACAAGGTTTGAGATAACTGAGCTTGTGCTTGCTCATCGGCCTTGGCTGCTAAAGATTGCTGCTCAACCATCCATAAATCAAAGGCTTCTGGCTCAATCACTTCCACCACAATCGGCATAAAGCCATGATCTTTACCGCAGAGCTCGGCGCATTGGCCGCGATACGTGCCAGTGGTTTCTGCGCGGGTCCAAGCCTCGTTGATAAAACCAGGGTTAGCATCTTTTTTGACGGCAAACGCCGGTACCCACCACGAATGAATCACGTCTTCCGAGGTGACTAAGAAGCGGACTTTACGATGCGCCGGAAGCACTAACGGCTTATCGACTTCGAGTAAGTAGTTTATATCTTTGGGGGCTAAATTATCAATTTGGTCACGAGGGGTGGAGAGAATGCTATAGAAGCCTACGTCTTGATCAAAGTATTGGTAATGCCATTTCCATTGAGAACCGGTGATCATCACCGTCAATTCGGCATCCTCGGTATCTTCCATCGCAATTAAGGTGCTAGTGGCGGGGATCGCCATTAAAATGAGGATGACAAAGGGGATCAGGGTCCAGGCGATTTCGACCTTGGTACTTTCATGGAATTGAGCCGGTTTAACGCCTTTAGATTTACGGTGGTAAATAATGGAGTACAGCATGATGCCAAATACCACTAAACCGATGGCACAGCAGATATAGAGAATGGTCATGTGCAAGTCGTAGACCTTGCCACTGATGACAGACACGCCCTGTGTCATATTTAACGGCATACTGGACGCCGAAAATATTGGCATAAGCAAACATGCCAGCAAATATTGGATAGGCTTCAAAAGACATCTCCCCTGTTAATTGCCAATGCAATTACAAAGAAAAGTCACACAGTAAGTCTCTGCTCTATGTAAACTCTTCGGTTCCCACAAAAAGCAAACGATGACTTCAAGTGTTTGAGGCTCACTCGCGTCTGAATAACGCCGCCAACGGTTGAACACTTATCGTTAATTAGATGACACGGTTCACTATCGAAATACCCAACGACCTTATTACAGGTTTCAGTATATAGCTTGCTAAGGTTTTTATAATTTAGCAATCAACACTATGACTGAAAATTCTGGTCAATTTAAGCTTTCTTTAAGTTACATTACTTGTTGTGGAAATTTTGATCAAGATCACAATTAGAGATAATCGAGACTGCCATCTAAAATGGCTTGAAAGCAGTCCGATAATTAATGCATGGCGCGATTAAAGCTGGGGAGGTTATTGAGGGTCAATTCTTTATGATGCGCTGTGGTGGAATTTTCAAAGATAAATCCCATGGCTCTGGCATTACGTTCGACTAACTGCATCCGGCGTTGATCGCGTTGATCTAAACTCGAAATCCACGTTAACACGGCGCTACAAGTACCGTTGGTTAGGGCGATTTCACTGGCCCACAAGGCTTCGACTTCGTCTTTGGCTTTCACTAATAAGACCCGATCTAAGCGAACACCGGCGGCAGCGAGCATAGCTTTATAGCCAATGTTCGGGGGATTAATTAGTACAATCCATTGCCCTTGATGGCTGAGCCGCACTAACTGAGGCGCAATCTTTTCTAATTCAATCCGACCCTGACTTAAGGTCGGTAGACTTTCAATCATGGCTTGAGTGTGCTTGGGAGTATTTGCACACCACAAACCGGGGTGAGAAGACAATCGCATTAATTTGTCTGTCATAGCCAGCCTCCGTTGCGAATGATACCAACGGCTAACCCTTCTATGGTGATCTCTTGATAACTAGGGTCCACCACGATTGGAGTGTAATCGTCGTTTTCTGGGTGCAAGTAAATCATCTTGCCCTTCTTTTCGAAGCGTTTGACCGTGACATCATCATCGACACGGGCCACAACGACCTGACCATTTCTTGCCTCTTGCATTTTATGCACGGCCAGTAAGTCACCTTCGAGAATACCGATATTTTTCATGCTATCGCCACGCACTTTTAATAAAAAGTCTGCGCTGGGGTGAAACATGGTGGCATCCACTTGGAAATAGCTTTCAACATGCTCTTGCGCCAAGATGGGTTCACCGGCCGCCACTTGCCCTATCAAGGGCAGGCCGCTTTCGATGTCACTGACTTCTTCAGGGGGTAAACGAATGCCTCGTGAAGTGCCTGGCATGATTTCAATGCACCCTTTTTTGGCTAATGCTTTTAAATGTTCTTCAGCGGCATTGGCACTGCGAAAACCCAAGCGAGTGGCAATCTCAGCGCGAGTCGGTGGCATACCGGTTTCGCTGATATTACGTTTAATTAATTCTAAAATCTCGGCTTGGCGCGGGGTCAAAGGTCTCATGTTGATTCCTGTTTTTCTATACAGTTACTGGTAGTATATACAGTAATTCTGCTAGTGCAAGTATTCGCCAGTGTTTGTTTTATGCAGGGATTAGCTATCAAGTTGCCTGTTCTGTTATTCTATAGGTCTATTTACGTGACCTGAATTGCATAATAACAATGGCCAAACAAGACTCTTTCTTAATGACAGTGTTGCGCTGGTTGCAGCGCAAACTAGTGCACACCATAGTGGTGCCGACAGATCCTTTTGCTGATCTGAATTTGGATCCTAATAAACCACTCATTTATGTAATGAAAACCGAATCTTTCAGCGATATGGCCGCCCTCAGTGATGTCACCGCTAAATTTGGTTTACCCAGCCCCTATGATGAGCTCAAATGCCAAGGTCAATCCTTGCCGCGGGTCGTCTGTTTAAGCCGTGCTAAGCCGATGATTGGTCAGCGCCCGTCGAGTGAAGCATTTTTAGACGAGTTCAAAACGTTATTAGAAATGCATCAAGCCAACCCTGAATTAGAGATCCAGTTGGTACCTGTTAGTCTGTTTTGGGGACGGACACCAGGTAAAGAAGATGACACCATGAAAGCCGCGGTGCTAGAGCGGGAAGATCCGACTTGGTTACGCAAATTTTTTATGATCTTATTTTTGGGACGGCATAACTTTGTGCAGTTTTCCAATGCGGTATCGCTGCGCTATATGGCGGATGAACATGGCAGTGATGAGCGCATCGCGCATAAGTTAGCTCGTGTCGCCCGAGTACATTTTAGCCGTCAACGTAAAGTGATGACTGGACCTTCGCTACCAAGACGTCAAAACTTATTGCACGGCCTGTTGAATTCAGATTCAGTGCAGCGAGCCATTGAAGAAGAAGTTCAATCTAAGAAAATTACTCCCGCCGAAGCCAAAGCCAAGGCCGTTGAGTATATCGATGAAATCGCAGCTGATTATTCGGATAATTTAGTTCGTATTGCCGAACGAATGCTCACCTGGCTGTGGAATAAACTGTATAAAGGCATCAATGTCAAAGGCGCTGAGCATGTACGGCAATTACATCATGATGGCCACGAAATTGTCTATGTGCCTTGTCATCGCAGCCATATGGATTATTTGCTTCTGTCATATATTCTGTATTTCCAAGGCATGGTGCCGCCACATATTGCCGCCGGCATTAATTTAAACTTTTGGCCTGCAGGCCCCATGTTTCGACGTGGTGGCGCTTTCTTTATTCGTCGTAGTTTTAATGGCAATAAGTTATACACTGCCGTATTCCGTGAGTATTTAGATCAGCTCTTTACCAAAGGCTATTCGGTTGAATACTTTACCGAGGGGGGCCGCTCACGCACTGGCCGCCTGTTGTCGCCAAAAACCGGGATGTTGGCCATGACGCTTAACTCGGTATTGCGGGGTATTGAACGTCCGATTACCTTAGTCCCTGTGTACTTAGGCTATGACCATGTGATGGAGGTGGCGACTTATCACAAGGAGCTCAGTGGTAAGAAAAAACAAAAAGAGTCGTTATGGCAAGTGTTTGGTGCCTTGCGTAAGTTAGGGAATTTTGGCCAAGGTTACGTCAACTTTGGTGAGCCTATCACCATTCAATCTTACCTTAATGAAAAGGTCGGTGATTGGCGAGAGCAGATAGCACAAAACCCGAATGCTAAGCCGAGCTGGTTAACCCCGGTGGTCAATGGCTTGGCCAATAAAGTCATGACACATATTAACGATGCGGCTGCGGCAAGTTCGGTCACCTTAACCAGTATGGTATTGCTGGCGTCTGAGCAAAATGCCTTAGAGCGACGTCAGTTAAGTCGTCAGCTCGATTTGTATTTAAATCTGCTTAATAAGGTGCCCTACACGGGTTACACTTCGGTGGTGGATGGTGACGGTGACTCTTTGATTGAACAAGGGCTAGAGCTGAAAAAGTTAGTCAGAGAAGAAGATGCGCTAGGGGAGATTATTTCAATTGAACCGCTGCAATTACTGGCAATGTCCTACTACCGCAATAACATTCTTCATCTGCTGATTGTGCCATCCTTGCTGTCCAGCATTTTGACTCAGCATGAACTGGTCGATCGTCAGACCATTAAGCAAATTTGTCATGCGTTCTATCCCTTGCTTCAAGCTGAACTATTTATGGATTTGGCCGACTTGGATCGCTACATAGATAGTGTGTTAGATAGGTTTATTGCTGAAGGTCTGATCTCAGAGGATGACGCCTTTGAGATCAATGCCAGCAAAATTGACCAGTTACTCTTGTTGGCGGCGGTGGTCGATGAGTCGATGCAACGCTATGCCATGCTGTTTAATTTATTAGTGGCGAAACCTGATATTGAGCGCTCAGATCTTGAATCAGAGAGTCACCAATTGGCGCAGCGTCTGGGTAATATCCACGGTATTACGGCCCCTGAGTTTTATGACAAAAAGTTATACGGTTGTTTAAGCTCAAAATTAAAAGAGTTGGGTTATTTAGATGATGAGTCGCACTTAACTGAAGTCACTCGTATTCGAGATTACGCCAATGGCTTATTGCGCACGTCAGTACGCCAAACCATAGTCCAAAGCGTGGCACAAGTGCATTAAGGCGCCGAGTGACCCTATGCTTAAAGCCTGCTGTTTGGCAGGCTTTTTTATAATAAATACATAATTATATAGCCCGCTCTGGTGTGGATTTACATCGGGGGTGTCACACGATTTAGGGGAAATAGATGGCAAATCATATGAATGCAGCACCACAAGGGAAATCCCTTTTGGGTGGTGCGATGATCATTGCAGGTACCACGGTTGGCGCGGGCATGTTTTCTTTGCCTGTGGTCAGTGCTGGAATGTGGTTTAGTTATGGCATTGTCATGCTTATTGCTATCTGGCTCATCATGTTACTGTCAGGCTTGCTGTTGCTAGAAACCAATCTCCATTTTCAGCCTGGGGTTAGCTTTGATACCTTAACCCGAGATACCTTAGGGCAGTTCTGGCGCATCGTCACCGGATTGTCGATAGCCTTTGTGTTGTATATTCTGACCTATGCCTACATCAGTGGCGGTGGCTCTATCGTCAACCATAGCCTGCAAGGTTTAGGTATCGACTTACCTCAACCCATCGCGGGCTTGGTATTTGTGCTGGTGTTGGCCGCTATCGTTCTTATCAGTACTAAGGCCGTCGATCGGATCACCACCATCATGCTGGGAGGCATGGTGATCACCTTCTTCTTGGCGGTGGGTAACTTATTGTTAGATGTTGCGCCAGCACGCTTATTTGATCCCCAAGGCGAGGCCAGTTTTGCTCCTTATATTTGGGCCGCATTGCCCTTTGGTTTGGCTAGCTTTGGTTATCATGGCAATGTCCCAAGTCTAGTGAAGTACTATGGCAACAATCATCGAATCATTATTAAAGCGATTTTTATCGGGACATTTTTAGCATTAGTCATCTATCTATGTTGGCTAGTGGCGACCATGGGCAATATTGGCCGAGTCGAGTTTGTGAGTATTATCGAGCAAGGCGGCAATATTGGTGTGCTGGTGGCTGCATTAGATGAAGCGATGAGCAGTGAATGGCTGACGAGTATGTTAACTTTATTTGCCAACTTGGCCGTGGCCTCTTCGTTTCTGGGGGTCACCTTAGGCCTATTCGACTATTTAGCAGATTTATTCAATTTCGATGATAGCTTCCAAGGGCGAGCTAAAACCGCGGCCGTCACATTTGTGCCGCCAGCGGTGCTGGGGTTGTTATTTCCCAATGGTTTTCTAATTGCCATTGGTTTTGCGGCGTTGGCGGCCTGTATTTGGGCGGTGATTGTGCCAGCACTGATGGCCTATAAAGTGCGGCAACAACACCCAGACTACCGTGGATTTCAGGTGCCCGGTGGCAATGTTAGTATCGCTATAGTGATTATTTTCGGTGTGGTGACTGCCACCTGCCATTTATTGGTAATGGCCGGCTGGTTGCCGCAATACGGAGGTTAAATAAACAATAAGCCCCTGACGAGGGGCTTATTTTTTGCTGGTAAACAGGTGCTTCACATCGCACGCCTAAGCTAGGATTTCATCATCTCGTTTTGGGCATCTCTCCCGGCGATGAAGCCATAGAAAATATAGCCAATAAAGGTCACGATCACGCCGTAGAATACCGCTTCTTGTCCACAAGCGTAGACCCCATAAATACTGTACAACACGGCTAACGTCCCTATGATGGCGCCATTGCGGTATTCAGATGGGCTAACCTTACTATTCCTCAGAATAACCTCAAGGCCAGTAATGGAGAGAATGTAAGGCACCATATTGATAAATACGGCCAAATTCACCAACACGTTGAATTGTTTCACTAGGCTTGGTGAAATGGTCATGACCGCCAAACCAAGTTCTAAAATCAGCATGATAATCATGCCTTTTATCGGTGCATTATCTTTGGTGACTTCACCGAAGATTTTTGGGAATAAGCGAATATCAGCCGCAGCGCGCGAGACCTGAGCATTAGTAAACTGCCAACCTAATAACGACCCAATACAGGCTATCACCGCCAGCGCTGTAATTACTTGACCGACCATGGGGTTAAACATTTGAGCATACACTAAACCAAAAGGTGCGCTTGAACTGGCCAGCTCGGCATTGGGAATAATCCCCTGGATAACCGCAGTCGAGGCAATATAAACCACCGCGGTAAAGCTGGTGGCCAGCATCACGGCCAGCGGCACGTTACGTTGTGGATTTTCAACTGCACCCGAGTTGGCACCTGCAGACTCAATCCCTAAAAAGGCCCACAGCGTTAAGGCAATACCTGACGATATGGCGCCAATCGTGCTGACATTATGGGGGTTCCATGCTTCGCTAAACATGGTTGGACTAAACCAAAACCAGCCGATGATCGACAAGCCGACCACGGGAATAATAATGCCCCACACCGTAAAGGTAGATATTTGTCCGGTTAATTTTGGGCCTTTAAAGTTAGCCACCATGGTCAAAATCAAGATGGCAATCACGCCAATAAAGGTATGAATGGGGGTTTCTTTAAGCCATGGGAAAAAGGCCTGAAGGTAGCCCACCGCCGATACGGCAATGGCCACGGCACTGATCACTAGACAGACATAATAAGTGTAAGAGGCGATAAAGAAGGATGACTTACCATGTGCTTCAGCGGAATATGCCGACATCCCCCCATCTTTATTACAATACATACCACATTTGGCAAACGTATAAGCAATACACATAGCCCCTGCCGCAGTGACCAACCAAGCCAATAAAGATATGGCCCCGGTTTGAGCTAGGCTTGAGGGTAGTAAAATAATTCCTGAGCCCATCATGTTGACTGTGACTACAGTGGTGAGACCCATGAGTCCCATCTTATTTGACTCGGACGCCATATTTAAACTCCCGGATAAATGTAGATTTTTGGAACGATTAAGACAGCTCGAATGAGAATCCCTCAACAACACTGCCAGTTGAATAAATAAAATCAATCACTTAAAAGTCATTCGACTTCAAAATCAGCGTATTAATTTTGTAATACTTTTATTGAATATCTTGAACTACACAGAAGTCTAGGTTAGGCGCTGCTGCTTTGCCAAAAATATGAGAAACAATCTCAATATTTATTTATCCGTGGCGATGGCTTAATGCATTCATGTTATTACTGGCAGTATGCGACCGAACCCAAGGGAGCCTTTAACAATGATTTGCGTATTGTTAGCAAAAAATAGTCGACTAGTTTTTGGCGGATAGTAAGTTTGTCATCTAGATTAAAAGACTAGTTTTATCTGCCATAGGCGACATGTGGATTACTTATGACTGATGAACAGCAAACGATGCCATTCAACGTTTGTTAAAGGTTTTTATATCTATAGTCTGACTAGCTGGAGCAATATCGATGAGTACATATGGGAAAAAACTAACCTGTTTGATTCTAGAAGAAGCACCAAAAGAAGGGGTCGTTGGTAATGCCATTGGAAGGCTAATCGAAGAGTTAAATACTAACTCAGTGAAAGTGATTGTAGCGACCTCTTATGAAGATTGTTATTCCATTTTAAATGCGAATACTGCCATAGACTGCTTAATGTTAACTTCGACAATGAGTGGATCTCAAGCCGACGAGAACGAGCGTTTTTTCCAGATAATTACTAAGCTCAATCGTCGTCAGGAGGGCGTCCCAGTCTTTCTGTTAGCGGAAAGAAAAAAAATTACCTTATCTGTTAATCGAGAGCTAATGTCAAAAGTTGATGAATTTGCTTGGATTATGGAAGATAAGCCAGACTTTATTGCCGGACGCGCTGTGGCGGCGATGCAGCGTTATCGTGAACAGTTGCTCCCTCCCTTGATGTCAGCATTAATGAAATATGATGATATTCATGAGTATTCTTGGGCAGCCCCAGGTCACCAAGGTGGCGTTGGCTTTACTAAAACCCCCGCCGGTCAGCGTTTCTATAGCTATTACGGTGAAGGGCTATTTAGAACCGATATGGGGATTGAGCGGGGTTCGTTAGGCTCGATGCTAGATCATACCGGTTACTTTGGTCAGAGTGAGCGCTACGCTGCCAAGGTGTTTGGTGCCGATAATTCCTATTCCTTGGTAACCGGTACTTCGGGTGCTAACCGCACCATTATGCAAATTTGTATGCGGGAAAATGCGTTGGCGATTTGTGACCGTAACTGTCATAAGTCGATTGAACAAGGCTTAATGTTATCTGGCGCCTTGCCGGTGTACATGGTCCCAACGCGGAACCGCTACGGGATTATTGGGCCGATATACCCAGATCAAATGACTAAAGCGGCATTAGTAGCCAATGCTAAAAATAGTAAGCTGTCTAAGCAAAAGGCTGGTGAGTCAGCGGCTTATGCCGTGTTGACTAACTGTACTTATGATGGCTTATGCTACAACGCCAAGCGGGCTCAAGAGATTTTAGCCGAAAGCAGTAATCGGATACACTTTGACGAAGCTTGGTATGGCTATGCCCGTTTTAACCCCATCTACAAAGATCACTTTGCCATGCGCGGCGAGCCCGAGGAAAATTATGATGGTCCAACCGTGTTTGCCACTCACTCAACCCATAAGTTGTTGAATGCATTATCTCAAGCTTCTTGGTTGCATGTTCGTCACGGTAAAGATGCCATCGATTATAATCGTTTTAATCAAGCGTATATGATGCATGCGACCACGTCCCCCTTATATGCGATTAGTGCGTCGAATGACATCGCCGTCTCGCAAATGGATGGTAACCGTGGCTTGTCTTTAACCACCGAAGTCATTCGTGAGGCCATCGATTTCCGTCAAGCCATGGGGCGCCTAAACAAAGAGTTTGTTGAGGATGGAGATTGGTTCTTTAAGCCGTGGAATGCTGAGGTGGTCAAGGATCCTGACACAGGTAAAAGCTACCCCTTTGAAGAAGCGCCCGTGGATTTATTAGCCTCTAACCAAGATTGTTGGGTGATGCATCCAAAGGATACTTGGCATGGCTTTAAAGACATGCCCGCCGATTGGTGTATGCTCGACCCGATCAAAGTGTCTATCTTATCTCCCGGCATGGGCGATGATGGTAACTTACTAAAAAGTGGGGTGCCAGCGGCGTTAGTGACCTTGTATTTAGGTCGGTTTGGGATTGTTCCTACCCGCACCACGGACTTCCAAGTGATGTTCCTGTTTTCGATGGGGATCACTAAAGGTAAGTGGGCAACCTTGGTCAATACTTTGCTGGCATTTAAAAAGCACTATGATGCCAATACGCCGTTAACACAGGCTTTGCCGGATTTAGTGAATGCGCATCCCGAGGTGTATGGTGGTTTGGGTATGAAGGATCTTGGCGACAAGATGTTTAATTATCTGCGTAAACATAATCCATCTGAAAAACTTAATGCGGCTTATTCTATTCTGCCAGAAGCGGTGATCACCCCGAGAGCGGCATTCCAATCCATTGTTGAAGACAATGTCGAGATGGTTCCTTCTCATAAACTCAAAGGTAGGGTGACGGCCAACGCGGTGATCCCGTATCCACCCGGTATTCCGATGTTGATGTCGGGAGAAAGCTTTGGGGATGATAACAGTCCACAGATTGGTTACCTCAAGAGCCTTGAAGTGTGGGATAAAGAGTTCCCAGGGTTTGAACATGAAACCGAAGGGACTGAAAATGAAGACGGTGTCTACTATGTCATGTGTGTGAAAAAACTCTAGCGACCTTTGCTTGAACCATGGTCATAAAAAAACCCGCGTTAGCGTAATGCCGATCAGTTAAGACAGATCGCTTGACGATCTCACTGAAAGGATCAAAATCCGATGACCCCTTGTCATCGGATTTTTTTATGCAACTTTCAGAAGCTTTGGCGCGTACTCATATCAAT
>NZ_JAHUTT010000053.1 GCF_019209865.1 Shewanella sp. NIFS-20-20 | reverse complement strand
AATGCGAGACAGTTCAAGCTTGATGGGAAACGGGATAGGGCCTATCCACGTGCGTTAAAAATGAGTAAAAACAAGTATCCCATTAAGTCTAAGAAAAATGCCGTTCACACTAAGTGAACGGCATTACACATAGAGCCCACCTATTTTCACTCAAACTCGGATTTGCCTTTCGAGATGCTTGCCTTAACCACGCATATAGCAAAGCTAAATTCAGCAAAGATATACTGGCGGGTATTACCGTCGGCATTATCGCTATTCCCCTCGCCATGGCCTTAGCTATCGCCAGCGGCGTGCCCCCCCAATACGGGTTATACACAGCGATTATTGCCGGGATAATTATTGCCTTCACTGGAGGGTCTCGCCTAAGTATTTCTGGCCCGACTGCCGCCTTTGTGGTGTTGCTCTACCCTATCGCTCAACAATTTGGTTTAGCCGGATTACTATTAGCGACCTTTATGTCCGGGATCATATTAGTGCTCATGGCCGTGATGCGTTTAGGGCGCTTAATTCAATACATTCCCGAGTCGATAACGTTAGGCTTTACCGCCGGGATCGGGGTCGTGATTGCCACACTACAGTTAAAAGATTTCTTTGGCCTCAATATCACCTCGATGCCAGAACATTATTGGCAAAAAATATCCACCTTAATTGAAGCTATGCCCAGCAGCCATTGGCCAAGTTTGCTAGTGGCATTAGTCACGCTGGCGGTAATGTTGTTGTGGCCAAAATTAAAGCTACCTGTGCCGGCGCATTTGCCCGCGGTCATTATTGGCAGTATGTTGGCCTTATGGCTCAATCAACATGGCATGAGCATAGATACCATCGGCAGTCGTTTTCATTACACCTTGGCAGATGGTACGACGGGCTTTGGTATTCCACCGGTATTACCCTCATTTGAGTGGCCTTGGCTCCAAGCGGGTCCCAATCATGCGCCGCTGACGGTGAATCTTGATTTAATTCAGGCACTTTTACCCTCAGCGTTTGCCATCGCCATGTTGGGGGCAATTGAATCACTGTTATGCGCCGTGGTTCTCGATGGTATGACAGGAAAACGCCATAGCGCTAACAGTGAACTATTAGGTCAAGGGCTAGGTAATATCATTGCGCCATTTTTTGGCGGCATTCCGGCAACGGCGGCCATTGCTCGGAGCGCGGCAAACGTGAAGTCTGGCGGACAAACCCCTATCGCGGCTGTGATTCATGGGATAGTGGTATTATTAGCTTTGGTGGCGTTGGCTAATATTTTGGCCTACGTCCCCATGTCAGCCATGGCAGCCTTGTTACTGGTTGTGGCATGGAATATGAGCGAAGCCCATAAAGCGGTGCACTTATTAAAAACCGCGCCCATGAGTGATGTGACCGTCTTTTTAGTGTGTTTTGGCTTAACCGTCATGTTTGACATGGTGATAGCCATCAGCGTCGGTATTGCCTTGGCCGCCTTATTATTTATGAAAGATTTAGCCGAGATGACCCGCACTCGAGATATCAGTCATGATAAGCGCTTCGTGCCAGAAGAATTCAGTCATGTGGTCAATGACGATGTCTGCGTACTGCGTATAGATGGCCCGTTATTCTTCGCCGCTGCGGATCATGTCTTTGCGGAGATTGCCCGCCTGAGCCACAACAAACATACCCTTATTTTGCAATTAGAAGGGGTAACATTATTGGATGCCGGCGGATTGGCAGCGTTAACCAAATTAATTACCACCTGTCAGCACAATCACACCAAGTTAATGATCTGCGAACTGCAATTTCAACCCTTACGCACCTTAGCTCGCGCTAAAGTGCTCCCCATTGATGGTCACTTAAGTTTTCATGCCAATTTAATTGATGCACTGCAACAGTCGTGACTTATGGGCAAGGATGCCTGCAAGACTTGAGATAACAACAACCTTTTACAGCTCAATATCTTGATTCCCAAGAGGCGTGTTAAGCGCCTTACGGGTCAGGATTGCAGCGAAATACATCTAAAAGAGTTAAAAAAAACACCCGAATCGCTGATTTGCAAAGCGACAACCTTAAAATAAACCTAAATTCTTCTCAAAAAACTTATTTTTCATCAATTAATTGACGTGAAACAATTTTTATTAATTTAACGTTTCTTACACTCAATCCCAGAAAACCTCTGTAATAACCCTATGTATTAACCAATGCAATCAACAAAATACAACTAAAATAAGGAACGCATATCGCTATGACTACCACTAGCTTTCAACCTGGAGAAATTCAGGGGCTAATAGAAATTCAAGCGTCTAAATGTAAAGGCTGTGATGCTTGTAAAAAATTCTGCCCAACTAACGCCATAGAAGGCAATGAAGGCGCCGTTCATACCATAGATAAAGATAAATGCCTCAGCTGTGGCCAATGTTTACTCAACTGCCCATTTGGTGCCATTGTTGAGACTCACAGTGCCCTTGAAAGCGTGATAACCAAACTCAATGACCCTGCGATCAAAGTGGTGGGTATTATCGCGCCGGCAGTGCGAGTGGCCATTGGCGAGGAATTTGGTCTGCCTCAAGGCGAATTAGTCACCAATAAGCTCTATGGCGCCATGCATCAAGCAGGCTTTAAGATCTTTGATTGTAACTTTGCCGCCGACCTCACCATTATGGAAGAAGGTTCAGAGTTTATTCATCGCCTCCACGCCAATGTCAAAGGTGAAGCCAATGCTGGTAAATTGCCGCAATTCACCTCGTGCTGTCCCGGCTGGGTCCGTTATTTAGAAACTCAATACCCGGCCCTATTACCGCATTTATCCACCGCAAAATCACCGCAGCAAATGGCGGGCACTGTCGCTAAAACCTACGGCGCCAAAATCTATGATATGCAACCAGAGAAGATATTTACTGTTGCAGTCATGCCTTGTACTTCTAAGAAACTCGAAGCTTCGCGCCCTGAATTTAATGATGCGTGGAAATATCATCAGTCTCAAGGAAGCCAGTCTGCCCCATATCAAGATATCGATGCGGTATTAACGACCCGAGAAATGGCCGAGTTATTAAAACTGTTGGAGATTGATTTAGCCACTACGCCTGACTTTAATGGCGACAGTTTATTCTCTGAATACACGGGTGCAGGCACCATTTTCGGCAACACAGGTGGCGTCATGGAAGCTGCGGTTCGCACCGCCCATAAAGTCTTAACGGGTCGCGAAATGGCTAAGTTAGAACTGGAACCCGTGCGCGGTTTAGAAGGTGTAAAACAAGCCTCAGTCAGCTTATTTGATAACGAGCTTGGCCAAAATGTCACCGTTAATTTGGCCGTGGTACACGACATGGGCAACAACATCGAGCCGATCTTACGCGACATCATGGCAGGCACATCGCCTTATCATTTTATCGAAGTCATGAACTGTGCCGGTGGCTGCGTTAATGGCGGTGGTCAACCGATTGCCGGTTCAGGTTCATCTTGGGTTGGCAACATTTAAGGGAATTTACCTATGACTAAGAAAACTTACGAATTTGCGGAAGACAGCTTTTTTATTTCTCGTCGTCGCTTTATGGCCATAGGCGCAGCCTTCTTAGCGGTCATGGCACTCCCAGTCGGCTGGATTTCCAACCGGATTGCCCAGCGTAACGACTATATAAAAGCGCGGGCCAGAGGCCTGTATAAAGATGATGCCATCGCCAAACTGCGTGTCAGTCATGCCAATCCTGCCGTGGCTAAATACTACCAAGAATTTGGTGGTGAGCCGCTCGGCCATAAATCTCATGACTTACTGCATACCCATTTTGTTGATCGCACCAAGTTGAATTCTTAAGGACGCCATCATGCATCACGATACTCGCCCCATTCAAAAGCACCCATTGAACGTGCGAATTTTTCACTATATTTTGTTGTTAAGTTTCTTACCCTTAGCGGCCACTGGCTTGATATTATTTTTCAAACCTCTGTCGCAAGAAGCCATGCAACTCACATTTGATATCCATATTATTGCTGGGATTGTCATGGCGCTCGACGCCGTTGCCTTCACCCTGATGGCGTTCGACAGAGTGGTGTTATTTATTGCCCGCGTGTTCAGTTTTTCAATTCGCGACGTCAAGTGGTTTATGGTGCTCGGCGGCTACCCTCAAAAGTTCTTATTGGGTAAAAAAGTGCCAGTGCCGCCAATGAATAAATATAACTCAGGCCAAAAGCTGTTTGGCGCTTGCGTATTAATTGGGGGCACCTTGCTGATTATTTCGGGCCTAGCGCTATGGCTGGTTCCTCATGCCATGCCAAGAGATCTCGGCTATAGCCTCGGAATGATCCACCTCGTTGCAGGACTTATCTTGACTGGATTTTTGCCAATCCACCTGTTCTTAGCAGTCTACCGTTTTGATGACTTTAAGGCGATGATGATCCATGGCAATGTGCCCTACCATGATGCGGCTGAATACACCCCGCTATGGGTTGAGCAAGAAATCGTCGCGGTGAATGCCAACCCACACCGTTCGTCGCAATAGCTCCGCCGACAGTTCGCCTTGTTTGGCGTAGCCATCTGGCTACGCCACTCTCGCCTTTTAATTTTTATGAGATTTTTCCATGTCAGCTCATCATGACCTCAAACAACCTATTTATGATCCTAGTGTCAGTTTTATCAATGAGGATAAAATATGGGACATGCTCAATGCCAATGTGACCCCTACGGCCGAGCAAGTGCAAGCCGTGCTGACGAAAGCACGCCAATGCGAAGGGCTCACGATGGAAGACACTGCGGTTCTGCTGCAGAATCAAGACAGTGAACTAGAGCGGCAAATGTTTGCTATTGCCAGAGACATTAAAGATACGATTTACGGTAATCGCATTGTGCTGTTTGCCCCGCTATATGTCTCAAATCATTGTGCCAATGCCTGCAGTTATTGTGGCTTTAATGCAGATAATCATGAACTAAAACGTAAGACACTCAAGCATGACGATATTGTCAAAGAGGTCGAAATACTCGAAGACATGGGGCATAAACGCATCTTAGCTGTCTATGGTGAACACCCTCGCAACAATGTTACCGCCATCGTTGACAGCATTGCTACCATGTACAGCGTTAAGCAGGGTGACAGTGGCGAAATTCGCCGAATTAATGTCAATTGCGCCCCCATGGATACGCAAGACTTTGCTGTCTTAAAGACTGCGGCCATTGGCACTTATCAATGTTTCCAAGAAACTTACCATCGCAGCACCTACGAGCAAGTCCATACTAAAGGCAAGAAAAAAGACTATTTATATCGCCTGTATGCGATGCACCGTGCCATGGAAGCCGGGATTGATGATGTGGGTATTGGCGCCTTATTTGGTTTATATGATTATCGTTTTGAATTAATGGCCTTGTTAGCGCACGCCCAGCAACTTGAGCAAGATTGTGGCGTGGGCCCCCACACCATTTCATTCCCACGGATTGAGCCTGCCCATGGTTCAAGTCTGTCAGAAAAGCCGCCATTTGCAGTGGATGACGAGTGCTTTAAACGCATCGTGGCGATTACCCGCCTCGCGGTGCCTTACACCGGGCTGATTTTGAGTACCCGTGAAAGTGCTGAGCTTCGTAAAGAGCTCTTAAGTTTAGGAGTGTCCCAAATCAGTGCAGGTTCAAAAACAGCTCCAGGTGGCTATCAAGCCAGCCAACAAGATCAGCATGATGCCGAACAATTCAGTTTGGGCGATCATCGCGCCATGGACGACATCATCTATGAACTGGTGACCGAATCAGATGCGATCCCGTCTTTTTGTACCGGTTGTTATCGCAAAGGCCGCACCGGTGATCATTTTATGGGTCTGGCAAAGCAACAGTTTATCGGTAAATTCTGCCAACCCAATGCGTTGATCACCTTTAGGGAATACCTCAACGATTATGCCAGTGAGCGAACGCGCACGGCAGGTAATCTTTTGATTGAAAGAGAGTTAGATAAATTAAGCCCCAGCCGCCGGCGTAATGTCAGTCAGTGTTTAACCATGACAGATGAAGGTAAACGGGATATTTATTTGTGAGCACTGCGCCATTAGCGTTCAACGTTAGCCCAAGTCTCGATTTGGGCGCCTTAATTCATGCCTTGGCTCAAAGCCGCACTGTGATTATGCATGCGGCAATTTACTCCCGCTTTGTCAACGGTGTCGTTGACGAGGTGCTATCTCGCCAACTGGCTCTTGGTCACTTACAGCAACTGGTGTTGATCTCTGCCAGCGCCGAGGCCAGTTGGCACACGGCCTTTGAGCAAGTCTTACGCCAAGGTATCAGGCCCGCCGCCATGGCAAGAGAATGGCACAGTTCAGATCGCTGGATAGCAAGCTTGGTTGAGCGCTATCCTCAGCAAGTCCAAGACATTCGTAGCACCTTGTTACCAACCCAGCCAATGATCTTAACCGATACACGTCTCTTTATCGGCCACTACGCCCATAGCGCAACCGCCGCGGGGCAAGGCTTCTGGCTAGAATGCAATATTGAACAGCTGAGCTTCGATCTCAATAGCTCGGCACCATTAAGCAGTGATGACCCTTGGATACAAGCGGTATACCGCCATATTGATGAGTGTCGCCAGATCTTCGCAAGCCAGGTGCAATCATGGGATCAGGAGCTCGCCATATGATCGGGCAAGACTCACATCACAGCCCAGTAAAACCCACGGTTAACTTTAGCCAGCAACAATTGATTGAACTGCTGCAAGGGGCTGACGATGACGGCTTATTTAAGCAAGCCGCGCAAGTGACGGCGCAGCACTTCAACCGCCAAGTCTATTTACGCGCCGTGATTGAGTTTTCTAATTATTGCCGCAACGACTGTCATTATTGCGGCCTGCGAGCCAATAACCGCAGCGTCAATCGCTACCGCCTGAGCGAAACACAGATTATCGATGCTGCCGTTGACGCCGAACGATTAGGCATGGGCACTGTGGTGCTGCAATCGGGCGACGATAGCCGCTATAGCGCCGCAACAATCGAGCGACTGATTATCGCGATTAAACGTGAAACGTCTTTAGCCATCACCTTATCCGTGGGAGATAGAAGCCGCCAAGAATTTGAATTATGGCGACAGGCCGGCGCCGATCGCTATCTGCTTAAAATGGAAACCTTCGATGCCGCGTTATTTAGCGCCACAAGGCCCAAGGCCAATTTTGATGAGCGTCTAGAAAAACTCGCTCAGCTAAAGAGCTTAGGTTATCAAGTTGGCAGCGGCATCATTACCGATTTACCTAGCACGACTGATGCCATAATGGCCCGCGATATTTTGGCGCTAACCGCACTGCAACTCGACATGATTGCCTGCGGTCCCTTTGTGGCGCATCCACTCACCCCCATGGCCCAGCACACCAACGGTTGCGTGATGAAGAGTCAGCGACTGTGCGCCCTGTTGCGTTTACTCAACCCTTTGGCCAATATCCCGGCCACCAGCGCCTTAGACGCCCTAGCAGCTGGCAGCCGCCTCCAAGCGTTACAACGAGGCAGTAATGTCATTATGCCCTCATTTACGCCGCTGCAAGTGTCACAAAATTACGGGATATATCCCGGTAAAAATTGCCATAATGCTGAACTAACCCAACGTATCAGCGAACTCAAACAACAGATTATCGCCATCGGACTTAGTCCAGTTTCCCATCGCGGTGATAGCTTAAGGACATCCCATGTGTAATGCCATTGCAGAACAAACCCCCAGAGGCTTGCGCTACCATATCGCCTTAGCGGGCCGCCGCAATGTTGGCAAATCATCCTTAATTAACTTATTGACGGAACAGCAAGTCTCGATTGTGTCAGCGATTAAAGGCACCACCACTGATACCGTCGCCAAAGCTTATGAATTGCTGCCATTAGGCCCAGTGAGCCTAGTCGATACGGCTGGACTTGATGATGAGGGCGAACTCGGATTACAGCGCGTAAAGGCGAGTTATCGAGCGATATATCGCGCTGACATGCTGATTTATGTCGTCGATGAACACGGCATCACTGAGCTTGATAAACAGCAAATTTTGGATTTTCATGATAAAGAGATCCCCTTACTGCTGGTGTTTAATAAACTCGATATCTCAGAGCCAAGCCCCCAAGATACCCTTTGGTGCCAGCAGCTCGCATTGCCGCATTTAGTCATGTCTGCCACCGAGCCGGCGCGGCGTTTGCAACTGTGTCAGGTGCTGTATGATTTAGCGCCCGCCGAGCATAAAGCGGAGCCTTGTTTAGCGGCCGACCTTTATCAAGCAGGGGAGACGATTATCTGCGTGGCCCCTATCGACAGTGCGGCCCCCAAAGGACGATTAATTTTGCCACAGGTGCAATTACTGCGGGAGGCCTTAGATCAGCATGCCATGGCATTCGTGTGCCAACCACAGCAATTAGCACACACCCTGCAACAGTTAACCTCGGCGCCGGCATTAGTCATCACCGATGCGCAAGCCATTAAGCAAGTCGCTGATATTGTTCCTGAATCGATTGCATTAACCACGTTTTCAACTTTATTTTCCCGGGCGAAAGGAGATTTAGCCCCTTTGGTTGCCGGCGCCGACGCCTTAGATAACTTACGGGATGGTGATAAGGTACTCATCGCCGAAGCTTGCAGTCACAATGTCCAAGCCGATGATATTGGCCGACATAAACTGCCGCAACTTATCCGCCAATACTCAGGAAAACAGGTGGAATTTATCGTCGTGGCCGGCCATGACTTCCCTGACGACCTCCAGCCTTACGCCTTAGTGTTGCATTGTGGCGCCTGTATGTTCACTCGGGCTGAAATGATCCGGCGCATCCGCGAATGTCAACGTCGCGGGGTCGCGATCACTAATTATGGTGTGGCGATTGCTAAGTTACAGGGAGTGATGGACAGAGTGGTGATGCCACTCAGGCATCTTTTGTAAGCCCTTGCAGGGCTTGCCTACCGGCACAGATAGCCAAGCTTCGCTTGGCGGAACATCGTGACACCCGACCAATAGGGGCTCAACAGCAAGTCCCTCTTGGATCTCCCCTGCCGCCCCAACCGAAGTTGTTATCCATCGTTAAATGACTTCAATTACGCAACCGCCACCGATTCACCATCCATGGTTCAGCGGTGGCTGCCCCGTCATCCATGACGGGACTTGCTATTGCAGCCATTTCCCTCCGGCAACTTCGGACGGGGAATTGGTGCCACCTGCCTCTGTAGTGGTCAAATTCACCGTACCACTACACGACCTCATCAACCAAGAAGTTCATAGCAACTACATCTGAACCTGAGGAATACACCAATTCCCCATCGGTGCCGCCGAAAAACGTTGGTGAAAATCGCGTGGATGAGGCATGGACGCCGAGTCAGGCTCAGTCGAATCATGGACGAGCGTCTGAGCCGATAGCGATTTTCATCAAAAGTTCGAGGGGCTGTCGGCACCGTCTGGAGCGGCAAGGGAGATGCAAGAGGGAATTGCTGTTGATCCCCTCTTGCCCCATGTGGGTGGAACCCACGACCTTTCATCGCTGGCAGGGCGATTACCTTGCCATGCCGCAGGCAACTTTGGGGCTGACACGAGATTCAAGTTGAGCGAGAGAATGCCCAAATGGCATGGTATTACCGCCTTTGACAGCTAAGTCTCAACGATTACTACTTTCTTTCTTGATAGTGATAAAATCTCCGCATCAGAATTACCGAGAAACTCTATGTTTATCCATCATGTTAACGGCATCGACTGGCTGGTGATCACAGCTTTTGAAGAACTGAAAACGCTTTTTATTGAAGAAGCCGGTATGATCCCCTCTTGCTTTTCTACCGCCAGCGAATTGAACCTGATTGAGCAAGCCAAGCGCACTTATGGATATTTGCCTGCACTCAGGGGCGCAATCACCGACACCGGCACTTTTCAAAGTCAGGATAATGAAGAAGACTTAGACCCAATGCTTGCTTGCCTAGTGGAAGGGCGTGGTCGGGTGTTTATCTATCACGGCGGTTTTGTGGCTTTTGTGGATGACGAGCAAACCTTTATCACCCGAATGGATTGAAAATTATTGAGTACGTTGAATACGTTGAAATTGAAAAATTGATTGAAGCGAGATCCTAGTTTCAATAAGTAAGGCAATTCTACGGGTAACTGGCGAGCGGTATCCCTAGGAAGGAATGGAGCATAGGTTAAGCAGGCGGAAGATGAAACCTTCCCAGTGTCCACATAACTGGACACACTATTCGCGACTAGAAAATACCATCAAATCACCGACATGGTATCATTGTGCGCCATAAAGGGCGTTGCCTGCCAACGCCGCGTCTAACATCTATACCCCAGCAAATAATTAAAAACCCTGAGCAAGGAGTGAACATGCAACCTTTGGTAGCAATCGTCATGGGATCGAAAAGTGATTGGCCAACCATGCAGGCCGCAGCCGAGATCTTAGATATTTTACAAGTGAGTTATCATGTTGAAGTGGTGTCGGCTCATCGCACTCCCGATAAATTAATCTCATTTGCCGCAACCGCTGCCGACAAGGGATTTAGTGTCATTATTGGTGGCGCAGGTGGCGCCGCTCATCTGCCTGGGATGTTGGCTGCTAAAACCCGTTTGCCCGTTCTCGGCGTGCCAGTTCAAAGCAAAGCATTAAACGGCATGGACAGTTTATTATCTATCGTTCAAATGCCCAAAGGCATTGCCGTGGGTACCTTAGCCATTGGTACTGCTGGCGCCTATAATGCCGGCTTGATGGCCGCTCAAATCTTAGGGGTGAGCGATAGCGCCTTAGCCGCAAGAATTGATGCTTTCCGCCAAGCGCAAACAGACGATGTCTTGTCTCAACCTGATCCACGAGAGGTCTAACATGGCCACTATTTGGGTTCTGGGCGATGGCCAATTGGGTGCCATGATGAAACACGCCGGCCAGCCACTTGGACTGCATGTTATCCCCGTGGATATCATGGAGCCCAGCGACGAGCGCCTGCCACTGGCAACCACCGATGTGATCACCGCCGAACGAGAACAATGGCCACAATCGCCATTAAGCTTACAATTGAGTGAACACCCGCACTTTATTAATGGGGCGGTGTTTGCACGATTGGCCGACCGATTTACCCAAAAATCGTTATTAGACTCGATTGAAATTGCCACAGCCCCGTGGCAATTAGTCGACGATAACGTCAGTGCCTCGACCTTGCACCAGCAATTTGGTGATCGAGTCTTACTCAAACGCCGCACCGGTGGCTATGATGGCAAGGGGCAACATTGGCTTGATAGCAGCCAATCCACGGATATCCCAAACGATTGGCGCCAACACAGCATCGCCGAGCAAGCAATCCCCTTCGATGAAGAGGTGTCGTTAGTCGGTGTCCGCCAAGCCGATGGCCAGTGCCAATTTTACCCTTTGATGCTCAACTTACACCAAGATGGCATCTTAATGGCGACGCTGGCACCTTTAGCACGTTTACAACCGCTACAAGCCCAAGCCGAAGCCATGCTCAGTCGCATCATGGACAGCCTTGACTATGTCGGAGTGATGGCCATGGAGTGTTTCCGCCTAGGCGACAACCTATTAGTCAATGAGTTAGCTCCGCGAGTGCATAATTCTTGTCATTGGACGCAAATGGGCTGTCATATCAACCAATTTGAATTACACCTGCGGGCTGTCGCGCAATTAGCCATTCCAGCGTTAACGGTTAAATGTCCGGTGGCCATGGTTAATTTGATTGGTGTCGACTACGATCCCCGTTGGTTGACCTTAGCCAATGCCGAACTGTACTGGTACGGCAAAGACGTTAGGCCTGGGCGTAAAGTGGGTCACCTTAACCTCAATGCTAGCGATCCCGAACAACTCCAGCAGAGCCTAACGACCCTAAAAAGTTGGTTGCCGTCACAATATCAAGCGCCACTGAGCTGGATGAGTGAAAACTGCCAGAAATAAATTATCAACGCATTGAAATATCAGCATATAATCACTATGCCTGACTCAGGCATAGTGATTCCCTCTGACATTAATGGCCGATGAAAATACCTATAATTAAATACGCCAAGGTCAATAGCCAATATAAGCTAGCCATCTTACTGCTGTTAAGCTTCCCCTTGGGCTTTTGGCTAATCACCGCCAACCATGATCTTGCTATCTTTTGGTACGTCGCCATTTATTGCACCTGCACCGCGAGTGCTTATGCCTTATATCGCCGCCAAGTCAAACTGCAGTGGCGCCATATTGAACGGGTGCTAAAGATCAATCAGCTCACCGCGGAAATCACTCTCACATCCGTCGACTTCACTGATGAAACTCAGTTTTTTGAAACCCTACTCGAGCAAGCCATAGCGCTGATCCCCAATGCGCACATGGGCAGCATCATCAAGATCACTGGCAGCAACCAAGCATGCCAATTCGTGTGTGCCCAAGGCATGAATTTAGCGCAATTGCAGAGCATTCAATTTTCATTGCATCAAAGTTTTGAATACAAATTAACCCAAGGTCGATGCGATCAGGTTGTCACCATCAATGATATGGAAAGTTTCAATAATAATTCCGGCTTATCTGAGGCCCAAAAACAAGCCTTTCTCAGCAGCAGTCCTCAGCCCATTCGGACCACCTTATCCGCGCCCATTTATGTCAATCAAAACCTATATGCCATGATTAATCTCGACAGTTCCAGCTATGGCGCCTTTGATAAATACGATAAAAACCTAGTGTCGATTTTAAGTCGTGAAGCCAGTCATGCCATTACCTTATTTCAGCAATCTCGACAAATCCAAGCGCTCGCCAATACCGATAGCCTAACGGGCCTACTCAATCGTCAGCGTTTTGAGGCCTTACTGGTACAGCACACACAAGCCCTGTTGTGTATTATCGACCTCGATAAGCTTAAACAGATAAATGATAATCAGGGCCACGATGCCGGCGATCAGATCTTAATCGCCTTTAGCCAATACCTACACACAGCATTTACTAGCTCCTCCTTGATTGCACGCTTTGGCGGCGATGAATTTGTGGTGCTATTCCCAAATGACGAGCCGCAACTGTCGCAGGCATTGGCCAACTTAATGCAGGCCTGCGGCCGCCATCAGCCCTCGATTGATTTCAGTATTGGTATCAGCGCATTCCAAGGGGATTTTGAGCGCAGCTTTAAAGCGGCTGATAAGGCGATGTATCAACAAAAAAGGGGCAAACTCGCCAAAGTCATCCCCCTTAATTATCTCGCCAGTTAATATGAGCCTAATCGAAAAAGAGTCGCGATAACCACGAACGGTCAAGCTCTTTCTGACACTGACGATACTGACTTGCATAGCGCTTAGCACGCGCATCAACCCGGCCAGCCACCTTGATGAGCCAAGGCTTAGCCTTATAGCTGCCACGCTTATAACCGCCCCAACCTTCGTGATAATTTAAATATTGATTGCGGGCATCCCACTTGGAAACGCCATTTATTTTGTGGCTTTTGTAAATAAACCACCCCATAAAATCCATGGCATCATCAAAATTGCTGCGACTAGACCAACTGTTGCCTGTTTCGCGGGTATAGTCATCCCAAGTGATAGTTTTGGCTTGCGCATACCCATAAGCGTCACTGGCACGGCCAATCGGTATAAACCCTAAAAAGTATTCCATCGGCGGTGCAGCATTGTGCCGAAATGAACTTTCTTGATACATCATGGCAATGGGAACATGCACCGGCACCCCCCATTTTTCACGCGTGTTTTTAGCGGCATCGTACCAATGACGGTGCTCTTTAAATATATTGCAAATATTCTCAGGATCGCCAGGAGGGCTCGAAGCGCAGCCGCTCATAAACAACACGAATAACAGCGGAAATTTCAACCGAATAACGGCGATAGCATCAAACATGATAGGGCCACTCAATAAAAAAGGTGATGGGTATCTTCATCACCTTAACTGAAATTTTTAGGGAAAATCAATTACTCGCGGAAGTCATTGAGCATGGTTGTGCAAATGATTGCCAAATATCTGCGCGCCACTGACCATTACTCGCCATCGTTCCTCCCAGTTGATAGCGGTAATTTGCCATTAAGGTCACGGTTAATTCCTGACTGGACGGCATGGTCAAGTAACCTTCGGCTAAACTGGATTGCGGCATCATCAAGGTTAATTGATAAGCGCCAGGCACTAAATAGATGATTGGCGCCGACACCACGGCGTCACCGTTAATATGAGTTACCACCACCGGATAGTGTCCCTCACCGGGTTGCACCGGAGTGTTCGCTAAGCGCGTACACTCCAATTGACGATTAGGGTTCACACAGGCCGTCATCGCCATCATTAGCCATAGCAGTAACAGTAAACGCATTGAACATAACTTAATCAAGGTAGCCATGACGACACGTCGAAGCAAAGTATTGCGCCAAGAAATGATCAAAATCCATACTATCACTGGCTTCGATAGCCTGTTGCTGAGCTAATGAGTCAATGGCCTCCTGTTCAAAACTGGCCTGGCTCGCAGCAGATAAAGGGTAATCCATAAAATACTGATGGTATTGGCTCGCTAACTGTTTAACCCAGATATTATGATCTAATTGCGAGGCATTGAGTGTCGCCATGACCTGACCCGATAAGGTTTGTTCAGGATCGCTAATGGCTTGCGACCAATGCTGCAAGGCTTGTTGATAGTCGTCATGCTCGTCACCATCGAGTAACTTCGCCAAGGGGGCTAACTCAGCGAAAACCTCACTGAGCCAATCTGCCATCAGGACATTCTTCTCTCCCCGTAACAGGGTTAACTGGGGTTGACGTCCGCCCATGATAACGGTTTGCAAGTTAGCCGACATCTCAACTTCTTCGCTGGCGCAACTCGGACGCGACGAAGAAAGTAAACAATAGAGCAAGAATAAATCGAGCCAGCGCACTTGTTTGGCATCGATGCCAATCGGGCTAAATGGATTGACATCGAGGGCGCGAACCTCAATATATTGAACCCCCGCCCGCTCGAGTGCCGCAGAAGGCGTTTCGCCTTTGGCGGTGACCCGTTTGGCGCGAATGGGCGAATAAAATTCATTTTCAATTTGAAGAATATTGGTATTGAGCTGCTGGTATTCACCATCAACTTTAATACCAATATTGGCAAATTCATCCGACGGCATTCTGATCGCCCGCTTAATCCCTGCGAGGTATTCTGCTAACGAGTTATAACTAATGTTTAAGCGCTCTTGTTCTTTGTTGGTGTAACCAAGATCGCTCATCCGCAATGACGTAGCATAAGGTAAATATAAGGTGCCGCGGCCCATTTTCTTAAAATCAAACCCGCTAAATCCTGGTTTGATAAATGATTCACACACCGCAGGAGAAGAGCCAAAGAGATACGGTAACATCCACACCATACGGCGGTAATTGCGGATTAACCCAAAATAACCATCACTGATAAAATCTTGCAGGCTTAAGGTTTTATCACTCTGATCATAGAGTCGTTGCCACAGTTCGTCAGAGACTGAAAAATTGAAATGAACCCCAGAGATAATCTGCATCAAGGCGCCATAGCGTTTAGTTAGGCCTTTGCGATACAAGGTTTTCATGCGGCCACTATTAGATTGACCATATTGAGCGATAGGGATATCGGCCACATCGCCGACATAACAAGGCATGCTGACTGGCCATAACTGTTGGCCTGCGAGGTGTTTTAAAGTGAAAGCATGAGTTTGGGTTAACCCATCGAGTAAACGATTAACCTCTTGGCTCACCGGCGTAATAAATTCGAGTAACGACTCGCTATAGTCGGTGGTGATCCTCGAGTGGGTCAATGCTGAACCCAGTGCCTGAGGATGAGGATCGCTGGCCAACGTGCCATTAGCATTCACTCGTAATGCTTCACGCTCTATGCCTCGGTTGACAGAAGTTAACGCCTGACGCCCACTCGCATCACGAAAGTGCGAGATCATATCTTCAAAAGAGTACAAAAGGTCAACCTTCTATGGTGATGGCAACTTGCCTGTTAAAATACCTCCATTATTGTGCTTGCCAAACTCCGTCTAAGCAAGTCATAACCCACAAAAACAAACGGCAGTAGAGTGATCTACTGCCGTTTTGCTACATATGCATTAACAACTGCACTACAACTGCTTGATGGGGTACCCCAACTCTTGTAACTGTGCGGTGACTGAGGCTTTATCTCCCACCACCACAATCACCATATCTTCGAGCTTAAGCTCGGATTTAGCTAAGCGGTCTAACTCGGCTTTAGTGATCTGGTTTATCAGCTGACCTTGTTGGCTGGTATAGTCATGGTCAAGATCATACTTTTGGATTTGGCGGACAAAACCTGCTTTCTGATAAGGCGTTTCATAATCTAACGCTTCACCTTGAGCAATTGAGTTACGCATAAAGGCTAACTCGTCCTCAGTAATCCCTGATTGTTGATAAGCCGAAATTTCGTTAATGAACTCAGTTAACGCAGCCCCCGTCACATCAGCGCGAACCGCTGCTGAGGCAATGAATACCCCTGTATCTTCAGCCCCACTAAAATAGCTGCGGGCGCCATAGGTATAACCTTTATCTTCACGGAGATTAAGGTTGATACGGCTATTAAAAGCTCCGCCAAGTGGGTAATTCATTAAGTATGATTGAAAATACTCACCGGTCGCATCGTAAGGTAAAGCCCGCTTACCCATGCGAATAACCGATTGCGCCGCCCCAGGCTTATCAACAAGATAAATGGTGCCGGCATCAAGTGCGGGTAAATCCGCTAAGGCGGGTACCGCGACTTTATCGCCTTTCCACTTTGATAACCCTGATAACTCAGCCAGCAAGGTTTTTTCAGTAAGATTAGACACCGCCACGATGGCCGCGTTGCCCGCGCGATACTGCTGAGCGTAAAATGCTTTTACATCATCTAAGGTCAATGCTGATACGCTGGCGATAGTGCCACTGGTATTGACGCCGAGCGGATTATCCTTGCCATACATTAACTGATTAAAGGCATTTACGGCCAAGGTGTTCGGATCGGATTCTTGCTGCTTCAACCCTTGCAAAATCTGCTGTTTAGCGCGCTCAAAATCCGCGGGTACAAACCCAGGTTGATAGAGTTTTTCTTCAACGACTGCCATGACCTGAGGTAATTTTTCGGTCAATGAAGAAATGCGGATCACACTTTGATCTGTGCCCGCTGAAAAACTGACACTGGCTCCCAGTAAATCCAAGGCTTGAGTTAAGGCTTCCGTGCTGCGTTGACTAGTGGACTCATTTAACACAGCCGCCGTCAAGTTTGCCAAACCCGCTTTATCAGCACCGACTAACCTATGGCCACCATTGAGGTAAATAATGACCTCTGTGGTGGGGGTTTCTTGGCTGATACTGCCCATGACCTCAATGCCGTTGGCCAGCTCACCTTGCCATAAGGTTGGCGCTTGCAATAAGGGCGCGGCGCCAGACATTGGCATCTTGCTGCGGTCAAAACTCGATGTCACCTGCGAGTGGGTCACTGGCGACGACACGGCTTCAGTGGCTATCGCGACTTGCGGTGCCACAAAATTATCCGCCGCCGCAATTAAATCGGTGCGGCCTTCAGGCACGATACTCATTACCACCATCGGCTTATTTTTGACGTACTGCTCAAACACCCGCATCACATCCGCCTTGGTGACTTGATTGTAACGCGCAAGATCGGAGGCGATTAAATCCGGTGTATCAAAAAATGTTTGGTTATAGGCTAAGGTAGACACCTTACCGCGGACACTTTGCAAGCCAAAGATGGTATCCGACTCAAACTGAACCTTGGCCTTTTGTAAGTCTTCGTCAGTAACCCCGCGTTGTTCGAATTCATTAATGGACTCCAACATGCGCTGCTCGACATCTGCCAGCTTGCCGCCTTTGGCTGGATTGGCTACCGCGTACATAAATAATTGGCAAGATAGTTCAGCGCAAGGGTGGCCAACGCCAGCTTGAACCGCGTATCCGTCTTTAACTAAGTTTTTATAAAATAATGAGGTTTTACCGCCACCAAGAATTTGCGCCAGCAGATCCAACGCCGCTTCGTCTTGATGCTGAGCATAAACGGTCGGGAAACCGATACGCAGTAGCGGCAAATGCACTTTATCTTCCATCGAAATATAACGGCTGCCATCTAAGGTCACTGGCTCTTTCGCCATATCTTCGACTTCAGGCCCCCTTGGGATCTCACCAAAATATTTATTCACCAAGGCCAGAGTGGTGGCTTCATCAAAATCACCGCCAATGGTTAGCGTCGCATTATTGGGGCCGTACCAACGCTTGAAGAAGCTACGCACATCATCGACCGTGGCGCGATTGAGATCTTCAGTCCAGCCAATTACCGGCCAAGAATAGGGATGCCCAGGGGGATAAAAGACCTCATCAAAACGTTCATACATACGGCCATATGGCTGGTTATCGACCCGTTGACCGCGTTCATTTTTAACGGTTTCACGCTGGACTTCGAATTTTTCTTCAGTTAATGCCGGTAAAAAGAATCCCATACGATCGGATTCGAGCCATAACATTTTCTCTAACTGATTGCTTGGCACTGTTTCAAAATAGTTGGTTCTATCCGTATTAGTGGTACCGTTAAGGGTACCACCGGCTTCTGTGACCACTTTTAAATGTTGCTCATCGGCAACATTTTGTGAACCTTGAAACATCATGTGTTCAAATAAATGGGCAAAGCCACTTCGACCCGGCACTTCACGGCCAGAGCCAACATGATAGGTTACGTCGACATGCACCAAGGGATCGGACTTATCTTGATGGAGTAATACGGTTAGGCCATTAGCGAGTTGATATTTTTTATAAGCAATAGCCACTGAACCTTTCGGTTGGCTGGCATCTTCAATCAAGGTCACGCCAGCGGGCAACGGGGCACTGAGCGAGCTAGATGACGATGTCAGGGCAGTATCATGACTGCCACAGCCAGTTAACGCTGCGGAAATCGCCGCGGCAAGAATCCATTTTTTCACTGCAAACTCCTACTTTTTTGTTTAACTATTGATGAGGGCACCGAGCCCACGCAAGGATCACTGCCAACAAACATACTAACCAAGTTATTGATTAGCAATGGCAAACACACAAAGCGTTACAAATCAGTTACAACCATTGCAGGGTGAGTGCCATCAGTAGCAGATAACGAATAAACTTTCCGATAAAAATCAATAATGAAGCCGGTAGAATAGGTAATTTCATCCAACCGGCAATCACACACAGTAAATCCCCCACCACCGGGACCCACGCCAGCAGTAGCGACCACATGCCATACTTTTGGATAAGGTTCAGGCCATGGCGATAGCCTTTAGTGGCCATTTGCTCTGGACTAATCGCGCGGCGGCCATATAAACCGAGTAAGTAACTTGTCATCGAACCTAAGGTGTTACCTAAGGAGGCAGCCACCACTAACGCCCACGCATGGGAGCCCTCTTTGGTCAACAGAGCCACCAACAAGACTTCTGAGCCACCGGGTAACAAGGTCGCCGCTAAAAAAGCCGCAGCGAACATCATGCCAAGATCTAACATGTTGGCCTTAATAATAAAAATAGAGGGGTAGTATAACATCGACAGCAATTGGCTTGGGGCTTAGACGCAACAAATTGCCGTCACTAGGCTAGCCGCGAACAGACAGTCTGAATTGCCAGGATGCATTGATGGAGGAATGGCAACGGCTCGTGGCAAACAGCACTTGGCGATTGCAGTAACCATCGCCAAGCAGCTGTGACTCGCCAAGTGATTACTTGAGCACGGCCAATAAGATGCCCGCGGCCACCGCACTCCCGAGCACGCCAGCGACATTGGGCCCCATGGCATGCATCAATAAATAATTTTGATGATTAGCCTCTAAACCAACCTTATTAACGACCCGCGCCGCCATGGGTACAGCCGAGACACCCGCAGCACCAATCAAAGGATTCACCTTGCCCCCCGAGAGCTTACACATCAATTTTGCCATCAAGACGCCACTGGCTGTCCCAATGCCAAATGCCACGGCGCCAAGGCCCAAAATCCCTAAGGTTTCAACAGTTAAAAACTCCGCTGCCGACAGTTTAGAGCCAACCGCTAATCCTAAGAATATTGTCACCACATTGATAAGCTCGTTCTGAGCTGTCTTAGACAGTCTATCGACCACACCCGATTCACGCATTAAATTGCCGAAACAAAACATGCCGACTAATGGGGTGGCGGCCGGTAACAGTAAGATAGTCAGCCCAAGCACCATCAGCGGGAAAATAATTTTCTCACGGGTACTGACTTCTCGCAGCTGTTCCATTTTGATTTGACGTTCAGCTTCTGTGGTCAACAGTCTCATGATCGGCGGCTGAATAATCGGTACTAACGCCATATAGGAATATGCCGCCACGGCAATCGCCCCCAAAAGTTCTGGGGCCAGTTTCGACGCAAGGAAGATGGCAGTAGGGCCATCGGCGCCGCCAATGATGGCAATGGCGGCCGCATCTTTAATGCTAAACTCAAACCCCGGCACTAAATTCAAACCTATAGCACCGAGTAAAGTCGCAAAAATACCAAACTGGGCGGCAGCGCCGAGCAACAGAGTCTTAGGGTTAGCAATCAGCGCCGAAAAATCGGTCATGGCTCCGACCCCCATAAAGATCAGGAGCGGAAATATCCCTGTTGAAATCCCCACATGATACAGGTAGTACAACAAGCCGCCAGGCTCAGTAAATCCCGCATTGGGAATATTAGCCAAAATGGCACCAAAGCCAATGGGCAGTAACAGCAAGGGTTCAAATTTCTTGCTAATGGCCAAATATAACAGCCCGACTCCCACTAACATCATCGTCAATTGTCCACCGTTAAAATGGGCAATCCCTGTCTCACTCCAAAACGCCAATAATCCTTCCACAACAGTCCCTTATGCAATGGCCAACAGTTGGTGACCGACAGCAACTGCATCACCCTCTTTGACAAACAATTCACTGACGATACCATCGCAGTTCGCACGAATTTCAGTTTCCATTTTCATGGCTTCAAGGATAAAGACAAGATCGCCTGCTTTAACCCTATCGCCACGATTAACATGCACTTTGAAAATATTGCCAGACAACGGTGCCGCCATATGATCTTTGATGGCGGGGGCTGATGTTGGCGCAACAGCAGGTGCCGGGCTGGGGCTAGCCGTATGTATCACAGGTTGAATGGCTTCGATGTCACCGCCGTCACTGACCTCCACCACAAAGGCTTGCCCTTGCACTTTGACGGTATAAGTTTTCACCTCGCTGACTGGGGCCGGAGTGGCCATCGCTTCTGGCGCAGATAATGGCCCCTGACTGTCGCAGCTAGGGGCGGCCTCGAAGGCTTCGGGGTTACGCCGATTCTTTAAGAATTGCAAACCAATCTGTGGGAACAACGCATAAGTCAGTACGTCATCGTCTAAACACTCACCGGACGCGAGCTCCACCCCTTGTTGTTGATGTTGACGCAATTCGTTAGTCAATTGGCCAAATTCGCATGCAATTAAGTCGGCTGGACGGCAAGTAATGGCCTCGCTACCGCCAAGCACTCGAGCTTGCAGCTCAGCATTGACTGGCGCCGGCGTGGCGCCATATTCCCCTTTGAGTACACCTTCGGTTTCTTTGGTTAAAGATTGATACGATTGCCCCATTAATACGTTAATCACCGCTTGCGAGCCGACAATTTGCGACGTGGGGGTCACTAAAGGAAGATAGCCAAGGTCGGCGCGGACTTTAGGGATCTCAGCTAAGACTAGATCAAGCTTATCTAAGGCCCCTTGCTGTTTGAGCTGGCTTTCAAGGTTGGTTAGCATGCCACCGGGTACCTGCGCCGTTAAAATGCGGGCATCGACACCTTTCAAACTCCCCTCAAACTGCGCGTATTTGTTTCTCACGCCTCTAAAATACTCGGCAATATCTTCGAGCAATGCCATATCGTAGCCGGTGGGGCGGCCCGCATCGTCAGCCATAGCCACTAAGGTTTCGGTGGGGCTATGGCCATAAGTCTGACTCATGGAGGAGATCGCGGTATCTAAAACATCGATACCGGCTTCAATCGCTTTTTGATAAGTTGCGGTACTGAGCCCTGTAGTGGCGTGGCAATGCAAAGCTAAATGCATCCCGGTTTGCGCCTTAAGAGTTGAAATCAATTGATAGGCTTCCATCGGCTTTAATAAGCCGGCCATATCTTTAATGACTATCGAATCACAACCCATATCTTGCAGCCGTTTGGCCATGTCGGTCCAGGTGGTCAAGTTATGCACTGGACTGGTGGTATAACAAATCGTGCCTTGGGCATGACCAGACACCGATTTAACCGCATTAATGGCCGTTGCTAAATTGCGGACATCATTCATGGCATCGAAAATACGAAAGACATCAACACCATTGGTCTTGGCTCGTGCCACAAAACGTTCGACCACATCATCGGCATAGTGGCGATAACCTAATAGATTCTGACCTCGCAGTAACATTTGCTGCGGGGTGTTTGGCATCGCTTGCTTGAGTAAACGGATCCGCTCCCACGGATCTTCGCCAAGATAACGAATACAGGCATCAAAGGTAGCGCCACCCCAAGTTTCTAATGACCAGAAGCCGATTTGATCCAATTTCTCGGCAATCGGTAACATATCGTCAATACGTAATCGCGTCGCGAGAATGGATTGATGTGCATCTCGTAAGACAACATCGGTCAATGCTAACGGCTTATCCATGATTATCTCCAGTCTTATTATTCACTACGGGCAGTTTGACGATGATGATGTATGGCAGTCGAAATCGCCGCCATCAGTGTAGGATCGAGAGAACTCGCACTGTTCTCCATCGCAGGTTGACACTCTGTGTCTATGTCCTTGGCGCATGGACTCAGAAAGTGGGCGCTGATCTTAATCGCGCCAATCAAGGCACTTAAAAAACAAAAAACCAATACCATGCCAAGCAACATAATGGTCAATGCTTGCGAAAAATCATGGGCGATATCGATCATGCCATCCTCATTATTGGTGTTGACGTAATGCCAATGCGAAATATTGCAACAATTTCGCATATCTAGACACGCGCCAGAGTAAAAAAGGACACAATCTATAACAAATATCCGCCACATTTGTAAATTGGTCTTACCAAATATAGCGATCTATTATCGATACCACTGAATAAATAATAATGAAATGACGAAAATAATGAGAATATGATAAATATGTAATGAATTAGCACTTGAAAAATTAGAAAGCATGCAATAACAGCAAGCGCAGCCGCATAAAGCTGACATTAATGCATCAACACCTAGATGATTGGGTAAATATGCATCCAAGGCACTAACAGCCGTCACCAAGATAAGTTGAGAGAGCTCGCAGCCCCCCCTAATGCATGCTCCCCTTATCGGCAACAACTTATGGCAACACAACATCGAGATAAGATGGCAACTAGATGCCAATACACAGGTCGCGGCAAGCGCAAGAACGCATGGATGAGATGAGACGGGGTAATAATCACTAGATACGAAAAACCCCTGCTATGACTAGCAGGGGTTATCGATTTTGGTGCGCATGGAAGGAGTCGAACCTCCGACCACCTGGTTCGTAGCCAGGTACTCTATCCAGCTGAGCTACATGCGCTAATTTTCACTAATGACTAAACTCAACTGAGTATAGTAAATAATGGCGGAGAAGGAGGGATTCGAACCCTCGATGGGAGTTAAAGCCCATACTCCCTTAGCAGGGGAGCGCCTTCGGCCACTCGGCCACCTCTCCGACTTAACTTGGTGCGCATGGAAGGAGTCGAACCTCCGACCACCTGGTTCGTAGCCAGGTACTCTATCCAGCTGAGCTACATGCGCAATTAAATCTTCTCATTTTCTGTGGTGCGCATGGAAGGAGTCGAACCTCCGACCACCTGGTTCGTAGCCAGGTACTCTATCCAGCTGAGCTACATGCGCATTCTAGAAATCTTTACATAACAAATCGATGGTGCGCATGGAAGGAGTCGAACCTCCGACCACCTGGTTCGTAGCCAGGTACTCTATCCAGCTGAGCTACATGCGCATTGCAATCAATTTGTGTTTCTCTGGTGCGCATGGAAGGAGTCGAACCTCCGACCACCTGGTTCGTAGCCAGGTACTCTATCCAGCTGAGCTACATGCGCATTTGAGAAAATATGAAACCAAACCCTTAGATAATCTAAGATGGTGCGCATGGAAGGAGTCGAACCTCCGACCACCTGGTTCGTAGCCAGGTACTCTATCCAGCTGAGCTACATGCGCATTGGGATCATTTTTGTAAGATAAGTGGTGCGCATGGAAGGAGTCGAACCTCCGACCACCTGGTTCGTAGCCAGGTACTCTATCCAGCTGAGCTACATGCGCAACTTTCTTACAAACAAGAAATGGCGGAGAAGGAGGGATTCGAACCCTCGATGGGAGTTAAAGCCCATACTCCCTTAGCAGGGGAGCGCCTTCGGCCACTCGGCCACCTCTCCGTTTCTTGGCGCACATATTACTGTTTGAAGAAAATAAGTCAAACCCTTTTTATTAAACAGAATTTGTTTGCCCTGTTTTTAATCACATCGATGATGATATGCGCAACCCCTTATATAATAAGGCTGCTTTCGTACAAAATAGCAACAACTCGGCGGCAGTATTCGTCAAGCTTTCTGATCTCACCAGGTAACGCATAAGCCATGAATTTAGCCAGCAAGGGGACAATCAGTGCGAGATCCGCGCGCAAGGGACTGCGCGATGTTGGCAAGGGTGAGCTAATGGCCATGAATGCGCTTTGGCCGAACCAATTCAGCCATCAACCTCACGCCTCTATGATAAAGCGCCAACACGTCACGCGAAGATAGCCAATTTAAGCCAGTGAAAACGCACTCACGCGCAAGCAGGTTGATCATCTGGGCAGGTAAACCATCCTATTGCGACAAGCTGACAAGGACGACATTTGCCTTGAGTGGTAGTTTTCTGGTCGGCATTCATTCATCAGCGGCTCGCGATGGTAGCCGCTAAATCGCGCCCATAAAAAAAGCCAGTAGAATACTGACTCTTCGTGTTAACGCTAAGGCAGATGCTGCCCTACCGCTTAAATTAAAAATTGCCACCTTCAGACGGTGTCGATTTCTCATTTTGAATTCGTTGGTAAATTTCTTCACGATGCACAGAAACTTCTTTAGGTGCATTCACGCCAATACGGACTTGATTGCCCTTTACCCCTAAAACGGTAACAGTTACTTCATCACCAATCATTAGTGTTTCACCTACACGGCGAGTCAAAATCAGCATTCGATTGCTCCTTTAGTTCCCAGTTGCTATTCGCTTGGTACTTAATTCATTAACTTAAGCTTATTATAAAGTCAGCTTAGTACAAAATCATAGTAGCCAATACTAAAACAGCTATTTAATTATTGGTCATTTAACTGAAATGCATAGTGTAACGCGCGAATTGCAACATTTAATTTGCTTTCACAAAACACCATGGCGACTTTTGCAGCGGTCGCCGACATTAAATTAACATCGACGTCTATTTCGCTTAGTTCACTTCGTGCTTTATTCATTACATCTACGTGATCCAGCAACCCATTACCAATTAAAGATAATCTTACCTGATTGTCCACATATTGAACAGACTCAATTACTTGTTCAGATGCCATTAAATCAAGCATGGTTAATACCTTAGGTAACCACAATTTATCGACCGTGAAACTTAAGCCTAAATGACTGGACTCATCCTTACTCAATAAATTAGTTTCAATGCCGATTGCCGCTAATTGATCAGCCAAGCTATCCCATACGATAGGATGCTGCGGTGAGCGCTGTAAATGAATGATCGCTTGCGAATGACTCACCGCCATACCCACGATTCGCCCCTGAGTTAAGGGTTCCTCTTGCGGGGTAATTAAGGTGCCACACCCAGGTTCAAAGCTAGATAATACCCGCAACGGCACCTGAAAACGCCGGGCGTAATCCACTGAATCTGGATGCAATACTTTTGCACCCAGCCGCGCCATCTCAAACATGGTATCGACATTGATTTGAGATAACTTGACCGCATTAGTTTCTAAATTTGGGTCCGTGGTAAACACACCGGCAACGTCGGTATAGATTTGGCACTCTTTGGCACTGAGTGCCGCAGCCAACGCGACCGCTGTCGTGTCCGAACCACCACGACCTAAGGTGGTAATATTACCCTGATGACACCCCTGAAAACCGGCCACTATCGGGATCACATTGTCGGCTAACAGTGCCGTTAATGTTGATGTGTCAATGCGCTCAATTTTTGCCCGACCATGGTTAGCGTCAGTCATAATACTGATTTGACCAGCAATTAAAGATTTAGCGGCGATACCACGCTTATGTAGCGCCATAGCCATCAACGCAATGCTCACTTGCTCGCCGGTCGCCACTAACATATCCAGTTCCCGAGAACTGGCATGACTATCTATGGCTGCGCCTAAAGATAATAACCGATTAGTTTCACCCGCCATCGCAGATAACACGATGAGTTGTTGCTCGCCTTGATAAAAAGCCTGTGCTATCTGCTCAGCGACAGCCTCGATACGCTCTATTGAGCCGACCGAGGTGCCACCAAACTTCTTCACAATAAGCTCGGAACCGCTAAGCTTATGTTGATTCGCCACTGCTACCTCTTACGCCAGGCGCTCATTGATCCAAGACAGAGCCTCTGTCAATGCCTTCTCTAGATGCTGTGGTTCGCTACCGCCGGCTTGCGCCATATCTGGCCGTCCACCACCTTTACCACCGACTTGCGCCGCAACCATGGCCACCAACTCACCCGCTTTGACTTTCGCGGTTAAATCAGCAGTCACACCGGCGATTAAGTTAACCTTGGCTTCATTGGCCACAGCCAATAATACGATCCCTGACTGCATTTTTTGCTTAAGCTCATCTTGCATACCGCGCAGAGCACCCGCTTCAACACCCTCAAGTCGTTTAACCAGCACTTTAATGCCATTAACATCAATGGCTTCAGTCACCAAATCAGCACTCGCTGCAGCAGCCAGCTTATCTTTCAACTGCGCGTTTTCTTTCTCGATTTGCTTAAACTTATCCAGTTGCGCTTTTAGCTTTGCCACCAGCGAGTGACTGTCGGCTTTTAAGAGCGCTGCGGCAGCGGCTAATTCCGCTTCTTCTGCAGCGACATAATCCATAGCCGCAGCACCAGTGCAAGCTTCGATACGGCGAACACCTGCCGCAATACCACTTTCTGAGGTGATTTTGAATAAACCAATATCACCAGTGCGACCCACATGGGTACCACCACACAGTTCAATGGAGAAATCCCCCATGGTCACTACGCGCACATGGGCATCGTACTTCTCACCAAATAACGCCATTGCGCCGGCAGCCTTAGCCGCTTCAATGTCCATAGTGGCGGTTTGTAACTCATGATTACGGCGAATTTGAGTGTTAACCAAAACTTCGACTTGTTGCAATTGGCTATGAGTCACACCTTCAAAGTGAGAGAAGTCAAAACGCAAACGCTCTGGGTCTACTAATGAACCTTTTTGAGTCACATGAGTGCCTAATACCTGACGTAACGCCGCATGCAACAAGTGAGTGACTGAGTGGTTAAGCTCGGTGCGATGACGTAATTTTTTGTCGACTAACGCATCGACGGTCTGACCCACGGTCAGGCTGCCTTGCGCCAATTGACCTTGGTGACCCGTCGCCTGACCAAACTTTTGGGTGTCATTCACAGTGAACACACAGTCTGCAGCGGTTAACTGACCTTTATCACCGACTTGTCCGCCGGATTCAGCGTAAAACGGGGTATTCGCCAATACCACAACGGCTTCTGTACCCGCGTTGATTGACTCAACCGCACTGCCTGCAACGTATAAGCCAGTGACAACAGCTTGAGCCGTCAAACCTTGATAGCCACAGAACTCTGTGGTGCTATCAATTTTTAAGCCAGCATTATAATCGGCACTGAATTGACCGGCCGCTTGTGCACGGCGACGCTGCTCAGCCATGGCGCTTTCAAAACCGGCTTCGTCAACCACAATATTGCGTTCGCGGCAAACGTCAGCCGTTAAATCAACGGGGAAACCATAAGTGTCATAGAGCTTAAACACTGTGTCGCCATCTAACGTGTCGCCTTCAAGCGCTTCTAGTGCTTGATCTAGGATGCCTAAACCTCGCTCTAAAGTACGACCAAACTGCTCTTCTTCAGCTTTCAGTGCCTTTTCAACGATAGCCTGATTGGCCGCCATTAAGTTAGCAGCCTCACCCATGACCTCAATTAAGGTTGGTACTAAGCGATAGAAAAATACCTCGTTGGCACCCAATTTATTGCCATGGCGAACTGCGCGGCGAATAATACGGCGCAATACATAGCCACGACCTTCATTCGATGGCATCACGCCATCAGCCACTAAAAACGCACAAGAGCGAATGTGATCGGCAATCACACGTAGCGAAGGGTTGTTGATATCATCAGTTCCGATGATTTCAGCCGCTTTATGAATTAATTTCTGGAAAATGTCGATTTCGTAGTTAGAGTGCACGCCTTGCATAATGGCCGCAATCCGCTCTAACCCCATGCCAGTATCTACTGATGGCTTAGGTAAAGGTAACATGGTGCCATCGGCCTGACGGTTATATTGCATAAATACAATATTCCAGATCTCGATAAAGCGATCGCCATCTTCCTCAGGGCTACCAGGGCGTCCGCCCCAAATATGGTCGCCGTGATCATAGAAAATCTCACTACAAGGACCACAAGGACCGGTGTCACCCATCTGCCAGAAGTTATCAGAGGCGTAAGCAGCACCTTTGTTATCACCAATGCGAATAATGTTGTCAGCGGGTACACCAATGTCATTTAACCAAATGGCATACGCTTCATCATCGGTTTCATAAATGGTGACGCATAATTTTTCTTTCGGTAATTTCAACTCTTCTGTTAAGAAGGTCCACGCAAAACGAATGGCTTCATGCTTAAAATAATCACCGAAGCTAAAGTTACCCAGCATTTCAAAGAAGGTGTGGTGACGTGCGGTGTAACCGACGTTGTCTAAGTCATTATGTTTACCACCCGCACGAACGCAGCGCTGAGAAGTCGTCGCACGGCTATAGCTACGCTTGTCCATTCCCAAAAATACGTCTTTAAACTGATTCATCCCGGCATTAGTAAAAAGCAAGGTCGGATCGTTTCCTGGCACCAGCGAACTGCTATCGACTATCTGGTGACCATGTTTGCCAAAAAACGCTAAAAAGGCGCTTCTAAGCTCTGCAGTGGTTTGATACATGAAATCTTCCTGAATTGGATATTCTGAAATTAGGCTCAATAACCTGTGTATTAGCCTAGCTATAATGCCCTGCATTATAACCCCAAGCACGGATAAGTTGCGAGTCTCAGATACGTGAATGCGGGCTTCAACGCTCGCCGAGAGGAATTATCGATAAAATCATGACATATTTACCAAGGCAGGCCGCCTTGATTGCCTATGCCGGTGCGCCATAAGGCCACCTTCATTATGCTATCAACTTCAAGCGTAATGCCTTTAGTGCAACGCTTGGCACTAAAGGCAAAATAATAGCTGCTATCACAGGAATTGATGTGGTGATAGACCAACAAACACACCGGCAACCGCTAAATGCGTCAATTTACACTGCTCGCAAGCCCAAGTTTAAGCATACCGGCTTCATCCATAAACAATCACGGCTCTGACTAGCATAGAGAGCGAGGACATAAAAATGTATGGTCCGCCTCGTTATTGCAAATGATATTTCCGATAACGAGGTTGGTTTGCGCTAATGTATTCGGAGTCTTCATTAGGTGCTACCACCCGCTCCACGATGAGTTCCGCGCTAGAT
>NZ_JAHUTT010000052.1 GCF_019209865.1 Shewanella sp. NIFS-20-20 | reverse complement strand
CATCCACCGTATTACTGGTCACGCCATCCTTCGTGGCCGTGAGGGTCGTATTACCCACCTCAACCGCAGACAATAAACCGGCTGATGACACGGTAGCCGTCGCCGTATCGATAGGAGTCCACGTCACTGAGTTAGATACGTCAGAGGACGTCATATCACTGAATGTCGCTGTTGCAGTTAACTGCTGAGTCTGACCTTTTGCTACGTTGACCGGTGAAGGCGTCACTTGAATCGATGTAATGACCGCTGCCGACACATTCACATCCACCGTATTACTGGTCACGCCATCCTTCGTGGCCGTGAGGGTCGTATTACCCACGTTAGTCGCGGTAAATACGCCTGGAACATCAAAGCGTCCTGCATCAGAGTTGCTTGTGTGCCAATCACTCACGGTTAAATCCGTCAATGTGCGAGATGAACCATCAGAGTAGTGACCAACCGCTTCAAAGGGCTGCTTGTTACCTACCGCAAGCGTCACTCCCCCAACACCTCGAGTTGTTATCAGTGAAGCGGTGATATCTATACGTTCTAATTTTACTGTTGATTCAGAGAAGGCACCTTCTGAATTACAACCGGTTAATAGCATTAATAGTGGAAAAATTACTATTGCAAATAGTGATTTAAAATATTTATTCATAGTAATACAACCTATTTTTGATACTGGAAGCTAGGAATGGTGATTTCAACTCGGCGATTTTTAGCTCGTCCTTCTGCAGTATTGTTATCAGCAACAGGTTGAGACTCACCTTCACCTCTCCACTCAAGTTGCGTCGGTGTGGCACCCAATTCAATCAGTTTATTGACGACCGCTTGAGCACGATGCTCAGAAAGGTGTTGGTTATAGAGTGCTGAGCCTGTTGAGTCAGTGTGTCCAACAACTTTGGCATGAGCTTGTGGGTAAGAATTTAATACTGAAGAGGTCTCTGTTAATTGGTCAATAAACTCTTGGCTAGGTTCGACTGAATCAAAACCAAACAATCCATCTGTAGTTTTTGGTGAAAATTCCTGTATTTGAGGAGGTACTTTTACAGTGGCTGTCTCTTTAACGGGAGTATCTTCGATAATAGACGTTGGCGCTGCTTCGACTAACGCTGGTTGTGTTGTACTGCCAAACGTATAGGTTAGACTGACCAACAATCCATGGCTATCATACTTACCCGTATTTGACTTACCAATACTGTCAATGTATTGGTAGCCCGTTGATAATCGGACGTTAGGGTTAAAGTGATAGTTAATCCCTACCTCACCGAGAGGAGAAAAACCTGTCGCATCGCTCTTACTTGAAGACAGTTGCGTTTTTTCCATGTCCCAATAAGCAGCACCAAGCCGACCGTATAAACTTAGGTTATCTCGTAGGTACCAATCGTAACGAAGAGCACTTTCAATCAACCAAGTTTTAACATTAACTGATGTAGTGTCCGCCTTTAGTTCATCGTGATATTGATAGCCTAAATCCCAACTCCAAGAGGGCGTAAACTGTAACCCGCCATAGAGACCTAAAATTGTGCCCTCTTGATTTGAATGATTGTAATTGTCGTCTAAGGCCCATTGATACCCACCCTTTACGCCAACAAAAATCTGAGGGGACTCCGTTGCAGCCAGTACTGGAATACTGAATAAACTAGTAAATAATATTATTTTTTTCATAATTTTCATATAGATAGATAGATAGATAGATAGATAGATAGATAGATAGATAGTATCATTTTTAAGCAAATTTAAGCAAATATTACTTGTATATTTGCTTAAATCAACAGGTCGGCTTTGTTTATACTTTATTGCCTACAAAGAACCACTCTCATCTTATCCAAAATCCAAAAAATGAAAACCAAATAGCCAGTCTCAGAGAGATAAATATCGATAGAAGGTAGCGCAAAAAATCGAAATAGACTCACAAAATAGAGTCCACAGATAATAACTGGTTTTGATGCATTTGCTTTGCTATCAGAACACTAGAATTATTCAAGTTCACTTTCCGAACTCGATCTCGTGCAACATTGAGCCATGCGCTTGTCTACCTTGCATTAATCGGCGCTGAAAGTTATGAGGTTGCAATTTTCATTATTATCAACAATTTAGGACCTTGTGGTATATCATCGCTACCAGTTAACCATATACACTATGGGGCTTATTATACCCATATCGCAGTATAAGCGAACGTCCTACTTGCGAGCTACGCTAGGTGTTTGATTTTATATGAGGGCGTTAAACCGCTTCACAAATCCTTTGAGCGTGAATTGCATCATTTTTGTTCGGCCTGATAATCGATAAGGAGAGACAGACGTTGGTGCAATAAGTCGAACTTCATATCCTACTTTTTCAAGGTTCGAACCCAAAAATAAGCGCTGCTACAACTTCCAATTAAACACGGTGGTTTGTATGCTAAGGTTTCCAATAGTTTAGCGCGACTTATTTTGGGTTTACAAAGGACAATATTACCTTTGTGAATAGCTTCATTGAGTGCAACCCCATTTTTTACCAGGCCTATACCTAATACAGTTACAGCCATGTTGGTCTCTCCGTATGAAATGGTTAAATTACTGCCACAGAACGCTCACTTGCCAACTTTTTAGCTACTCGAATTACTGTACGAGCCGATACATTGGTGAGTTTGGCGGTATCACTAATACTCAGCTTGTTGATAACTCGTAGCTGATAGATTTTTTCGTGTAGATCTGAGTCTGCTTGCCGTCCTCTGTATTTACCTTCCTCTTTGGCTTTCTTTATTCCTTCAGCCTGACGGCGGCGGCGATCTTGGTAATCTTTTCTTGCGATAGCAGCTAGCATATCCATCATCATGCTATTTATCGCTTTAATCATCGATCCAGTAAATTCATCGGTGATTTGAGGACAGAAGGCAATATGACTGGTTGGCAAATCCAGGCTAATCACTTTGAGTTCTTTCTTGTGCAGCATTTCTTTCAATGTGAACCAGCTTTCTTCATCAAGACGAGAAAGACGATCAATTTGCTCTATGATGATTGCATCACCAATTGCAGCATCATCAAGTAATCGGAGTAATTCAGGTCTTTGTAATGAAGCTCCCGATTCATTCTCAATATACCATCCAGCTATACGAAAACCTTTTTCCTGTACAAACTTCTGTAAGGTGCTCTGTGCTCGTTTTGCATTTTGGTCGCTTGTTGATGCTCTAAGATAGCCAAAGATGTACATAATCTGTCCTAGGTGACATTTAAGTTATGATCTAATATGGTGTGCCATATAGGTTATGACAAATATATAAAAACTGCCACTTTTATTCTATGACTATAGGGTATACTTCATTGTCATGCGAAGATCGTGATTTGATTTTGAATTTTAGTTAACCTATTATTGGTGTGTTAATTATTCACACATGTAGGTGGAAATATGTCACGCACAACTAGTGTTACGATTGGATCTCAGCTAGATGAGTTTGTCGGCCAACTCATAGCGACTGGTCGCTATGGCTCAACAAGCGAAGTCGTTCGTTCTGCATTGCGGCTACTCGAAAGGCAAGAGAAACAAACCACGGCTCTAAAAATGGCGATTGAGGCAGGAGAGCAGAGTGGTCAATGCTCATTATCACTTCATGACATTGCGGCTAAAGTAAAGCAGAAACACAATGTATAAACTTTCCAACCTCGCCGCAGAAGACTTTGAGCATATCTTTGAATACACTCTGTTGAACTTTGGCATAGAGCAAGCGGATGCTTATACAGATAGTATGAATGACGTTTTGCTAACGCTTTCAGAACAACCTTTGATGGGTTACGAGTGCCCAGAAATTGCCGAAGGGCTTCGCCGCCACGATCACCATAAACATGCTATTTTTTATCGCCCACAGCCTCATGGTGTTTACATAATCCGTATTCTTCATCAGCAAATGGAACCATTACGGCATTTCCATCCAGACATTTATTAAAACTACAAATCATTAGATAAAGTTAGAACAACGTCGATAAATTAGGCAGGAATATTAAAAAGATGAATGATGTTATAACCATAGATAGTCCGACGACTACTGGGGGTAAAGTTATTTCAGGAAGTGGCAGTGTCAAGATTAATGGAAAAGCGATTGCGTTAATTGGAGATATGGCTACCTGTACATGTGGTAGTAAAAGCTGTAGAGGTCAAGGTCCCATTATCAAGAAGACTCCTCGGAACGCGAACCTAAATGGTCAGGATGTTGCACGGGTAGGTGATTTTGTTGATACCGGTTGCGGCAGTTGTTTTCTATTGCCCAGCAGTCATCAAGTTGCTTTGAGCACCTCGATGGCAACGTCACTCAACATGGGCGGTGGCGTAAATATGGGTAATGGAGTCAACATCAATATGGGTGGCGCAGGAATGGCTATGCCATCAGTCTCTTCGGCGATAGTCGCTAAGCAGAGTGTTAATTCAGCTATGCAGCCGAGTGTGACTTCTGCAAGTCATCCAGAAAACTCGTTAGCGAATACCTCTTCTTCTCTCCCACCGTATCTGACAGGAAATTATCCCCAGCTACAGACTGAACCAACTTATCCTATCTACAAAAACACACGTACTTTTCCAGATCAGCGAGTTAGAGACTTACTGCAAGCGAACAATCACGACGTGATGTTATTAACGCTTTCTGAGACCTTTGCTTACTTACAAACCGAAGGCTGGAAACAGACCAAACAAGCTTGGGTCGAAGCCACCGATACCACTCTTGGGCAAATCATGATCAACTATGGCCCGAATGGAAAAGATGTTGTGACGACTTCAATGGTGGTCTCGAAACTGGGAAGTCTAGGGATTAAAGCAACAGTTGAAGTGAATCACCTTGGTAATGAAATCATCAAATTCTCAGGTTGGCCCAACATACGCAAGATCCTTAATGCCCCCCGTTTTCGTTTAGATAATCCAAAAGTTGTAGATGTTGGGATCGGGAAGTATGGGCTTAAAAATTCAATTGTGAGCGGTGCTCGATTAACCTTTTATGTCGCCGCTGCTTATCGAACCGTTGATTTTATTTTGAACGATGAAACTACGTTAACCCGTTATATCGGTAGCCTAGCAACGGATGTGGTGAAAATTGGTATTGCTTCTGCTGTGAGTTGGGGACTCGGTGCCGTGACAATGACTTTTACGTCTTTTGCTTTGGGACCACTAGTGATTGCTGTTGGATTCGGATTAGCTACTTCTATAACGTTAAATTATTTTGATGAAAAATATGAATTGACCGATAAAGTCGTAGCGTATATCGAACATGCCCAACAAGAAGTGATAGAAAAGGGTCGGGAAATAGAAGAGGGTTTTTGGGATCTTGGCGCAATGTTTGCTCATGGACTGCTTGAAACAGGAAGAGAAGTTATTGTTTCCGAACTAAAGACTTATGTCCGTAGAACATTAAATGAAATCACACCGAGGTCATTCTAATGTCAAAGAAACCATTTAGAATCATCATCTTAAAGCAACGAATTGTTGGTTTTTTTGGTATGTTATTTATGTTTATTCCTTTGACAATTGGAAGTGTATGGATTGGTTTGGATATTTTAAACGAAAATTGGGCTTTCCACTCATCACTTATATTTACATGGCTGGCACTACTATTATTGTTTATTCCTTTTATATCCATACCAGTAATTATAATAGGATTGCCTGTTGTATTTTTAGGGAAAGATATGCCTGTGAAATACGCAGTACTACTAATTAAAATAGCGGTTAGTGGATTAGTTTTGGGTTTGATTATATCTATCGGGTATGGATTTTATTTCACTAATCAGTTAGAGCAAAGAGGTTATACGCCTTGTCGAGGGATACCCTCTGGCCATACGCCAGGAGTGGGGATGGGCAAACAATACGTCACTGATTTGAGTTTGTGTAACCAATAAGAGGTTCTGGCTATGCCCGTGGATTTTTTAACCACTGAACAAAAAAATAGTTACGGGCAATTTAATGGGGAGCCGAATGATGTTCAATTGGCACGGTACTTCCATTTGGACGAGGCTGACTTAGCTTTTATTACACAAAGACGTGGTGAACACAATCGATTTGGAGTCGCCCTGCAATTGGGTTGTGTTCGCTTTCTCGGTACTTTCTTAATCGATTTAAGTCAAATCCCAACGAATACCCAATGGTTTGTCGCAAGGCAACTGAATATAACGAATATTGGTATTTTATCTGACTATTCTCAGCGCGAAACCACACGCCGCGAGCATACCGCTCTGATCCGCAATCAATATGGTTATCGTGAGTTTGTTTGGCCGTGGTCATTTCGGTTATCCCGCCTTCTCTATAGCCGGAGTTGGATCAGTAATGAACGCCCGAGTTTACTGTTTGATTTAGCGACCGGATGGCTGATCCAACACAAAATCCTTTTGCCAGGTGCATCAACGTTAACGCGCTTGATTTCACAAATCAGAGATCGAGCAGAAAACCGATTGTGGCAGCAACTATCCAGCCTCCCAAATTCGGAGCAGCAAGCTAGGTTGGATTCCTTACTACAAATTCCTGAAACAGCCAGAACATCACACTTCGACCGTTTTCGTAAGGGACCGGTCAATGTCAGTGGCCCTGCATTTAATGAGGCCATTGAACGTTACAAAGCACTTCAAACCTATGGAATAACTGAACTGGATTTCACTGGTATTCCTCCCGTCCGGTTTAAGCATATTGCCCGTCATGCTGGAATGATTTCGGCATACAAAATAGGCCGCATGCCGGAGATTAAGCGTACTGCGATACTCGTGGCTTTTGTGAAAGCCTATGAAATTATTGCATTAGATGAAGCGTTGGATGTACTGGATCTTTTGATTACAAATATCGCTGGCGAAGCGAAGAAATTAGGACAGAAAAAGCGCCTTCGTACTCTGAAAGATTTAGATAAATCTGCACTAGCTTTAGCCAACGTTTGTGCCCTTCTGTTAGACGACAACTTAGATGATGAGTCTCTACGTCCATCAATCTTTGCTAAGTTTTCACGGGAAAAGCTAGCGCAATCTATTTCTACCGTACACGAGTTAGCTCGACCTTATGATGACAATTTTCATGAAGAGATGGTTGAGCAGTACGGACGAGTTCGGCGTTTTCTACCAAAACTGCTCCATGATATTGAATTTTCCGCCGCTCCAGCGGGAGACAAAACGCTTGAAGTTCATCAGTACTTAGCGCAACTACTCGATTCAAAAAAACAAATCCTTGATGATGCGCCAATGGATATCATCTCTAATCCATGGAAGCGATTGGTATTAGATAAAGATGGCCGGGTGACTAGACGAGGTTACACACTGTGTTTTTTGGATAAATTACAGGACAGTTTGCGCCGACGAGATATCTATGTCGAAAACAGCGATCGCTGGGGCGATCCGAGGGCCAAACTTTTGCAGGGCCAAGAATGGCAATCAAACAGAATTCAGGTCTGTCGATCACTGGGACATCCGCTAAACGCAAAGGAAGCCATCGATGCGTTAGTCAGGCAACTGGATACAACCTATCATCAGGTTGCCGCAAATTTTGACGATAATGGGTCGGTGGATATTGATATCTCGGGGAAACGACCGACTCTGACCATCACAAACATTGATAGACTGGATAATCCTCCGAGCTTGCAGGGATTATCCAAACAAGTTGAGGCGTTACTTCCTGCTGTAGACCTCACAGAACTACTACTTGAAATCAATGCTCATACTGGCTTTGCCGATGAATTTACCCATATTAGCGAATCCAATGCTCGTGCCAATGATTTAACGGTAAGTATCTGCGCTGTGTTACTGTCGGAAGCTTGCAATATCGGACTTGAGCCACTGATAAAATCTCATATCCCCGCCTTGACCAGACACCGACTCAGTTGGGTTAAGCAAAACTATTTACGAGCTGAAACGTTAGTAAAAGCCAACGCGAAACTCGTCGATTTTCAGTCTACTCTTGCGTTAGCTAAGCATTGGGGCGGAGGTGAAGTTGCTTCTGCTGACGGAATGCGCTTTATCACACCAGTAAGAACCGTCAATTCAGGAGCAAACCGAAAATACTTTGGCTCCAGTCGTGGTATCACATGGTACAACTTCGTCTCCGATCAGTTTTCTGGATTTCACGGAATCGTTATACCAGGAACACTACGAGATTCCATATTCGTATTGGAAGGATTACTGGAACAACAAACCGGATTAAACCCCACTGAGATCATGACGGATACCGCCGGAGCCAGTGACATGGTATTTGGCTTGTTCTGGTTGTTGGGATATCAATTTTCGCCACGCTTAGCCGATGCGGGTGAATCGGTATTTTGGCGCGTAGATAAAGAAGCGGACTACGGCGTACTCGATGAGTTAGCTCGTAGCTGCGTAAATCCTCAAAAAATTGAGCTTCACTGGGATGACATGATGCGTATTGCAGGCTCTCTTAAACTTGGAAAAGTGCAGGCATCAGAACTGATTCGATCGTTACTTAAAAGTGATCGGCCATCAAGTCTGGCCCAAGCCATTATTGAAGCTGGCCGTATTAATAAGACATTATATTTACTGAATTACATCGATGATGAAGACTATCGACGCAGAATTCTAACCCAATTAAACCGAGGCGAAAGTCGTCATGCCGTTGCCAGAGCCATTTGTCACGGTCAACGCGGAGAAATCCGCAAACGATACCGAGAAGGGCAAGAAGATCAATTGGGTGCGCTTGGTTTAGTCACTAATGCCGTTGTACTGTGGAACACCATTTATATGCAAGCTGCATTAGAGCACGTAGAACGGCAAGGTGAAACGCTAAAAGATGAAGACATTGCAAGGCTATCACCACTAAGCCATAAGCATGTCAATATGTTGGGGCATTACTCATTTACATTAGCTGAACAGGTGTTAAATGGTGAACTACGTCCACTTAAACAGCCGTCAGATCAAGATGATTTTGCTTAGCGTATGGAATGGACTTCCTCCCTATCACTCAGCCGTTAGTTCTGAGATGATAAATTCACCATTTCATACGGAGATAACAACATGGCTGTGACTGTATTAGGTATCGACCTAGCAAAAAATGTGTTCGCATTGCATGGTGTTGACCACAAAGGCAATACCATTTTATGCAAACCCAAAGTAAGTCGGGCCAAGCTGTTAGAAACGGTAGCCAATATGCCACCGTGTCTGATTGGAATGGAAGCATGTAGCAGCGCTCATTTTTGGGCTCGATTATTCAAAAATGTCGGCCACGAAGTTCGCCTCATCGCTCCTAAGTTTGTCTCTCCTTATCGACTGTCTGGCAAAGCAGGGAAAAATGATGCTGCTGATGCTCAAGCTATCTGTGAAGCAGTTCAACGTCCTCATATGCGATTTGTTAGCATCAAGTCAGAAGAGCAGCAATCGATTCAATGTTTGCACCGAGCTAGGCAGGGCCTAAATGAAGAAAGGACGGCAGTATGCAACCGCATTCGTGGTTTGCTCGCTGAGTTTGGTGTGATTGCTCCTTTATCACCGGAGCGATTGCGTAACGAGTTCGAGAGCATGAAGGTTCACCTTCCAACCTTAGCCGCAACTTGCATGGATGAATTATTTCTTCATATAGACAACATTGAGCGCAGGCTTTTAAAGTTCGACCGACTGATTAAAGAGACGGCAGAGCAAGATGAACGATGCCGACTATTGATGCAACTAAAGGGGGTTGGACCTATGACAGCCAGTGCTCTAGTATCAGCGATCTCTGACGGAAAAGAGTTTCGTAATGGCCGTCAATTGGCGGCCTGGTTGGGTTTAACGCCTTCTCAATACAGCAGCGGAGGGAAACCAAAATTAGGGCGAATTACTAAAGCTGGTGACAACTATATTCGTAGTCTGCTTGTGCAGGGGGCGCGTTCAATGATGGCTAGCGCCGGACGAAAAGACGATCCGCTCAGTAAGTGGGTCTGTGATGTCAAAGATCGCCGTGGTTACTGGCGAGCCGCTATTGCTTTAGCTGCAAAAAATGCACGACACTGTTGGGCAATACTTCACTATGGTGAATCATTCGAAAATTGTTATTCAACCTAAATAAATCTCTTACCACCAATGATGACAACGCAAATATGATAAGGGTTAAGACCCCGCAAGAGGTGCCTGAGAAAACGTTAGGATGTTAAATATCCGATTAGCGTATGAGGTTCTTGCGAGCGTCTTTCATTTTGGTCCGGAACAGAATATTCCAGTATGACCGCTTATAGTACTGCATCTTAATCTTCATTGTGATTGCGTTCAGAGCACCCATTGACATCGGGAGGAAGTCCTTATAGTACGTTTTCGTTCCATTGGGCTTCAGACCCCATTCAGTAACCCTGCCAATAACTAAATGATCCCTCGCTAATTAGCCAATATCACGGGCATAAATACTCAAAAGGCCAACGGGTGATTATTAGCAACTAGCTCCACTTTCTCATCGACTGAGCTAAGCTACTCCACTGTCCAAATAGTGAGCGAATAACTTAATCATTGAATTACATCATAAATTTCGTCTAATGATTGCTAATGACAATTAACAGTCATTAGATAACAGGTTATAATAGTCAGCAATAGCGCCCCAATGATGCCATGTCTGCATGGTTTATATAGGCAGAGTAATGGATCCGAATCATAATAAATGGTTAACCACAAATAATAAAAGTGGAATTCCTCAAGGTCTAGAATCTAAACAAGCATATTTTCAACAGCCCAATTTACCGTCAGAACTTCAGGCCCGCATCGCGTTGGCTCAGCAAGAAACCTTATCTGCAAAAAATGCGAATACCATGCGCAACTATCGCTTATATTGGCAACAATTCTGTGTTTGGTGTCAGCAGTATGGCGTTAATTTTTTACCGGCTGATCCTAATGTCGTCATGGCCTATCTGCAGGTGCAAAGCGAAAAACTCACCGACCGTGGATTTCATTTAAGTGCATCGACTTTGCATAACATGATGGCAGCGATTAATTATGCCCATGACATTAATCAACTGCCCTCACCCACCAAATTAAAAAAAATCCAAGAATACGTCGATACCATTAATCGCAATCGACGTCGGACAACCGTAGATAATCAAAAACGTGCAATCGTCGATTTTTATCTAGAGCAACTGATCGAAACCACCCAACAAGAAATTGCCCCACTACGCAGAGCTCGCGATTTAGCTATTATTTTAATGGGGCGTCAGGGCGCATTTCGACGATCTGAATTGGCACAGTTAACCCTCAATGATCTCGAGTTTTTACCGGATAGATTAAATGTCTCGCTGCGATTCAGCAAAGCGAGTCAAGACGGTAAACATCGACAGGTTAAAGAATTACTTAAAAACGAAAGTTATTCATGTTATCAAGCAATCGAAGAGTGGTTAGCGATTGCAGCGTTGCCTAAGCGAGGAAATGTACCGCTATTTCATTCGATCACACGCTGGGACAAATTAGCAAAACCGCGCGGTATGAATCACAAACCAGTTAACTTTAGCGGCCAGGAAATTTATCGCATCATCAAAAAACGCTGTCAACAAGCACACTTAGACGCAGAACTTTTTGGTGCACATAGTTTACGCAGCGGCTTACTTACCCAATGGGGTCGAGATGGCAAGTCGGTATTTTCAATGAAACAACGCAGTGGCCATCGCTCTATTACCTCCGTTGACCGTTACGTTCAAAGCGGATAAACAAAAAAAAGCCCGCTGAATGCGGGCTTTATTATTTTACGTTATCCATTACTAATACGAAAGCTTCACCTAATGTTGCAATCACAATGCCAAAAAACACTGATATAACTGCAATATAGGAAAGCCATCTTAAGACAGCAATTCCTTGATCCATAAATCCCTAAATAATGGTTTAACCTAACTTTTCTAAACCACCCATGTATGGACGCAGTACTTCAGGAACGGTAATGGTGCCGTCTTCATTTTGATAGTTTTCAAGTACGGCAACCAAGGTACGACCCACTGCTAAACCAGAGCCATTGAGTGTGTGTAACAATGCAGGTTTGTTGTCTTCTTTTGATCTGAAGCGAGCTTGCATCCGACGCGCTTGGAAATCTTTCATGTTGCTACAAGAAGAGATTTCACGGTAGGTGTTTTGAGCCGGTAGCCACACTTCAATATCATATGTTTTACTTGAACCGAAACCCATATCGCCCGTACAAAGTACCATTACTCGATATGGTAAGCCAAGCTTTTGTAAGACTTTTTCCGCATGACCGGTTAACTCTTCTAATGCCGCAGCAGAATCTTGAGGCTTAACCAATTGCACCATTTCTACTTTATCGAATTGGTGTTGACGAATTAAACCACGCGTGTCTTTGCCATAAGAACCTGCCTCACTACGGAAACATGGAGTGTGGGCTGTCATCTTTATCGGCAATTCAGCTTCATCAACAATCGTATCTCTAACTAAGTTTGTTAATGGCACTTCCGCCGTTGGGATTAAACTTAACCCTTGGCCTTCTTCGGTTGCCGGTTTGGTGTGGAATAAATCTTCACCAAACTTAGGTAATTGGCCAGTGCCCAATAAACTATCTGCGTTAACTAAATAAGGCACGTAGGCTTCAGTATAGCCATGCTCAACGGTATGCAAGTCGAGCATAAACTGTGCTAACGCGCGGTGCATTCTAGCGACTTGGCCCTTCATCACGATAAAACGAGAGCCGGTGATCTTCACGGCATTTTTAAAATCTAAGCCCGCGATACTTTCGCCTAAATCAACGTGATCGCGCACAGGGAAATTGAACTCAGTCACCGTGCCCCAGCGACGCACTTCGACGTTATCATTTTCATCATTACCTTGAGGCACACTGTCATCAGGTAAGTTAGGCATGCTCATGGCAATACCATTCAGTTCTTCCAGTAAATTGGCTAATTCAATTTTTTTTGCGTCGAGCAACGAACCAAGATCACCGACTTGCGCCATGATCGGAGCAACATCTTCACCCTTGGCTTTGGCTTGACCGATCGATTTAGATATAGCATTCCGCTTGGCTTGTAACTCTTCGGTTTCGACCTGTAAGGATTTACGCTGTTCTTCCAGCGCGTTTAAACGAGCTACGTCGAGGATAAAACCGCGTTTGGCTAAGCATTCAGCGGTGGTTTCTAATTCGTTTCGCAAAAATTTAGGATCTAACATAATTTATATTCTTAATATTTATACGCGGGAAAAGATCAATTGTTGTCCTAGGTAAACAGCCCCGAGACAGACGCCGAGATTCAATAATATATTCAAGCCTGCTTTAAACCATTGCGCTTGATTTATCAAAAGCATGGTCTCATTAGAAAAAGTCGAAAAGGTGGTTAATGCACCTAAAAATCCAACCCCAACTAACGCTTTTATTTCAGGGCTAATATGACTAACTTGGCCCAGAGCATACACACTGCCCATGATAAAGGAGCCCAACACATTGACTAACAGTGTACCAAAAGGAAAACCGCTACCAAATAGCTGGATCATCATAATTGATATTAAATAGCGAAAAACAGCACCAAATGCACCGCCACATGCCACTAACAGGATATTAATCATATCGTTTGATCTTGCTTTCGTTATCTAACTGCCTAAGGTTGCTTAACTTTTCAGCAATGCGCTTTTCAAACCCTCGGGCGCTAGGATGATAAAACTGACTGTCTTTTAATGCTTCGGGAAAGTAATTTTCACCGCTGGCGTATGCATGTTCTTCATTATGGGCGTAGCGATATTCTGCACCAAAACCAAGATCTTTCATCAGGCTCGTTGGTGCATTGCGCAAATGATGCGGTACGGATTCATGGCCGGTTTGCTTGGCTAATTGGCGTGCCTCATTGAATGCCATATAGACTGCATTACTTTTAGGGGCACTGGCGAGATAGATGATGGCTTGTGCAATCGCGCGCTCACCTTCAGCTGGACCGACTCTAATAAAACAATCCCAAGCATTAAGTGCTATGGTCATGGCTTGGGGATCGGCATTGCCAATATCTTCAGAAGCAATGGCTAATAATCGACGGGCGACATACAGAGGATCACCGCCCCCCTCTAAAATACGGCAATACCAATAGAGTGCAGCATCAGGCGCACTGCCTCTGATGGATTTATGCACGGCAGAAATGAGGTCATAAAAGGCATCACCGCCTTTATCGTATTGCGCAATGGGCTCACCGGCGACTTGAGCTAACATGTCACTGGTTAACTCATTACCGTCGTCAGCAAGATCTGACATTAACTCAAGCAAATTCAATGCTTTTCGACCATCACCAGCAGCTATCATCGCCAGTTGCGTCGCCACTTGTTCGCTCATCTGCAATTGACGTTGGCCAAGGCCGCGTTCGTTATCCCGAAGCCCATGGTTAATGACTTGTTTGATGTCATCATCACTGAGCTTATGGATCAAGTACACTCGCGCTCGTGACAATAAGGCGTTATTAATCTCAAACGAGGGATTTTCTGTGGTCGCACCGACAAAGATTACCGTGCCGTCTTCGATATAAGGTAAAAAAGCATCTTGTTGACTCTTATTAAACCTATGCACCTCATCGACAAACAATAATGTCCTTTGCCCACGAGACTGAGCTACGACTTTTGCTTGCTCAATCGCCGAACGGATCTCTTTCACCCCAGCGGATACCGCGGAAATTCGCTCGACGTGCGCGTTAACATAATGGGCGACTAGCTCTGCCAAGGTCGTCTTACCTGTCCCTGGCGGCCCCCAAAATAACATAGAGTGCGCACGACCGGCTTCAAGTGCTAACCGCAAAGGTTTGTTTTGCCCCAAGATATGATCTTGTCCAACATATTCAGCCAGCGTTTGTGGCCGCATTCTAGCGGCCAATGGACGAAAATCTGGCGAAAAATCGAAGCTGAAGCTGGACACTATTCGCCGCCTATCACCGGTTGACGTTGATCATCTACATCCACACCTTCCGGGATAACAAAGTTGAAAACATCTTGGTCATCTCTTGATAATGGCGTCTGATTCATTAATTCAAAATAACTGTTGTTACCTTGATTGTCTAAGATGGCTAAGCTAGATAATGCCTCACCATTCATGCAAATATTGACGTCTTGTACTTGCGAGTCAACGGCTAACGGCTTGATGCTGTAACATCCGTTAGCGCTGCTGACCTGATATTGCCGCCACAAGGATTCATCGTGCGACACTAAGAGTGCCAAAGGCGAGGCTTGCATGATGTCATCGGGAGATAAAATCGTGACTTCTTCAGCAAAAGGATTGTAGATCCACACCCCCGCGTCGTTGGCAATAATTAACGATTCATCGGGCGAGGTTAAGTGCCAATTCAATAGGTTGGGGGTTTTTAAGGCAATGGTGCCAGCACCTTGTTGGATCACTTTATCATTAATATCCGTTACGGTTTGCTTGAAGTCAGCTTGCAGCGACGTCATCTTAGCTAGTTGCTGTTGCAATGTCGTACTGTCAGAGGCAACACTCGCCGCAGAGACTAAGGCCAAGGTCACACTTATGCTTAATGTCTTAACTGAAAACATCATTTCTAATACCTCATTAATGTTTTGGCGGTGGTGGTGCTAACACTTCGCGATTACCATTATGGCCTTGTGAACTCACCACCCCTTGCGCTTCCATTTGTTCAATGATTCGCGCTGCACGGTTATAACCAATTTTGAATTTGCGCTGAACACTAGATATCGAACCACGTCGAGTTTCGGTGACAAAGGCTACCGCTTCATCGTATAAGGGATCCCAATCTTCTTCAGACTGCGCGGTTTCGCCCGGCAGTAACACTTGTTCACCATCACTGGCGCCTTGCAAAATTTCATCAATGTACTGCGGTTTACCGCGCGCTTTCCAATCTGCGACAACTTTATGGACTTCATGGTCATCGATGAAAGCGCCATGAACACGCGTAGGCACACTGGTACCAGGTGGCAAATACAACATGTCTCCCATGCCTAACAGGTTCTCTGCACCTTGTTGATCTAAAATGGTTCTAGAATCAATTCGCGATGACACTTGGAAAGCAATTCGAGTGGGAATATTGGCCTTGATAAGGCCAGTAATCACATCGACTGATGGACGCTGGGTCGCCAAAATTAAGTGGATACCCGCGGCGCGCGCTTTTTGCGCAATCCGAGTGATGAGCTCTTCGACCTTTTTGCCGACAATCATCATCATATCGGCAAACTCATCGACGACCACGACTAATGCGGGTAGTTTTTCTAATGCCGGAGCCTCATCCAACATAGACTCTGACGACTTCCACAGAGGATCTTGAATCGACTCACCGGCTTGTTTGGCTTGGGCTATTTTGGCGTTATAGCCCTTGAGATTTCGCACCCCAAGCGCTGACATTAATTTATAGCGACGCTCCATTTCACCCACACACCAACGTAAAGCATTGGCAGCTTCTTTCATGTCCGTAACGACTTCACATAATAAATGGGGAATACCGTCATATACCGACAGTTCCAACATCTTTGGATCGATCATAATAAAGCGCACATCGTCGGGTGACGACTTATACAATAAACTGGTGATCATCACATTGACGCCCACCGACTTACCCGAACCTGTGGTTCCGGCTACCAGCAAATGCGGCATTTTAGCCAGATCAGCAATGATAGGCTCACCTGAGATATCTTGGCCAAGCACCATAGATAAAGGGGATTTGCTTTCACGGAAGGCTTCGCTATCTAATACATCACGCATAAAGACGGTTTCGCGGAATTTATTCGGCAACTCAAGGCCTACATAGGCTTTACCCGGAATAACTTCCACGACTCGAACGCGTTCAGCCAACAATGAACGCGCAAGATCATTGGCTAAGTTAGTAATTTTTGATGCCTTAATGCCGGGAGCCAGTTCCAATTCAAAGCGTGTAACGACGGGGCCTGGAAACACACCGACAACTTGCGCCGCGATATTAAAGTCGGCAAGCTTAAGTTCGACTAAACGTGCCACTTGGTCTAACTCTTCAGCAGAAATCGGATTTTTAGAACGATTCGGCACATCAAGCAAAGAGATGCAAGGTAGCGGGTTAAGTGGTTTAGGCGCCACAATAGCTTCGCCATCAAGGGTGACAATGCCATCGACCACTTTGGCTTGTTTTACGACCGACACTTGTCGGATAACAGGCTGTTCTGCCGTATTTTCAGCGGCGATAGCCATTGTTTCGGCATGTATAGGCGCTGGCTCTTGCCATGGCGCGGTATCATCAACGGCGCTGATGCCCATCGGCACTTCAAATGAGTGTTCGTCATGAGTAAGCGTTGGCAAAGCGGCAGCGTTGTCGTGTGTATTATCACTGTGATGGTGAGTATCTAACTCTGATATATATAGCGGATGATGTTGACTCGCTTCATCAGACTCAGGCTGTTTCTCTTGTGGTTGCTCTGGCGCATTATCGGCGCTGGCAGTTTGTGAATCGGTTAGGTCATCGTTTACCGGCGCTTTGTCAGTGCTTTTTTGCGATTTAAATTTAGCGACTAACGACATAAAGCCTTTAGTATCCTCGGTATCCCCCTGACCATTAAGCTTTTCTGAAGCGAGATAACGTGGCAGTTGTCGCAGCTTATTGACACACCAAAGAGTGCCCTGCCCGACTAACTCAACCACAGTAATCCAGCTAATGCCGGTGAGTAAGGTAAAGCCGGCTCCAACGAATGACAACAATAATAACGTCGTTCCCAGCGGGTTAAAATAAGGAAGCATCGCGCTTACGATAACATCACCGCACACCCCTCCCGCAGAGAAGGCATAAATATCAACGGCATTCATACTCGATAGTGCGGCAACGCCCATCATAACTAATAAGAAACCAACCAATCTTAAGCCGACAGAAAAGTAGTCAATTTCCAGTAAACGATAGGCGCGTTTGAATAATAACCAACCGGATAATGCAACCATCATTGGCACTAAATAGGCGGTGTATCCAAAAAAATAAAATAGTACGTCAGCAATCCATGCCCCAACAGCGCCAGTTAAATTGTTGATTTGGCCGTGAAAATGGGTTTGACTCCAACCTGGATCAGCCGGGTCAAAACTGGTCAAAGATAATAAAATGAAAGCCGCAAAGATGCAGCAGCACAGTAATGCACCTTCTAATAAACGCTGCAGGCCGGATAATGTGTAAGATTGCGTTCCCTGAGACAAAGGATTGTTCCGTAAACTCGGTAGATATTAATACTGTAACGATACCAGAATGAAACTCAAGATGCAGCGAAAACACTTCGATGAACTGATTAAAGCGTATTAAAGCAACGCATTTATAAAAAAAGGCCCCGCAGGGCCTAATTACATAATGAAGATAGTCGCTTAGGCTTCAGCTAACGCGTTAATCGCAACACGATTAGTTTGCTTAACTTCTTCCATAACGACATAGGTTCGGGTATCAGACACAGCGGGTAGTTTAAGTAATGTTTCGCCTAACAAGCGGCGATAGGCTGACATATCAGATACTCGTGTTTTTAGCAGATAATCAAAATCGCCCGAGACCAAGTGACATTCTTGAATATCGTCGAGTAATTGTACTGCACGATTAAACTTGTCGAAAACCTCAGGGGTGTCTCGAGTCAGTGTAATTTCAACAAACACCAATAAAGAGGCGCCTAAGTAATGTGGGTTCACCAAGGCAGTGTAGCCATTGATATAACCTTGTTTCTCAAGCCTTTTTACTCTTTCTAAACAAGGTGTTGGACTGAGTCCAACGCGTTTAGAAAGCTCAACATTGGAAATGCGACCGTCAATTTGTAGCTCATTAAGGATGTTCCGATCGATACGGTCCAGTTCCTTTAGGGGGTTGTTCTTATTATTTGGCATATTTTTAACCTTGTTTTATCACTAAAACAACATTTTATTTTGTGGATAAATAAAGTTCAGCAGCATAATCTGCACAATGAGTAATATACTAGAACTGCCTGAAATAATCACGTCAGGGCAACACAAAATAACAAATTTATATAAAAAACAGGTGTTTTTACGTAGAGGCTTACAATGATAATTGGCGTACCAAAAGAAATAAAGAATCATGAATACCGTGTTGGTATGGTTCCAGCAAGTGTGCGTGAGTTGACGAATCGTGGTCATCAAGTGATCGTTGAAACAAATGCAGGTTCAGGCATAGGTTTTACTGATCAAGATTATCTGGACGTCGGCGCAGAGATTAGTCAATTGGCTAGTGATATCTTTGCCCGTGCTGACATGATAGTTAAAGTAAAGGAGCCGCAAGCCGTTGAGCGTGCAATGTTACGTCACGATCAAATTCTATTTACTTATTTACATTTAGCGCCTGACTTACCGCAGACACAAGAGCTCCAACAATCTGGCGCTGTCTGTATTGCTTATGAAACCGTCACTGATGCTCGTGGAGGCTTACCCCTATTAGCACCAATGTCTGAGGTTGCTGGCCGCATGTCTATTCAAGCCGGCGCAATGGCATTAGAAAAATCACGTGGCGGCAGCGGTATGTTGCTCGGTGGCGTCCCTGGGGTTGAACCTGCCAAAGTCGTGATTATCGGTGGCGGTATGGTCGGCGCCAATGCTGCGCAAATGGCCGTAGGTCTCGGTGCTGACGTAGTTGTTCTTGATCGCAGCATTGATGCATTACGTCGTTTAAACGTTCAATTCGGCAGTAAAGTAAAAGGTGTCTATTCGACTGCGGATGCTATTGAGCGTCATGTTTTAGCGGCCGACCTCGTGATTGGCGGCGTGCTCATTCCTGGCGCAGCGGCACCAAAACTTGTTAGCCGTGATCTGGTTGCACGAATGAAGCCGGGTAGCGCTATCGTCGATGTGGCTATCGATCAAGGTGGTTGTGTCGAAACCTCCCATGCAACCACCCATCAAGATCCTACTTATATTGTTAATGATGTAGTTCATTATTGTGTAGCAAATATGCCGGGTGCTGTGGCTCGCACCTCAACCTTCGCATTGAACAATGTGACCCTGCCCTACATCATTACGTTAGCCCAGCAAGGTTATCGTAAAGCCTTGTTAGCCGATGAGCATTTGCTTAATGGTCTCAATGTCATGCATGGGAAGATCACTTGTGAAGAAGTTGCTGAATCGCATCACTTACCTTTTGTGTCACCGGTGACCCTGCTGAGTTAATGGGTATGATATGAAAAAAGCCGGTTAGCCGGCTTTTTTTTCGATTAAAACAATCGACTATTAAGCCGCGAAGCCACTTTACCCTGCCATAGAAATTCCCTACAATCTCAACCATTAATAGGGCACGGAGAACAAAATGAGCCAAGCCAGACACGTCAATTTATTAATTCTGGGTTCAGGCCCTGCTGGTTACACCGCTGCGGTTTACGCGGCTCGAGCTAACCTCAAACCAGTGATGATCACTGGGATGCAGCAAGGCGGTCAGTTGACCACCACCACCGAAGTTGAAAACTGGCCAGGTGACGCCGACGATCTAACCGGTCCAGCGTTAATGGAGCGCATGCAAAAGCATGCCGAGAAGTTTGATACCGAAATCATTTTTGATCACATTCATCAGGTCGAGTTGACTGAGCGTCCATTTAAATTGAAAGGTGATTCTGGTGAGTACACCTGTGACGCCCTCATCATTGCGACCGGTGCCTCGGCACGCTATTTAGGCCTTGATTCTGAAGAAGCCTTTAAAGGGCGCGGCGTATCCGCTTGTGCCACTTGTGATGGTTTCTTTTATCGAAATCAAAAAGTGGCGGTGGTCGGTGGCGGTAATACTGCTGTCGAAGAGGCTTTGTATTTAAGCAATATCGCCAGCGAAGTCCACTTAGTGCATCGTCGCGATAGTTTCCGCTCGGAGAAGATCTTGATCGACAGACTGATGGATAAGGTCGCTAATGGCAATATCATTTTGCATTTAGACCAAACTTTAGACGAAGTGGTCGGTGACAACATGGGGGTGACCGGTGCTAACCTTAAAAATGTCAAAGATGGCAGCATTAATACGCTCGAAGTCGCTGGGGTGTTCATCGCTATCGGTCATAGCCCAAATACACAAATTTTCGACGGCCAATTAGCTATGAATAATGGCTACCTTAAAGTTCAAAGCGGACTGGAAGGTAATGCCACCCAAACTAGTATTCCTGGGGTTTTTGCAGCTGGTGATGTGATGGATCACATTTATCGCCAAGCGATTACTTCTGCTGGTACGGGCTGCATGGCTGCATTAGATGCTGAACGCTTTCTCGATGCAATATAAGCCTTAACCTTGGGGTTGTAACTGGTGGAGACGCGAGTTAACTGCCCTATTTTATATCAACTCAGCTTCGGCTGAGTTTTTTATTATCGTTTGCCCAACTATCAGTCCGCATTGAACTAAGTTAGCGATCCTCGCCCGTTGCTTGCTTTATTCGTTTCATAACGCGTGTTGAATGATTGCCGCTCAGATAGAAAAACCATAGATACCTTGTTTGGCAGTATTGGCTGGTGATGGGTGTGCTTAGGCGTAGCATTACTCGTTGCCCTGATACCAATAACCAAACGAAAAAAGGGACCAGATGGTCCCTTTTTAATGAGAAACAAGACTAATTACTTAGTCAGAGCTTCTTTTGCTTTTTCAACTAAAGTTGCAAATACAACTTTGTCGAATACAGCGATGTCTGCCAAAATCTTACGATCGATTTCGATAGACGCCTTCTTCAGACCGTTAATGAAACGGCTGTAAGACAGACCATTTTGACGAGAAGCCGCATTGATACGAGCAATCCACAGTTGACGGAATTGACGTTTTTTCTGGCGACGGTCACGGTAAGCATATTGGCCAGCTTTAGTTACAGCTTGAACTGCAACGCGGAAAGTACGGCTACGAGCGCCATAATAACCTTTAGCTTGCTTTAAAACTTTTTTGTGACGAGCACGAGCGGTTACACCACGCTTAACTCTTGGCATTTATTCTATCTCCTCAAATTAAGCGTAAGGCAGCTGACGAGCGATCATCGGCATGTCGGCTTTTGAAACTAAACACTTAGCACGTAAGTGACGCTTACGCTTGGTGCTCTTCTTGGTCAAAATGTGACGTAAGTGTGCTTGCTTGCGCTTGAAACCATTGGCGGTTTTCTTAAAGCGTTTTGCAACACCCTTGTCTGACTTCATCTTAGGCATTTCTAAAACTCCGCATTGGGATGTTAATGAATAGCAAGGCGAAAAGGGGGTTGATAAATCAGCCCCCTTTTACTTTAAAGGTTGCCCTACTTATTTCTTTTTCGGTGCTAAAACCATAACGGCTTGTCGACCTTCCATTTTCGGGAAGGATTCAACTACAGCAACTTCGTCCAAATCGGCTTTGATACGGTTCAATAGATCCATACCTAAGCTTTGGTGTGCCATCTCGCGACCGCGGAAACGCAGCGTAACTTTCGCTTTGTCACCATCTTCAAGAAAACGAATCAGGTTGCGTAGTTTTACCTGATAGTCGTTTTCATCAGTTCCAGGACGGAATTTAATTTCCTTAACCTGAACCTGTTTTTGCTTTTTCTTCTGTTCTTTGGCAGATTTTGCCTTATCAAACAGAAACTTTCCGTAGTCCATAATGCGACATACTGGCGGTTCAGCATTGGGGCTGATTTCAACCAGATCAACACCTGACTCATCGGCCAGACCCTGAGCTTCTTTTATCGTTACAATACCAAGTTGCTCGCCTTCAATGCCGGTTAAGCGTACTTCTGGTACACCGGTGATTTCTTCATTGATGCGGTTTGGGGCCGGCTGACGCCCTGTTTTTTTGATCTTTATGACCTAGTCCTCCAACAAATTGAGACTACGGAGCGAAATTTGTTGCTTAACTTTATCTGCAAAATCATTTAATTTAATTTTGCCTAAGTCAACCCCATCTCGGGTTCGCACCGCTACTTCCTTATTTTCCATTTCCTGATCGCCTACGACCAGCAAATAAGGCACACGTCTTAAGGTGTGTTCACGTATTTTAAAGCCTATTTTCTCATTCCTCAAGTCCGTAGTAGCACGAATGCCCTGTTCTTTGAAGAATTTGCTGATTTCTTCTACATAATCAGCTTGTTTATCTGTGATATTCATAATCACAGCCTGGACTGGCGCCAACCATAATGGGAATTTACCTGCGTATTCTTCGATAAGAATACCGATAAAACGTTCCAACGACCCTAAAATAGCACGATGGATCATTACAGGGGTTTGGCGGCTGTTGTCTTCGGCGACATATGTCGCACCTAAACGACCAGGTAAGGCATAATCGAGCTGCACAGTACCACATTGCCACGCACGATCCAAACAATCATGCAAAGTAAATTCAATTTTTGGTCCGTAGAAGGCACCTTCACCCGGCAAAATTTCAAATTCAATGTTGTTATTGCTCAGCGCTTGCTTCAACGCTTCTTCAGCGCGATCCCACATGGCATCGTCACCAATACGTTTTTCTGGACGCGTTGACAGCTTCACCACAATGTTTTCAAATCCAAATGTGGCATAAGTGTCATACACCATTTGAATGCAGGCACTAACTTCTTGCTGAACTTGTTCTTCAGTACAGAAGATATGAGCATCGTCCTGAGTAAAACCGCGAACGCGCATCAAACCATGCAAAGAACCTGAAGGCTCGTTGCGATGACAGCAACCAAACTCAGCCATCCGTAATGGCAAATCACGGTAAGACTTCAATCCCTGATTGAAAATCTGCACATGACCTGGGCAGTTCATTGGCTTAATGGCATATTCACGGTTTTCGCTGTTAGTGGTAAACATGGCATCGGAATATTTATCCCAATGGCCTGAGCGTTCCCACAACACGCGGTCCATCATTAATGGGCCTTTAACTTCTTGATAGTCATATTGACCTAACTTTTGACGAACAAAGCTCTCTAACCCCAGGAACAGGCGCCAGCCGTCATTGTGCCAGAACACCATACCCGGTGCTTCTTCTTGCATATGGTATAAGTCTAACTGCTTACCAATTTTACGATGGTCGCGCTTGGCTGCTTCTTCTAAGCGTGACAAATAGGCTTTTAGTGCTTTTTTATCAGCCCATGCTGTCCCGTAAATACGTTGCAGCATTTTATTGTCGGAGTTTCCTCGCCAGTAGGCGCCGGCAACACTCATTAACTTGAAGTTCTGACAGAATCGCATGTTAGGCACGTGTGGACCACGGCACATATCAGTGTATTCTTGGTGATGATATAACGCAGGCGTTTGGTCTCTGCCAATATTCTCATCAAGAATAGCCATTTTGTATGGTTCTTGACGTGTATCAAAAGCGTCTCTGGCTTCTTGCCAGCTCACGACTTTTTTAACGACATCATAATTCGTTTTCGCCAGTTCAAGCATGCGCTTTTCTAACTGGTCAATATCTTCCTGAGTTAATTTATGATCTAAATCGACATCATAATAAAAACCGTTGTCAATGGTCGGGCCGATTGCCATTTTAGTCTCAGGCCACATTTGCTTAATTGCATGACCTAATAAATGGGCACATGAATGACGCAGGATTTCTAAGCCTTCATCGTCTTTAGCGGTGATAATGGCCAATTCAGCGTCAGTGTCAATCAGATCACAGGCGTCTTTAAGTTCACCATTGACTCGACCAGCGATACACGCTTTTGCAAGGCCAGGGCCAATATCGGCAGCGACATCCATGGTAGAAACGGCATGAGCAAATTCACGTTTGCTGCCATCAGGAAGGGTAATTACAGGCATTAAAAAATCCTTGTCCAGTGGTGACCCGTACGTAGGGCCACTTGGTAATCAATAAAAAGAAGGTTGAAGCACAGACTTCAAATCATTCATTTCAGCATCAAAGACAGTACTGAAGCCTTTAGTCGTGCGAAATGACCCAAAATTTTACGCCAATTGACCTGCGTGACGCAAGTTACAACGCCGGTAAATGTCATCAAATTGCCTTCTCCGTGTCATGGCACTGTCAAACAGTCGCTTTATGTTGTGGATATTGTCTATGAGGCCAAGGAGTGCATTATGTCAACATCAAACTATTCCCGAATCACCGCTATCGCCCAATGGATGATGGCCTTAATATTAAGCCTGCTCTATTGCTGGCTCAGTGCTGTCTGTCAAGCTGAGGGCATAGAAACACAACCCGAGGCGTTAATCCCTACGGTACACGTCAGCTCTGAGCTAAACACTGAGACTATATTGGCAGATATCGAACGCTTATTAGTTGAAATGAACCATATACAACAAGACACCTTGTTTGATCTGAACCTGAAAGAAACCCATCAACACACCGTCGCCACGGGCCAGGCTGTGTTGTATACAACGGATTGAGCGCTGATCAAGCTTGAGCAAAATGGCAAAATATTGTTAACTGCCCAATCAGGACTTACGGCAGGAAACCATAATGGAACAAGCACAATGGGCTTTTATTAGCGGGTCAGGACAACGGCTCGGCGCCAGCATGGCACGACATTTACATGGATTAGGCTACAATATCGCCCTGCACTATCGTCATTCAATTGAGCCGGCGCAAAGACTGGCTAATGAGTTAAATCAATGTCGTTCCAACAGTGTTCAACTGTTTGGTGCCGATCTTACGGATGCCAAGCAGCTGGCAGGCTTAATCGACGCTATTCAGCGCCAGCAACTCCCTCTTAATGTTCTTATCAATAATGCCAGTGAATTCTTCCCTACCGATTGGCAAGATATTTCGATTGAAAAATTTCAGCAGTTAATTCAAGTTAATCTCGTGGCCCCTTGTCTGTTAATTCAAGGCTTGTTCACTCAGCTTGCGGCCAATCAAGGTTGCGTCATCAATATGATTGATATCCATGGGCAACGCCCGTTAAAGCATCATGGACTATACTCAGTCACTAAAGCCGGCCTACAGATGGCAACGCTTTCGATGGCACAAGAGTTTGCCCCCGCCATCAGGGTCAATGGCATTGCACCCGGCGCAATTTTATGGCCTGAACAAAGTCAATCAACGTCACAACAACAGGTTTTGGCTGAGATCCCAATGGGGCGTGCAGGCTCTCTGGATGATATTAATAAAACACTACAGTTTTTAGTTGAATCAGCGTATATCAACGGACAAATTATTGCCGTGGATGGCGGACGCAGTGCTACTGGCTATCGAGGGGCTTGACCCCTTGGAGGTTGAAATGAAGCTAAAAAAACAAATTATTAGCTGTCCGCATTGTGGACATCATTTACATATTGATGTCGACATGAGCCAAGGCGATCAAGATTATTACGACGATTGCCGAGTATGTTGTCATCCGATCCATTTTAATTTGCACGTCGATGAAGTACACCGCACTCTCGAATTACACGTGAGTGCGGATGATGACTGAAGCAAAGGTTAACCGAGCGACCGCTCCGACAGATATCGTTCAACCGTGTCGACAATGACCTGAGTTTGTGTGTCAATTTCAATATTGACCTCATCGCCCTCGGATAATTGACTAAGGTTGGTTAATGCTAATGTCTCGGGAATAAGGTGGAGCATAAACGAATCCGTTGACACTTTACCCACGGTCAAGCTACAGCCATTGACTCCCACAAAGCCTTTATAAAAAATATATTTTAACCACTGTTCATCTAGTTGTAATTCAAGATCATAATGCTCACTTGTGTGCATTAATTTGCGCACAGTGGCCCGGGTGTGGATATGCCCGGATAAAATATGGCCACCAATTTCACTGCCAAAACACAGCGAACGTTCGACATTGACCGGATCACCAGCTTGCAAAAGTGCGAGATTGGTCACGCATAAGGTCTCTTCCATTACATCATAAAAGACCCTATGATCCTCTATCCTAGTGACGGTAAGACAAACTCCATTATTCGCCACACTAGCACCCGTTTGTAATCCCTTGGTGAGCTCAGATGTCATTGACACTTCCAACGTATGAAATCCGGGATTTTTCTCTATCGTCACCACATCACATGTGGCCTGTACAATACCTGTAAACATTCTTAACCTACGTAATTAAAGGCAATTTTTCATGAACCATTCCGGCTATCAAGCCAAACGACTAATACAACTGGCCATGCCAGTGCTTATCGCTCAGGTAACGCAAACCATGATGGGATTTATTGATACCCTGATGGCTGGCCGAGTCGGTGCTGTCGATATGGCGGCGGTTGCCGTTGGTACCAGCTTGTGGTTACCGGCGATTCTGTTTGTGCAAGGATTACTTATGGCATTTACGCCGTTATTTGCACATCACCATGGTGCTGATAACACCCAAGCTATTAGACCGCTTGCGCACCAAGCCGCTTATATTGCCATTATTGGTAGCATAGGTGTGATGTTATTTCTTGGATCTGCGCGATTTATCCTAAGTTTTATGAACTTAGAACCCGAACTGTATGAATTGACCATTGGCTATATCAACGGAATTTTATGGGGTGCTCCGGCGTTTGTACTTTATCAAGTATTGCGAGGCACCGCCGAAGGTATTTCATATACCTTACCGACCATGGTGATAGGGTTTGTGGGTTTAGCGGTGAACATACCGGCTAACTATATTCTTATTTATGGCCATTTTGGTATGCCCGCAATGGGAGGCGCTGGTTGTGGAGTAGCAACCGCATTAGTCTTCTGGGCGATGTTTATCAGCATGGCTATCTATATGCACTGGCATCGCCGCTTTGCGGACATTGCCATCTTTAAGCAGTTTAGCAAGCCAAACTTAGCGAGCATGTGGAGCATGACCAAATTGGGGATGCCTGTCGCTATGTCGATGTTTTTTGAAGTCAGTCTGTTTGCGATTATCGCCCTGTTACTAGCACCGCTGGGTTCAATCGTGGTGGCTGGGCATCAAATTGCACTAAACTTTTCCTCGATAGTATTTATGCTGCCGCTTTCCATTGGTATCGCTGTGTCTATTCGGGTCGGTTATTATTTGGGGCGTGATCAACTCGACATTGCAGCTAAAGTCACCAAAATTGGTTTAATGCTGTCATTTGGTCTCGCGGTGTTCACTGCGATTGCGACGGTGATCTTTAGATATGATATCGCTGAGCTTTATAACACGAACCCTGAAGTGGTCACTTTAGCGGGAAGTTTAATGTTACTTGCGGCCTTATATCAATTATCGGATTCAGTACAAGTTGTGGCAGCAGGTGCCTTGCGTGGTTATAAAGACACTCGCAGTGCATTTTATATTACCTTAGTGTCTTATTGGTTTATCGGTATGGGCTTAGGTTACTCATTAGCTTATACCGATTATATTGTTCCTCAGATGGGAGCCCACGGTTTTTGGATTGGCCTCATAGCTGGGTTAACATCAGCCGCAATCATGTTCGCCTTCCGTTTGAAAGTCATTCAAAAACGTGGACATAGTCAGCAAGCCATTCAAGTTTCGTAGTTATCGCCCAAACATTGGCTGCAAAACAACCAGTTTGTGCAGCCAATGAACATTCAAGCCAAAACTTATGATTTTTTACTTGCATGCAATTAATCATCACCATAATATAGCGCTCGTCCCAAGGCATCTGTGAAAAAGAACTTGTGACAAAATCAACATGATAGACAATATTGATTGTTACACCCGTAGCTCAATTGGATAAAAAGAGTAGCACTACCCTCTTTTAATCACAGCAAGCTATGGGTCGGTGGTTCAATCCACCAAAAATATACAGTACACCCGTAGCTCAGTTGGTTAGAGCACTACCTTGACATGGTAGGGGTCGGTGGTTCGAGTCCACTCGGGTGTACCACTCTTTTCACAGAGTCTAAATTGTGAAGGTTAAAGACGGTGGTAAAATCCACCAAAATATACAATACACCCGTAGCTCAGTTGGATAAAAAGAGTAGCACTACCCTCTTTGAATCACAGCAGGGTATGGGTCGGTGGTTCAATCCACCGAAATATACAGTACACCCGTAGCTCAGTTGGTTAGAGCACTACCTTGACATGGTAGGGGTCGGTGGTTCGAATCCACTCGGGTGTACCACTCTTTTCACAGAGTCTAAATTGTGAAGATTAAAGACGGTGGTCCAATCCACCAAAATAATCAATACACCCGTAGCTCAGTTGGATAAAAAGAGTAGCACTACCCTCTTTTAATCACAGCAGGGTATGGGTCGGTGGTTCAAACCACCAAAAAATACAGTACACCCGTAGCTCAGTTGGATAAAAAGAGTAGCACTACCCTCATTTAATCACAGCAGGGTATGAGTCGGTGGTTCAAACCACCAAAATATACAGTACACCCGTAGCTCAGTTGGTTAGAGCACTACCTTGACATGGTAGGGGTCGGTGGTTCGAGTCCACTCGGGTGTACCATATCTTGCTTTAACCTTATGAAATATCAAGTATTCGATATTTTACAATCTAAAATACTTTACATTCCTCAGTGACAAACTCCAAAAATCTGTGCCAACTCTCCCTTGAAATATTATTTGAAACCCATTCGTTTTTTAAGAATTAAAGTCCTCTGCCGAATTGTTCAAAGTGCAAAATTACATTCAAAAGCTTAAAAAAGGCACAAGAGTCCTTATTATATTCACTAAGGATTGTTAACAGCTCGATTAAGCACTTTGATTCATATCGTCATCAAATATTGATAACTCTTTTACATTGCTACTCCTTGGAACATAAATCCATTAAAATCTCGCTGTAAAATTTTTTCTAGTACGTGATCAGTTGCTTTTGCAAGCTCATAAATAAACGTAACAACTTTGTGGTAAGCGATGGCATCATCTTGTTTGCACATAACAGGATAACTACCGACCTAAGAAATGTTTGAAGTTTAAGCATCCAGCTGTTGTATTTAAACAATAGCCCCTCAATTTGGCGAGTATCGTCTTTCGAAGTTGAATTCGGATTTAAAATTTATTCAACAGTTCTGCGCTTAGCTTCTCAAACATTGAAGGTTGCACTCTTTTTAACTCTTCACAACCACATTCAGGGCACTCTGTTCGTACATCATTGGGTAATAATACATCGCTTTTGGGCGCCCTAACTGAACTCCACTGACATTTTGGACAAACAAGTTTGTAAGGTTTAGGTGGAAATGGCATGTTAAAGTTTACTCACTATGGTAAGCCCCTAGTTTTCTAGACACTTTCTAAGTTCTCATAATACTGCTTTTCAAACTTCATTGGAGACAGTCCGTTATTACTACCATGATGCCGCACTGGATTGTAGAAATATTCGATATAGTTA
>NZ_JAHUTT010000051.1 GCF_019209865.1 Shewanella sp. NIFS-20-20 | reverse complement strand
AACAAGATGAAAAGAAGATTTGCCTAAATCGATCCCAATTACTTTAATAGTAGACATGATGGTTCGCCTCTTTGTTTGCCTAACCCTAAGCTTAGCTTAGGGGTGAGGCGGACCATCTAATTAAGCCGCTCTTTAAGAGCGGCTGTGACGCTCAAACTTAACTGGCAAGTTTAGCCACCAATAGATCCGCTAAGGCGGCGCGACTCACCAGCCCTTTTAAATCGCCAGCCTCTATCACAGGCAATACATCCTCAAGCCCACTAAAGGCAAGACGCAACCGCTGTGGGTAGGAAAGGTACGGGCTGATCAGCATACCGGCATCATTGACATTAAACAGGGTGTCTTTATCGACCACTAAGGTTTCGATAAGGGCATTGACTGCCAGTGCTGGCGCCACCGCCGTAAACTCAGTCGTCATCATATCAGCCACAGTTAAACTGGTATGGCGATCATATTCTTCTGACCACAGACCGCGCATAATGGCTTGTAAACTGATGGTGCCAACGATTTGCTGGGCTTGCATCACCACCGCAAAATCACTGTGCTGTTGCCGACAAGTGGCCAGTGCTGTGACCAGCCCCATATCGGCGCTAACGCTAACCACTTCAGTGTGCATCACATCGGCGACGGTTAATTTTGATAAATAAGATTCCATCATTATTGCCCTTGTTGTTTTGATTCTGCAGACGCTTGTTCGATTAACCAATATCCCAGTCCCACAATGACTCCACCACCAACGATGTTGCCTAGCGTCACCGGTATAAGGTTGTTGAGGATAAAATTGACCAGAGTTAAGTCGTGATAATCTGCGGCATGAATGCCTAAATTTTGGAAAAAACTTACCGGCGCAAATTCAGCAATCGCAATGCCCAGTGGCACCATAAATAAGTTGGCGATACTGTGTTCAAAACCGCTGGATACAAACATGGCAACCGGCAACATCAGTAACACCGCGCGGGTTAACGGATCGCGACTGGCAAAGGTCATCCATACCCCTAAACACACCAACATGTTGCACAAGACCCCAAGCGCAAACGCCTGCCACCAACCATGGTGAATTTTATGTTGAGCAATACTCAGCGCATTTAAGCCCCATTGCCCGTGGTCGAGTTGATACATACCCGCCATCAACACCAGCACTAACATCATGCTTGCGCCAATAAAATTACCGAAAAACACCCGCGCCCAGCACCCCAGTAATTGGCTCGCAGTCACCCGCTTCTCGGCAAAGCTTAAAGTGCTTAATACCGTGCTGGTGAACAGTTCTGCACCGCAAATCACCACGAGCATTAAGCCCAAACTAAAGGCCAAGCCGCCGGCTAACCGTACTAAGCCCCATGGCGCATCACCCGCGCCGGTGGTCACCGTGATATAAAACACAAAGGCTAAGGCAATAAACGCGCCAGCAAACATCGCCAGTCCCATGGATTGCTTGGGGGATTTAACCACCTTGGCATAGCCATATTGTTGCGCAAGCACACATAAACTCGGTTCACTATGAGCAACAGATGGCACTGGACTCTTTGTCATTGTGACACCCCCATAACGTGTGCGCGTGGCACTCGAATAAAATGAGGAGGACGACAGCAGCTCATTAACTTTCTCCTTAACTAACCATGATTCATCTTGTGGTAAAACTGCCGTCACTTTAACGTGAGATAATGCGTTAGCTGCAATGGGGAATAATGAGTCTAACCATCAGTATTCTTGATACCCTTTACTCTGCAAAAAACCGTAAACAAGGCCCCTGACTAGGCAAATATTGACTAACATTAATCTTGCACTGACCAATGTGGGCATGGTTCCATTACGCGCTGAGATACAAACCCCGTTCTTCCGACTGAATCTGCCCATATATAACTTATTTATCAATATCTTGTGCAATTGCCACCCACAAACCTTGCCGACCATGGTTTGATTGGCAAGATTGGTGCCGCCACGGGCAACGTTTGCCCAGATAACGACGAACTTGTTAACTGGCTCGCAAATTGCTCAATAGGCACCATCAAAAAAACTGATAGCACCTACAAGGACATATCAGCATGTGGTAATATTTAAAGGTAAATTGGTCTGACCAAAATAATCGGGTATCAGGGACAGGAAATGTGCGGGAATTGTGCGCTATAAATGGCTGTATACATTAGCAGCAGCGTTATGGTGACTCTCGCCACAGATAAGCATCGTCAATATTCAACAGTTACGTTTGAAATGTCGGAAATGTCGGAAATCAAGGATTTATACCCAAGTCAACAACAGAATTTTTTGCTGTACTTGTCGGAGAATTGACAAATTATGACTAACACAGTCACCCCGCCTGAGGCGAATACTGAGCCATCAGCAACGTATCAGGAGCTGCATCGCCCGTCGTCTGATTTCGACAGCCGCAGTGATTACCTCGATCATGAACTAGAAATCATGAAGCCAAGACGCTGGCGCCTGAACTTACCCGGTCGTGATTTTCGTTTCGAATGGGAAGATCTCGTCCCAGCCTTAGCGGGTACCATTGGCATTACCGTGATGTATAGTGCCGTCATGTCATCTTATGCCTCAGCCTTTGGCTTAGGCGCTGACTTCGTCATCGAAAACGTCCGAGTTGAGATGTGGGTATCGGCCCTGATCTTCTGTATTTTCGTGTCCGGCTTTATGAATCCCCGTGCCAACCTGGCCGGTAACCATGGGCCAATGATCCCGATGATCGGTATGATTGCCGTCTCTGGTGGTCACCCATTGGCGTTGGCTATTTTAATCGCCATCTTTGGGATGACATTAAGCTTAGTGAAAGGCGGTTCGCGCTTAGTGAATCTCACGAGCGAAGGGGTCGCCGGTGGACTATTGGTTTATCTCGGGATCATGGGGGCTCAAAGCCAAATTAATAACCTATTAGATTGGGCTGAAGGCTTACAAATGGGATATGTGGCGTTTGCCGTATTATTCTTGAACGTCGTCCTCTACGCCTTTTTAGCCAAGATTGGTAAGCGCTGGTTAGCTATTCCCGCCTGTAGCGCCTTAGCGGTCGTAGTGGCATTGGCTTTAGGTGCGCCGTTCCATTTCTCAACTGAGCCTGGCTTACCGAACCTGAATCCAGTGTACTGGTGGGGTTCGACTGAAACCGGTTGGAAACTGGGTTTACCTACCGTTCAACATTTCTTAGCGTCACTCCCTTTTGCGATTTTAGCGGTGGCGATGTGGTCTCCTGACTTTTTAGGACACCGGATTTTCCAAGAGTTGAACTACCCGAAAAAAGCCAAAGAAGTGTTGATGGATGTTGACGACACTATGGCAGGTTGTTCTGTGCGTCAGTTCGTTGGCACCGCGTTTGGTGGCGGTAACGTGACCTCAAGCTGGGGGACTTATATGATCCCTGCGGCTATCGCTAAGCGCCCTATTCCAGCTGGCGGTATTTTACTGGGTATCATGTGTATCCTAGTGGCGACCATTGGTTATCCAATGGATATTGCTGTTTGGGCACCAGTGATGAGTATTGCGCTATTAGTAGGGGTATTTCTGCCGTTATTAGAAGCCGGTATGCAAATGGTTAAGTCGACGGCCTCGTCACAAACAGCCGGTATTTGTATCTTCGCTTCGATGGTAGTCAACCCCGTCTTCGGTTGGGCGTTAACCATGTTATTAGATAACAATGGCCTGATTGGCGATAAACAACGCGCTAAAACATTATCGACGGCTGACCGCTTGATTATTCCTGGTTTAGCTTTCGTGGTTTGTTTGGCTGCGATGCTTGCTGTTGGCATGATCCGCGGCATTCCAGCCCTGATCTAATATTTTATACCAGTCGACACCGACTTTGCCGGTGTCGACTTTTTTATTTTTTACTTCCCCAAAGTCAAATTTGTGACTAAGATCACACTCGCTTCACCTCAGGGCATCAAATCAACAAAAACCACCATTCCCCTGTAAATACAATAACTTAATTAAATAACTTCTCGCTTGGTTTATTTCTAAGCAAAATATACACTCGGACTTAGGGCAAAAATAGCTAAAAAATTGTTATCTCGGTAACAGTTTTACGATCTCAGGCTGAGAATTCGCACTGTTTGAGATGCGAGGCTATTTCGACTATGCTAATATGCTTTGGACAATTGGTCTTACCAATTAGATGGGTGGTGATTTTGTTGAAGGCCACTTATCTGTAAACTATTCCGATGGAATAAGCTTACTCACTTCACTAACTGACTTAATTGGCTAGCGCCCTCAGGGTGTAGTGAGTAAAGGACTTAATGCTGAACTGACTTTGGTGAAGGTGCCACGGCGGTTTCAGTAACCTTGATATCAACAAGAAGGTATTAGTACGATGACTGATAAAACTGATCTGTTTGCAAGTGCTTGGGAAGGTTTTGTTCCTGGCGATTGGAAATCGGAGGTCAATGTACGTGACTTTATCCAGACCAACTACACCCCATTCGAAGGCGATGAGTCTTTCTTAGCCGGTCCAACCGAAGCCACCACAATTTTGTGGGACAAGGTGATGGAAGGTATTAAAGAAGAAAACCGCACTCACGCTCCAGTTGATTTTGATACCGACAAAGTATCAACCATCACCGCTCACGACGCGGGTTACATCATTAAAGATTTGGAGACCATCGTTGGTCTGCAAACTGAAGCGCCACTGAAGCGCGCTATGATGCCTAACGGCGGCGTACGCATGATCGAAGGTTCTTGTAAAGCCTATGGCCGTGAACTGAACCCAGAAGTTAAATACGTTTACTCTGAACTGCGTAAGACCCACAACCAAGGTGTGTTTGACGTTTACACTCCAGAAATTCTGGCATGTCGTAAGTCTGGCATTCTGACTGGTTTACCGGATGCTTATGGCCGTGGCCGTATCATTGGTGACTACCGTCGTGTGGCTCTGTACGGTATCGACTTCCTGATGAAGGACAAAGTGGCTCAGTTCAATTCATTACAAGCTCAATTCGAAGCTGGTGATGATCTGCAAATGACCATGCAATTGCGTGAAGAAATCTCTGAGCAGCACCGTGCTCTGGGTCAAATGAAGAAAATGGCGGCCAAGTATGGTTATGACATTTCTCGCCCAGCTACCAATGCTCAAGAAGCCATTCAGTGGACTTATTTCGGTTACTTAGCTGCCATCAAGAGCCAAAATGGCGCCGCGATGTCTTTAGGCCGTACTGCGACTTTCTTAGACGTGTTCATTGAACGCGATCTGAAAGCTGGCATCATCACTGAATCTCAAGCTCAAGAAATGGTTGACCATTTCGTGATGAAACTGCGTATGGTTCGCTTCCTGCGTACCCCAGAATACGATGAATTGTTCTCTGGCGACCCAATTTGGGCGACTGAGTCAATCGGTGGTATGGGTCTGGATGGCCGTACATTAGTGAGCAAGAACAGCTTCCGTTTCTTGAACACCCTGTACAACATGGGCCCAAGCCCAGAGCCAAACATCACTGTATTGTGGTCTGAGCAGTTACCACAGGGCTTCAAAGAGTACTGTGCGAAAGTATCTATCGATACCAGCTCTATCCAGTATGAAAACGATGACCTGATGCGTCCTGACTTTGAGTCTGACGACTATGCGATTGCTTGTTGTGTGAGCCCAATGATCGTGGGTAAGCACATGCAGTTCTTTGGTGCTCGTGCTAACTTAGCCAAGACCATGCTGTATGCAATCAACGGTGGTGTTGATGAAAAGCTGAAGATCCAAGTTGGCCCAGTGGCTGACAAGATCACCGATGAAGTACTGAACTTTGACGACGTGATGTCTCGTTTAGACTCTCTGATGGATTGGTTAGCTACTCAATATGTGAGCGCGCTGAACGCCATTCACTGGAGCCACGATAAGTACAGCTATGAAGCTGCCCTGATGGCACTGCATGACCGTGACGTACGTCGCACCATGGCTTGTGGTATCGCTGGTCTGTCTATTGCTGCTGACTCACTGTCTGCTATCAAGTTTGCTAAGGTTAAGCCAGTTCGTGACGAAGACGGTATCGCTATCGATTTCGACATCGAAGGTGATTATCCTAAGTTCGGTAACAACGACGCTCGCGTTGATGATATCGCTTGTGACCTGGTTGAGCGCTTCATGCAGAAGATCCGTCACAAGAAGATGTACCGCAATGCCGTACCGACTCAGTCTATCCTGACCATTACTTCTAACGTTGTGTATGGTAAGAAGACCGGGACTACTCCTGACGGTCGTCCTTCAGGCGCGCCATTTGCTCCAGGTGCAAACCCTATGCATGGCCGTGATGAAAACGGTGCGGTAGCCTCGCTGACTTCAGTCGCTAAACTGCCATTTGCTCACGCTCAAGACGGTATCTCTTATACCTTCTCTATCGTGCCAAATGCCTTAGGTAAAGATGACAGCCAACGTCGCACTAACTTAGCTGCGCTGATGGACGGTTACTTTGCTAACAACGAAGTACGTGAAGGTGGTCAACACTTAAACGTTAACGTTCTGAACCGTGAAACGCTGGAAGATGCAGTCGCACATCCAGAAAACTACCCACAGCTGACCATTCGTGTGTCAGGCTATGCGGTACGTTTCAACTCTCTGACCCCAGAGCAGCAACGTGACGTTATCACCCGTACTTTCACTAAGTCTCTGTAAGATTTAGATTGTTAGACGACACGGCAGTGCATCCGCACTGCCGCTTTTTATCAGGAGACCCTATGTCAATCACAGGACGCATTCATTCCATTGAATCCTTCGGCACCGTCGATGGACCTGGAATCCGTTTTATTGCCTTTATGCAAGGCTGTTTGATGCGCTGTTTGTATTGTCATAATCGTGACACCTGGGATACCCATGATGGTAAAGAAGTCACCGTCGAAGATTTGATGAAGCAAATCCGCGCCTATATGAGCTTTTATGCCAACGGCGGCGGAGTAACAGCCAGTGGTGGCGAAGCCCTACTGCAGATAGATTTTATTAATGAATGGTTTAAAGCCTGCCGAGCCGAAGGCATACATACTTGCCTCGATACCAACGGCATGCTGCGCAAATATACCCCGGTTATCGATGAACTGCTCGAGAATACCGATTTAGTGATGCTTGATATCAAGCAGATGGATGATGACAAACACATCCTGCTCACTAAAGTAAGCAATCACAGAACATTACAATTTGCTGAGTATTTGGCAAAGAAACAACAAAAAACTTGGATTCGTTACGTGGTCGTTGGCGGCCATACCGATGATATCGAATCCGCACGCGCCTTGGCCGAATTTATTAAGCCCATGAGTAATGTCGAAAAAATCGAATTACTGCCTTATCACGAGTTAGGTAAGCATAAATGGGATGCCTTGGGCGATGAGTATCAGCTTAATGACGTGTCGCCACCAAGCAGCGACACCATGGAAAAAATAAAGGCCGTTTTTGTTGAAATGGGCCTCAATGCGATCTATTGATTAATACTTGCTCAGAGCTCTTCCCAATATTTGGGTTCTAATCGCTCGAAGGCCAGTTTAAGAATAGTGGCCATGTCCTGATAACGGGCATTGGCACCTAAAGGATGACAAGGAACGCCCATTTGCTGCAATTTTGCAGACAACTGATTGCCCCAATCGAATAACGATAACGGCAAAGGATGTTGGGCTCGCCATCCTAACCACATCAGTCCTTGCACTGGCAAGCTGAGAAAAAACAGTGTCATGGCTAAAGCTTGCGGGAAGACATCCCAACCTAATAGGTAAAGCTGAGAGCACATGACACCCATGGCCAACACAGGGGTCACGGGTAAGGCCAACTGAGTCGCCCGCATAACGCGGTACTCAGGAAAGTAGTAACCCAATTGTCTGACCATAGGCCAAGTCTTCATATAACGATGACCGAGGCGGATGGTTTTGAGTAATGATATGCTCAACGTAAGTAGACACCAGAAAAAACTAAACCTGTTGTTACCTTAGCACAGCCAAGGGGTAGACCCAAACGCTGCTGTCAAAGAAACACAGTAACTTCGCCCACAAGGGCATACCGTGCTCCGAAGCACTTCGGAGTCAGTAGTTGAGTGGTAACACTCATAGAATGGCAAAAGGTTTTAACATGTCCAACAAATTGGTTTTGGTTCTTAACTGCGGTAGTTCTTCACTGAAATTCGCTATCATGGATGCAGCAACTGGTGATGATCATATCTCTGGTCTGGCAGAATGTTTTGGTTTAGAAGATTCTCGCATCAAGTGGAAAGTGAACGGTGCTAAGCACGAAGCACAATTAGGCGCCTTCACCGCTCACCGCGAAGCGGTTGAGTACATCGTTGACACTATTTTGGCTTCGCACCCTGAATTGGCTGCTCAAATCCAAGCCGTAGGTCACCGTATTGTTCATGGTGGTGAAAAGTTCACCCAGTCTGTGATCATCGATCAACATGTACTGCAAGGTATTGAAGACTGCGCTTCTTTAGCACCTTTACATAACCCAGCTCACCTGATCGGTATCCGTGCCGCGATGGCTTCTTTCCCTAGCCTGCCACAAGTTGCTGTATTTGATACTGCTTTCCATCAGACTATGCCAGAGCGCGCGTACATCTACGCCCTGCCATACAAGCTGTATCGCGAGCACGCTGTACGTCGTTACGGCATGCACGGTACTAGCCATTTATTCGTTAGCCGCGAAGCCGCTAAAGTATTGAACAAAGATATCACTGAAACCAATGTTATCTGTGCTCACTTAGGAAATGGCGCTTCTGTGACTGCAATTAAAGGCGGTAAGAGCGTTGACACTTCTATGGGTATGACTCCATTAGAAGGCCTGGTCATGGGTACTCGTTGTGGCGATCTCGATCCATCAATCATTTTCCATTTGGTTGAGCAACTGGGTTATACCGTTAAAGAAGTTAACGATATGCTGAACAAGCAGTCTGGCTTACTGGGTATTTCTGAGCTGACCAACGATTGTCGTGGTATCGAAGAAGGTTATGCTGAAGGTCACAAAGGCGCGACCTTAGCCTTAGAAATCTTCTGCTACCGTTTAGCCAAGTACATTGCTTCTTACACTGTTGCTTTAGGCAGCTTAGACGCAGTGATCTTCACCGGTGGTATCGGTGAAAACTCTGACTTAATCCGTGCGAAAGTATTGGAAATGCTGTCAATCTTCAACTTCAACGTTGATAGCGATCGCAACAAGGCGGCTCGTTTTGGTAACGCTGGTATCATCACTAAAGATGAAGGCACCGTTGCTATGGTAATCCCTACCAATGAAGAGTGGGTTATCGCTGAAGATGCTATCCGTCTGATTTCTAAGTAATCAGTCAATAACAGGCCGCTCTATGAGCGGCCTGCTTGGTTTGCAATCTGCCAAGCCATACTCAATTTGAGGTTTTTATGACTCGTAAAATTATGCTCGTCCCAATCGGTACCGGTGTTGGCCTGACCTCTGTCAGTCTGGGCATGGTCCGAGCCTTAGAACGTCACGGCGTTAAGGTTCAATTTTTCAAGCCTATCAGTCAGTTACGATCTCATGACACAGGTCCTGAGCGTTCAACCACGATTCTTAGCAAATCACCAACCGTCAATCCACTTGAGCCATTCGACATGGAACATGCCGAAGCCTTAATTCGTGGTGATGAGCAAGATATCCTGATGGAGCAAATCATTGCTCGCGCCAGTGAATGCGCTGCCAATACTGAGACGCTGATTGTTGAAGCTTTGGTACAGACCCGCAGTCACTCATTTGCTGACGACGTTAACTACACCATGGCAAAGGCCTTGGATGCCGACGTTATTTTCGTGGCAACCCCTGGCAATGACAGCCCAACCGCATTGATGAACCGCCTAGAAATTGCGTTCAATGCATGGGGTGGCAGCGAAAATAAACGTTTAATTGGTGCCATTATCAACAAGATTGGTGCACCGGTTGATGACGAAGGTCGCACCCGTCCAGACTTGACTGACATGTTTGACCGTGAAGCCCCTGCCCGATTGGATTCATTTAATATGTTCCAACTACCAGGCAAGAGCCCACTGCGCATTTTAGGTAGCGTGCCATACAATATCGATTTAGTCTCGCCGCGCGCTTCTGATTTAGCGAAGCACTTACGTGCTCGCATTATCAGCGCTGGTGAAATGCACACCCGTCGTTTACGTAACGTGACTTTCTGTGCACGTAGCATTCCTAACATGGTTAGCCACTTTAAGCCTGACTCATTGTTAGTGACTTCTGGCGACCGTAGTGATGTGATCGTTGCCGCCTGTTTGGCTGCCATGAACGGCGTTAAGATCGGTGCTTTATTATTGACCGGTTCTTACGAGCCAGAGCCACAAGTGATGGCATTGTGTGAGCAAGCCTTTGAAACTGGCCTGCCAGTATTCTTGATTGATTCAAACACATGGCAAACATCGCTGAACATTCAGCGCTTTGATCATGAAGTCCCTGTTGATGATGCCGTGCGCATTGAACTGGTACAAGAATTCGTCGCCGGTCATGTGGATAAAGCATGGATCGAAAGCGTCACTGAAAACTCACCACGTGAGCACCGTTTATCGCCACCAGCCTTCCGTTATAAGTTAACTGAAATGGCACGTGCGGCGAATAAAACCGTGGTCCTGCCTGAAGGTGATGAACCACGTACCATCAAAGCCGCCAGCATTTGTGCTGAGCGCGGTATTGCTCGTTGCGTCTTGTTAGGTAACCCAGAAGAAATTCAACGTATTGCTCTGCAGCAAAACGTCACTTTAGGTGCCGGTATCCAAATCATGGATCCCGAGTTAGTGCGTGAGCGCTATGTTGAGCCGCTGGTTGAATTGCGTCGCAACAAAGGCATGACCGAAGTGGTTGCGCGTGAGCAATTACAAGACAATATGGTACTGGGTACCATGATGTTAGCTCAAGGCGAAGTTGACGGTATCGTTTCTGGCGCGGTTAATACCACAGCCAATACTATTCGTCCGCCATTGCAGTTAATCAAAACCGCTCCAGGTTCTAGCTTAGTATCATCCATCTTCTTTATGTTGATGCCTGATCAAGTCTTGGTTTACGGTGACTGTGCAATTAACCCAGATCCTAATGCTGAGCAATTAGCTGATATCGCGATTCAATCTGCTGAATCTGCTATCGCCTTTGGTATCGAGCCAAAAGTAGCGATGATCAGTTACTCAACTGGCACATCAGGTACTGGTAGCGATGTTGAGAAAGTACGTGAAGCAACCCGTCTTGCCAAAGAAAAACGTCCTGATCTGATCATCGACGGTCCGTTGCAGTATGATGCGGCTGTGATGCCAAACGTGGCACGTTCTAAAGCACCAAACAGCCCAGTGGCTGGTAAAGCGAACGTCTTTGTGTTCCCAGATCTCAACACAGGTAACACCACCTATAAAGCGGTACAACGTAGCGCCGATTTGATCAGTATTGGTCCTATGCTGCAAGGCATGCGCAAACCAGTCAACGATTTATCTCGTGGTGCCTTGGTTGATGACATCGTCTACACCATCGCCCTGACTGCGATTCAAGCTAATCAACAGTAAAGTTAATTAGTTTCATCGTCATCCGTAAAAACGCCGACATTTGTCGGCGTTTTTGTATTTATTGCCCTGGCGACTGAAATCTATTGGTTCACATCGCCAGTCAATTTTGCGCAAGTGCGCTATCAGTCAAGCGACCTTCATTGCTGACTTACGGTAGCAGCAGGAAAAGCGGTATTTTAGCGAGCTTAGGTGGGGAAAATACGCGGGAATAATCACAGCAAATGAAAAGACACAAAAAATAACCAGCAGTAAAAATCCTGCAAAAACATAGCCTTACATTGGTTACCTTCAGTCTTCAACATACTTGTCCACAGAATCTGTGGACAAGTATTTAGCTAAGTTATCAAGCATTGCTGTTTTTGGTGGCCACTGTCAAGCCTCAATGATCGGATCGCGATCTGATCGCTCAAAAAATCAGCCAAGCCTCTGATGGCCATGCTTGTCGTATCGCAGTTCTTGACATACCATAGGTAATAGTCTGTAAGTTATTATGTCAAATGGATAAATGGATTTATGCGCCTTATTCTAATTCTTACTCTGTGGTTAATTTCCGCTTGTGGCCAACAACCCATCGATGGCCCGAGCACCCCTGAAAATACCACCTTAGGTTTCTTTCAAGCCATTTATATTGATAAAGATGTTGAAGCGGCCACGCGCTATGTCACCCCTGAATTAGCCGAAGTACTGCGTCATTATCACTTAGCCACTCAAATACAACGGTATGTGCTCAGCTTACCTATGACCAATGTCAGCCTCGATATCATGGAGGTGGATCTGGACTTCTTTCGCAAATCCGCCGATGAAACTACAGTGACCATTAAGCTCGAAGGACTGAAAGGCGATCGACCGTGGATTGATGATAGGATAGTGCGGATGAAAAAAATCAAAAACCGCTGGATTATCACCGAGTTTATTCACGACAAGTATTCCCGCGGATAACGCAGCATAAAAAAACGCAACTCTAGGTTGCGTTTTTTTATGGATAGCTTCAATCGCTAGTTAGGCTTCTTCATCAAGTTCAACCGGTAATGACTCCATCACTTCATCTTTCACTTGATAATAAGCATCTTGATATTCATTGCTTTCCATAACTACTCCGTAGGGTCGAGGTCTGCGACATGCCTATGTTGGCATTTTGTCTGGATTACCTGATTGACGTCATCATGTGACAGCCTGTTGTTTAGAGTATACCCAGTTTCTTGAGTGAATTACAGAAAACTTTCACTTCTGTTGGTGTAAAAATGAAAATATCAACTGCTTAAGCACTATGTGGCCGCAAAACCGTGATAAACACTGAAAGACTTTCAGTGTGCGGGCACTAAACGGTAGCGTAATACCTTAAGCGAGCGCTCTTCATCCACATCAGCATACACCTCAGGATTGGGTAGACGCTCGAGCCATTGCAGTTTAAGGCTCGCCTCTGCCACTTGTTGTTGTAAGAAGGCCATTGATAGCTCAGGTGCATTTAAACACAGTAAGAGTTCAGCGTCAGGGCTCAGCAATTCTGGTAAGCGTCTCAGTAAGCGCACGTAATCTTTAGTGGCCACAAAGCTGCCTTTCTGATTGCTCGGTGGATCGACAATGATCAGGTCATAGGGACCTAACTTTTTCAGTTTGCCCCAAGATTTGAAAATATCATGAGGTAAGAAGCGACTGATGCCAGTAAAATTATTTTCATTGTGATTTTGTTTGCCAATGGCAATAGCGCCTTTGCTCATATCAATATTGACCACTTCAGTGGCGCCCCCCTTTAACGCGGCTAAGGAGAAGCCACAGGTGTAGGCAAATAGATTAAGCACTTTCTTGGCGCGAGCATGTTGCTGCACAAAACGTCGGCCATTGGCCATATCCAAAAACAGACCATGGTTTTGACCGCGTTCAATATGTACCCGATAACGAATGCCAGCTTCAGAGATCCAATGGGGATCTGGCACTTGACCGAGTAACACCTGAGAATGGCTGTCGATGCCCGCACGGCATTGATACACTAAATTCAACTCAGTGCATTGCGGCGACCACCAGTCTTGAATCGCTGCGATATAATCATCGAGCTCAGCTTCAGTTAAGGGCTTAAAGCTCGTCAGTAGCACCACAGGTTCAAACCAGTCGAGGCAAATATGTTCTAAGCCTTTGACCTTGCCTCCGCGCCCATGAAATAAACGACGGCTATCGCCGCCAAGGGGCAAGTGAATGGCAGATAATACAGATGATAACGATTGCATGAGTTTTTCTTTATTAAGCTAAACCGCAGCAGAATAGCCACTTAAGTGACTTTATCAGACAGAAGCACAGCTAAGCCGCGGCCATTCTGGCTCGATTCCAGTGCGATTTTGACTATCATGGTCAGGGGCACAGATAATAACATTCCCACCGAGCCCAGTAACCAGCCCCAGAAAATTAATGATAAAAATACCACTAAGGTTGAGAGGCCTAAGCCGCGTCCCATAAACTTAGGCTCAACAAAATTTCCCATGACCATATTAACGCCCAAATACAGTAAGGCCACCGCGCCCGCTTCAGCGCTGCCCAACTGGACAAAGGCCAGTAACACCGAAGGCACCGCTGCAATAATCGAACCTATATTGGGGATATAGTTAAATAAAAACGCAATAACCCCCCACAGCAGCGCGTAATCAACCCCAATAATCCATAAACCCAAACCCACGACAACACCGGTGGCTAATGAGACTAAAGTTTTAATCACCATATACTGGTTGATAGACTGCAACACTTTATCGATTTGTTTAAGGCGCATATCGGGATCGTCCAACGCCAAGTGCAATTTTTTGGGTAAATCATCGGCTTCAAACAGCATAAACAGAATGGTTAAAATGATAAGAAACAAATTCGCCATGACATTGCCGACCCCTGACAACATATTGGTGGTCATTGATAACGCCACCCCGGGGTCAAAATACGCCAACACTTTTTCTTTGGAAATGTGAATATTCCAATCTTGCAGTGTTTGTAAAAAACCAGAAAATTCAGAGACTAATTGCGCTTGATAATGGGGAAGCTGCTTAGAAAAATCATTGATGGAACTGCCCACAACGGTTGTTAACCATAATCCAAGCAACACAATCATCAGCATTAATACGGTCACCGCAATCGGTTTAGGAATTTTAAATCGCGTTTGCAGCCGTATCATTGGATTACAAATCACCGCAATAAAGCACGACAACACAAAGGGAACCACAATGCCACTAGCCGCTTTCACCCCGGCTAAAATCACCACCAAAAATGCCAATAACGCGAAACCTCTTAGTGCCAGCGATCCTCCATCTAATCGTGCCATGCCCTGCTCCCTGTGATTAACCCAATGTGTTAATCTATAAAAAATATGTGAATTTTCAAACTCAAACTGAACAAAGCTTGAGCATATCAAGTATTAGTTATGTAGCCTAAAGAAAAATAGGAAGTATTCAATGAAAATTCTGCTGACCGGTGCCACTGGATTTATTGGCCATCATTTGATCAAATCACTGCCTGCCAGTGATGAGCTCATCGTGGTGAGTCGTCAGGCGCCCCATGGACGTCAGGCTATCCCCCACCCCAATGTTAGCCTGTACCCGCTCGATGCAATCAAAGATGTTAATGATATTGATGTGATAATTAATCTGGCTGGCGAGCCCATCATAGGTAAACGTTGGAGCGCTTCCCAAAAACAAATCCTCTGCCAAAGTCGCTGGCAAACCACCGATAATTTAGTCAACTTAATAGCACAATCAACCCCTAAACCACGGGTATTGATCAATGCGTCGGCCGTCGGCATTTATGGCACCAACCAACCCCATGCGGTCGATGAAGCGACTGCGATTGAGCCGCCGTTAGATTTTGCTCAAGAAATCTGTCGCACTTGGGAGCAAAAAGCCCTAGCAGCGCAATCATCATTGACCCGAGTGTCTCTCATCAGAATTGGGATTGTCCTGGGTGATGGCGGCGCCTTGGCCAAAATGAAATTGCCATTTTCCTTAGGGTTAGGTGGCAAAATTGCTGATGGTCATCAGGGCATGAGCTGGGTGCATATCGATGATCTTGTGGCATTGCTACAACACTGCATCCATGATCCGCACTACCATGGTCTGTATAATGCCACGGCGCCTAATCCCGTCAGTAATCGTGAATTTACCCAAGCCCTGGGCCAACAATTACAGCGCCCGACTTGCCTCCCTATGCCTGCGTTTATGCTCAACGTCTTATTGGGTGAAAGTGCCATGTTATTAACTCAAGGACAATGGGTACTGCCTAAGCGGGCAATCGCGCAAGGATTTCATTTCAAATTTCCAGACTTGGCCGCTGCGCTGCAAGACATTTATCCACAATCACGCCCCTAAATAACACAGTCAATGCGCGCTGGAGAATTACTTCTATACTAAAAAATCGTCACTGTGATGCAGCCAAGTAACCGTAATTCTCTAGCAAATCCTTATTTTGGCTAAATTTGTAGTGTGAATATATCTTCCAAGGAGTAACTAAGGTATAACGGCGCAATGAAAATACCTAAACGCTTACAACCGTTAGTGGATGACGGTTTGGTTGACCAAGTGATCAGCCAATTGATGAGTGGCAAGGAGGCCACGGTCTATATGGTGCAATGCGGCCAAGAAATCCGCTGTGCCAAGGTTTATAAAGAAGCCAATCAACGCAGTTTTAAAAAAGCCGCTCAGTATCAAGAAGGCCGAAAAAGCCGCAATAGCCGCCGGGCACGCGCCATGGAGAAAGGCTCTAAATATGGTCGAGATCAGCAAGAGAGTGCATGGCAGCATGCCGAAGTTGATGCGTTATTTACCTTAGCTGACGCCAATGTGCGGGTACCCACCCCTTACGGTTGTTTCGATGGCGTGCTCTTGATGGAACTCATCACCGATGCCAATGGTGATGTGGCTCCTCGCCTAAATGATGTCGAGTTATCCCAAGCGCAAGCCATTAGGGATCACGCCACCGTGATGCAAGATATCGTGCGTATGCTCTGCGCCGGTCTGGTTCATGGCGACTTGTCAGAATTTAATGTGCTCGTCGATGACCAAGGCCCAGTGATTATTGATTTACCCCAAGCGGTCAATGCTGCCGCCAATAATAACGCCAAGGCCATGCTCCAGCGCGATGTCAATAACATGACCCAGTATTACGGTCAATTTGCGCCAGTGTTGCTCGCTAGCCAATACGCCGAAGAAATTTGGAGCTTGTATGAAAAAGGCAAACTGGTCGCGGATACTCAACTGACCGGTCACTTTGACGCGCCGACACACAGCGCTGATGTGGATTCAGTGCTAGATGAAATTCGGGCCGCGTTTGACGAAGAACAAGAGCGCCTCGAGCGCATTCGTGACGCCGCTGAAATCTAAAAATACCCTTGATATAAGTGATAAACCTCAGGGCCATCAACGCGCAACGTTTGATGGCCCTTATTCATGGTCAGGGGGCATGACAGGTGCCCGCGTTAATCAGTTAACAATTGCCGGCAACTCTTTTTCAGCAAGCGCCGACACCGCCATAACCCCAATAACGCCACCACGACAGCGCCAAGTAATGGCGCCACAATCCACCAGCTCGGATGCCAAATAACTGTTAACTCAAATACTTGTGTTTTCAGTAGATACAAGGTGAATTCTGACACCACCACGGCTAATATCCCTGAAATCCCCCCCAACAAGGCGAATTCTAACGCCGTGGCCGTTTTTAATAAGCGCCCGCTGCCACCAAAGGTGCGTAATACCGCCAATTCACGCTGCCGCAGCGCCATTCCCGCTTCCGTTTGCGCAAATAACACTAAGCTACTGGCCGCCAAAACCAGCACCAAGACTAAGCTTAATGACACCGACACTTGGTCAACAATGCCCCGCAGTTGCGTCATCATGGCACCCACATCAATTATCGCTAACGTCGGGAAGCCCTGAATTAGGCTCAGAACTTTATGGCGTTCACTGTCGGGCAAGTAAAAACTGGTCATTGAGGTATAAGCAAATGGGGCCAAATCGTCGCGATGGAACAACATAAAGAAGTTTGGCTGCAAACTCTCCCACCGCACTTTACGAATGCTGGTGACTGTGACGTCTAACGGTTGATTATCGATGCGATAACTTAACACATCTCCCAAGGTTAACCCCAAGCGTTCGGCCACTTTCGACTCGACCGACACCTCACCAGGTTGCTGTTGATACGCCCCCGCAATAATTTGATTGTGAGGTGGAACATCATCGCGCCAGCTTAAATTAAGCTCCCTATCGATACCTACGCGTCCACTTTGCCCTTGTTGTTCCATGGCACGGGAAATCAAGGTTTCACCATTGATTGCCACCAACCTAGCCCGCACCACGGGATAGATGTCACCCAGTGCGATTTGTTGTTGTTCAAAGAAATCACTTAAGGCTTGCTGATCATTGGGCGCGATATTGACTAAGAAATAATTAGGGGCGTTTTCTGGCAGTTGCGAGCGCCATTCATTGAGCAAATCATTTCTTAACGCCAAAATGGTCAACAGTAGCACCAAAGCACTGGAAAATCCGACCAATTGCACCGCATTTTGCCGCGCTCTGCGGCGTAATCCTGCCAGTGCTAACTGCCAAGGATTAGTGGTGCGCATGCCCAGACCATGACCTAAACGGATCATCAGGCCGCCTAAGATCGCCAGCAAAATACCCAGTAACGCGCCACCGGCTAATACCGAGAGGGTCAACACCAGATTCTGGCTATATAAATAACCTAATAAGCCCATGGCAGACATGCTCATGATAATGTGCAACCACTGACCCATCACCCGCCCTTGCAATTGGGCCTGAAACACCCGCAGCGGCGGGATAGCCAATAAGCGCCAGAGCGGATACACAGAAAACATAAACGCGCTAACCAGGCCAGTGATAAAACCCAGCCCTGCCGGTCGCCACCAGTCTGGGCTGACCGCGGTTAACTCGGCAGGTAACATCTGGCTCACGCCAATATCCAGTAACCACCCCAGCAATAAGCCGACGCTGATGCCAGCGAGACTCACTAACAGCAAGTGTAAGCCGAATATCGCCCGAATTTGGTCGCTGCTGGCACCAAAGGTCTTGAGCATGGCCACCACATCATAATGGCGCTCACAATAGCGCTGCGCGGCAATCCCAATCGCGGCGCACGCCAAAGCAATCCCCAATAAGCTGGCGAGCAGTAAAAATTGCTCGGCCCGATGAATGGCTCGAGCAATCGGTGATTCGCCAGAGCCAACATCCACCAAGCGTTGAGAGTTGTTCATTAACGGGGTTAAATAGTCTCTAAATGCCGCTAAGGCAGCGTCATCACCGGCAAATTGATACAGGTAGGTCACCCGACTTCCCGGCTGTAACACTTGCGTCGCGGCCACATCCTTTATCGAGATCAACACAATTGGCGATTGGGCAAATGGGTTAAAACCCGCATCCGGTAACCGCCGGATCTCCTGCGTTAATTGAAACTGCGACAGCCCAAGCTCCAACGATTGTGGCTGACCTAATAAGCCTGCCAATCGCCCTTCAAACCACATTTGTCCTCTTTGGGGCAATTGCGCGGTATGACCAGACTCTAGCTCAATCTGACCTTTGAGGGGGTAATGTTCATCCACGGCGCGAACAGTCACCAACTGAAACTTGTCATCGTGAAATAACATCGAATTAAAAATCAGGTTGGTCGCCACATACAAGCCGAGGCTGTCGGCGTGTTGCAACCAGGTCTCATCAATGGCTTGCGGTGAGTCAAGGCTCAGATCAGCGGCAATAAATTCAGACGCTTGTGCCCTAATGGCGGCCTGTAAACGGTCACTGACACCGGCTAAACCACTGACAGCCATCACCGCCAAGGTAATGGCAAAAATGATCAACAGTAATTGCCCTTGCATTAACTCTCGTGTAAATAAGCGCCAGGCGAGCGGAGCGTTATTGGTCATTAGGCCTCCACGATTTGAGCAGGTTCAGTGACTTCGGTGAGTCTGCCCTCTTGCATCAGTAACTGTCGTTGGCAACGACGGGCCAGTTTTTCATCATGAGTCACTAACACTAAGGTGGTGTGGCTGTCTTGATTCATGGCAAATAGCATGTCGGCAATTTTGTCCCCATTATTAGCATCAAGATTGCCGGTGGGCTCATCGGCAAACAACACCTTAGGCTGGCAAATAAAGGCGCGAGCAATAGCCACCCGTTGCTGTTCACCACCGGATAATTGCTTGGGTAAATGATTGACTCGATGACTCAGGCCGACTTTGTCGAGTAATGATTGGGCTTGGGCTCTGGCGTCTTTTACGCCTGCTAATTCAGCCGGCAACATCACGTTTTCGAGTGCGCTTAAGGTATCGACTAACAAAAAGGACTGAAAAATAAAACTCAGTTTATTTTTTCTCACCCGAGCCTTGGCTTCTTCATCTAAACCCGCCAAGGAGACACCATCAAGAATAATATCCCCAGACGTCGGCGTATCCATCGCCGCCAAGAGCCCGAGTAAGGTGGACTTGCCAGAGCCAGAAGGGCCAATAATGGCGACAGTTTCCCCTGACTTGACTTCAAGATTAATGCCCCCCAGGATAGTCAAATCGCCCTCTTGGGTCTGGACTGTCTTTTCAAGGTTGATTGAGCTAATGATATTGTTTTCCACACTAAAATCCTTATGTACTTTGCTGCAGCAATCACTGCTTTTATCCCTCGCCTCGCTCATTATTGCAACGTCGAGCTATGCGGCCAATATCCTGATCTTGGGTGACAGTCTCAGTGCCGCCTACGGGATCTCGGAGGAACAAGGCTGGGTTCAATTATTACAAGATGACCTACCACAGCATCACATCATCAACGCCTCAGTCAGCGGCGAAACGTCCAGCGGCGCGTTAAGGCGTCTGCCCGCCTTATTTACCGACCAAACCATCGACCTCGTGGTGATTGAACTTGGCGGTAATGATGGCTTGCGCGGCTTTCCACCACAACAACTAAAAGAAAATCTTACACAATTAATTCAATTGTCACAGCAAGCCAATGCCAAAGTGCTGCTCACTGAAATCATGGTGCCACCGAATTACGGACCGCGCTATAGTCAAAAATTTAATCAAGTGTATCAAGATATTGCTAGCAAGATGGCGGTTGAGCTCATTCCATTTTTTATGACGGACATTGCGCCTAAATCGCATTTGATGCAACGTGATAGCATTCACCCGAATGCCGAGGCGCAACCGTTAATCAATCAATGGATGCAGCCTTATATTGTTAAAAATATTGACGAGTAAACCTGCCGCAATCGTCATGATTGATTTCCGCAAATTTGCCGATAAAATGATGCGTTTTTTGCGGGGCTCAGCCTGAGTCCCTCAATCAACGGAGAATGCTATGCGTTTTTATGCTTTACCCCTTTGTGTTATGGCAAGCAGTCTTGCTATTGCCCTACCTGTTTACGCCCATACCGAAGAGTCAGCTTTAGCGCTTCTCCAACTGCCATCAAACAGTGAGTTTGACTGGGTTAAATTAACCTCAGATGAAATACTTAAAGGTGAAATCAAGCACCTATATGACGATAAGCTGGAGTTTGAAAGCGATACCTTAGATACCCTCGAATTAGACTGGGATGATATCAGCTGGGTACAAAGTTCAGGGGTTGTTAGCGTTGGCTTTACTGATTTAAGCACCCGTTCGGGTAAGTTAACCATTAGCCAAGGCAAGGCCTATCTTGATGGCGTGGAATTTGACCCGAGCCAAATTATGACCATCATTGCCGGTAAGGCCACTGAAGCCAACTATTGGTCAAGCAAGATCACCTTAGGGGCTAACTTGCGCTCAGGTAATACTTCGCAGCTTGATTACTCCGCCCTGGCGAAAACCAGCCGTCGCACCACTGAGTCTCGGTTTAACGCCGATTATATCGGCAACTATAGCCGTACTGACGGTACCAGCACCACCAATAACCATCGTCTTAATTCGAATTTTGACTGGTTTATTTCTAAGCAATTTTATTTGCGCCCAGTGTTCGCTGAAGTCTACCGCGATCCATTCTTAAACTTAGATTATCGAACCACGCTCGGTTCGGGTATCGGTTATAACATCATAGATAACAGTAAAACGGAATGGAGTATCTCAGGCGGTCCGGCCTATACCTACACTCGATATGAACAAGTCGAAGTTGGTCAAGCCCAAGACGAATCATCAGCCTCATTAGTGTTAGATACCGTGTTTGACACCGAACTGACCAGCGACATTGATTTTACTGCTCAATATCGGATGCAGTACGGCAATCAAGCGTCTGGCGGTTACACTCACCATGCCGTGAGCACCTTATCGGTAGAATTAACCGATACCTTTGATTTGGATTTATCCTTTGTGTGGGATCACACTCAAGATCCGAAAGCCGATAGCAGCGGTCTCTTGCCTAAGCAAAATGACTACCAGTTCATTATTGGCTTTGGTATTGACTTATAAGTGATATTGTCTAGAAACCGCCCTTCACTTACTTGCTAAGTTAAGGGCGGCCTTACGGCTCTCGAGCTAGAACAAATACTCCAGCTTCAACCACGCATTGCGACCTGGTTCATTGACCCTCAGCATAGGTAAGCCAACATCATTGATGGCGCCAGACTTACTAATGTGTTCGGCATACTCTCTATCAAACAGGTTTTCTACCCCTAAGCTCAGGCGCACATGATCGCCGCTGTGCCAGGCCGCATTTAAGGCTATGGTGCCAAATCCCGCACTCTCACCGAGATCAAGGCCGGAAATATTGCCTTGGCCCGCAGCTACACGATCTTGGTTATCCACCAAGCGCCATAAAAGCCCAAAACGCCAATCTCCTAAGCTGTAATCTATGGTGACTCGACCTTCTAATGGCGATACCTGCGCTAACGGCAATGCATCTGTATCATTGTCACCATGGGCGTATACCAGACTGATTTGAGTATCAAGACCCTCACTAATTTGCCACGCCATACCTAATTCTCCGCCCCAGATGGTGGCATCAATATTACGCGCGGTCTGGCTCTTATCGCCATTGGCGGTTTTGAACGCTTGAATTAAAATGTAATCGTGTATCTCACCATAATAGAAGGCGCTGGAGAAGGTCAGGTCGCCTGGGTTATAAATCCAGCCAAAATCTAATTGAGTGGTTTTTTCAGGTGAAATATCAAAGGTTTTTGCCGTGGGTATATCGATCTGCGACTTAGATAACTCCCAATAATCTGGCATCCGCTCAGCATGGCCAAGCCCCATATAATATTGGTGATGACCAATCGCATGCTCAATGCGGCCAAAACCACTGTAGAGATCGTCATCTCGTTGTTGCGATTGCGGCATCAATAAATCAGTCTGCCACCGATCATAACGAAGCCCTGAGACGAGCGTGATACCATCGATGCGATATTCAAATTCAGCAAATACCCCAAACTGCAGATAACTTAAATCATCCTTTAATTTACCTGCCAGCAAATCATCCAAACTGCCATCAAGACTCGGCGCCACTTTAAAGACTTGGTGAGTCGAATCCTGCATGTCCATGCCCGTCATCACGGTCAGATCACCCACGGCAAATTCACCCCATAAATGAGCGCCAGCAGTGGAGCGATTAACATGGGCGCCAGAGTTGTTGGTCAGGTTCTTGTCAAAATCATCCATGATATGATCATTGTCATTACTGTAAGCTTGAAACTCTAGCGACTGCAGGTACTCACCAGCAAACTCATGTTCGATTAATAAGGTGAAGTTTTCATTTTCAATCGCCCGAGCCTTATAAGATCTGTCGGCATATTCCGCTTCGCCATCCGACTTGCCATAACTCAGTTCGACGACACTGTCATCTGACGGCGTCCAACCTAAGGCCAAATCCATATTGCGACGGTCATAACTGGACTGCACTAAATTGCCTTGACCATCTTTATAATGATCGCTTGATGATTGGTTGGCATCGAGATCCACATAATAGTGCTCATCTCCCCCGCGTAACTCGACAATATAATCCAGCCTATCGAAACTGCCCGCAGTCACACTGCCACGCCCTGTGGTCGTCGGCTCGATAAAACTATGTCTGTCTTTATTAAACAACACGGTTCCCGCCGACCCCACTGGGCCATGTCGCACAGATTGTGGCCCTTTAATCACCTCGATGCTGTCATAAGACTCAGGGTAAATATACGCGGTCGGAGGATCCATACGCCCACCACAAGCGCCATAGGTTTGCTGACCATCATCGACGATATTAATTCGTGAGCCACCTAAGCCACGCAAGGAGGGATCGCCGCCACCACCGCCTTTACGATTGATGCTAAATCCAGGAATAGTCTTTAAAAATCCGGCGCCATCATAGGATGGCAAAGGTAATCGCGGTTTTTTGGGATCGGTCACCACAGTCAAAGGTTGCCGCATCAGCTCGCCTTTCACCACCATCCGCTCATCACACCCCTGAGGGCTGTCACAATCCAGTGGTTGCGCTACGCTCGTCATCGACATACCAGTCAACACACTGGCAATGGCACTGCTTAAGATTAGCTTGTTCATCTTCATCCTTTTTGTTGTGGTCAACCATGACCATCACATTGACACTCGCCGCTATGAGGCTGATATGGCTGGCATTGTGCAGAGCTTACGGGAGGGTGAACAGCAGGAGCAGATCAAGTGCGACATCATGTCGCACCTTGGTGCGATCATGTCCACATTTTCATCAAAAATTCAGCTATTTGTTATATGCTAGAGCTAGCGCAACTTTATCTTCACAATCTCTTGCTAGGCTTGGATAACGTGACAATTACAAGGAGTAAGTATGTCTTCTCGCCATTTACAAAAAGCGTATGTTCCCATTGATACCCGCACCGTGCAGTACATCAGCGCCGAGTTCCATTACACCTCGGCCATAGAACAAGCCTTTAGCTCGCTTGACGCCATGACTCAGGCAATTTTTACCCTAGCTGATGAGGCTGAGATCTTTAACTGCCATATCATTGCGAATGATAAATTGCCGCTAGTGCGCCATAACAGCGAATCCTATTGCATTGAGAATGCCAATCAGGTGTTTATTTTCTACAATCCAAGCTGTCATGAAGCCAGAAACCTCATTCACACGGCGGATCAAGCGCCGCGCAAGATCAGAATATTATGCTTGGCGACCGGTGATGATATTCGCGCAACTTCCGCCAACTTCCATATCAAGGTGCAGCAATTAATTGCTAAATTTAAGCAAGCCACCCAGCTGGAATTAGATATTAAAATTCGTGACCACCAGCATCTGGCCTACGACATGTTCGCGCGCCACAAAGGAAATAAGCAGAGTTTTGGGTATAAATTCCGCGCCTTACCTCTGCGTTACCAAGCCCGTGAGTGTGTGTTACCCACTGACGTTAACAGCCTCAATTTTGTTACCGTAAGCTTACCGCTCAGTCGTGCCTTAATCGCCCGTTTAGCCAATGACCATAACATTGCATCCTTGTATCAAGGCTTAGAAGATAAGTTCTCGAGCGCCTTGGATCAGAGTCAGATCAAGCATGCCGCCATGGTCGCGAATGGCCAATTGGGCTTAGTTCGTAACAGTAAATTTAGCGAACAGCAAAGCCAGCATGATGTGGTGATGTTAGGCTTCGACCCCAGCGCCAATGACTTAGAGTTTGTCAGTCACTGGCAAGCCGATAAATTAGTTGCCACCGCTGAATTTATACTCGTGGCGAGAGCCAATGACCAATTTGATAGCTGCTATGGCCGTTTTGTGAACCAAGTCGAGCAGTTACTGCAACAATTCGCTAAGGATATTGGTTTAAATCAGCATCAAGATGAATTGATGATACGTTTCCATCAACACCTGAGTTACTTAGCCTAACTTCTTGCACAGGTATCAGCCGAGTTCGGCTGATACTTTTTTACTAACAAAAACATACACCTAAGTAAGAAAGCTACCTCCCCCACCCAATTGTTAAATAATTGTGGCCAGATTTCACATTGAATATCTGGTCTGGCAGTGCAATCTATTATCAATAACAATGAAAAGCAGGAGATGCTATGTCCAACAAGACCCCTCAATGGCTATTGCCAAGTTTACTTGCCAGCGCCATTGCCCTATCACTTTCAGGTTGTGGCAGTGATGACAACACTCCGGTGGTCGAAGTAACCCCACCACCAACCGTCGAACCCACCACCCCCTTTCCTGAGGGTGCAATTATCATCGAAGCCGGTGACAATTTAACGGCCCGAATTCAAGAAGCGCTCATTAATGCGCAAAGTGGTGATGTCATTGCCTTGCCCAAAGGCGAGTTTATGATTGAATCGACCTTGTTATTCGATGGCGATGTCGACGGTGATGGCAGTTTTGCTAACAACATTACCATCACCGGCTATGGCATGGATCAAACCATACTTAACTTTGCTAATGCCAATTCAGGCGATGGCATGCTGGTAGAAAATGCCCGTAATATCATCATTCAAGATCTGGCCGTTAACGAAGCCAAAAATAATGGGATTAAGCTTAAAAATACCAATGGCATTATCTTAAGACGGGTCGCCACGATTTGGGAAGGCGAACTCGATAAAGACAATGGGGCGTATGGCTTATACCCAGTAGAATGTGAAAACATTTTGATTGAAGACAGCTACGTCCGCGGCAGTGCCGACGCGGGTATTTATGTGGGTCAATCACAATATATTGTGGTTCGTCGTAATATTGCCAAAGAAAACGTGGCTGGGATTGAAATCGAAAACTCCAAATACGCCGATGTTTATGACAACGAAGCCATGGGCAATACCGGCGGTATTCTCATCTTTGACTTACCTATTGGTAACCAGAGATACGGTTCTAGCGTGCGTATTTTTAATAACAAGGTGTATGACAACAACACCCCCAATTTTGCCAATGCATCAGCCAACCCCGCGGGGGTGCATATCGTACCTCCGGGAACAGGTATTATCGTGTTATCGACTGATGATGTCGAAATCTTCGATAACACCATTACTGGCCATGATACGCTCGGCGTGACCGTCAGTAGCTTCTTCATTGCCGAGCCAGATATCCAAACCTTTGTCGGCAGTTATGGCCAGCCAGGGCAAGCTATTAGCGATGGTTGGCGGCCAACACCGCGCAATATATATTTGCACAACAACATTATTGAAGATTATGGCTCCAAGCCCAATGGCTATTTGATCAAAGACATTATTCAAGCCTATGTGCTTACCCATGGCGATATGCCGGGCATCTTGTACGACGGCTTAGGTGAGTTACTGTCAAACAATGGTACGGCCGCTTATTTAGGCTTACAAGAATTGCCCTTTGCCAGTGATGGCAGTGACAATGTGTGTGCCCAAAATAACGGCGATGTCTCCATCGGCCAGTTATATAGCAATGACAACACCGACACTAACATTGCCGATGTACTCTATGAGCGCAAAGGCACCAACTTACTCAACTGTGCGCAAGTCAGCTTGCCAGTTCATACTGTGACCTTTGGTACTCAAATCTTTGGTTGTGGTGTTGACGATGACACTCAAGGCTGTGATGGTGGCAACCTGGTTGGCGGTGGTGGCAGCATAGGTGAAGGTGAAGGCGGCTTGGTAGGCGATGGTGATCAAGCCTTATGTACAGCGACTTCCAGCCAAGTGAATTGGGAGGGCCTATTAGGCGCTAATTGCCCTAAACTCTCGGACTACAATTTGTTTGCCGATAAGAGCAACCCCACCACCAACCCGCAATCCGGCGGTATGCCATATTGGTTGAATACTCAGTTATTTACCGATTTTGCATCTAAGTATCGATTCGTGTTTGTGCCCAATGAACACGCTGCGGTGTACTCTCAAAATGAAAGTTTTGATTTTCCTGTCGGCACTGTCATTACAAAAACCTTTGCGTTACCGCAAAACACCGCTAACCGCGGATTTGCCAACGAAGAGCTTATCGAAACACGTTTGCTGATTAAACGAGCCACTGGCTGGACCGCACTACCCTTTGTGTGGAACGCTGACAAAACCGATGCAGTGTTAACCAAACCAGGGGCCATTCAGGCCAAGTCGCTGACTCACAATGGCGAAACCTTAGCCTTTGACTATGTGGTGCCATCCACCAACCAATGTAAACAGTGTCATCAATACAAACCCACCAGCGATGCCAACTCGGTGTTTATGCCTATCGGTCCCAAGGCGAGGCATTTAAACAATCTGGTTGATTATGGAGATGGCGCGGTGAATCAACTCAGTCATTGGCAAGAGACCGGCATTTTGAGTCAATTGCCGGATTTAGCCCAAGTGGATAAGCAACCCGTGTTTGATGACATGGATGCCGATACCATTAGCGCGTTATCCGATAGTGAGTTAATGGCTACCGCTAAGGGCTATTTAGATATTAACTGTGCTCATTGTCATCGCGCAGAAGGTAACGCCTCCAACACAGGTCTAAAATTGGAATATTGGCGTCCCTATGACAGTGAAAATGCCTACGCGCATGGTACCTGTAAGTCACCGGTCGCTTATGGTGGCGGTAACTTGGGCTTTGATATAGTACCCGGTAAGCCGGAAGAATCCATCATGCACTTTAGAATGGATACGACTAACCCAGGTGATCGCATGCCAGAGATTGGTCGCAGCTTAAGTCACGATGAAGGGGTTGCCCTGATCAATGAGTGGATTAAGCGACTACCTGCCGCAAGCTGCTCTCAGTAAACACCGATTACGCCCATCGGTCGAACCCTTGACCGCTGGGCGTTTATCCGCTCGAATTAGCCCGCTAAACCCATCAAATTAGCCTCACTTACCCACTTGGATACGCGGCAGATTATTTACGAAAATACCCGGGTGGTAAGCCAAGCCAATGCTTAAAACTTTGGCGAAAATGACACACATCACCATAACCCAATTGCTCTGAAATTTGGTTAACACTCAGCTGTCCTTGGATAATCAGATCTAAGGCCGCCTGACTACGAACCAAATCCACTAACAATTGATAACTAATATTACTCTGGGCTAATCGACGCCTTAAGGTGCGCTCACTTAAATTGAGCGCCAACGCAACTTGAGCAAATGCCGGTATGATGGGACTGCGCTCACGTAACAGGGTTAATACTTGATCACTAATGGAGTGAGTCACTGGCAAATCTAATGGCGTCGGCAATAAAGGCGTCGCGGCGGTAATCGGCAACGCTAACCAACGCTTACTCAGGCGCCATTGACAGACGTCATGCACCATATTTAACGACTGGGTCAACTGTGGAAACATAGCAACATCGCAACCTTCCCCATGTAAATCAACCTCATCAAAGCAAACTGCTTCAGCGGTTAAGTGACGGGCAACGGTGACCAGTGCGGTGATACTTAGCACGAATAAATCACAATACAATTGTCGTGGCAAACGGCTGTTATTGAGCCAGCGCACCGTTAAGTAATCGCCATCATCCATCACCATAGAATCAGATAAACTCCCCACCAATTTGGGGTGTTTAAGGATGAATAAAAAGCAATCTTGTAAGCAGGTGAATTGCGGGAAGTGCGGCAACAATAAATCGAGATCTTTGGGGTGATATTCTTGACCAATAAGCGCACCTGCAGCGTTGCCAAGGCTCTGCCGAGCGAATTGCATCGCCAAGTGTACCTGCCACACTTTGACATAGGCGCATTTAGCCAAGCTGGCTTCATTTAGCTGTAACTCTTGATAAAGCTGCGAGATTAAAGGCGACTGTGGCGGTAAGTACTTCACTAAGGTTGCGAGCATAATGCGCAGTTCATAAGCCGGATAAGCCTGATCTCCAACCGTGGCTTGCGCCTTATAACCAAACATTGTTATCCCCATCAAACCACCTTAACACCAATTTAACAAACGTTTGTTTGATTTCAAGTGTTGATGGTCAATCGCCATAAAAAAAGCCTGTATTACAGGCTTTTTGATACCAGCGCCCTTAAGATGCACTGGGGGAGCTGGAGTCAGCGCTTAAGATAATGACTGATTTTTTTCGGCCAACTTATTGAAAATGGCATTGATAGACACAGAAGCACCGTGGGCAATTTTATCGGCTAACTTCTTCTTCATTTGATAGCGTACCTTCACCACGGTTTTTTCATTGGCTAAGCCTAACAAGAGATCATCACTGGTACTGAGTTTATCGACCAAGCCTAACATTAAGGCTTGCTGACCATACCAATGCTCACCGGTCGCCACTTTGGCTAAGTCTAACTGCGGGCGATATTGACCGACAAAGGTCTTAAATAATTCATGAGTGGCTTCTAATTCCTCTTGGAATTTAGCGCGGCCTTCATCGGTATTTTCACCGAACACGGTCAAGGTGCGCTTGAAATCACCAGCAGTGTGTTGTTCATAATCAATATCATGCTTTTTCAATAATTTATTGAAATTAGGGATTTGAGCAATGACCCCAATAGAGCCGACGATGGCAAACGGCGCCGCGATGACAGTATTGGCCACACAGGCCATCATATAGCCGCCACTCGCTGCCACTTTATCTACGCACACTGTCAAGGGAATATTCGCCTGACGCAAGCGGTCGAGTTGGCTTGCCGCTAAGCCATAACCATGCACCATGCCTCCGCCGCTTTCGACATTAATGATCACTTCATCCGCTGGCGTTGCTATGGTCAAAATGGCACTGATTTCCTCCCGTAATGAGGTCACTTCATGAGCATCAATACTGCCCTTAAAGTCGATGACATAAGCTCTCGATGTTGATTCTGGTTCGACTTGCTTATCTTTCGCTTTTTGCGCGTCTTTACATTCTTTCTCGTAAACTTTTAATTGTTTTTTAGTCAGCAATTGCTGCTGGAGGTGATGTTTTAACTCTTGCAGCTCTTCGGTAACATTGGTGAGACGTAATTCGCCCGCATGGGATTTTTGACGAACAGCACTGGCTAACACTACAATGACAATCGCGCCAATGGCCACGACTATCGTAATCGCCTTGGCCAAAAACAGGCCATATTCATAAATAAATTCCAACTCTTACTCCAAGATTCTAGGCGCCAAAAATACTTGCCTCTAAAGATTGCGCTATTCTATCAGTCCTACCCATGACATTAAATATCTATTCAAGTCAGCCTCTAAAACACAGCTTTATCCAGCGCAGCGACCACTCATCGGTAACGACCGCCCTTAACTCGAAACAAGAGCGCACATTACCCTAGGTTTCAAATAGCACATGATACGCAGTAAACGGCTGCGTCAATGCGCCAGCATGCCCAGCCGCTAACCACAAAAAAACCGGCCAAAAGGCTAATGCCGTTCACTTAGTGTGAACGGCATTTTTCTTAGACTTAATGGGATACTTGTTTTTACTCATTTTTAACGCACGTGGATAGGCCCTATCCCGTTTCCCATCAAGCTTGAACTGTCTCGC
>NZ_JAHUTT010000050.1 GCF_019209865.1 Shewanella sp. NIFS-20-20 | reverse complement strand
CATTTGAAGTAAGAGTTTAAGCCGAGTTTGCAGATGATAAAAAAGATGGCAGAACGGTCAGACCACTAGATTGAAGACCTGACATAAAAAACAGCAACGCAGTATGCTTTGGGCTTTTTGAGGACAAACTAGCGCGGAACTCATCGTGGAGCGGGTGGTAGCACCTAATGAAGACTCCGAATACATTAGCGCAAACCAACCTCGTTATCGGAAATATCATTTGCAATAACGAGGCGGACCATACATTTTTATGGGCGAAGCTCAGGAGTTACGGCTTAAGTATCGACACCAAGTCGTGCTCTAACGTTTGTTGTGGGCGTTCGATAATGCGGCCGATTTCTTGATTGCCTTGATGGACAATAAAGGTTGGGATCCGGCTAAATTCATAGTGGCTACTTAGTCCTTGCGGATCTTGTTTTTGCCTATCGACACCAATGTAGCGCACGTGAATGTTGGGGTTGTTTACCGCGGCGATTAATTCGATAAATCGCGGGGTTTCGCGGTGACAATCTGGGCACCATGTGCCAATAATCACGACGATGTCGGTCGGGGTATCAATGGCCTTAAGCGCGTTAATGGCTTGTTGGTCGGCTTGGTAGGCTTGTTCATGGCCAAAATCAGGCAATAAGAGTAAGGCCTGTGGGCTCACTTCTCCGGTGACTATCACTTCTTGTTGCTCCTCTGCACACGTGGCAAATAATCCTTGTTGTTGCTCGTTAAAGCCACATCCGCCCTCTGCTAGTACGGCTGGTGACAACACCAGTGTCGAGAATAGCAGTGATATGATGGTTCTTTTCATGAGATGCTCCTTTGCAAGCTGATGATATATCGAACCATGGATGGAGTGTTAGGTATAGTGAGAGTGATGATCCTTGTTAACAAGATCACTCTAATTCAAGTTTGCCATAAAAAAAGTCACCCTCAGGTGACTTTTATGCGATGTGGCGCGGTGTTAGGCTTTTTCATCCTGCAGCCATTGAGCGGCACGTTTAGCAAAATAGGTTAAAATGCCATCGGCACCGGCACGTTTAAAGCACAGTAATGATTCCATCACGATGGCTTTTTCGGCCAACCAGCCATTTTCGATGGCGGCCATATGCATGGCATATTCCCCACTGACCTGGTAAGCAAAGGTCGGCACGGCTAATTCGGTTTTGACACGATGCACTATATCCAAATAAGGCATACCGGGCTTAACCATCACCATGTCGGCACCTTCTTGAATATCTAACGCAACTTCATGCAAGGCTTCATCAGAGTTGGCCGGATCCATCTGGTAGCTATGTTTATTGCCACCTTTGAGGTTGCCCGCTGAACCTACGGCATCGCGGAAAGGACCATAGTAGTTTGATGAGTATTTGGCGCTATAAGCCATGATTTGGGTGTTGACATGGCCGGCGGCTTCTAAGGCTTGGCGAATGGCGCCAATGCGGCCATCCATCATGTCAGACGGCGCCACAATATCGGCACCCGCTTCAGCGTGGGATAACGCTTGCTTCACCAAAATCTCGGTGGTGATGTCATTGAGGATATAACCTTCTTCATCAATGATGCCATCTTGACCATGGGTGGTGAAGGGATCGAGAGCAACGTCAGTCATTACCCCTAATTGTGGAAATTCTTTTTTCAAGGCGCGCACCGCGCGTTGAGCTAAGGCGTCAGCATTATAGGCTTCTTCGGCCATTAAGCTTTTCTTTTCTGACGGCGTGACGGGGAATAGGGCGATGAGCGGGATGCCCAGTTTGACCAGCTGCTCGGCTTCTTTCAGAAGTAAGTCGATAGAATAGCGTTCAATCCCTGGCATAGAGGCGATTTGCTCGGTGCGATTGTTACCTTCAAGCACAAACATTGGATAAATAAGATCGTTTACAGTTAAACGATTTTCAGCCATTAAACGACGGCTAAACTCATGTTTACGCATGCGGCGCATTCTGCGGTTTGGAAAAGCACTGGTAATGATGTTCACATTCGACTCCTGAATAAAACAACGGAACCCGTCTGTCTATGGTGCGAGACACACGCGATTTCGACCCTGATTTTTAGCTTGATATAATGCTTTGTCAGCTAACTCTAGTAGCTCCGCTACTTGGTTTTCGCTGACGATAACGGCGGCACTTACCCCGATGCTGACCGTCAGTGGAATAATGATGCCCTGCCTGTCTATTTGTAAGTTATCCACGGCAAGGCGTATACGCTCGGCGACATGCTGGGCGCCGAATGTATCGGTATTGGGTAAGATGATAGCAAACTCTTCTCCGCCAAAACGTGACAACAGATCGGTTGGGCGCTTAAGTTGCTCGGTCAGCGTGATGGCAATGGCTCTTAACATGTCATCGCCGGCCAGATGACCGAAGGTGTCATTAATCTCTTTAAATTTATCAATATCCACCATCAGCAAGGCAAGCGGGGTATGTTGACGGCGGCTCACGCGTCCTTCTGCTGTTAAGCGTTGATCAAAGGCTTTACGGTTACGCACCCCGGTTAAGCTGTCGGTTTTGGTTTGGATGGTGAGTTTTTCATTGGCAAGCCCGAGTTCTTTCAGGGCAATTTCTAATTCTAAGGTGCGTTGTTGCACCATGAGTTCCAATTGCTCGGCACGTGCCGACTCGGCGCGCATGGTTTCGAGCCTGACTTCCCGCAAATGCTCGGCTTGCACTTGCGCTTGCGTTTGGGCTTTTTGGGTGGCACGAAATTGTAAATGAAAACGATAAGCTAATACGCCGGCCATTAAAATAATTTCTAAGGATAACGCGGCTAAGAGCGGTTCATTGGGGCTATCTGCGCACTGTAATATCTCTAAATAGCACAAACATGTGGCTAGAATTCCTAACAAAATCAATAGCCAGCCGCACAGCGACAGCTTGGCTAAGGTGTATCCTTTGCGAGAGAGCACCCAAGCGATGAAGATCATCAAGCCACTGCACACGATGGCGGAAATTAACTGGATTTTTAGCACCAGAAAATTCTGGCCGATTAATGCGAACAACATCAGTAACACGCAGTAGCCAACGCTGATGCGACTTAGGCGCAGCAGGCGGATATCTTGCTGCTTTAAGTTGAGCATTTTTTCAGTGAACATCAGAGCAAAGATCAGCGCTAGCGGGATGAGTAACTGCAAAATATAGTGCTGAATTGATGGTGAGTTTGGCCAAAAGTAATGATAGCCATGGCCACGTAAGGTCAAGATGATAAACGCCATGGAAAATACGTAGCCGGCATAATAGCCATAGCTCAAAGAGCGCATGGCTAATGCGGTGAATAGGCTAAAGAGACCAATGGCACATAATAAGCCAATCTGAAACCCAGAAAATAAATTTCGGGTCTGGGAAAGCTCGGCAAATTCATTGCCACTGAGCAGATGGATTGGCAAGTTGCTAATGCTATTAGTATTGATTTTTAGATAAAAATCATAATGCCCATAGGGCGCTAAGCTGAGTGGTAATAAAAAATCACTGGTGTCGATAGGCCGCTGGGCAAAGGCAAAGTGATCGCCCATATGCCAATGGTTTATTACTTCGCCCGCTTGCACTAGAAAGAGTTCCATCGAATCGATATGGGGATTATCCAGCACGAGCACCCAGCTGCTTTGTTGACTTAAATTGGTGATGGAGAATTTGAGCCATAAGTGCTGAGCCCCTAACCAAGGTAATGAATCTTTGCGGAGGCGTTGCCATTGTTGCCCATTAGCAACCTGCTGAAAGTCAGCATCAGTGTCCAGTTGCTTAAAGAGGGTGTGCGAATTGATGTCATAACTCGCGGCAGGCGTCTGCCCAATCACCAACGACTGAGCTTGAGCTGTGCCTATCCACACCAGCAGTAACAAGGTGAGCCCACGCAGCAACTTAATCAAGATTAAAAAATACCTGACTGTTGCGATAACATTGCTTGGCAAAATCCGCCGCAGACTCTTGTCTGAGATCGGCAATAGTTTGGCTAATAAAGGGCAGATATTTAGGCTCGTTCTTGCTGGATTTTGGCTTCGGCCGCATAGAGCGTGGCAATAAATAGGGACTGTCGGTCTCAATTAATATTCGCTCGCCTGGGATATCCTTAACCAACTCGGTTAACGCTTTGCCACGGCGTTCATCGCACACCCAACCTGTGATGCCTAAATAAAGATCGAGCTCAATATACGCCTGCATATGCTCGCGGGTGCCGGTAAAGCAATGTAATAGTGCCCGGCTTAAGCCAGCGCGGTATTCGCTGACAATGGCCAAGAAATCATCATGGGCGTCACGTTCATGCATCAACACGGGTAAACCAAGCTCACAAGCGAGCTCCAGTTGCGCGGCGAAGGCGTGACGTTGTTTATCCCGAGGTGAAAAATCACGATTATAGTCGAGGCCGCATTCGCCGACCGCCACCACGCCGGGCTGCTGACATAATTGGCGTAATTGCTGCTGACTCGTCGCTTGCCATTGGCTGGCATGATGGGGATGCGTGCCAGCCGTCGTCCAGATCTGCCTCGGATAGCGTTGACATAACTCAATGCTGGCTGAGCTTTCAGCTAAATTACTGCCAATATTGATCAGCGGACTAACGCCAACCTCTGCGGCGTCAGCCAGTATTTGCGGCAAATGCGTTTCCAGAGAATTGCCGAGAATATTGACGGCAATATCCATGTAGCGAAGCTGATTAGTCAATGCGGGTCACTCGAATCGTGCCATTACGGCTATCTTTCCCTAACAGGAATGAGCCCAGTGCACCGCGTTCAATAAACACTTGCTCATCAACCGTAATTTTATAGCGGCGGCTATCAACTTGGCGCCATACTTGGCCATTGTCAAAAGTCACTATGACTTCACCTCGAGGCGCCTCGCTGACCTTCGCCACCGTGAAATAGAGTTTATCGATGCCATCGGCCGCCACTTTAGCTGGTTTGCCAAATTCTTCGGTGCGACTGGCAGCGGTGGCCGCAGGGGCTGCTGGTGCTGCAGATGCGGTGACTGCAGGCGTCGCTGGGGCCAGTGCAATGGCGGGGTCAACATTGGCGGCTAATTCATCAAAACAGATCAGGCGCTCAAGCTTGTCGTGAATCGCCGCGCATTGGCTTAGTTGCTGGTGGATATTGGCATACGCCGGTGTGGTTAGCATTAGGGTTGAGATGGCTGCCATAATCAGTGGTTTCATTGTTTTTCCTTATTCTTGTATTTATTCATCACAGATTAAAGCAAAACGCAGCATTCACCAACGGTGAATGCTGCGGTATTGAGTCATCAAGACTAACCCGATAAGTTAGTGGTTGATGTTCTCCGGTTGTTGCTCATCCTCTTCGTCATCTTTTTTGCTGTAGAAGCGAGCGGCTAATAAGCCGAGCTCAAACAGTAACAACATGGGGATGGCTAGCATGGTCTGGGAAATAATGTCCGGCGGCGTTAACAACATGCCAATCACGAACGCACCCACCACGATATAAGGACGCTTGGCCTTGAGATCGTCCACGGTCGTCACGCCAGCCCAACACAGCAAGATCACTGCAACAGGGATTTCGAAGGCTAAACCAAAGGCAAAAAATAGTTTCAGTACAAAATTGAGATAACTATTAATATCGGTGGCAATATTAACGCCTTCTGGAGCGACACTGGTGAAAAACCCAAAAACCACGGGGAAGACAATATAGTAAGCAAATGCAATCCCCAGATAGAACAGCAAGGTGCTGCTGACTAATAAGGGAATAACCAAGCGCTTTTCATGCTTGTAGAGACCTGGAGCGACAAAAGACCAAATTTGATATAGCACGTAGGGTACGGCAATAAAAAATGACAGTATTAATGTCAACTTGAACGGTGCAAAGAAGGGCGCGGCTACATCGGTTGCAATCATGCTGCCAGATTCGGGCAGCACTTGCAGCAAAGGCGTGGCCATGTAGTGGTAAATATCTTGTGCCCAGTATACGAGGCACACAAATACTAGCAATACGCTGGCGACGGCCTGCAACAGCTTGGTTCTTAGCTCTAACAAGTGGCTAATTAAAGGTTGTTGTTGCGACATCAATTATCCGTTAGCTTTTGGAGTAGAGTCATCTTTGGTCACTGGCGCAGGCTTTTCGGCAGCGGTTGGCTCAAGGGTTGATTGAGCTGGTGTCGCCACGGACGCCGGTGCTTTCTGGTCTTCCACCTGATATGGGCGGTTAACTGATTGCGCCGCTTGCTTAAGTTGGTTGATGGACTCTTGCAACTCAGGCGATAAGTTTGATAACCCTTTATCTTCAGCTTTCTTAAGATCTGAATGCAATTGCTCAATTTTGAGCTCTTGCTCGAGTTCGTCTTTAACCGAGCTGGCCATGCGTTTCATGGCACGGATCCAACCTGAAATTGTGCGAACAGCTACCGGTAAACGCTCAGGGCCTAGTACCACTAGGCCGATGATGCCGATTAGCAGCAGCTCCATGAAGCCGATACCGTCAAACATAGGATGTTACGCCTGTTTATCAGTGTCTGGCTTTTTGTCAGCGGCCGGTGCACTTGTTTGAGCTGTCTGAGTTGGTTGAGCAGCGGCTTGGGTTGTTGCAGCTTGCTCTTCAATGGCTTTCTTTTCTTCGTCGCTAGACATGGCGTTTTTAAAGCCTTTCACTGCTCCGCCTAAGTCACCGCCCAATGAGCGCAGCTTCTTGGTGCCGAACAGTAGCACTACGATCAGTGCGATAATTAAAAGTTGCCAAATGCTAATGCCACCCATGTTTAGGTATCCTCTCAAGAATGTACTTGGTTCTATTATGAACCTGTCGTTATTTAGTGCTAGCTAAAATTTGCGATTTTTTGGTCTAGATCGCCATCCCAACAACCATAAAATAGTCGCAACGCTCAGGCAGACGATCGCTGGCCATAGTGTAGCCTGCTGATTAAATAATATTGTGCCACAGATCAATAAACTGGCACTGGATATCAGCAGATAATTGCTTTTATGCAACTGTCTTTGGTGTTTTATGTAACGATCGAGCAATTGCTGCTGACTTCCCAGCAACTTCTTACCCATGGTTAAATTGTCGTAAATCAGCTCGGGCAGTTCGGGCAATTTGTCAGACCATGAGGGCAAGTTGGCGCGCACTTTATTGTACATGGCCTTAGGGCCCACCTGTTCTGCCATCCATTGCTCCAGGAAGGGCTTGGCGGTTTGCCATAAGTCTAGCTGCGGGTATAGCTGCCGACCTAAGCCTTCGATATAGAGCAAGGTTTTCTCTATCAGCACCAGTTGCGGCTGCACCACAATTTTAAATTGGCGGGCGGTGCGAAACAGTTCAAGCAACACATGACCAAACGAGATTTCATTTAGCGGCTTGTTGAACATCGGCTCACACACGGCTTTTATCGCTTGCTCAAAGGCTTGGGTGTCGGTGTCACTGGTGACCCAGCCTGAGTCTAGGTAGACCTCGGCAATGCGATGGTAATTGCGATTAAAGAACGCCAGTAACACCTCGGCTAAATAGCGCTTATCGTCATCATTGAGGCTGCCCATGATGCCGCAATCTAGGCCAATATAGAAGGGATCGTGCGGGTGCTCTTTTGAGATGAAAATATTGCCAGGATGCATGTCCGCATGAAAAAAGTTATCTCGAAATACTTGGGTGAAAAACAGTTCTACCCCGCGTTCGGCCAACAACTTAAGATCGGTGCCTTGGGCTTTTAGCGCGGCGATATCGGACACAGGAATGCCATAAATACGTTCCATTACCATCAGGCGTGGGAAGCACAGGTCTTCATAAACGTAAGGAATGTACAGGGCATTGGAATCGATAAAGTTGTTACGTAAACGAACGGCGTTATGAGCCTCAAGCTTTAAATTAAGTTCGCCTAAAATCGTGGCTCGATAATCGGCCACCACCTCGATAGGCCGCAAACGGTTGCCGTCTCCTAGCAGCCAATTCAACATGTTAGCGCTTTGTTCCATCAGTTCGAGATCGGCTAAAATTTGCTGTTCGACATTGGGGCGCAGCACTTTGAGCACCACGGCTTCGCCGGTGGACTTTAAGGTAGCGGTGTGAACTTGGCTAATGGACGCTGAGGCCAGCGGGATGTCATCAAAATCGTCAAACAAGCTCGCAATCGGTGCTTGCAGTTCCGCTTCTATCGCGGCTCTGGCTAAGGCCGAATCGAAAGGTGGCACCTTGTCTTGTAACATGGCCAGCTGCTCGGCCCAGTCATCGTCCAGTAAATCACGGCGAGTCGATAACATTTGGCCGAATTTAATGTACACCGGCCCGAGCGCTTGCATGGCGAGTTTGAGTCGTTCGCCATTGTGCATGCCGGGATGTTGATCGCGAATCCAAAATAAACACAGTTTAATCAGGCGTAGCGACCAAGGGCGCTGCTGGGCTGGAATGGCTTTATCTAGGCCAAACTGTAATAGAGTGCGTAGCACTTGATAGCCACGGCGAATACTGGCTAATGTCATGAGCTTACCTTAGCAATCAAGTGGTTAATCCTTTGTTCTACGGCATCAATGTCGGCGGCAAGGGCTTCAATCTGATCGCATCTGTGGATAAATTCGATGCGATGAGGTGCAATGCGATACTCTTCGGTAGCTAACTCGCCCATATGTTGCCAACTGGCTTGCCAGAGAGTGCGCGCCATATCGACGGTGCGGCGCCCTGCTTGTTCAAGGTGATGCACTGGCACGTCGCCAATATACAGCGATAAGGCATTAGCCACATCGGGGGGATTCATTTGCAGATAACGACTCAGGGACTGTAGTACCTGTAAATCCCCAGTTAGTACCAACTTATCTTGCTTAATTAAGTCGGTGACACTGTCACCGCGGGTTAAGGCAATCAGGCTGGCGATATCGGTGCTTAAGCTAACATCGGCCTGATCTTGATAGTCACTGAAAACATGAATGCTCTCTTGGCAAATCAGGCAGATTGGAAATGGCAACTGCGCCAGCTCAATGACGATCACCTTGCCAGGGAGCTGACTGCGGCGATACTCATGGGGGGCTTGCGCTTGTAATTGCTGCAGTCCAGTTTCCACTATACCGCAGATCAACATAGGCCATTCGGTCGGCATACTAGAATTTATATCCTTTATGTAATGCCACCACACCATCGGTCATATTGGTGTATTCCACTTGCTCAAAACCGGCATCTTGCATCATGTGCTTTAAGGTTTCTTGATCTGGGTGCATACGGATAGATTCGGCTAGATACTCGTAGCTGCCAGCATCTTTCGTGATAAAGTCGCCCATTTTCGGGATGACTTTAAAACTGTATACGTCATACACTTTGCGCATAATTTCATGCTGAGGTGTTGAGAACTCTAACACTAAGAGTTTGCCACCTGGCTTGAGCACTCGTTGCATTGAACGCAGGGCGGCATCTTTGTCGGTGACATTGCGCAGGCCAAAAGCAATGGTAATGATGTCGAAATGATTGTCCGGAAACGGCAGTGCTTCGGCATTGGCTTGGACATAGTTGACGTTACCAATAATGCCGCGGTCTCTGAGTTTACTGCGACCGACTTTCAACATGGAGTCATTGATATCGGCCAATACCACCTGGCCTTTATCACCGACTAATTTTGAAAATTTTGCGGTTAAATCGCCAGTGCCACCGGCCAGATCCAACACCTTCATTCCAGGGCGCGCGCCAGCGGTTTGGATCGTGAAGCGTTTCCACAGCCGATGAACACCAAACGACATCACATCATTCATAATGTCATACTTGGCGGCTACCGAATGAAACACACTGGCGACCAGCTCAGCTTTTTTATCGGTATCAACGGTTTTATAACCAAAATGGGTGCTATTTGGCTTGTCCTCAGACATGGCAATGTATCCTATTCGCTTCAGTAGTAATGGGTGAGTGTAAGACAAAGCCACGACGGGCAAAATCCTTATACCAACACTCTGTGATCCAGTCCTTGATTCCGGCACTTGACCCTTAGATTGCGCATTAGACCATAAAGCGGCGGCGGGGTGAACCTATGCCGCTGCTGTTAATGCGCATACGGCCACAATTATTGGGCTAAACGCCCCTGCATATAGCTCATGGCAAGCTCAGCCAAGGCTTGGCCGGTATGGCGCATACCTGCATCAATACCTGCGGGATGGCAGTTGGGCGCCGCTTCTGCTAAGTGACAATAATATGGCTGACATTCACGGCTAAAACGAGACAGGTAATAACAGGCATCGGTTAAACTCACGCCAGCACAGGTCATGGCGCTCGATGGCATATAGCTGATGGCATCGACATCTAACTCGAGGGCGAGCGGGGCATCAGGGGCTAAATGCGCCATGATGTCGTCAATGGCGGCGCTGAAGCTAAGTTCCCGTCGTTGCCATATGGCTTGATAGCTATGAAAACGACCATTAAATTCGGCCAGTTGTTGCAATGAAGCGCTGCTGTTTTTGTGCTCGTGTAGGCCGAGGATTTGATATTGCTGCAAGGCGCCACTGGCGGCCGCATAGCTGAAGCCATTGCCGCTATGGCGTCCTTCGGTGGGGCGAAAATCACTGTGAGGATCAAGATTGACGGCACTCACGCCCTGTTGGGTGTATTGATGCAGCGCTTCAATTAGGCCAAAGGCATTATTATGACCGCCACCGATGACTATCGGCTCTAAGCCCGCGGCGAATAATTGACTGGCGATTTGAGTCACCGTATCATCGAGCTGAGATAACTGTTGGCGTAATGCTTCTACGGTGGGAGCGTCGGTGTGGCAGTGAATTTCACCAACGATGAGCAATGAGTTGCCATCAAAAAATTCATTATTTTGCCAATTGAGTAGTTGCTGCAAGCAGGCCAAAAAACCGGGACCACTGCCGCCGCGACCAAGATTCGCTCGGGGGCCAATGTCTTCATTAATGCCAATCAGAGCAAAGCGAGCTCCGTGCGCCTTGGCCGCGTGTAAGGCGCGAGCGGTAAATTGCTCGAGCCAATGAACGCGCTCGCCAATATGGGTTTCTAGTGGGCGCAGGCTCAGTAATGACTGGCGTTGTTGAGTGGAAAAATGCTTGAGGCTAATCATGGGCAATCCGTGTCATCATCAGTGCCATTATCATAACGATTGCTGCGGGCGAATAAAACAAAAGGGAGCAAACGCTCCCTTAATATTGCTCGACAGTCGTGGTCTGCAAGCATGGATTTTCGGCTGGGCGACTATTCCAGATCTAATGGTTCAGGCGATAAAATCACCCCAGTGTTATCGGCATAGACATGATCACCAGGCAAGAAAGATACTCCGCCAAAATTCACCGGTACGTCGACTTCACCAATGCCATTGGCATCGGCACCGACAGGGATAGAGGCTACCGCTTGAATACCAATGTCCAGCTCTTCGAGGGCATCCACATCGCGAACTGAGCCATAAACCAGTATGCCTTCCCAGTTATTATTAACCGCGAGTTGAGCAATGCTGGCATCCACCAAGGCGCGACGCAGTGAGCCACCACCATCAATCAACAGCACTTTACCTTGACCTTCTTCTGAGAGTACGTCTGCAATCAAACCGTTATCTTCATAGCATTTAATGGTGCTGATTACTCCGCCAAAGGAGCTACAACCACCGTAATTGCTGAACATGGGTTCGACCACGTCAACGACGTCAATGAACATGTCACACAGTTCTGAGGTGTTGTATTCCATATATTATCCCCTTGCCGATTAGGCAGATTGATCAAGAGTCTTGAGTCAGTATATAAGGCTTTATTGAAAAGAAAAGCGTTATCAATCACGCAATTGTTAAGTTGGCGCTAATGCGGTGTGCCAAACTGCTTTTGCTTTGCAAGTACCGCAATACATGGCACCCTTGAGGTTACGTTCGTGTTGAGGTTATGTTGCGAGGCGACTATGGGTATTGATCAACATATGTGGGTCGAAATACTGGGGTATTTTGCGTCGGTAATGGTGGCCATCTCATTGATGATGAAAAATATTGTGTGGTTGCGATGGCTAAACTTTGTCGGCTGCGTGGCGTTTTCGATTTATGGCATATTGATTGCGGCTTGGCCGGTGGCGGGCATGAATGCCTTTGTGGCCGGCATTAATATCTATCATTTAATCAAAATTTATCGAGCCCAGCGACGGTCACCGCCCGCGCCAGCATCTCCTCCCCGAACGCGCTAATGCTCAGGGAGTCGCTAAGGTGATTCACTGGGTCCGCAGTATTAATCAGAATACTTAATGTTCATGCTGATCAAAGGTTCGCGTGAGCCTTTAGCGGCGCGCAGTCGGGCTAAATATTGCGGCCATAGTTCAGTTTGATGGCTCGCCAAATCAAACAACACCTGCCATGAAAACAATCCCGTATCGTGGCCATCATCAAACACCAGCTTTACCGCATAGTTTCCCACCGGTTCAATGGCTGTGATATTAACGTTTTTTTTATGAGTGACCAGTACCGGGTTGCCATGACCATGGACTTCAGCCGACGGGGAGTGAACTCGCAAGAACTCGCAGGTCATTTGGTGCAGGCTACCATCGGCAAAGCCTACTTCAAGCAGGCGCGATTTACGTTTTAATTTTAATGAAGTGACCTGAGGTGTTGCCATAACATGTATCCATCAACAGAAAATGACCAAAAACCCTTGCCTGGTGTCGTTGGCTCGAGCTGTCAGCGTGGGAGGTCATGGTATCGCCAAGCGCCCATGGCTGCAAGCTCCCCGGCGAAAGCTGCGTGATTGTGCGCCGTCGCTGACGATTGCTTTTGATGGTTTAGTGGCTAGGTGTCGGCGGCAATGACGTTTGATTTTGGTGAGGTGGTCAAGTCGCACGCATGTTGGCATAATGATGCAAATTAGTTGCTTTGTTGGTTTTCGGCACGATTACTTGGTTAAGTCGAAGGCTTGCATGTAGTCACGCCACGGCATGGGATGCGCAATGGATAACCTGTTTTTTTTTGGCGATTGGCAAGTTGAAGTCAACTCAAATAGCTTAAGGCAAGGCGACAAGCTCAAGCAGCTAGAACCCAAAGCCATGGATGTATTGCTCTTCTTATGCCAGAACCCGGGGCAAGTGGTGTCCTCGGATGACATCGTCAAGCATTGCTGGCCCAACATCGAAACCGGTGATAATCCACTACATAAAGTCATAAATCAGTTGCGCCGAGTGCTCGGTGATAGTGCGACTGCGCCAACGTATATTGAAACCATTCGCAAACGTGGCTATCGCACCCTTGCCGCGGTGACATTTCCCATCGGTCATGAGGCAACCGCGACGTTGCAGGCGTGGCAAGGCGATTCACCGTTTCCTGGGCTCCAAGCGTATAGTGCTGATTATGCCGAGGTATTTTTTGGGCGTAACGCGCAAATCAGTACCTTATTAAAACGTATTGCCAAGCAGGTCCAATTTGGCCGCAGCTTTAGTTTGGTGTTAGGGCCCAGCGGCAGTGGCAAGTCGTCGCTGATCCATGCGGGTATTTTGCCTAATTTAATGGCACCTGCCGGTTATCACGGCATCTATGTGCCAAGCGCGGTCAGCCTGGATTTTGCCGATGTGCCGCAGCAGCAATTATTAACTCATCTTGCTGCGACCTTACTTGATTGGGATATCAAAGACGAGCCGGTGTTTTCAGGTTGGAGTGCTGAGCAATTAGCTGACGCGCTTAAACAGGATATGGCACAAGTGATTAGCTGTTGCCAAGCGGCGCTCGCGGCGCAGGGCAAGCATCTGTCGGGCCATAAAAATTACTTAGCCTTAGTGGTCGACAGGTTAGAGGTGTTACTGGCCAGCCAACAATTTAGTCCGCAAGAAACGCAAGAATTCGTAGATATCATGGAGCAGTTTGCAACTTGTCACTGTGTATTGGTGATCAGCGCTTGTCGTAATGATTTTTACCCTGAATTGGTTGCTTATCCGAGTTTGATGGCTGGTAAAGGCAAAGGGGCACATTTTGATCTGGCGGCGCCAACCCTCAATGAGTTGCTGCAAATGATCCGTTTGCCTGCGCAAGCCGCAGGGCTACGCTGGGAAGTCGATAGTGTTTCTGGTATGGGATTGGATGAACTGTTATGCAGTGAAGCTATGAGCAATCCTGATGCCTTGCCCATGTTGCAATACACCCTCCAAGCGTTGTATTTGCAGCGTAGCAGTGACGATCAGTTGTGCCTGCGTGTGTATCAGGATCTTGGGGGGATTGAAGGTGCTATTGGCAAAAATGCCGAAGAAGCCGTTAACCATTTGACTGCGGCGCAAAAGGCCACGTTGCCGCGTATATTGTCATTATTGGTCACCTTGAGAGAAGATGAACAATCGATCACTAGCCGCAGTGCTCGTTGGTCTCAATTGCAAAGCAATAGCGAAAAGGCGTTGGTGCAAGCCTTAGTCGATAGCCGCTTATTTGTATCGCATTTACATAATAATGAAGCCTGCTTTAGCATTGCACATGAAGCCCTTTTACGTCGTTGGCCACGAGCCAGTCAATGGATTGAGCAGCACAAAGACAGTCTCGCCATTAAGAGTCGCTTGCAACAACTGTCTAAGCGTTGGCGACAGGAAGGACGAAATCGGGCTTACCTGCTGGCTGATGGTAAACCGCTCAAAGAAGCGCAAAGCTTGCAGCAAAATCCATTATTTAGCTTAGAGCCTGAAGACACTGATTTTATTGCCGCGTCCACCAAGCGAGTCGCTATTGGCCGCTGGCTCTGGCGGGGGACTGGCGGCTTGCTGTGTTTGTTAACCCTGACCTCTGTGCTCATGAGCATTAAAAGTTATGACGCCCAACAACAAGCACAACAGCGACGATTGTCGGCGGAAAATTTATTGGGTTTTATGGTCGGTGATTTCGCCGACAAACTGCGAAGTATTGGTCGAATGGACTTACTCGATGGTATCAGTAATAAGGCGCTGGAGTATTTTAGCAATCCTGATAATCAATCCGCCGATCAACAGTTGAGTTTTGACGCCCGTTTTCAATATGGACAAACCTTAGAGGCCATGGGCGAGGTCGCGTATTCTCGGGGAAAAAATGATGAAGCCGAGGCGGCATTGTTGGCGGCACGCAACCGGCTATTACCTTTGTTGGTGGAGCAAGCTGACAACCTTGAATTGCTGAAAACCCTCGGCGCGAATGCCTTTTGGCTTGGTCAGTTAGAATTTGATAAGAGTGATTGGTTAGCGGCAAGGCCGTGGTTTGAGCAGTATTTAAGCCACAGTCAAGCCATGGTCGCTGTGGCGCCGGAGATGGCGGATGCCTTGGCCGAGTTGGCTTATGCTCAGAGTTCTTTAGGGTCGGTGGATTTGAAAAACATGGCGTTCGAGCAAGCGACGACGAATTTTGAGCGAGCTCTCGTCACTCAGCAACGCTTGTTATCGCTAGAGCCTAATAATGAGCAGTGGGTGGCGGATATTGCCAATACTCAATCTTGGCTGGCCAGCGCGATGGAAGGGACAGGTAATATTGCTGGAGCCATCAGGATTTATGAAAAAATTGAGTTGAGTTTGCAGGGGGTTAATGAGGTTTATGCCAAGGATAGACGCGGCCATTTTTTGGCTAAAGTGGCCCGCTTATATTTTTTTAATGGCGATACTGTACGCGGTGAGGATGCCTTAAAACAAGCGCACCTCATCCGGCAAGAAATGCTGGTCATCGACCCTAACAATCAAAATTGGCTGTTTGACTTGATGATGCTAAACAGTGACAAAATTTTGCAAGGGCTCGTGCCACTCGATGATACTGCGTCTCTTGTGGCTTTTAAGCGTGACTTACTGGCAAGTAGCAAGCATTTTTCGGCCGTGCGTCAACAGCGGGTAATGGCTCTTGGGTATTGGGCGATGGCAAAGCAGCGCTTTCGTCACGGCCTCTATTCAGAATCGTTGGCAGATATCCATCAATCCGTCAGCTTACTCAGCAGCTTATATGTTGAGGGGGCTGAGGATGTGAGTTTGCTGAGTGATTTATCTGAAGCTGAAATGTTGCAGGCGCGGGTTAAGCAAGCCTTAGATGATTTGAGTTACCGACAACATTGTGCAAACGTGGCGCAATATCTTGCTCCTGTGACTCAAAAATCGAAAGACCCCCGATTATTAATCCCCTATCAAAAATCTCTTGAATGCCTTGATGAGTCATGAAAATTCAACAGGCGGTTGAGTGTCTCGTTGATGGCTATCGCTGCGAGTAGCGGCAGGTCATTTATGAATAACAACATCAAAAAGGAAGAAACCATGCCAGAAAAAAATATCACGGTCACAGTGAGTCTAGATAACGCCGGTACACCTCAGTTTGTCTATGAGCCTGCCGGTCCAGTGGTCGTCACCGAGAGCAACACTCAGATCGTGTATCACTTGATCGATAACACCGCTCAGGGGCTGAGTTTTGCGGGCGCGTCATTCTCAACCCCGTTTGACCGTATTATCGACGCAGTGAACGTTGAGCCGACGGTCTTGACCCTGCAAGATACTGACGAGATTTATGGTAAAACGGGTTTCCGCCTAGTGTTCAACATCGCCGGCAGTAGCCTATTGCTGAGCAGCCATGATCCGGCGGTCATTAATAAAGAGCGTCATTAATCATAAGCACAAACCACTCATGGGTAACTTTCTATGAGTGGTGGATGTCTCTCGGCCATTCTGATTCGGATAGATTGTTATCCTCCAATAGCCGGCCAACATCATGAGTCGGTAGCGTCCCCTCGTTAAATTGGCGATATTCAGGCTAACCAATGTCGGTAAGTCAACGCTGAAAAATAATTTTTTATATTCAATATCAGGGCTTTAAATTAGAAGGTTGCCAGAAGGTTATCACTTGCATTGATGAGTAAGCTAATCAACATGACCTGAACTGTTAGCGGTGAATACGGTTCATATGTGTTAATTTTTGACTCAAGGATAGCCATCATGCAAGACACATCATGTAATGTCGGTTTACAAAAGACACGAGTTCCTGCCATGGACAGGGTGTCGCTAGCAGGTTTTAGGCAGCCGCTATCTGATGATTCTATGTCTGAGGCCGTCGCTTCTGATGATAAAGTCGCTCATCAAACGCCATTGGTATCAGTGCCGTTGTCGGGTTTGCCCATGCTCGTTCACTACATGCCACAGCCATTTATCGTGGTCAATCTTGAGGGAGAAATCGTACTGTGCAATACCCAAGCGGCAACGCTGCTGTCTTGGGGGGAGCAAGAGATGATCGGTCAACATTGGCAGAGTTTGCTTACTGAGCCCATGTTATCTCAATCGGCCGCCTTGTTTGATCAGCTGATGAGTGAACATGCGGCCAAGCATGCCAGTGCATTTAGCTTGATGTTGCATCAGTCTAATGCGGTTTACCAAAAGCCGGTGGCAACTCAACTCAAGTGCGGCAATGAACAATTGATTGAAGTGGAGCTCAGCGTGAGCTACATGCCTGCTGAGCAAGCCTTATTTGGCATCAGCATTCATGATGTGAGTCAGCATAAACAAGAATGGGATCGCCTCAATCAATTGGCATCAATTGATGGCTTAACTTCGCTGTGTAACCGCCGAGTCTTTGACGAGCAATTGACAACACTGTGGAATGAGTGCGTGAGCCAGCATCAACCGATAAGTGTATTGCTGATAGATATCGACTATTTTAAGCAGTTTAATGACCGATTCGGGCATATCCAAGGGGATGAATGCTTACGCAAGATTGCCAAGCAAATTAGCAATAGCTTGCCATCTAACGACTGTGTTGCCGCCCGTTATGGTGGCGAAGAGTTCGCGATTATTCTGCCTAATTACGGTAGTCATGTGGCGGAGGCAACCGCTCGGCTGGTTCAGCAAGCCGTATGCCGATTAACGTTTGAAGACCAACAGCTGGGCAGTGAGGTTAGCGTCAGTGTCAGCCAAGGCATTAGTACCGAACTGCATGGGCGCTATCGTACCCCGCTGGCGATGTTATGTGGTGCCGATACCGCGTTATATCGTGCCAAAGCCGACGGACGTAATCGGATTAACTTTTCGTGCTAATCTCAGGGAAACTGCTGGGAGGTCATGAATAAAAAAACCGCCATTTGGCGGTTTTTTAAGGCGTGAGCTTTATAGAATAAAGCGACTTAAATCTTCGTCTTCAACCAGTGCATCGAGGTGAGCATCGACATAGTCGGCATCGATCACCAGATGCGAACCTGATTTGTCAGAGGCATCATAAGAGATATCTTCGATTAGTTTTTCCATCACGGTGTGCAAGCGGCGAGCCCCAATGTTTTCGGTACGCTCATTGACTTGCCATGCGGCGCGGGCAATACGCTTAATCGCAGATTCGGCAAACTCAATATGTACGCCTTCAGTCGCTAACAACGCAATATACTGAGTGGTCAGCGAGGCGTGAGGCTCAGTCAAAATTCGCTCAAAATCTTCGGCGCTTAACGCATCAAGCTCGACTCGGATCGGCAAACGACCTTGGAGTTCGGGGATTAAGTCCGATGGCTTGGCCATTTGGAATGCACCCGAGGCGATAAACAGGATATGATCTGTCTTTACCATACCGTGCTTGGTGTTGACGGTGCAGCCTTCAACTAAAGGTAGCAAATCACGCTGAACCCCTTCACGAGACACATCTGGGCCTGAGCTTTCTCCGCGTTTACAAATCTTATCGATTTCATCCAAGAACACTATGCCATGCTGTTCCACTAACTCGATCGCTTGTTCTTTCAGATCTTCTTGGTTCACTAATTTAGCGGCTTCTTCTTCAACTAATTGCTTTTGGGCATCTTTAATTTTGAGTTTACGGCGCTTCGTTGGTGTTTGCCCCATGTTTTGGAACAGACTCTGTAACTGATTAGTCATTTCTTCCATGCCAGGCGGTGACATGATTTCGACCCCAACCTGCGGCTGGGCTAAATCGAGCTCAATTTCTTTATCATCGAGTTGGCCTTCGCGTAATTTTTTTCTGAAGATTTGACGGGTGTGCGATTGGGTATCACTCTTGCTGTCATTGTCCCAGTCATTTTTTGGCTGGGGTAATAAGGCATCAAGGATCCGTTCTTCAGCGGCTTCTTCGGCGCGGCTACGGCATTTAACCATTTGCTGCTCGCGAGTCAATTTAACCGCGGCATCAGTCAAGTCGCGAATGATTTGCTCGACTTCTTTGCCAACATAACCAACTTCGGTGAACTTTGTGGCTTCGACTTTGATAAATGGCGCTTTGGCTAACTTGGCAAGCCGCCTTGCAATTTCGGTTTTACCGACCCCAGTAGGGCCAATCATCAGAATGTTTTTTGGGGTGACTTCATGACGCAAGCTGGCTTCCAGCTGCATTCGTCGCCAGCGGTTGCGTAAGGCGATGGCAACAGAGCGTTTGGCTTTGTGTTGGCCGATGATGTGAGCATCCAACTCATGAACTATCTCACGTGGAGTCATTTCAGACATGGTATTACCTCTAACGCTCTAATATTAATAGTTAATTTCTTCAATCGTTTTATATTGATTGGTAAATACGCAGATATCACCGGCGATGGTCAGCGCTTTTTCACAGATATCGCGCGCTTCGAGTTCGGTATTTTGCAGCAGAGCCAGCGCGGCAGCTTGGGCGTAATTACCGCCAGAGCCTATGGCAATCAAATCATGCTCAGGCTGCACTACGTCACCGTTGCCGGTAATGATCAATGAACATTCGGTATCGGCGACCACGAGCATGGCTTCGAGTTTTCTGAGCATGCGATCGGTGCGCCAGTCTTTGGCTAATTCAACGGCCGACTTCAGTAAGTGACCTTGGTGCATTTCCAGTTTGGCTTCAAATCGCTCAAATAGAGTAAAGGCATCGGCGGTGCCTCCCGCAAAACCTGCCAGCACTTTGCCGTGGTAAAGGCGGCGAACCTTTTTAGCGTTGCCTTTCATGACTGTGTTACCAAGTGACACTTGGCCATCACCGGCAATAACGACTTGATTGTTGCGGCGTACAGATACGATAGTAGTCACGATAAATCCTCTTCAGATGCCTGCCAAAAGTAACTAATAGCATTGGGCGATGAAATAAATATGGGGGTATCTCGGCAAATATCAAGGGGGCGATAAGCTTGGGGCGAAAAACGGCAAAAAAAAGCGCCACCCCAAGGGGCAGCGCGCTTCAATAAGGCCTTAGATAGCCGCGGCTAATTACCTTCCCATAGCCAAATCTGACAGCCATTGAGGCCGCCACTTTGGAGTTTGTGCCGTTGCCGTTCCGCCATGCGCTTACGCTCATAGGGGCCTAACACTACCTTGTACCAGACCCCTTTGCTGCCTTCGGTCTTGCGAACCTGTGCTTCGAGTCCTTGAAAGGCAATGACGGCTTTCATTTCATTGGCTTGAGACTCTGAGCGGAACGAACCGCACTGCATCTGATAAGGTCGACTCGGTTTACTCTCTTCAGGCACATCCACGACGACTTGCTTATTTTCTAATTCCTTTTGATAACTCCACTCTTCCTTGGGCTTAGGAGGCAAGGCATTCGGGTCGGGCTTGGGGGCAGGCTTCACTGCCTTAACCGGCGCCTCAGTGGCAGGCGTCGCCGCGCTGTCACCACTGGATTTGAGGAAATTCAAAAAGTAGCCGAATAGACCGATTAAGATCACGGCGAAAAATATCAACAAAAAGCTTGGCCGTTTTCCATTAGTCCCCGCCGGGCTGCGCTTGGCAGGCCGGCTGGCTTTAGCGTGTCGGTTTTTGCTTGTGCTGCGCGGTTTCCTATTGGCGTAGTCACGGTTAGTCATTGCTGAGCTTACATCCTTTCAAGCGTTTCAATACCGAGTAAATCCAAACCTTGTTTCAAGGTTTTTGCGGTGAGCTTAGCTAATAATAAACGGCTCTTCATTTGGGCTTCGTTGTCGGCGGCCAACACTGGGCACGCTTCATAGAAGCTCGAGAAGATCCCGGCTAATTCGTACAAATAAGCACACAGGGCGTGTGGCTGACCTTTGGCCACCATGCGGTTAAGGACTTCACCAAACTGCGCCAGCTTGTTGCCCAGTTCTTTCTCTTTATCGTGCTCCAATTGAATGCTGGCATCGCTCAAGTCAATGTTGTCGGCACGCTTAAAGATCCCGGCAACCCGAGTAAAGGCGTACAGCAAGTAAGGCGCGGTGTTGCCTTCAAAGCTCAGCATTTGCTCAAAGCTGAAGATATAGTCGCTGGCGCGGTTTTTGGATAAGTCGGCATATTTCACTGAACTGATGCCAACAACGCGCGCGATGTTTTCTAAGGTTTCTTGGTCCATCTCTGGGTTTTTGCTACGCACGAGATCTAACGCTCGTACGTTAGCCTCTGTGAGCAGATCAACCAGCTTAACCACCCCACCAGAACGAGTCTTAAATGGGCGGCCGTCTTCACCATTCATGGTACCAAAACCTAAATGCTCCAAGCTCATTGACTCGGGAGCAAATCCGGCTTTTTTCGCCAGAGAGAATACTTGCTGGAAATGCAGGGCTTGACGTAAATCGACAAAATACAAGGCGCGATCAGCCTGCAACACATTGGCACGGTAGCGGATAGAGGCTAAGTCGGTGGTCGCATACAGGTAGCCGCCATCGGCTTTTTGAATAATGACAGGTAAAGGTTCACCTTCTTTGGTGCGGAATTCTTCTTGGAAGACCACTTTAGCGCCATGACTTTCAGACAACAGACCTTGAGCCGCTAAATCGCTGACAATGACTGGCAAGTCGTCGTTATAGGTACTTTCACCTTTGACGTCGGCGCGAGTCATGCTCACCCCTAAGCGTTGGTAAATATCAAAGCAATGGTTCAGAGAAATATCGTTGAACTGTAACCACAGTTTGTGGCAATACTCATCACCAGACTGGAGTTCGACCACTAAGTGACGTGCGCGGGTTGCAAAGGCGTCTGATTCATCAAAGCGCATTTTAGCGGCGCGGTAAAAGCTTTCGAGATCGGATAATTCGAGCTCGGCTTGCTCACCTTGTTGGGTGCGTAATTCTTCCATATAAGCCAATAACATGCCGAACTGGGTGCCCCAGTCTCCCACATGGTTTTGGCGAATCACCTGATGACCTAAAAACTCCAGGGCGCGTGCACAGGCATCACCAATAATGGTCGAACGTAAGTGACCTACATGCATCTCTTTGGCGAGATTGGGTGATGAGTAATCGACCACTATGGTTTGACGCTCTGGCAAGGCAATGCCGAGATGGTCGTCATTTAAGGCTGCCTGCAATTGACTTGCGAGGGCATTGTCATCGATAAAGAAGTTAATAAAGCCAGGCCCTGCGATCTCCACCTTGGCGACATACGCCGACGCGGGCAGGTTATCAATCAATAATTGGGCTAATTCACGCGGGTTTTTACCGGCGGCTTTCGTCAGCATCATGGCTAAATTGGTAGCCAAATCTCCGTGGCTCTTATCCTTGGTTCTATCAACCTGAATACGGGCTTCAAAGTCAGTAGGCAAGATGCCTTGGTGTTTCAATTGGTCGACAGTTTGTTCGAGTAAAGAGTGGATATGTGATTTCATGGGCTTAACCGACACAGATGGCAAAAAATAGGAACTGATGATCGGACATTCTAGCCTCTTGTGATGGTTAAAAGCCATCTTCCGCATGAATTTTTGTCAATCTGCGCCAAGATCCCCTCATCGGTGTGACGATGACAGTTCACTGTGGCCACGCCAGTCAGGTTAAATTTCGTTTACTTCGTCAGCATTCACGCCAGAGCTGGGGCGTTATCGCCTTGCCTTTTGGTGGATTTCGCAGTAAAAGATAGCCAGCCAACAATGACGCTCATTGACTTGTCGTTTTTGGCTGATGATCCATACTATGTCATGCTTTCATCTTATACCCCCTGTATTGTTTGGTACGGGTGTTACGCTCACATGCGAGCTACACTCCTGCTGTATTTTGCCTTTTGGCAGCCTCTTAGTTTGGAGTATTTTGATGCTGGACTCCATCGGCACAGTGTTACAAGCACTGTGGCAACATGATTTTGTTGCACTGCAATCCCCAGGAAGTGCCCTCGTGATCTACGCCTGTGTCACTACCCTCATTTTGTTAGAAAGTGCATTTTTACCCGCGGCGCCATTGCCGTGTGATAGCGTGGTCATTCTCTCTGGCACTTTAGCGGCGGTTGGGGTGCTTAACCCTGTGGTGATATATTTGCTGCTATTGGTGGCGGCGGGTTTTGGTAGTTATCTGGCTTTTGTGCAAGGCCGATGGCTGAATCGTTTACCTAAGGTGCAGGGGTGGGTCAATGCCGTGCCCAGCAATCGTTTGCAAACCGTTGATAAGCTGTTGAGTCGCCACGGGTTAGTGGCTTTGTTTTGCGCTCGCTTTATTCCGGTTGTACGCTCGTTATTGCCATTAATGATGGGCATGCGGGTCCACAGTCGCGCTAAGTTTTATGGCTTTGCGTGGTTAAGTGCCTTGTTATGGACGGCCTTATTGGTGGGAATTGGTTATTTGCTGCCTTCCTTGCCTGAGCCGATTAGCAAGGCTGTGACCATGATCTTAATGGCTGCGCCTGTGATCACGTTAGTGTTGGCGATTGGCAGCTGGTTAATCGTCAAACTGCGTCGCCAGTGGCGTAAAGAGTAAAGGCTATTGGTTGTGATGGCTAAGGTGCCATCACAGCAAATCTTGGGGATCCCTATCAAAGCTCCAGCGGCATCGTTTGGTTTCAGCTAGGCCGGTCACCAATGGCAATATTCGCTCGCACTCGCGCTGGAGTCTTTGTCTATCCTTGGCTTGAAACATCAATTGGCGTCTGAATTTTCCTGCTTTTCTATCCAAAGGCGCCGGCAGCGGGCCAATGATTTCAAATTCTTTATCTTGAGGGAGGAGGTTGGCAATGGCTTGTAACAAGGCATCAGCGTCTTCGGCTTGATGCGCTTCGGCTCTCACTAACACCATGTGCCACGCGGGGGGAAGCAAGGCCATGCCTCTTTCTTTGAGCTGGTTTCTGGCAAAATCACCATAACCTTTATGCAGTAACTCTTTTAATAGCGGATTATCGTGCTGGTGGGTTTGCAGTAAGACTGTGCCTGGTTTAGTGGCACGTCCAGCGCGGCCGGAAACTTGTGTATACAACTGTCCAAAACGCTCGGGTGCACGGAAATCCGCACTAAACAGCGCGCCATCGACATCTAATAGCCCCACTAAAGTCACATCGGGAAAATGATGGCCCTTGGCCAGCATTTGGGTGCCGACTAAGATCTTGTATTCGCCTCGGTGGATGGCCGTTAAATGTCGTTCTAGCGATCCCTTCAGTCGGGTGCTATCCCGATCGATACGCACCACTGGATACTGGGGAAACAAGTGGCTCAGGGTTTGCTCTAGTTGCTCGGTCCCTATGCCTTGTCCCGCTAATAACGTACTCCCGCATTGATGGCATTGGCGTGGGATTGGGTATTGATTGCCGCAATGGTGGCAACAGATTTCATTTAAGGCTTGGTGGACAGTAAAAAAGGCGTCACAACGATCGCATTCATGCAAATGGCCGCATTCGTGGCATAACAGCGCGGGCGCGAAACCACGCCGATTGAGAAACAATAATACTTGATTGCCGGCATCGAGATGTTGGCGCATTTCGTTGATTAATGCTGCCGACATTCCGCAATTTAACGGCTGGTTACGAATATCAATAATCCCTTGGCGAACTTTTTTAGCATTGCCTGCCCGAGCATTTAAACTTAAATGCCCATAGCGGCCATTAAGGGCATTATTGAGGGTCTCTAATGAGGGGGTCGCCGAACCGAGGATCACGGGTATGTTTTCTAACTGGCCGCGCATCACCGCCATATCTCGGGCATGATAGCCTACGCCTTCTTGTTGTTTGAAGCTGCTATCATGTTCTTCATCGAGGATGATAATGCCTGGGTATTCCATTGGCGTAAATAAGGCCGAGCGGGTGCCAATAATAATCGCGGCTTCACCACTGCGGGCTTGTTGCCAAGCACTTAAGCGTTGATTGTCGGTTAATCCTGAATGGATCACGGCGACATTCACTTTAAATCGGCGTCGAAATCGGTCGATGGTTTGCGGGGTTAGGCCAATTTCTGGCACTAAAATCAAGGCTTGATTGCCTGCGGCTAAGACTTGCTCAAGCAGCGCCAAATACACTTCGGTCTTGCCTGAGCCGGTGATGCCTTCGATGAGGCTGGTATAAAAGCCCTGACGACTATTGATTGCTCCGACGGCAATGGCCTGTTCGGTATTTAAACTTAATGGTTGCTCTAGCAGCGTCAGCTGTTGGCGCCAACTAAGATCTTGGCTGGGAGCCACCTCTTTGCGGCTTATCCAGCCTTTTTGCTCCATGGTTTTTAGCGCGGCGGGGCTAAGCTCAAGCTGTTGCATGGTATCTTTACTGATCGCGCCACGTTGTAGGGCTTGCCATAACTTGATTTGTGCTGGAGCCCGTTTAATATCGACCACAGTTAATGCCGCGCCGGCGTCGGTTAATTGTAAGTAGGTCTCGTGCTTGGCCTCACTACTGGCTCCCTTTCGTAGTGCGGTGGGCAGCGCCTGCGTGAGCATCTGTCCGAGACTCGATAAGTAGTAACGCGCTCCGCGCTCTATTAATAACAGTAGTGCCGGAGGCAATAATGGCTGCTCATCGAGTAAGTTGGTGACATTTTTGATTTGCGCAGCCGGTAAATCACATTGATCGCTAATGATGGCAATCACACCGATAAGTTGTTGACGACCAAAGGGGACCTTGACCCGGCATCCCGGCATTGCGCTACTGGCTTGCGCAGGCGTAAGACGGTAACTAAAGTTTCGTCTCATGGGAACGGGAAGGGCAACTTCGGCAAACTTTTCCATCATTAGGTTATTAATCTCTTTAAAGAAAATGAGCTATATTAACAAGTTGTAGCCGAATCAATCAGGCCGGCGCAGCTCGGATGCTTGACGGATCAGTTTATCGAGTTGTCACAGTGAGTGAAAGGAACAAACATGAAAACAGTGATAAGTTATTGCGTCGGTGTGTGGATATGCTTGGCTCAGTGGCCGGCGTTGGCCGCACTGGATCATGTGAGTATTCACTCGCGCCAGTTTGATCTGGGTCAGCACCCACAATTGACCTTGAATCTGGTTGCCAGTAAACAAGCGCTCTCTCGTTTTGGTTTTTTTGTGGTGCAATCACAAAGCCAAGAAAAACTGATGGTCAACACCATCAACGATTTTAAGATCAGTATTATTGGGGTCGAAGATGTCACCGAAAAGGATGCTCAGTTGGTGGTGCGTGAGTATCAAATCGATCGCTGGCACGACATTGCAGTGTTAAACATGTTTGCACCTGCGGTGCCACGCACTGTCGCCGTGCTAATCGGCGAGCCGTTGCTTAACTCGGTCGAGGCCGCAGCGCCTCAATCGGCAAGGCAAGTGGCGGTGCTCGATGAGTGCCAACTGCCAGAGGCAATGACATTGTGGCGCATAGCCTCAGATTACGCGAGTGCCCACAAAACCCATGTCTATGCGGCCATATTGGCGATATTTGAGGCTAACCCTAGTGCCTTTACTGGTGGCAAAATCAACCATTTGCGCGGTGATGTGAGCTTGAAATGCCCAGCCCCGAGTTTGCTGGCAAAGTATCAGAATAAGCCTGATGCAAAGGCTTTCTTTGAAAGCTTGCAATAAAGCCAAATAACCGCAGAAAGTCTGCTTGTCAGCCCAGTGGTGATACTGTAGAATCCTGCGGCTTAAAACTTATTCTATTTTAATATCATGTGGTACCCAACTTCGGGTTGGGAGAGCGACATGGCCTTATTTTGAGGTAATCCCAATGAAACCAGGTATCCATCCTGAATACGCCGAAATCACTGCAACTTGTACTTGTGGTAACGTTATCAAAGTAAATTCAACTGCTGGTAAGAACCTGCACTTGGACGTATGTGGTGCATGTCACCCATTCTACACTGGTACCCAGAAAGTTGTTGATACCGGTGGTCGTATCGACAAGTTCAACAAGCGTTTCGGTATGCTTGCTAAGAAGTAATTGCAGTTGCAATGATTCTGAAAAAAGACGCCTTCGGGCGTCTTTTTGCTTTTAGTGAAAAAATATCTAGTTTATAGCGTTATTTTCTATTCTCATTCCCTTGTTGTAATTAATACAAGATCCCCCGCCCACTTTAGCGTAACAGCGCCATTCCAGCGTGCTTATGATGTTTTATTTCAACATTTTCAGCGCCATTTTTATCCATTTTTACTTGATGGAAGATAATTAAATGAAAGCTTGGGCAACAATTTGATGTTAAAGCTAAAATTTATTAAGCAGCAGTTTGAAAAAGCCACAATATCGCGTATTGTTAGGCCGATGACTGGGATGAATAAACCGCCATTGATTGCGGATGATAACAGTAAATAACTGACCAGCATTTTGACCGAATCCAGACCTACTTTAGTGTGTACTCCAGGACCTCAAGATGACAGACTTTCGTCAACAAGCACTCGATTATCATGAATTTCCAACACCGGGAAAAATGGCGGTAGCCGTGACTACGCCAGCCAATGACAGCAAAGACTTAGCCCTGGCTTATAGCCCTGGGGTGGCTGAGCCCGTTCGTGAAATTGCCGCCAATCCTAATGATGCTTACCGCTATACCAATAAAGGTAATACCGTCGCAGTGATCTCTAACGGGACGGCTATCTTGGGACTTGGCAACCTTGGCCCGTTAGCTTCAAAGCCAGTCATGGAAGGTAAGGCGTTATTGTTTAAACACTTTGCCAATATCGATGCCACTGACATTGAAGTTAAACATCGTACTACCGAAGGATTTATCGATACGGTTGAATCCATTGCCGATACCTTTGGTGGCATCAATTTGGAAGATATCAAGGCGCCTGAGTGCTTTGAAATTGAGCAGGCATTAATCGAACGTTGCCAAGTGCCGGTATTCCATGATGATCAACACGGTACCGCGATTGTGACGGCAGCGGGCATGCTCAATGCGCTAGAAATTCAAGGCAAGCAAATTGATAAGGCGACGTTTGTTTGTTTGGGGGCGGGGGCGGCAGCCATTGCTTGTATGACCATGCTGGTGAAGTGTGGTGCTCAACGTGAAAACATTTATATGTTAGATCGCCAAGGAGTTATCCACACTCGCCGCGAAGATCTTAATGAGTATAAAGCCCTATTTGCTAATAATACCGATAAGCGGACCTTGGACGATGTGATTAAGGATGCTGATGTATTCTTGGGGCTCTCAGGGGCCAATCTATTGTCGGCCGAACAGGTCACATTGATGGCACCTAACCCGGTGATTTTTGCCTGCTCGAATCCCGATCCAGAAATTAAACCCCAATTAGCTCATGCGGTGCGCAATGACATCATTATGGGAACCGGTCGCAGCGATTACCCTAATCAAGTGAACAACGTCTTGTGCTTCCCCTTTATTTTCCGCGGCGCCCTGGATGTTCGTGCCAGCAAAATCAACGATGAGATGAAGATTGCTGCGGTACACGCGATTGCGGGGATTGCGAAAGAGGCGGTGCCCGCATCAGTGTTAGCGGCGTATGAAGGCATCGATACCATGACCTTTGGTGCTCAGTATGTTCTGCCAAAGCCAATGGACCCAAGATTGTTACCACGTATTGCCCAGGCGGTGGCTCAGGCAGCCATTGATTCTGGCGTGGCGGCATTAACTGCGGTGCCGGATTATTCCATTTGATGATACTCTAAATTTTGTGCACCCAAATAACAGGAGCCACAGGCTCCTGTTTTTGTTGATTGCCTTTTGGGGGGGAGTCAGAAATAATCACACTTTAGTTTTACTATTCAGGGAAGGCGCGAATGCAGTTAACTCGATTGTTAACCAAGCAATTAACAGGCTTTTGGTTGTTAACCTTAAGTGCTGTGGCAGGCGTGATGCTGTTGTCGTCCTTCTTGGCATTTATCCACTTTACTCAATCATTTCAACAGCAACAGCTGAGCAATCTGCAGCAAACTATATTTACGCAATACCATAGCGAAGGACAGTTGCATGATACCCCATGGCTAACGGATTTCCTGCAAGGCTTGCAAGTGAAAGAGCTGCAAGTGTTTGATGGTTCGCAACGTATTTTTCATTATTTACCTGAGCTCAATCTAGCAGATCAGGACATCAAACAATACCGCCAACAGCAAGGCGACATTGTGCTTATCATCAGTCTCGATGATCCCAATATGTTATCGTTACTCGACGGTCCAGAATACACTGTGTTGGCGGTGTGCGTGTTGTTGGTCATTCTCCTTGTGGGCAGTGGTTACTATTGGTTGCGTCAGCAGTTACAAGGAATAGAGTCATTGGCGCGTCGCAGTGCCATGATATTACGTAATGATTTAACTCAAGCGGAGCTGTATCGTGACAGGGCCCGGCCCTTGGTGGTTAATCGCGCCCTCAGTCGCTTATTGGCGAAGCTGCAAGATGCTAGTCGTGAGCGGGCTCGCTTCGACACCTTTATTCGTTCCAATACCTTTCTTGACCCGCAAACCGGGGTCGGCAACCCGATGTTTTTTGCCAGTCGCCTTGAAGCCTTGAGCTTAGATCAAAAAATGATATTGCCAGGGGTGCTGTTTGTGTTGGAGCTCGAAGAGCTTGATTGGCTACAGCAAAATCATGGCGATGCGGTTGTGGTGCCGTTATTAGTGAATTTGTGTGAGGCCATTAGCGGCTTAATCAATAGCCTACCCAACAGTATTGTGGCGCGGCGTAGCGATAATCAATTGGCCATTATTGTGCCGCAAATATCCTTAGCTGAGGCCGAAGGGCTCGCCAAGAAGGTCATAAAAATTTGTTTAGCGCAGCCGCTCCCACAAATGGAGGAGCCCGATAATTTCTTCCATTTAGGCTTAGCGTATTTCCGTGAAGGTGATAATCAGCAGCAGTTATTAGAAGAAGTGGGCATGGCCCTTAAAGCAGCGCAATTACAAGGAAATAGCAGTTGGTTTATGTATGATAAGGGCGCGATTGATGAGGAATTTTCTCGTGGTTCGGTCCGCTGGCGTTCGATCTTAGAAAATGCCTTAGAAAAACGTCAAATCAAGGTGTTTTGTCAGCAGGTTCAAGCCGCAGATAAGCAAGTGCTGCATGCCGAAGTCTTTACTCGCGTGATTGACCATCATGGTAGTTTGATCCGAGCCACCCTATTTATGCCGATGGCTCAAAAATGCGGTTTAATGCCGATGATCGAGCGCCAAGCAATTGAGATTGTCGCGGGTAATCTTGAAAATGAACGGCGTGGCAAGCCGACGTATAGCCTAAATTTAAGCGTTGATTCTTTATTGAGTAAGACCTTTATTCATTGGTTTAAATCGTTTTTATTAGAGCATCGCAATATAACTGGCCAATTAATATTCGAAGTCTCGGAAGAAATATTAGTAAAGCATGGCACGGTATTGGCTCCAACCTTAGCGATGATTAAGGCCATGGGGTGTAAGTTGTGTGTTGATCATGTGGGGCTGCAAGTTCAGGATAGTGAATATATCCATGAGTTGAATGTGGATATTATTAAATTACATCGTTCGGTTATTCGCCAGTTGAATCAACGCCCAGAAAATCAGTTATTCATCCGTAGTTTAATGGGGGGAGTGTTTCGGACGGATGTCAAACTGTTGGCGGAAGGCGTTGAAACATTTGAAGAATGGCAAACGCTTATCATTCTCGGTGTCGATGGTGGTCAAGGTGGCTTTATTGGCGAACCGTTAGCCTTATAACTGCCAGCAATGGCAAAATATTGACGCCAAAGGCTATAAAACATTTTATTTTGTTAATTTCTACTCTATTTATATGGATTTGTTAGTGATTATCGAAAAAATTCACTAAAATCACTATTAACAACGGTAAATGTTGTTGTGTATTTTGTGGGCGCACGCTTTTTGAGCGACAAACGGCGTTGTTTCCTAAATCATTGAACTAATCATCAGAACCACGATCAGATCATTAGAACTTTGAGATGGGTGACGATGATGGGTAAGGCAAAGTACAAAATCAGCAACTGGAAGCAATATAACCA
>NZ_JAHUTT010000005.1 GCF_019209865.1 Shewanella sp. NIFS-20-20 | reverse complement strand
AATGCGAGACAGTTCAAGCTTGATGGGAAACGGGATAGGGCCTATCCACGTGCGTTAAAAATGAGTAAAAACAAGTATCCCATTAAGTCTAAGAAAAATGCCGTTCACACTAAGTGAACGGCATTAGGCAGTATTCTGCCTGTTTTTTTGGTAGTTATGGGCTCACCCCAAACTAGAGCGCAATCCAAGTTGCTTTAATTTCTGTATATTTATCAAATGCATGTAATGATTTGTCGCGGCCATTTCCAGATTGTTTGTAACCACCAAATGGTGCCGTCATATCGCCACCATCGTAATGGTTTATCCACACCATTCCCGCACGTAAGCGTTTCGCTGTTTGATGGGCTTTGGATAAATCTGTCGTCCATACGCCGGCGGCCAAGCCGTAAATCGAATCATTGGCAATGGCAATTGCTTCTTCCATACCGTCAAAACTTATCACCGACAGTACCGGACCAAAGATTTCTTCTTTAGCAATTCGCATATCATTATTGACACCACTGAATAAGGTCGGTGCCACATACACGCCTCCCGAGCTCGCCATGTGCTGCTCGCCACCACTGACTAATTCCGCCCCTTCTTCTTTACCCGCGGCGATGTAACCGAGGATCGTGTCTAGCTGTTGTTTATCCACTACAGCGCCACTGTGGGTATTTGGATCCAGCGGATGGCCGGGTTGCCAACTGGCAAATTCTTGCTTTATCAGCGCAATCACTTGATCTTTTACGCCGGACTCCACCAATAAACGCGAACCTGCCGTACACACTTCCCCTTGATTGAAGGCAATAGCTGCCGCCGCCGCGGCTGCCGCTTGAGCGAGATCGGGGGCATCATTGAAAATAATGTGAGGACTCTTTCCCCCCGCTTCCAGCCACACGCGTTTCATATTGGATTCACCCGCGTAAATCATCAGCTGTTTCGCTATCTTAGTCGAGCCAGTAAATACCAAGGTATCAACATCCATATGCAGCGCCAGCGCTTTTCCAACCGTGTGCCCAAAGCCAGGAAGCACATTGAGCACCCCGGCAGGAATACCGGCTTCGACAGCTAAGGCGGCCATGCGGATAGCGGTGAGAGGTGACTTTTCTGAGGGCTTAAGCACCACACTATTGCCCGCAGCCAGTGCCGGCCCAAGCTTCCAGCAGGCCATTAATAACGGAAAATTCCAAGGCACAATGGCGGCAACCACGCCCACAGGTTCACGGGTGATCATGCCAATTTCATTGTCGGGTGTTGGGGCAACTTCATCGTAAATTTTATCAATGGCTTCCCCTGACCAGCGCAACGCGCGAGCCGCGTTAGCAACATCCACGGTCAAGGAATATCGAATCGGTTTCCCCATATCCAAGGTTTCAAGCAAGGCCAACTCCTCGCCATGGTGCTCAAGCAGTTCAGCAAAGCGGATCATGACCTGTTTACGATGTACCGGTGATTGTTTGGCCCACACGCCAGACTCAAAGGTAGCACGGCTAACGGCAACGGCTTGCTGCGCATCCGCATCACTACAACTCGCCACCTTAGTGAGCAGGCGACCATCGATGGGACTGATGCAATCAAAGGTTTGTCCTTCAGCGGCGGCTTGATATTTGCCATTAATATAGGCCTGTCCATTAATCTTGAGATTGGCGGCCTTGGTTTGCCAATCTTGCATCGTAAGCACAGTACTCATGTCATCCCTCATCTGGATTATTAGCTGTCGGTAGGAACTTCACCGACAGAGATATTGTGCCAATGTAGCCTTAGCCGCCACATAAATTCAATATATTTTACAAATTTACAAAAAACAGCGAAATATTTGACATAAGGATCTTCCATGTTCGATATTTTTGACATAGCATGAATTCGCAACCCGAAGTTAACAAAGTCACAACAATCAGGATGGGCGTATGGCCGTGGAACCGCAAAACAATCGCCAGCACACTGGCAACTTAGATCATTACTGGATGCCGTTTACTGCGAATCGACAATTCAAACAACAACCCCGACTTTTGGCTCAGGCTGAGGGCATGTTCTATAGTGACACCTCGGGTCGTCCAGTGTTAGATGGTACTGCTGGATTATGGTGTTGTAATGCGGGCCATAGCCGCCGCCAAATTACCGAAGCGGTCAGCCGTCAGATCAGCACCTTAGATTATGCCCCGTCGTTCCAAATGGGTCATCCGTTGGCATTTGAACTAGCGATGCGTTTAGCTAACCTTGCCCCCGATGGCATCAATAAGGTGTTTTTTACCAATTCGGGCTCTGAATCTGTTGATACGGCCTTAAAGATGGCCTTGTGTTATCACCGAGCTAATGGTCAAGCCACTCGAACTAAGTTTATTGGTCGGGAGCTGGGCTATCACGGGGTCGGTTTTGGTGGCATATCGGTGGGCGGCATTGGTAATAATCGTAAAGGCTTTAGTCCGCAGATGTTGACCGGAGTCGATCATCTCCCTCACACCTTAGATATCAATAATCAAGCCTTCACCCGTGGTTTACCAAGCTTTGGCGCTGACAAAGCCGATGCGCTAGAAGCCTTGGTCACCTTGCATGGGGCAGAAAATATTGCCGCCGTGATTGTCGAACCTATGTCGGGTTCTGCGGGGGTAATTTTGCCACCCCAAGGTTATTTACAACGCTTACGCGAAATCACTAAAAAATATGGCATCTTATTGATCTTTGATGAAGTCATTACTGGCTTTGGCCGAGTCGGCAGCGCATTTGCGAGCACACAGTGGCAAGTGACCCCAGATCTCATCACCACGGCCAAGGCCATCAATAACGGGGTGGTTCCTATGGGTGCCGTCTTGGTCAGCGATCATATTCACGACGTGTGCATGCAAGGACCTGAGCACGTTATTGAGTTCTTCCATGGATACACTTATTCAGGTCACCCAGTCGCGGCAGCCGCAGCCCTCGCAACCTTAGATATCTACCGTGATGAGCAACTATTTGAGCGCACTCAATCCTTAGCGGGCTATTTTGAAGAGGCCGTCCATAGCCTGAAAGACTTAGATAATGTGATTGATATTCGTAACACCGGCCTAGTGGCAGGCATTCAATTAGCGCCAGCGGCCAGCGGTGTCGGTAAGCGTGGCTATTGTGTGTTCGAGCACTGCTTTCACCACGGCGCACTCGTCAGAGCCACCGGCGATATCATTGCACTATCACCACCGCTGATCATCGAAAAACCCCAAATAGATCAACTAGTCGAGACGCTGGCCGCGGCCATACGTGCCAACTAACTATCAAACCTTCTCGGTAATAAATTTCAAGGAAAGTGTTTAACCATGAAGCAAATAACTCACTATATCAACGGTCAACATCAAGCACCCAGCGAGCGACAGCAAGCTGTGGTTAATCCAGCCACTAGTGCGGTAATCGCCGACGTTTCCATGGCCAGCTCACAGCAAGTGGCCGAGGCGATAGCCCATGCAAAAGCGGCATTTCCTGCCTGGTCACAGACCACGCCGCTTAATCGCGCAAGGGTGTTGTTTCGTTTTAAAGCATTGGTAGAGCAGCATATTGATGAACTGGCGGCTCTCATTACCACTGAGCATGGTAAAGTGCTGGAGGATGCAAAAGGCGAGCTTATTCGTGGTCTCGAGGTAGTTGAATTTGCCTGCGGTATTCCGCACTTGCTCAAAGGTGAACATACCCAACAAGTGGGCACAGGTGTTGATGCGTGGTCAGTCAATCAAGCTTTAGGGGTCGTCGCCGGTATTTCACCGTTTAACTTCCCCGTCATGGTGCCGATGTGGATGTTCCCGATTGCCATTGCTTGTGGCAATACTTTTGTAATGAAACCCTCTGAAAAAGACCCAAGCCCAGTCATGCGCATTGCTGAACTGCTTACAGAAGCCGGCTTGCCTGATGGCGTATTTAATGTTGTTAATGGCGATAAGGAAGCTGTCGATACCCTCCTCACTCATCCAGATATCGAAGCGGTGAGTTTTGTTGGCTCGACGCCGATTGCCGAGTATATCTACAGTACGGCCTCAGCTCATGGTAAGCGGGTGCAAGCGCTTGGCGGCGCTAAAAATCATATGTTAGTCATGCCTGATGCCGATATCGAACTAGCCACCAATGCCTTAATGGGCGCCGCTTATGGATCCGCTGGGGAACGCTGCATGGCGATTTCAGTGGTGCTGGCCGTCGGTGACGTTGCCGATGAACTGGTCAGCCGCTTATTACCTAAAATCGATGAACTTAAGGTTGGCAATGGCAGTGATGCGGGCATGGAAATGGGCCCATTGATCACCCAAGAACATTTAGCCAACGTCCGAGGTTATATTGATTCAGGGGTAGCTCAAGGTGCAACCTTGGTTCGCGATGGTCGTCATTTGGCACTCGATAAAGGCCATTTTATAGGCGCGAGTTTATTTGATCATGTCACCCCTGACATGACCATTTACCAACAAGAAATTTTTGGGCCCGTGCTGGCTATCGTGCGAGTGGCTGATTACGACAGTGCCTTGCAATTAATTAACCAACACGAATACGGCAATGGAACGGCCATCTTTACCCAAAATGGTGAATACGCGCGCCATTTTTGTGATGCAGTACAAGTGGGCATGGTCGGCGTGAATGTGCCGATCCCAGTGCCTATGGCTTTCCATAGTTTTGGTGGCTGGAAGCGTTCATTATTTGGTGCCCTCCATATGCATGGACCGGATGGCGTGCGTTTTTATACCCGTAAAAAAGCCATTACCGCCCGTTGGCCTAAGCCGCAAGTCAGCCAAGCCGACTTTATTATGCCCACCATGAAATAAGGGCCGCTATGATGCTAATTAAGGACATTCAGCGGCTTGCTGGAGAAGCACAAGAGCATGTTAACTTTACTGTTGCCCCACAAAAACGCTTGGCGGGAAACCCTCAGCAGCAAATTGATAACTTTTTTACCAGCCCATGCCAGCAGTTTCAATGTGGGGTCTGGCAATGCGATCAAGGCCACTGGCAGGTCAGCTATCAGGAATATGAATATTGTGAAATCTTAGCAGGCAGTAGCGTCATCATCGACAGCGAAGGCAATCGCTTAACCGTGGCTGTGGGGGATAGATTTGTCATTCCCGCAGGATTTAGTGGCAGTTGGCTCGTCGATGAGTTTTGTAAAAAAGTCTATGTGGTATTTGAGCCTAAATAGTGTTTGAGCTTAAGTCAGCGGCATCGCTTTAGGTTAGCGGGTAAAACAAGTGACCTGTTTTATCCGCTAACCTGCTCTCTATTAATAACCGTGTCGACTCGAGCTCACTCTAAACCAACCAGCAATGCTGTAGCGGTCGACATGAGTATCGACCACCTCATGAGGGAAGACTTCGCTTAAAAACACCACCCACTTACCCATGGTTGGGGTCACAGTTTCGAGAAGGGTATCGGCTTCGCTATACACCAACAACTCGCCGCCATGCTCAGTTTGCCACTCAGGATTTAAAAACAACACTGAGGTTAACACCCTATTCTGACTACCTTTTAAGCTATCGATATGCTTTTGATAATGATGCCCTGGATGGTAAATGGCGTAATGGCTTTCAAACTCGTTAAGCCCTAAATACAAACGGCGGTTAATGGCTAACCGTAATTGCGACATCAAGTCTAAGTAGCGTTTATCGACCTCATTGTCAGGACTTAACCACAGAATTTTATCTCCACGCACCGAGGTTAAATACTGCTGCTCTGCCCCGCGTCCAATGGCCGCTTTGGAGAACTCATCACTATGATTTATGGCTTTAGCGCGTAATGCCTGACAAATATCGGCTGGGATCTCCGACTCGAAAACATGATATCCACGCACCGTTAACTGCTCTGCTAATTCATCAAGCAGAGTCTCACTAAATTGGAAATTCATAAACGCAACACTCAACAAGCGCAACGCCTGACCGATTACAGACTAAGGAATAGCTCTAATACAGACAAGGTAATTAAGGGGAAATGAGCCATTGGCTCAAGAACGGTGAGAGTGTAATGGTAAATTAGCCAATGCGCTAATAAATAAATGCGTCTTTAACAGCAACGAGCGAGCGGCCAATGCGTTAGCAACGCAAGGTAACACTCGCTCGTTCAATGTTAGCGGCTACGCTTAAAAGTCGTATCTAAAGCCAAGACTGACGATAGTATCGTCAAAATCTTGATGTTGCTTAACGTCAAACTGACCCAGTTCTGAGTGAATACGCGCCGATTTACTCAGTTTATATTCCGCACCAATGGCCCACTGTGACACTTCAGGTACAGCAGTGACTAAGTCACCTTTGCTTTTATACAGACGGTTAGCAATCACACCGGTACCCGAATCATCGTAGCCCACTTCTGCTTTAAATAACCAAGCCCCTAGCGCATATTTAGCACTCGTAATAAAACCAATACCGTCGCGCTGCTGCCATTGAGTGGCGGATTCATTGACTAATTCACTGTGCTGGATCATGGTACCAAGCGTTAATGCATCCATGCGGTACTGAACGACACCGCGATAGGCGCGCACATCCTCCATGCCATCACTATAGGCAGCAGCGAGATAGAGATCACTGCTTTTAAAGAATTTATCACCATAAGTAACGGCCACTTGGTAATTGCCAAGATCTCGGCGCTGATCACCCACCTTGTAATAGTTATCTTCGAGTAAGTAGCTCACACCTAACTGTAATTTTTGCCATTTAGGTGACTTATACTCCAAGGAGTCTCCCCAGCGCTTATCCCCAGCAAAGAGACGGTCATGTTTGAGCGAATACATATCCATCGCATCCACCGTCCCTTTAGCCATTTTAAACACAGGATCAATTCGACCGAACGCTAAAGAACCATAATTTTGATGTCTTATGCCTAAATAAGTTGGTCGTGATGAAAATGGGTTACTGGTTTTATCTTGGCTGCCGCCATTCACACCCACCTCAATCTGATAAAAAATCTCAGTATTGCTAGCCAACTCACTGCGGCCTTTTATACCAAGGCGACTAAAATTGTTCTCAAGCACTAATCCCGCTTTATTATTGTGGGTCGCACTGCCGCTATCTGAGTGAGTCAACGAATAGTCAAAACGACCATAAAATTGATATTCGACCGCCATTACCGACGGCGCACATAAGGCCAACACCAATACACTTTTCGGAAAAATTTTCATTGTCATATCCTAAAGTGGGCACAATCGCGCCCAACGTCATTATTGTTGCGGAGCAATCACGCCATCCTGACGCATTTGTTGATAGAGGCTATTGGCCAGCGCTAAGTAGTTATCCCAAGCGTCTGAACGCTTGGTAAAACCGGTTTGCGCATAACTACCAGTATCGCCTGCTGCAGGTAGGTCATTGATATCAAACAGTGAACCGCCTTGAGTCAGGTGATTCGATAAGGCATCGATCATGACGTTAAAACCGATACGTGATGGCTCAACATAATTAATTGAATCGTACTTAGATTGACGGTAGAAGGCTTTTAACGACGCGTCGCGAATGTCTTTCTTATTGTCGGCAAAAATTTCATCGTAGTGTGCCGCTGTAATTTGACCCGTTTGCTTACTCACGACCAGTCGTAGCATCGCGGTAATCCCTGTCCAACGACCTTTATCATCAAGGAGCTTTTGCGCTTGCTGATAAAACAGTTGATCGCTTTTCCCCTGTTGAATTCGGCTGTGGATCTTGGCCGTCAGAGGGATCATTGATTGCTGAATACTATTAGAGGCACCCGCGACAATATCCATTTCCAGGTATTTTAATCGGTTAGCTTCTTTCAGTTTATTGCCAAGTTTTGGGTCATAATCAGGATTTAAGTCAAAGGTCAGCTTGTCTTTATCCATCATCAGCTTTTCCATCGTCAAAGCTGACTGCACCCAAGCAGTGCCTTTCTTCTTACCCATGGAAAAGTTATATTCTGACATGCGTTTAGGGACGTTTTGATAGAGGCGAGTGTAATAGTTAGGACGACCGCTTTCTTGGAATTCAGCCAACAATACATCGTTAGGATTAGCGCTATCGACGACCACCAACATGCTGCCCATATGGCCTTGACGGAATCGAGCCTCTTCATAGAAATAGTCGCCTTTAACCACGCCTAATTGCGGTTGGATTGACCACTCGAGATCAAACTTATCGGCACCATTGTTGCTACGGGCACCGACACTCTGAAATTCAGGCTTGCTGCCATCGGCACGAGGTATGTCATTAACTGCTTTTAAGATGCCATTCGATGAATAGGTCGCACCCGAGATAGCATCAATACCTTCATGACCATTATTCGCGACGATTTCAGTGAGTATGCGTTCGGCATTTAAATACAAGGACTCAGTTTCTTGATGCGATAAGGTTTTTAAGTCGCTGATGTTACCGTTTTGGATTTTAGCTTCTAAGGTAATGTCACTCTTTTTACCTTTACCTGTTACTTGGTAAACGCCATCAAGGTACTTACCCTGCACCGCGCTCTGACTCGCGCAGCCTGTTACACCAACACTGGCAACAGCCATGGCGATAACTAAGGCACACCGATTGAATTTCGTCGTGTTTTTCATTGTTCTTGCCCAAAAGTTAAGGAACTTGCAGCCAGCATAAACAGGGCAATATTTTCGACAATTGCGGAAAACCGCAATGGGCTGACCAACATTGCAATTCTTTGAGTCAGATAACACTTTAGGAATAGCTAACAAGCCTAAGGCGACATTTCGTGGTACTGCTGTAAATAGTAATAAGAGAGGATTACCATGGTTTACTTTGTCGTATTATTGATTAGTTTATTGAGCGCCAATACTTATGCGCAACCACAAGTATTTAAACCTTACCAATGTGAAGGTAACGCTAGTTTTATTTATGCCGATGCCAAAGCGAGCTTAACCACCTTAAAATATTTTGGTACATCAATTTCAATTGATATTTACCATGACAATGAACAGCAAGCGCTAACGGCTTTATGCCAAGGGTTAAATGTTATTCAACAATATCATTATTTAGCTTCTAACTTTTCTACCTACCCATACTTTACCAATATTAAAACCATCAATAACGCGCCAGAAAAAATACATCCTATCGATCCACGTCTGACCGAATTATTAGCGTCCAGCCTAGAGTGGCACCAATTGACGCAAGGACGATTTAATGTTGCACTATCCCCCGTATTAGCGGTGTGGCGCCAATACCGAAATGAGTGTAAGTACAATCAAGACTGTCGACTTCCCTCAGATAGTGAATTGCTCGAAGCATCTCAATATATTGATATAAAAGATATAAAGCTCGACACAGCAAACAACACCATCCAAATGAAACCTGGAATGCAATTAGATTTAGGTGGCATAGCTAAAGGGTGGATGGTTGAAAAGGTATATGACAGATTACGTGCTGAGAACCTGAGTTCATTTATTATTAATGCCGGAGGAAATATCCGTCATTTTGGGCTTCACCCTCAAGGTCGGCCGTTTATCACTGCCATTGAGGATCCGATCCAGCGAAAAAGCAATTACACTCAACCCCATGATGGTGCTATTTATCATGAATTTATTCAAGGCGAAGATATCACTGTGGTTTCAAGTGGGAATTATTTAAATTACTTTTCGGTTAACGGCAAAGAATATCATCATATTATTGACCCAACGACGCTTTATCCCAAAGCCGAAGGAGTGGCGGTCTCTGTTATTATGCAAGCTAATGCCATATTAGCCGATGTAATTTCGACCAGCTTATTTTTGATGCCTCAGTCGCAGGCACAACAATGGTTAGAGGATTTGGGACTGGCCGACTCCGTTGCCGCCATTTGGTATCTGAATGCCTCAGGCGATAAGATTTACTCAAAGGAAGTGAGCCGCTACCTTGTGCAACCCTAAGTCAATATGCCCCGTGGCTTAGAGGCTAATTCTAGAAAATGTGAGCTAACTCCCTTTCTAGTAGAAAGTCTACGTATCAGTTAGGCAGTTGATGGATAATAGTTTGGCTATAGTTGCCATGTTTACTAATGAAGATTTAGGTGTTGATAAAATATTTCCTGAGGCTATGCCTGCTCACGCTCCCGCTGTTGGCCGCTGCTCAACCGGGCGCTGTACCTTCAGTGCAAATTGGGGTAATGGCCTTTGCCGATCCTGGCATTATTCAAGCGCGGTGGCAGCCAACTGCCGATTGGCTCACTGACCAACTCCAACGTCCAGTCCAAGTGGTGCCTTTGACACCCGAGCAACTTGAACAAGCCATTGCGCAAACGAGCATTGACTTCATTATCGGCAATGCCATGACCACAGTGGCATTTAAAAAAGATCATGGCACCAGTCATTTATTAACCTTAGTCAATAACATCAGTGACATCCCTGAACTGGCGATGGGCTCAGCAGTGATAAGCCACCAGCAACACCCCATCGATGATTGGTCAGCATTAGCTCATCAACGCATTATTTCCAGTGATCCTCGCGCCTTTGGTGGCTTTCAGATTTTTGCCGCCAGCTTGGCCAATCAGGGTATGGATGCCTACCGAGACGTCAAACAACTGGAATTTGTGGGTTTTCCCCAGCAAAAGCTGTTGCAGCAATTAGTCGAACGTCGTGCCGATGTCGCCATCTTACCGGCATGCGTATTGGAGTCTGCAGTCAGACAAGGACGCATTGCCCCTGGGCTGTTACAAGTGCAACTCGTCGAACCTCAGCATGCATTACCTTGTGAAGTCTCTACCCCACTCTATCCTGGCTACGCCTTATCAAAATTAGGCGGTACCGATCACCAACTCGCCACGGCTGTTGTCAAAGCCTTGTTAGCCATCACGCCACACAACCCCGCGGCACTGATGGGACAATATCAATCTTGGGCCGCGCCAGTGGACGACAGTTCAGTGTTCGCCCTGCGCCGCCAATTGGCTCAGTGGCCCTTTGTCACCAACTGGCAACGCTTATTGCACAGTGCCCTGCCATGGGTCGCGGCGGTGTTGATCATCTTATTATTAGGCTACTTACACCATGTTCGAGTTAAACGTTTAGTCGTTAAACGCACCTTGGCCCTCAGCAATGAAGTGGCTAAACATCAAGACACTCAAGAGCGATTATTGGAGCAACAACAACAATTTTATCGCGCCCAACGAGTACTACTGACTGGCGAAATGGCCTCTGGAATTGCCCATGAACTTAAACAGCCCTTGGCTGGGATCCGCTACCTTGCGCAAGGATGTGTGTACCGTTTAGATGAATACCAGCAAGCATTGGCGACGCCATTGTCAAAAATTATCGAGCAAGTCGATAGAGCACAAACCACGATCCATCGCCTCAGGGAGTTCTGTCAACAAAGCAGTCATTATCAGGCGCATGACTTAGGGCAAATTATTGAAGATACCTTGATGTTAATGCAGCCAGATTTACGCCATTGTCAGATCCATTGGCACAGGCCAAGTCAGCCATGTTGGGTCTATGCCGATGCCAGTTTGCTGCAACAAGTATTAGTGAATCTATTGCGTAACGCGCTCGATGCCATGACCCATCTCGCCACACCGCAACTGTGGATTGAGTGTCAATCGGGAGACATTGACTATCAAGTCGTGATCCGAGACTTAGGTTGCGGCCTATCTGAGAGTGCTTTGGCGCGATTATTCCTGCCCTTTGAAACCAGTAAACCCCACGGTTTAGGACTCGGGATGGTGATATGTAAACGCATTATTGAAGAGCATGACGGTCAAATTGTTGCAACCCATGCGCAGCCGGGTTTGCGCCTCCATATTAATCTACCGAGAAAGGCCTAATAGATGTTGCCACTTTATCTTGTCGATGATGACCAAGACGTACTGGACTCATTGAGCTGGATGCTCGAAGGCATGGGATACCCTAGTCAAGGTTTTGCCAGCAGCGAATCCTTTTTGACTGAGATCGATGTATTCGCTCCAGCGGTAATGCTACTGGACATTAATATGCCCGGCATGGATGGTTTGGCCCTACTAAAACACTTAAATCAGCTCAATAGTCCCATCCGCATCATCATGTTAACTGGCCACGGGAACATTGCGATGGCGGTGCAAAGTATTCACTATGGCGCCGTCGATTTTCTCGAGAAACCTGTCGATGGGGACAAACTCAACCCCTTGTTACGACGAGCCATGTGCTTAAGTCAGCATGTATTTGAGCAATTCACTCAAGAGCAGCAGTTATGCCAACAAATTGCGAGCTTAAGCCCGCGAGAGCAACAAGTCATGGCATTAGTGTTAGCCGGCAAAATGAATAAGGTGATTGCCAGTGAACTGGAGATTGCCCAGCGCACAGTTGAACTCCATAAACAAAAGGTGCTGCAAAAAATGGCCGTAAGCAATGCCGCCGAACTCGCATGGCATTTAGCCAAACATCAAGTGAGAACAGAGGAGCCTTTGCTTACGCGCGCCCTCCCTCAAAAAACATGAGCAATATTTAACCCAAGAGAGCCAAAATTCGGGTGGTCTGGCCGCGATAACCTACATTAGTATGTAGTTTCATATTCAACGTCTGGCTAACTTCTCTCCTAAGGGTGTGGCATGTCCGTATATCATATTTTGTGTTATTTCGCTGCGGTGGCAGTATTAATGGCCTACATCAACGCTAAGATAGGTAAATTTCAAACCACGATTGCCATCACCGCCGGTGCCATGCTGCTATCACTGCTGTTAGTCTTCACCGGCCGAGTCCATTTACTTGAATTTAAAGCGCTCGCCACCCACCTAATTAACCAAATCGATTTTAAAGATTTTCTATTGGAAGGGATTTTAGGGTTTCTGCTATTTGCCGGTGCGATTAATATCCGGTTAGCCAACCTCAAAGATCAAAAATGGGAAATCACTGTGCTGGCATTATTGGCCACCTTGTTTTCCACTTTCTTTATCGGATGGGTGTTCTACGGCTTCTGCCAACTGATCGGATTGCCATTAGATCTAGTCTATTGCCTCCTATTTGGCGCCTTGATCTCGCCGACCGATCCCATTGCCGTGTTGGCGATCGTAAAAAAGCTGCATGCCCCCAAACGCATTGCTACCCAAATTGAAGGTGAATCTCTGTTTAATGATGGTTTTGGCTTAGTCATCTTCGTCACACTATTCACCATTGCCTTTGGCAATGTCACCCCAACCGCCACCAGCGTGAGTTTATTATTTTTACGCGAGGCCGTCGGAGGCATAGTGTATGGCGCCGTGCTAGGTTATCTTTTCCATCACCTCATTCGCCATACGGAAGATGAGTCAATGGAGTTACTCTTAACCTTACTCATCCCCTCTGCAGGCTATGCCTTGGCAATTTGGTTAGCCGTGTCTGGACCGCTAGCGATGGTGGTCTCTGGCATTATCATCGGCAATTGGACCCGTCACAGCGGCTTTAGCCACGGCACACAGACGACGTTAGATAACTTTTGGGAATTGATTGATGAGTTCTTAAATTGCATTCTCTTTCTACTGATTGGTCTATTAATGCTGACCTTTACTTTTCACCGAGAAGACTGGATATTAATGGCATTTGCGATACCACTGGTACTTGCCGGTCGATATATGAGCGTGAAGTTATCTTATCTAGGCTTCAATCGGTTTAGAGACTACAACCCGATGTCGGTCAGTATTTTAACTTGGGGTGGATTGCGCGGCGGCCTCGCCATGGCGATGGCCATGTCTGTGCCGGCGGGGATCATGGTGCTACCCAACAAACACATTGATGTCAGAGAAATCATGCTGGTGATGACCTATGCGGTCGTGGTGTTCTCGATATTAGTACAAGGGTCGAGCATTACTCCCCTGATAGAAAAGGCTAAGCGCTTAGAAACGAAGCCTGGCCCAGCGAAATAAGGCTCGCGCCAGGGACGCCTCAAAATGGCCAGCAACAAACACCATCGCACATTTGGGCAAAAAAAACGCAGCAACTGCTGCGTTTTTTCTGTCATCAAGATTACTCGATGCCTACGATTAACCAGGGTTGATCGGCTTGAGTCAAATCGCGCTCTAAATGCCAAATATCTTTAATTTCTTGAGTGATACCTTGTGGCGACTCTTTAAATTGACCGTAAAAATACAGGCTGATTTGCGCGGCATCGGCGTTGTGATCCGCACGTACAATTTCAGCATTCACTGCCAACACTTGCGTATATAACTCGCTTGGCTCTTCTGCTCGAGCCTTAACTAAGTCAGCAAAAATGGCAGGCGATACGTATTCTTCAATTTGGGTCAAATCATTATTATTCCACGCCTGTTGCAGGGTGTGATAATGACCGGTGGCTCCTTGAACAAACGCCTGCGGATCAAAGCCTGTAGGCAGGTTCATTGGCACATCATCGGCATTGGCATCAACCTCTTGACGAAACCATGGACGCGCTGACGCAGTGTCACCAGCCACAGGGCTGACTTCAGCTGGTGTTGGAGCTTGATATTGATGCTGCGTGGCAGCACTCGGCGCCGGCGCGGCATAAGCTTCTCGCTGATACTGGTTAGCCGCTGGGGTGGCCTTGCCTTTACGCATCATCTTGAACAACATGACGCCACCAAAAATCAATAAGGCAATGATGACCATGTCCATCATTTGTAAACCTTCAAAGGCGCCTCCAGCAAATAATGCCGCTAATAAGCCACCTGCCAATAAGCCACCCATTAGGCCGCCCATCATGCCTTTTTTAGCAGGAGTTTGCGCCGATTGCTTGGCAGCAGCTGGTTGACCAGCAGCCGGTGTTGCTTGGCCAGGTTGCGGGCTAACCGTGTCCGTTTTTTGAGGTTGCTGTTTCGCTGGCGCCGTCTTATAACTGCTACCAAATTTTTTACCACCACCAAATTTTTTGGCATCGGCATATGGAGAAGCCATCGCAATGGCTAGCATCAAAGGAATTAGGGCTAAAAGTTTTTTCATGTTTATCCTATAAATCAGAATGATAACTTTGCACAATCAAAGCCAGCATACTATTGGCCTATGCTTGATCAAGTCAATGACCACGATGCATGAGTGTGCGCAATCAGGCTTAAACTAACCTGAGTTTTGCCCGCTTAACCACAAATGTCTGGTCTGATTAGTTAAGCCCTTGTTGAGCCAACGCAAGGCCTAACGGATAAAAGTAGTCAGTCAGTGCAAGCTGGATCTGTTGGCGATGCTCTGTATCGGGATAGCCGCCGGCATCGAAGAGTTTTCCCGCGAGGGTGCCACTGACCAGATACCCATTAGTGATCCGTTGATCTGCCTCAATCACGGCCTCGAATGCTCTGGCCATAATTTCTGTGGGTTGAAAGTAATAGCGGCTGCCAAGCTGCTTATCGAGGGCATAGGCCTGACGTACAAAGGCGGACGTTTGCCCTTGCGGTTCGAACACGCAGGCAAATAAGGCCAACAATCGGTCATTCAGTGGATGCTCAATCGCGAGGAGTTCCTTTTGCCAACAATCGCTGGCAAAAGGCATCAGCGCATTATGATGATGTGACACATCAAACGCCTTCGGCCCAATATAGTGATCGAACGCATGCCAAAATTCATGCGCCAAAGCGCCGGCCCCAGCATGTTTTGCTAACGCCAACTCGCGACTAACACTGTGATAATGGGCTTGTACCCCAGGACGCCCGCCCGTACCAAAGGCTAAACTGAGGCTTTGGCGTAACCCTATGGCTTGTGGGGGTAAATTTAAGAGATACGCGAGATCGGCAAAGGCATCGAAGATTAATGGTGCCGCAGCGCGCGACTCTTCTTTAGAGACCCAACGCCCAACGCGAAGGCGGTCAAAACCAAACGTTTGCTGAATATCGACAAAGCCAACCTTATCACCTTGGCGAAAATCAGGGCCACGGCGGCGTTGTGATAATGCGGTAAATAAATTTTGAGTCAACGCCAAGCCATATAATGAGCCAACATGTGTTGGCCCATTATATGGTGCACTCGCACGACAGCAAGCGTTTTACTAATTACGCCGCAGCAGATGCCTTAGGCACATTAGGAGTTAATAAATTCATATCAAAATCAAATTCATCAACCCGAATAGCCAGTTCACGCTTGTGATTATAACTGACCAATTGCTGATGTTCAGTCGGGTTAATCACGCCAGCGCTAAGGGCAGCATCTAGGGTATCGGAGAATCTAACCCCCGCACGGAATACCTTCTTACGTAAGGCAATTTTTACCCGAGCGAGTAGATCTAAACACTCCATTTTCGCCAAGTATGCTTGTTCATTGATATCATTACCATCCCCCTCAACCGGGCGGATCAGATGGGTCAACTGCGCTTTAATCTTGGTATTCATTTGGGCCGCTTGCGCCAACTCACGCACCAAATCATCTGAAATTTTTGGCATGTTTGCAGAATACGTCAGGGTAATAAATTTCATCAACTGACGGGTAGGCGCCGATGGGAAATTATCTAAAAAGTCCAGCATGGCTTTTTCAGCCTCAGCTAAGGCCCAGCGAGTTGCATAATGGAAGTAAGGTGCCGCTTCGGCGCGATTAGCATCCAACACTTTGCTTTCGTAATATCGGATTGACGCCATGGCCGCATATAAAAAGCTCATGACATCCCCCAGACGAGCAGATAGCATTTCTGCCTGCTTGAGCTTACCGCCCAATACCAACAGTGAAAAGTCGGCATATACCGCTAATTTTGCGGCCAATTTATTCACCGCCTTTTCATAGACAGCAACCTCAGGCAGACGGCTGTCTTGCTGGGCCAGCATAGGGAGTAACCCCAATTTAAATGCACGCAGACTATTGCTAATACTGTAACCTAAGGTCTTGGCGAAAATCCCATTGAAGGTTCTATCGGCATCCGGTGCTTCACTGTGAATAGCTTCAACCATCGCTTGTAAATGCGGGTGACAACGCATCACACCTTGACCAAAAATCATCAGGTTACGGGTAAGAATATTGGCGCCTTCGACCGTAATGGCAATGGGCTGAGCTACGTAGCCAGACGCTAAGGTGTTTTGCGGACCACATTGAATCGCTTTACCCGCTTGGATATCCATGGCGGAATTTAACACATCGCGGCCAATTTCAGTCATGTGATATTTAGCGATGGCAGTTACCACCGACGGCTTTAATCCTAAGCCCAATCCTTCGGTGGTGAGAACACGCATAGCCTCTTGCAGGTAGGTTTTTCCGGCAATATCGGCCAGCTTTTGTTGAATCCCTTCAAATTTACCGATAGATAGACCAAATTGTTCACGGACCGCGGCATATTCGGCAGACGATTTAAACGCGGCTTGAGATACACTAACTCCGAGCGCGGGCAACGAAATTCCGCGGCCAGCCCCCAAACAGCTCACGAGCATCTGCCAACCACGACCGATGTTTTGTTGGCCACCAATAATGAAATCCATTGGAATAAAGACATTCTCTCCGCGGGTCGTTCCGTTGTAAAAACGGATGCCCATGGGATCATGGCGATTGCCTAATTGCACGCCGGGGTGAGATTTAGGAATTAACGCGCAGGTGATCCCTAAGTCATGTGCACCACCGAGCAAAGCTTCTGGATCTTGAACTTTAAATGCCAAACCTAGCACGGTGGCAATCGGCGCAAGGGTGATATAGCGCTTGTCCCAAGTAACAGATAAACCTAATACTTTTTCACCTTGATAGTCGCCATAAGTCACCACACCGATATCAGGAATGCCGCCTGCATCAGATCCCGCTTCAGGACTGGTGAGTGCAAAACACGGAATGTCATTGCCAATGGCCAGCTTAGGTAACCAATAATCTCGCTGAGCATCGGTACCGTAATGCATTAACAGCTCACCTGGACCCAAGGAATTTGGCACCATCACGGTGACCGCCACCGCAGAACTTTTCACGGCAATTGTCGCGACTATGGTTGAGTTGGCATAAGGACTAAACGCTAAACCGCCGTAGCTTTTAGGAATGATTAACGAAAAGAATTTGTTTTTCTTTAAGAAGGTCAATACGTTGTCAGGAAGATGCTTGCCATTTTGAATATCAAAATCATCAATCATTTCTAATAACTCGACCACTGGGCCGTCCAGAAATGCTTGTTCTTCCGCGCTTAAGGTAGCATCTGGCACGGCACGTAGCGCGGAAAAGTCAGGCTTACCTTGATAAATAGAACCTTCAAGCCACACGTCACCCGCGTCAAGGGCTTCCTGCTCAGTGACTGAAATGCTCGGTAAAATCTTCCGTAATTGGGTGCGTAAACTCATAGTAAATACTCATCAGACCAGAAAACATATGCTCACATTACGTCACAAACCCCGATCAAGATCAACAAATTTAAACAAACGTTTGATTATTTTTTTATTCCCAGCGCGAATTAGCGCCAGCATAATTGCCAAAAACCTCTCCATCAAATTGATTATATTGAATAAAAAGTTTTATCCTAAATTTTAGGAAAACCTGACTCAAGCCAAGATTTGTTAACATCAGCAAGCCAAAAGCAGCTAAATCCTCGCTCGCAACTCAGGCAACAGCTGTACGCTAGGATGAAGGTATCGCTGAGAACAGCCATGACAACGTTGGCGATTGGCAAAGCCGCACTAAGTCACAAGCAGATGGGATTGGCTGGGATAGCGACTATCGATACTATTGTGGCTAACATCGAGGCGAGACACACATCACTACCCTCGCCTGATTGACCGTTGAATGATTGGGCTTTTGCGCCAGCATCCCGTGGCGGGACTGCTTAACCACAAATGCACTTCATCAACCACAAACGCATTCCACGAGTGTCATTGAAGCTATTGCTGACGTTGCTTTGAACCTACAGCCAAAAACACTTAAGCCACGCTTGATAGACAAACCTGCGCTTATTAAGCGCCATCCTCAGTAACCAAACACGGTTACAAGCTCCAATCATCACGATTTTTACCAATGGCACTGAACATCGCGCTAATTTGTTGTTGTTCGGACTCAGAAAGCTCAGGCTTCCACACCTCGAATAGCAAGATTATCCGCTCCTGCTGGCTAGCATTCCAAGCTTCGTGTTCGATGGTATCATCAAATAACCAACATTGACCCCACTGCCATTGGCGACTGTCATTACCCACTCTCAGCCCACAGTTTCCCGGTTCGATAATGGGTAAATGACAAATTAAACGCGTATTCACAAAACCATGATGCGGTGGGATCTTAGCCCCTGGCGCTAATCGCGAAAACAGAACATTGGGAGCGCGCCCTTGGATTGTAACGAAAGGGACCTTAGCTAAGACTGCTAATGTTTGCGGAAAATAGCGCAAAGCATCCGCCTCAATGTCACCATTTCGATATAAGTAACAGGCACTCCAATCAGCGTTATCTAATAATTGATGTTTGTTGTTATTGGGTCTATCAGGCTGAGATTGAACATAGGCTGAAAAACCGCGGTCCAAGGAGAGATAAGCACGCAGTTCTTGCTCAATGACTGAAGTATTGGCTTCGAGATCTTTGACCCAATGAAATTCTGAGGCATCATAAAACTGCTTTTGAGGCAATTCAGGGAAATAATAAACACTCGGCTGCTGGTAATATATTTGCTTTTTACCAAGTAGCAAATCAATCGATTGATTAAACTTAGGCGACTGCGGGTATTGGGCCGTTATCTGGTCGATATCACTAAGCAATTCTTTGGTAAACTGTTGTTGATATTGATTAACCTTTGCTAAGGCATGAGACAAGTGTTGTCGTAGATTGGTTTCTTTCGGCGGATTTTGCTCTGCAAGCATTAAGGCATTTCGATAGAAGGCGTATGCCGCTCTGGTGTCTCTATCGCCAATAAAATCCCCTTTCAATAACAAGGCGCGCACATGATTTGGTTGTTGACGCAAAATGTTATCTGTCGCCATTATCCCCGACTCATTGTCACCTAAAGCGTGACAGGCATATGCCAGCCCTAGATAATTATCTAGGTCATTATCTCCTTGTTGGATCAGCGCGGCAAAACCTTGCTTAGCAACTAAGGGTTGCCCGTTTTGCAGGGCTGTCAGGGCGTGTTGTCTAGCTGAGATAGTATGAGTCGATGGCATAGTGGACAATTAACAATGAATTTGCGTTTATCTTACATAACTCATGGCTAATATCCACTCGTCTCGACGTAAATAGCAGGGTTATTCAATCTCTTGAGGCGGTGTTACCAAGGTGGCTTCCAGAGGATGTGCGGCGACATTTTTGTCGATATTTCCTCGACAGTCGTAGGCATTGGCCATCATGGTGACCGACCCTAAGAAACCCAAAGGTTGGTATAGATATAAGGTATCTCCACCTAACTCAGCGGTTTTAATCCGCATTTGGTTAAGTGCTCCCCACACCATGTTTTTGTCACTATGGAGCCAAAAATCATAAAAATGCCCTTCACTGCCATAGACAGTTTCGAGCTGCTCGCACTGCTCGATGGCGCTAGGGTTATCCCATACCACCTTTACTTGAGAAGACATTTCCGTTGGAAAAGTAATGCAACCAGATAACAACAGCGCTAATAACACCGCCAAACAATATTTCATAAATCACCTATCGTAAAATTCCGGCGCATCCTAGTCGAAAAAATGGTCGACGAAAAGTTTGCAAGCCTCAAAGGGCGATCGGGATCATCTCGTGATAGCAAAACGCGGTAATTTGTTCGATGGCATTGCCAATAAATACCCTTGAAACTTACAAACACCTAGTTGCAGCAACCTATCAAGCATCGCTGACGTTTCAATACCTTCGACTGTCAGAACAAAGCCTATGCTGTTACCTAGCGTTAATAAGGCATTGATCAATCCTTCAACTAACTGAGGTTGATAGTCGCTAAGAATAAAGCTGGCATCTAATTTCACTTCTTCAGGCTGTAAACGCAGGATCAAGTCAAAATTGGTATAGCCTTTGCCAAAGTCATCAATGGATAGGCGGATATCGGTGGCTAAAATCGCTTGGCATTGCGCGAATGTATAACAACTGGCTTGTTGCTCAGTGATTTCAAATACTATCCGCGCTCTTTGCTTTGGGGTTAATTGATGTAAATGTGCTAAAAAATTTGGCTGACATAGCGAGGATGGAAACACATTGATTGCAAACTCGAGAGCCTCATGCTGAACGAGCAGGGTTAATACCTGCTCTAATACCCAAAGATCCAGTAAGTAGCTTTGCGAACGATGGCCTATCTCAGCTAAAAAACTGACATGATCAAATGCCAAGCCAGTGACTCTCAACAAGGCTTCAACGCAAATCGTCTGCTGCTTCAGCCGATACTGTTGTTGAAACACCAACGATAAATGTTGGGGCCACAAACGGGTATCTTCGATAAAATTATACAAGGCAAAGGTATTATCTATCTGTTGCTTTTGCTCGTCGTGTAACTGCACCAAACAGCCATCACTATTTTTTTTACTTAGATACATACACATGTCTGCGTATCTAAGGGTATCTTCAAAGCTCAACTGTCCCTGATTGAGAACACTGCCAACACTGATGTTAATGGATTCGGTGATTTGATTGATGGTCACCGTCAAAGCTTGCATACAATAGCTGGCCAACCGCGTAAGAAAACGCTGAGGTTCTCTATTGTTAATCAACATAAATTCATCACCGGATAACCGAAATACATACTCTTGAATAAAGCTAGATTGCAATAATTTGGAGAACCGCTGTAATAATTTATCCCCCCATTGATGACCGTATTTATCGTTAAACAATTTGAATTGATTAATATCAATAAACGCCATTGCATAGGTTTGACCACTGAGGGTTTGCTGGAGGCGGTTAAGACCATTACGATTCCATAACCCGGTCAAACCATCTTTCAACGCCGCCAGTTTTAATTGATTATTGTCATGATGTAGCCAGTGATAATTCGCTCTAATCACTAAATAATAGGTCTTACCCGCACTGACAATTTTATCAATAAACGATAATTCTTTGATGATGCGACCATCTTGCGTGCGGTTATAGAGATAACCGCTCCAATGACCGTTAAGATGCAGATTAGCGTACAGATTTCTAAAGGTTTTATTGCGGGTTTTTGAGCTGCGAAACAACCTCGGGTTTTGACCGATAATTTGCGAGCGACAATAGCCAGTGCTCCGCTCAACATATCGATTAACGTAACTTATTTCATAGCTTTCTGTCACTACCAACACACCATAAGGGGCACAATCAACAGCATCGACAACCTCTGTAGATGCAGCGAGTTGCCCCTGTATTTCGGCGGTTATTGCAGGTAAGTTCACGACAGCGTCCAACTTGAAACAATGAAAATTAGATAAGGTAAATAAAGCTACCATATCAGGCGACAAACTGCTGAATTACTGCCAAAGACCATGAACAATGACAGCAATTTCAGTTTGCATCATTTAAAATTTCACCCACTGAAATCCAGTCATTCATCAGTGGCAGTCAGCACAGCAGCCATCAGAACAATCGCCTCGGTTAATCTGCCCAGCCCGCGGCCACAGCATTGTTGATCAGTTCCATCTCATAGGGGCAAGTGCCATTTTCAAACTGGATCATGGCGGCTAACACCCTAGGATAATCCTCAGGTGTTAGCGCGCTTGTGGCTGCAACACCCGCAGAGCTTGCCACAAAATCAATATAGGCGTGTGTGGGGTTATTATCATGTATCGGTGCCCAACGTGACACGATGGCATCGATGGTATAGATCCCATGAACACGCTGATAGGTTCTCAAAACTCTGGCCCCAGCGCGTATTCCGTGCCAAGGACTGGTAAAAATAACAAAACGGCCATCACAGCCAGTCGCTCCTAACCAATCACACCCAGCTTCAATATTGAGAGGGTTGTGATTGCGGATCCCCTTAGCCGGCCGCGGGCCCCGCCGATGGCAGGGCTTGCCCTTCACCTTGCTCTTACGCTTATCGCTCCCCCTGATTGGCCATTGCAGCCCAAATTCTGCCATTAGCTGCCGACATTTGGCGTTAACTTTTGTGGATATTGTTAGCTTAAGTTTTTGCCACACTTTGCTTACTCTGCTCGATTAATCACGCCCAACTTGCACCACTTAATAACACTCTATTATTAATTAAGGCTTATAAATAACTCGATGAGCTAAGCTGGATTTGCGGCATAAGTGAATGTTCTGGTATTATCTGTCAGTTGCGCATTAGGCTAGTATGGTACTAAAAATAGCTGGTTTGATTTCTTAGCGGCTAAGCTGAAAGCTATAACGCTGTTAATAGAACACCGCGCTAGATTTGACGACTCTTAATGGCATGGCGCTACAGCAATAATACCGCTAGTCCATCGGATTTTGCTTTCGTATGGTATTCGCCATGAGATCTCGACCACTGGCTGCACAACCTTTGACTACTCGCCTGCAGGTATCACTATGATCAACCACTTTAGTGTATTGGGTATTAAACCCAATGCCAAAGAAGATGACATTAAAAAAGCGTACAAACGTCTCTCCAATAAATACCATCCCGATAAACTTATCGCTGCCAGTGATGAAGAAAAAGCGCTGGCGGTGTCAGCCTTGCATCGTGTTCAAAAAGCCTATGATGTTCTCTCGGATCCTAAACTGCGCAATGCGTTTATCCGCGACTTTAATAACGTCATTGTGCCTGATCCATCCGCCGCGATGCGCGAGATTTGGGATGGTTTCTATTCAGCTTAGGCCAATCCATTAAACACGTTACTCGATGGCGTCGGGGTTAGATGTCACCTATCTTATGTATAATTTTACGCTGAGTTTGTTATGGCAAAAACACTAAATATTTCTCGTATTAACGAGTTAAAAGACAATGCGAACGACAATATTGAATCGTATAGCGATCCAGATACTCCCAATGCATTAGCGCAATTTTCAAGCCAAATTAAGCAAATCTTATTAGCCGATCCGGCCATGTTAGATTCGGTACCAGAATACTTACCTGTGGCTTTGTTCAATCAGGTCAAGTTCCCTGCCGAAGCTAAACTGCAATGGGCCTATTGGATTGAGCATGGCATTCTGCCAAGTTGGGACGAATTTAAAACCAGCATTGCCTTCAACAATGCCGACTTGCCGCTGGTGTTAGCCGTGAAAGGCTATAGCGAATCCCTCTTGATTGAAAGTTGTGCCGTATTGTATTTATTGGCTCAACCCGCTAAAGCCGTTGAACAGCAAGCAGACCTTGAACCCAAGGATCAAGATGACGATGATGACTACAATGACGGTGATGAAGAAGGTTATTACGATTACTACGATGATGAGGAGCGTTAATGAATAGTCTGATTGAAGTGACGGTCGCTGAGATAAAGCAACTGGCTGACGTGGAGCCCAAACAGGCAAGTAAGCGTTTCGAGATTATTGCCAATACCATGAATGACGAACAATTAGTTGAAGTCATTGAAAATATGGATATTGTAACCCTGACGCAAATTAATAGTCATCATGATATTTCATGCCCTTCCATCATGTCAGAGCTGATGACCCCTGAACAAATTCGCGACATCGTCTGTCAGCAACCCCTGTATTGGGAAGAGCAGATTAAGTCCAATGCCGAGGAGTTAATCCAGCATACCTTCGATTTCTTAACCTACTTGATCCGTGTGCAAGAGAACGAAGAAAAACAAACGGCTATTTTAGAATGTATTGCTGACGATCCTGCCGGTCTGTTTTACTTATCGATTCCATTTATCGAATTAGTGTTGGCGCCAAATAGCGATGATGACGCCCCGATGCTGGATGTATTTGATGATGAAGACGATGGTGAAACCGTCGGATACTCTGATCGCTCAGAATCAGAAGAAGCCTTTAGCTTAAGCATGGATGATCCCCGCAGTTTGCTGGCCTTAATTCGTGAACTGGCGCCTGATGTAGAAAAAGCCATTAAAAATCTGCTTCGTAATGAAAGTTCTAACTGGCAAAATATCATCAACAAATTTGTCAATGAACTGGTATTGCAAGCCAAAGAGAAAAACCAAGTCACTGACGAATACGCTGAAGTCGATGATATGTTCAGCTTTTTAGATTAAGGGGTAGCCATGCAAATTGTATTGCGTGACCCGAACCAAGGGCCATTTTTATCCAAAGTGATCGCCTATGGCCAAGCTGAACAATTACTGACCGCGGAACAACTCAGTCAAGTCAAAGCCAAAGCCATGTTAATGAGCTTAAAACTGGCCGATAAGTTCTATAACAAGTACAAAATGCATTTGTTAGAACAAGCCGCATTTGACGTTATTGGAGTGGTCAGTCTTGGCTTAATGTCCTTAGCTGATCGTGATGAAGCTTGCGCCTTGCGCCTATTACAACAAGGTGATGGCGTGGTTAAATCCTTTCAAAAAGGCTGGAGCATGCTTACTACCGTGAGTCAGTTCAAGCAAAACGGCAAGTCAATTTATGGTGATGTCGATAAGCTACTGATGGAACAAGTGTCGTGTCCGCCAGATTGCGATGAATGGGGAGGCTGGCAAAGCTATCAAGACGCACTAGCAGATCACCAGCGCCAGACAGCCATCGCGGTGTTACGCCAGCAATTTTACCATGCCGGCAGTTATGACCCTCTGGAATGTTTAAATCTTGAGGGGGTCCTCGCTGAAGCCGTGTTATACCGGATTTGTTTTGGTGATATTAAGGTTCGCGAAGATCTTAAACGTCGGATTGGACAAATTGAACTCGATGACACTTGGTTTAATGAGGACTATATTCAAGCGCAAACCCAACGAGCGCTGGCACAACTGCCCGCTGATTCGATTGCCATTATACAGGCCGATATGGGTAAGCATTTTTATGCGGGTATTCTACGCACGCTTAATTTTGCCCAACGTTATCGTAAACTGCTGCTTAGCGATGCAAGTCCTGAAAAACTTGAGCGGTTTGAGTATAAAGAAGGCTTAAATGGCCTATTAGGCTGGCCAGTCTATTTGCAATTCTAACCCGAGACAGTACATCAGTCCTTGTCGCTCTGATGTACTGCTTTTTCCCATGTGGCTCATTGCCTTCCCTCTCTCGGGCTAAAACCCTACATGCGCCTGTATAAGCCATCACATTGGTCTAAACTTAACACAGTATCGTCATATCTCGGCATTAACATGGATGTTTTGACTAAGACAAAGGACTAGAAGGCATGCCAATTCGCTTATTTTACCACCTTGCTCTACTGCTGATAGCTGAAATGGTCGCAGCACTCGCTTGGTTATGGTTTGATTGGCCTGCTGACACGTTATTATTAGTGTTCCTAGTGTTGGTCAGCGGCCAATATTTACTGATGCGCAATCAGGTAAAAATAACGCAGCAAGTGGCAACGCCGCCTCCGCTGGCTGAGGCACAAACCCAAGCCCCACTCCCTGAACTAATCGCCAAAGCCGTCCATGAAATGAACACCCCGTTGGGCAGCAGCCTTATCACAGTAACCCATTGTCAAGATTCACTGACATTGTTGGAGCAAGGCTTAACCAATGACCAACTCAGTTACGAAGAATTGAGAGAATATATTGATAATAATAAAGAAACTCTCAATATTCTTCACAGTAATTTATTAAGGCTCAATTCCTTAATCAAAGACTTTTACACCGTCAGTCATCAATATCAGCTGCAGTTAATCGAAAGAATTCATATCGCCACGGAACTTGCGCAAATCGTCAATGATTTAACCCCGCAAATTGGCCAGCATCAAGTCAGTATTGATTGCCCTGAAGATATTTGGTTTAGTGTGAATCCCACTATCTTTTATCAAGTGGTCAATAACTTAATTGTCAATGCTGCTCGGCATGCTTTTGATGAACAAACTTCGGGTCAAATTAATGTGCAGGTCAGGCTCACCGATCTACAGCAGCTTACCCTCACCTGTCAGGATAATGGCATTGGCATGACCGAAGATATCAGATCGCAAATTTTCAAACCTTTTTTTACCACTAAGAAAGTATCCGGCGGCACTGGATTAGGGTTAGCTATTGTTCAAGGCGCCTTATTATCAATCCACGGCCGTATCCGTTGTGAGAGCCAACCTAGCCAAGGATCGCGCTTTACCATAGAAATTGACAGCCCAGACAATCATCAACGTGACCTACACTTAGTACGAAAACAAGTGTCATAACCTCAATCGCTGATTAAATTCAGTATGCCGCGACCAGTGTCTAGTGGCTGACTATCATGACAATGCCTGCCAATAAGATCACGGCACCTAGACGATATTGCAATCGTTTTGATTGATTTTTATCAAAAATACAACCGCTTAACTCACCAATCAAATTCAGGCAAAGGCCGGTAAACACCACGCCCAATAAGTAGGGGCCAAATTGACCACTTATCGCCAATGTGTGACCTAAAGCATAACCATGACTGATAGCTAAGACGCCCACAATAGCAGCGGCCACTAAAGTAGAAAAACGAGTCGCATCACAGATTAAGGCACCCATGACCACCACTGAAAACATGATCCCGGCATTGGCCATTGCTAAGGATAAGGCCGTGTTGGCAAACAGCGTGCCCACCACCATCAGTGCGGTAAACGAAAACGGAACAAACCACAAGGCCCGGCCCCCGAGTTGAGCGGACCAAACCCCCACAGCCAACATCATCAATACCTGTGCAACTACTGTGACAGGAGACTGGATCCCTGAGGCCACAAACCCCAACCAATCGGTGAAGGTCGACAAATAAATCAGGGGAATGATTGCCAATACTAACAATCCCGACAATAGCAGTTCGATATGTCTTTTATGCATCATTATTAACCTCATCCTACTGATATCAATGAATAATGGTATATCAGTAACATACCCTTGTGACTGATGAGATAACTTGATCGCTATCAATATTTGATACTAAAATAACAACGAGTTAACGAGATGATTGTCCGCTTTAGCCACAGTGGCTGTTAACAGCCTGAATATTGATAAAGCAGCATTGATTGCCCCACGCGTAGCACTTTAGCCTAGTATTTAGTCATGTTTGCTGTTTTGGATGATTGCTGTGAAGGGTAAAACAGATCCGCTACTTGTCATTAGCCTCGTCATATTAATGATTGTCGCCAGTATGCTACGCTTTCCTGATATCACTGATGAGATGAAATACTATGTGATAGTCAAAGAGATGCTGGCAAACCACCAATGGTTTGTCTTGCAAGTGAATGATCAATTGTATCCTGATAAGCCACCATTGTATTTTTGGCTATTGGCCACAATTTTTCATTGGCAACCTCACGATCCCCTGCCCTGGGCCTTGATATTATTGGGTGTGATCCCGTTTCTAGCCACCGTCTACCTCGGTTATTGCTTAGTGAATAGAATCGCCGATAAACCGACGGCACAACTGTTTGCGCTGGCGTATATCAGTTTACCTTATGCTTTTGGTGTGAGTTTAGCCTTGCGCATGGATACCTTGATGACACTTTGTATCGTTGCTGCAATTGGCTTATTGGTTCGTCAATATCAAGCCCCAGAACAACACAGTCGCTATTGGTTTCTACCTTATGTGCTTATCGGCACAGGAATACTGATTAAAGGTGGCGCGGCCATCCTAGTGCCGTTATTGACGATCGTGAGTTTACTGACCTTAAATCGTGACTGGCATGCTTTTGCCGCCATAAAACTCGCGAAAGGATTAGTGATCATTGCGGCCATGGTGACTATCTGGCTGTTATTGGTATCGTTTCAAAATCAAGGCATTGAATATATTGAATTACTATTAGGTCAACAAACCCTAGGTCGTATGGTGAATGCGAGTATTCATCGCGAGCCATTCTATTATTATTTGTATAATATGCCCTTGATCTTGTTACCAATCTCACCATTTTTCATCGCTGGATTAGCCAGACTGATATACGATTTACCCCACTATCGACAATGGCCAATCATAGATAAGGTCAGTTTTTGTTGGTTGGTACCCAGTTTCATTTTCTTGAGTGTCGTTAGTAGCAAGCTTGTGTTGTACTTGCTGCCCTTACTACCACCCGCTATCGTGATCAGTTGTCGCTTTTTACAACGGGTCTGCAGTCGATATGCCACCGGCTTGTGCCGTATTCAATTGCGATTCTCAGTGGCCATTTTATTGATAGGAGTACTGGCTTTGCCTTGGCTGAATACGCGCTACACCTTAGCGCCCATCGCATTATTCCTGAAACACAACCAAGCCACACTCTACAGTTATCATTTTGCCAACGCCACTCACCTTGAAGGCATGATTGCTAACTCAATATTGCCGATTTACCGCGATAAAATATCGAGTTTGCCAGTGGCCAGTTTAGTGATAACAAGTCATTCGCAACCCGCATTACCCGAGGAATTTAAGCCACTGTTGACCAATCAAGCGTTTACGTTATATCAAAAATCCCCATAGCTCAGGGACCCACACATCCTCGCCAATAGAACATGATGATTCAATACTGCAAGGACGCAGCAACGCTTAGCGGCCTTCATCATACTATTTAGGTTTATGTTGCTGTAAATATTTGTCTAGCTGGGCAGCAAACGCCTGTTTGTCTTGTTGATTGAGTGCCGCCGGGCCACCACTTTGAATGCCACTGGCTCGCAAGGTATCAAAAAAGTCACGCATGGTTAAGCGCTCACCAATGTTATCAATCGTAAATAACTCACCGCGGGGGCTTAAGGCAATGCCCTGCTTAGCGATAACTTCTGCTGCTAAAGGGATGTCACTGGTGATCACCAGATCCTTGGCCTGACAGCGCCTAACAATTTCATTATCAGCCACGTCAAAGCCACTGGCGACTCTGATAGTATGCAGAAATCGGCTTGGTGGGATCCGTAACATTTGATTCGCAACAAAATAGGTATTTATTGTCGTTCGTTCAGCCGCTCGATAAAGCATTTCTTTAATCACGACCGGGCAAGCATCCGCATCGACCCATATTGTCATCATCATTATCCCATCATTTTTAAAGAGGGTTATTAGACTCGAACAGAGTCAGCAAGTAAACCGTGATGAGGCTAAAAAGCGACGAACGCCATTAGGCTGCGGAGATATCGAGTGATTGCGCTGCCACCATTGGAGGATGAAGTCTATCGTGCATGACTTTAATGACATCAAAACGTTGCAAGTGTTTTTGATCGGTCAAATGGCATTGTTTATTTAAGATCATCACCAAGGCGGCTTGCAGACTCGTTTCAACGATAAGCACTTTGGTGCGTTGTGATGCGGTAGTTTCTAATTCAACGACTTTGCCCACTTCACCATACACACATTGGTGACTGGGATTAAAAAACCACGAACGCGGCATTTGCGGTGTTAACATAAAGCGCGCTGCGGTCGCATTTAGGGCGACCTGCACTAACTGCGCATCAGCGACATTCAGTTGCAGTTTTATTTTATCAATCAACTCAATATAATATTTGGCGTGATCCATATTAAATGCCATTACACCACGAGCATCTGGGATCAGTTGCTTATAAGCGTAAGGTGTCAGAAACTCCATTTCTGATCCTAATGAGGCACCAAGGACATGATGAGTATCGTTATATCCCCACTGCCAATCCCTCTGTGGCATTAATAACATAACCAAAGCCTAAATAAAGAATTGTCTATATTTTCGCAAATAATAGTACAAATTTCGCACTACTTCAAAATAATTTTATATCCTGGTGATTAGATCAATTAGTATAAAGTTTGATCGCTACGATCTGGTTATTAGATCGCAACGATCAGATGCTGATCTTAATTAATTATGATAAAACCATTAAACAGTTTTACGATATTTATCCGTAATTTCTTTAATTAATTCGGGTCCTTGATAAATAAAACCTGAATAAATTTGTACCAAGCATGCACCCACTTTTATTTTATCCATGGCATCATTGGCTGAGTTAATGCCGCCCACACCAATGATGGGCATGTGTTCCGCTAAATGGCCATGTAATTGGGCAATCACTTTGGTCGACAATTCAGTTAATGGTTTGCCTGATAAGCCACCTGTTTCATCGGCATTCTTTAAACCGCTCACGCCATCACGCGTCAGGGTCGTATTCGTTGCAATCGCGGCGTCGAATTTATTTTTGATCAAAGATGCGGCGATCTTTTCGATCTCATCTGCATTTAGATCGGGAGCAATTTTTAAAGCAATCGGCACATACTTATTAAATTGTGTGCTGAGTTCAAGTTGCTTTTCTTTTAGAGCGCTCAATAATTCGTCGAGTAATTCACCGTATTGTAATGAGCGTAAACCAGGGGTGTTAGGCGATGAAATGTTCACTGCAATATAGTCGGAATATTGATATACCTTTTCCATACAAATCAGATAATCATCTTTACCTTGTTCCACCGGCGTATCACGGTTTTTGCCTATATTAACGCCAACTACGATATCAGATTTTTTGGCTTTAAGGTTTTCGACCAAATAATCAACCCCTTTATTATTAAACCCCATGCGGTTAATAATGGCTTTGGCAGGTTTTAATCGGAATAAACGCGGCAAATCATTTCCCGGCTGTGGCCTAGGTGTCACAGTACCCACTTCAATATGGCCAAACCCCATTGCCGCAAAAGCGTCAATGGCCTCGCCATCTTTGTCCATACCGGCGGCTAATCCTACCGGGTTGGCAAAGGTAATCCCCATACAGGTTACCGGTGTTGGTGTGATATGTTGACGATACAGGGAGTCCAGCGGTGAATTTGCGGTAGTGCGCAAACTGGTCATTGCCAAATGATGAGCTCGTTCGGGATCCATTTGGAACATGATTTTTTGCGCAAATTTATAAAACATGACGTCTCCTAGACCTAAAAAAAACCCCGGCATATGCCAGGGCTTTAGATTGATTATTATGAGTTTACTTTTGACCTTCGCAATGAAGGATCAATAAGTTTAATTCCCGTAATGCTACTGAGAACTTCGCAAATTCATGGGTTCGCGAGGTTTTAAAGTCAGCTAGCATATGGAACCAACGTTCCAGTAAACCTTGATTTTGTTCAATCCACTGCCGAATAATGGTATCAGCTTCACAAACATCAGTACAGCTACCCAGTACGACCGATGCTAATGAGCGTTGCTGCCAATCCAGTTCTTCTCGGAAAGATGCTCTCGCTAATGCCTGCCAATGATTAGCCACAGGTTGGGCACTGATTTGATCTAAGAACCAGTGAAGTTCCAACTGTGCGCCCAACTTGAAGTAGGTTTCAGACACTAAGGCGACTGATTTCTTCTCTTGTTGAGCAATTTGAGCAATGTCTAGTGACGAGAATAACGTGCTCATATTGGCAATGACGGTGGCGACCTTTTCGGTCACACCTTCACGCAGTAATGCATTCTTTTCTTGTTCCAGCGCGTTGACTTCCTCAGGCACCATGTAGCGATTAACATTGGCAGTTAATTCCACAAAGACTGGGCGGTAGAACTCAACATTTTGCTCAATACTCATTGCACGATGACGATGACGTAGGAACCATCGACATGCACGACGCATATTGCGACGTAACTGGAACAACATCTCCCCTTTAACAATCGCTGGAATAACACCATTTAACGCTGCGATGCTTTGAGTTAACTCTTCAAGACCAAAGACTTCTCGGGCAATAGTATAACAAATCGCGGCATCAGCAACTGAGGCACCAGTCTCATCTTGCATACGCTGGACGAAATTAAAGCCCATGTCGTTGACCAATTCATTGGCCAGACTGGTGGCAATAATCTCCCCACGCAGCGGATGTTGTACCATACGTCCACTGTAGATTTGTTGCAGTTTCTGCGGGAAATAATCAATCAGCAATTTACTTAAGAAGCTGTCATCAGTAATTTCCGGAGTCACTAATTGCTCTTTCAGCACCATTTTGCCGTAGGCAACCAAGACTGACAATTCTGGACGGGTAAGAGGCAGGTTTTTCGCCAGTCTCTCGGCCAAATCATCTTCACTCGGTAAGAATTCTAAGGCACGATCTAACTTACCTTCTTTTTCAAGATACTGAATAAAACGAATTTGCTCTTTAAGCTGATCAGCACCATGCACTTGCGTAACTGAAATCGTACGCGTTTGAGCACGACAATCATTCAAGACGATTTCGCTCACATCTTCAGTCATTTCTTCAAGTAAGCGATTACGTTGCTTGAGCGTTAATTCGCCATCAGCCACTAAAGCATTAAGTAAGATTTTGATATTGACTTCATTATCTGAGCAATCTACCCCGCCGACGTTATCAACAAAGTCGGTGTTTATCCGGCCGCCTTTGCTAGCATATTCAATACGGCCAAGTTGAGTAAAGCCTAAGTTCCCCCCCTCGCCCATAATTTTAGCATTGAGCTCGTTACCATTAATGCGTAACGCATCATTTGCTCGGTCACCCACTTCAGCGTTGGTTTCGGAGCTGGCTTTAACGTAAGTACCAATACCGCCGTTCCAAATCAAATCGACTTTAGACTTGAGCAGTTCTTTCATTAATTCCGTCGGTGTCATACTCGATTTTTTAGTATCGAGCATCTGCTTCATTTCAGGGCTTAGATTGATAGACTTAGCACTTCGCAAGAAAATACCACCCCCTTGCGAAATCAGTTGGCTGTTGTAGTCAGTCCAACTGGAGCGCGGCAAATCAAATAAGCGACGACGCTCTTGATAGCTAACAGCTGCATCAGGGTTCGGGTCAATAAAGATATGCATATGGTTAAAGGCAGCCACTAAGCACGTATGCTCAGAAAGCAGCATCCCATTACCAAAGACATCTCCCGCCATATCGCCAATAGCGATACAGGTAAAGTCAGTCGATTGGCAATCAATACCGATTTCACGGAAATGACGTTTAACCGACTCCCACGCGCCTTTGGCTGTAATGCCCATTTTCTTATGGTCATAACCATTAGAACCACCGGAGGCAAAGGCATCCCCTAACCAGAAGTTGTACTCCAACGAGATGGCATTGGCGATATCCGAGAACGTCGCCGTGCCTTTATCGGCGGCAACCACCAGATAAGCATCATCTTCATCATGACGCACCACCTCGGCAGGCGGCACAAGTTCCCCGTTAATAATATTGTCGGTGATATCTAACAAACCGCGGATAAATAAACGGTAACATGCCTGTCCTTCAGCAAAGAAGGTATCACGGTCGGCATCAAGCGGCATTTGCTTACACACAAAGCCGCCTTTCGCCCCCACAGGAACAATAACGGTATTTTTAACCTGTTGCGCTTTTACTAAGCCTAAGACTTCAGTACGGAAATCCTCACGGCGATCTGACCAACGTAAGCCACCACGGGCGACTTTGCCCCCCCGTAAGTGAACCCCTTCGACGCGCGGCGAGTAAACAAAAATCTCAAATTTAGGGGTGGGTTTAGGCATCTCAGGGATTTGCGCTGGTGCAAATTTAAATGAAATGTAATCCTTCGGCGCCCCATCTTTCATTTGATAGAAGTTAGTACGCAAGGTGGCATGAATTAAATCTAAATAACGACGAATAATTCTGTCATCATCGAGACTTGAAACATCATCAAGGCGTTTTTCTACTTGCTCAAGTAATTTATCTAAGCTGCGAGTTTTCAGCTTAGGATTAAATTTACGAGCAAACATTTTCAACAATAATTCAGCGATATCAGGATAACGACCAAAGGTTTCTTCAATGTATGACTGCGAGAATGTGGCATCAATCTGGCGCATATATTTGGCATAGCCACGCACCACCGACACTTCGCGACCAGACAAACTTGAGGCCAGTAATAACCGGTTAAATCCATCGTCTTCAAGACGCTTATTCCACACTTCGCTAAGCGCTTGTTGGAATCTATCCTGACTTTCCACCAAATTATCAGTACGACCACTTTGGATGGTCATTAAGAAATCTAAGATCCAGAAGGTTTGACCATCGGTGGTCTTCACTTCATAAGGTCGCTCATTAATTACTCGCAATCCAAAGTTTTCCAACATGGGTAACACATCAGATAAATGGATCGGTTCGTCTTTATGGAACAACTTTAAGCGGACTTTATTATCTTTAAGAGCTGACTCTTGCGGCTGATAAAATAACATGCCCAGTTTATGAGCATCATCCAGTGCCTCAAGTTGCTGCATGTCAACCACCGCAGCACTCGGTAATACATCTTCTTTATATGAGCGCGAGAAAGCATTGAGGTAATTTTTATTTAAACGGTTGCCCGCATCATCACCTAAGGCAGTATTCAGCGCACTATAGAGTTTATCTTCCCAAGATTTGGCCGCTTCAATGAGGTTATTTTCAATCGCAGACACATCGACATCCATATTATTATTATCAACTTTCACGATATAGTGCGTTCTCGCCAAGGTAGATTCGGAGAAGTAGGTGGTAAATTCGACCGGATCGCTACTGGCAAAATGGCGCGCTAAGATGCGCTGTGTATCTTCTCTTAATTTAGTGTTGTACCGATCTTTAGACACGTACACCATGCAAGAAAAGAAGCGACCGAAGCCATCTTTACGCACAAACAGCTTTAACTTGTCACGGTCTTGCATTTGCAGCACACCATGCGCCACATAGGACAATTCATCGACACTGGCTTGAATTAACTCATCTCGCGGTAAGTTCTCAAGGATATTGAGTAATGCTTTGTAATCATGTGAACGTGGCGCTAAGCCAGATTTTTCCATGACACGCTGCACTTTCTCAGCCAATAACGGGATTTCTCGGGGACTGCGGTTATAAAGATTGGAGGCATATAACCCTAAGAATCTATCTTCACCGATCACATTGCCTTGCTTATCAAAGCGCTTAACACCGATATAATCGACATACGCCGGACGGTGAACACGACTCTTAGCACTGCTCTTAGTTAAAATCAGTAAGCTATTGTCTAACGCTTCTTTACGTGCATTTTCAGATAAGGTCGACAGCAACAACCCTTGATCCGGTTGGTTTTTACCCGGCTTGTGCATCAAGCCTAAGCCCGTGTCCATGTTGGGCACTAACTCCACATCACCTTTGACTCGTTTCAAGGTATATTGACGATACCCAAGCAAAGTAAAGTGGTGGTTTTTAAGATAACTTAAAAAGTTAACCGCTTCCGTGAGTTCCTGTTTATCGCCAGGGAAAGGTAACTTGGGTAATTGCTCAATGGTATCGGCCAGTTTTTGCGACATCGCCTGCCAATCGTGTACCGAAGCGGCCACATCAGACAGCACCGAGTGAATTTCTTGTTCAAGCAATTTGATCTCTTGGCCATTATTCTGGCGGTCGATTTCAATCGCAAATACAGCCACTTTTTCAGCGTCACTCCGATTATCATTGATAAAGCTAATATGAGATACGCCGTCACTCGTTCGGTCTATCGCCAACGGCGTATGCAACATGATATGAGCGGTGATCCCTAAACGATTTAATAACATGCCTACCGAATCGATTAAAAACGGCATGTCGGGAGAAATCACTTCTATCACTGAATGCGCTGACTGCCAACCATGCTTGGCTTGGCTTGGGTTAAATACACGAATATGGGTATCACCACAGGCCGTTTTATTAAGCGCATTCCACAAGCTCATCACAGCGCCATACAAATCGCTGTCATTGCGCATGTGTAAATCGTCTTTAGACATGTTGGAATACAAGCAAATAGCCAATTGCTCCACTTGCTTCGCTTGAGTGTGAGGGACTTTTGAGTGAATAAGACTAACTACGTTTTCGAGTAGTACTGAAGGCATTGCATCTTTCAAGGCCATGTTGCTGAATCCTTAAGCGTCTATGGCAGCGCTTTATCATTATAATATGGATGCTTCGTTATTGGCGCCGGCTATTAAAATGTGACCGGAGTCATATCGCGAAGTGTATTACTAAATCCTTTGTATTTCGAGGGAAATTTTAGTGGTAGATCCTGTAAATTGCCAGTTTCCAGCTTGCTTGATATGTAAAGATGCAATTAATGGCACATTTTTTAATTAACTATGCAGCAACAAAAAAGGAGCCGAAGCTCCTTTTTTTGATTAGGCCGTTTTTGTTCGCCAAAATAACGCAGCCAACGCCGGTAAAATGATAATGGCACCTAACATATTTACCAGGAACATAAAGGTCAGCAATATTCCCATGTCCATTTGGAATTTAAGGGCAGAAAACACCCAAGTACTGACCCCAATCGCCAAGGTTAGGCCGGTAAAGATTACCGCACTGCCCCGCTCTATCAAGGCTTCGTAGTAAGCTTGACGAACCGGCATGCCCGCACGAAGTTTAGCCGACATCGTGGATAAAATATAAATGCCATAATCAACGCCAATTCCCACCCCTAAGGCAATCACAGGTAAGGTACTCACAGCTAACCCTATATCGAGTTTCGTCATTAGAGCTTGGGCTAACGTTGATACGACATAAAGCGGCAAAATAACTGCGATAGTCGCCTTTAATGACTTAAAGCTGAGTAAGCATAAAATGAATACTGCGGCATACACATAAATCATCATCGGAATTTGCGCTGCTGATACCGCTTCGTTCGTTGCCGCCATCACCCCAACCGGACCCGAAGCTAAGCGGAACGTTAGCTTATCGGTGTTCATCTGCTCGGCTAATGCTTTTACTTTATCGACAACCACTTCAATGGTTTCTGCTTTATGGTCATTTAAAAATAAATACACAGGCATCACAGAACAGTCGCTATTAAGCAGGCCCGAAGACGAAGGCACTTGCCCTACCGCTTGTACTAAGCTGGCCGTCGTTCGCGGCAACACTTGCCATCTGGCATTCCCTTCATTAAAGCCGGCATTGACCTGCTTGGCTATCTTGGCGAGAGAGACCGTAGAGTCAACGCCCGGAGTGTTGGCTGCAAACCATTCAAAATTATCAATTTGTGATAAGACGTCATGGTAGGTACAGGCTTCAGGAAAGGCTTCGACGATCACGGTCATCACGTCGGTGGTGACACTAAAATGATCCGTGATAAAAAAGGTATCTTGATTATAACGAGAGTCTTGGTGCAGCGCAGGCGCCCCGGCATGCAGATCGCCAATTTTCATTTTGCTGGCATAATCAAAACCAACCCAATACAGTGCCATGGTCGCAATCACAACCACCAAACCCACTTTTGGTGTCGCAAATACCGATAGCTTGTACCAAATCGCAGCCGCGGCAGTATCATCTTGAGCACTCTTGTTGGTTTTGATACTCGGCTTTAACTCAAACAATGAAATTAACAAGGGCAATAACACCAAATTGGTGAAGATAATTACCGCCACCCCAAGCGATGCGGAAATCGCTAACTCGCGAATAATGCCAATATCAATGGCCAGAAGCGTCATAAAGCCCACAGTATCTGACAACAAGGCAACACCGCCCGGCACCAGTAAGCTTCGGAATGCTAAGGTTGCCGCCATTTTAGTACTGACGCCCTCATTAACCCGGCTACGCACGGCATTTATCATTTGCACGCCATGGCTGACACCGATAGCAAACACCAAAAACGGCACTAAGATTGACATGGGATCTAAGCCGAAACCGACCACTGTCAGTAAGCCTAATTGCCACACCACAGCAATTAAGCTACAAACTAAGGGCAACACGGTTAAGATAGCTGAGCGCGAGAACAAGCCCACCATCAAGGCGGTGATGGCAATGGCTATCAAGAAAAACAACAATACCCCTTTAGCGCCATCGGCAACATCACCGGCCATCTTAGAGAAACCAATGATATGAATGCTAATGTCTTGATTTTCAAACTTGCCTCTCAGTTCGGTTTCAAGCTTAGTGGCAAAGGCTAAGGTATCTAACGGCTCGCCTGTTTGCGGATCAAAATCCATTAATTGTGCCGTGACCATCGCGGCGCTATAGTCTTTGGCGATCATGCGGCCGACGATACCTGCTTTTTCAATGTTATTCCGCACCACTTCGAGGCCTTGGGCGTCATTGACATAATTAGCAGGAATAACAGGGCCACCAGCGAAACCGTCTTCTACCACATCGGTAAATCGCGTCGATGGCGAAAATAGGGATTTCACCTGTGATCTATCAACCCCAGGGATGAAAAACAGTTGGTCATGCACCTGTTTTAAGGTATCAAAAAATACCGGATTAAATATGGAGCCGTCACGATCAGCAACAGCCACCATTATGCCATTGGCACCACCAAAATCCTTTTGATGTTCCAAGTAGGTTTGCATATAAGGATGTTTTAATGGAATGTTTTTGGCAAACGCCGCATCCATTTTAAGCTGGGTGGCTTGATAACCTAAAAACAAGGTTGCTAAGGCAAATATTAGGATCACCGCAATGCGGTTTCTAAATAAAAATGACTCTATGCTATTGACCAATTTATCTAACATCGTTGAGGCCCTATTATTATTGTTCTATCCATGTAACCCACTATTTGGCAGCAGTCTTAACCACACCACCACTACCCACTAGCCAAAATTGACCTTGGCCATCTTGAGCCATATCAACCAAATTCTCGCCTTGTCTACCGGGCAACAAATGTAACTGCGAATCTGGGGCTAGATACACTAAATTACCAGCATTAGCGGTAACGTAAAGGCCGGCTTTATCATCAGACACTAGGCCATTAATGCTAGAAGTAATCGGCAATGGGAGGGGTTGCCAGTGCGCCAAATCCAGATCGGTTTGGAACATATTTCCACGTAAGCCACCAACATAAATGTGGCCATTAAGTTCTGCCGCTGCGAACATTGAGCCGTCATAACCTAAATCTAATGGCGTAAAATGTTGGCCTTTATCATTACTGACCGCCACTAAACCTCGTTCACCCAACAAGAGTAATCGCTGATCGCTCAGTTGGATAACCCGATTAAAATGCGGCAACATATAGGTTTTTTCTTGCTCGTATAATTCGGGCTCAGAGGCTTGCAATTCCAACAGGTAATCCCTGTCTTCAGGTAATAATAATTCCTGATGAAACTCACTATTCCATGTATTACCGCCATCTGAGGTACGATAAAAAAGACCATAAGCACCAACAGCAATGCCTTGTGCTTCGTCAAAAAACAACACATCTAAGAAGGGAACTTCTTGCTCTTTCGACTCACGTTGTACTTGCCAATGATGACCGCCATCTTGCGTGTGAAGGATCGTGGCATCGTGACCGACGGCCCAGCCTAACGCATCAGACACAAAAAACACTTTAGTAAGTAAGGTATTGGTCGGCGTCGATGCTTGCTGCCATGATTCATCTAGCACCAGCACATGACCACGTTCACCCACGGCCACGAGTGTGTCGCCAGCGTTGGTAATATCAAGCAACGAGGAACGATCTGACAAGGGTTGTAACTGAGTTCGCAATCCGGAAGTTATCTCACTATCAAGCGCGTAACTGGCCAGGCTGGTGAGCGATAGCCAAATAAACAAACTAGCGAGAGGAAAACTCGAGCGAAGCGTGTGATACGACATACAAACTTCCTGTGAAAGTGGGGGCTTGCGCCCCCTACAAATGAAGAGTTAACGAATACCAGAGCGGCGTAACGCATCGGGAGTGAAGTTTGATTCTGATAAGGTCACACCAAAATCATACATACCACCTTCATTATCTAAGCCGATAGCAAGATAACGACGGCTTTGCAGATCATGGAACACTTCCAACGTACTCCAATGGGTAGGCACTTCGTAATAATTCAAACCATGGGCAAAGGCCACACGATACAATTCATCCCGGTTATCGTACATATCCGTGGCCGATACCTGCCATGAATCTTCATCGATATAGAAAACTCGGGTCTTGTACACATGACGCATGCCATCTTTGAGAGTGGCTTTTACTTCCCAAACGCGGTGTTTTTCCCAACGCACATACTCAGGATTAACATGTCCTGGGGTGAGGATATCGTTATATTTGAGTTTATCTGAGTGCAGTAGATAGTCATTATAAGGAATTAAAATTTCCTTTTTACCCACTAGCTCCCAGTTATAGCGTGAAGGAGAACCGTTAAACATGTCATAGTCATCGGTGGTACGTAAACCATCCGACACGGTACCCGGTGTGTCAAAAGACACATTAGGCGCTTTACGGACGCGACGTTGGCCGGTGTTATAGGTCCAAGCCTGACGCGGCAGCGCTTCTTGATCCATGGTTTCTTTAACCAATAACGCCGTACCTGCTAATCGCGCCGGCTGACTCACCACCTGCTTGTAGTAAAACAAGGTGTTGCTATCAGCTAACTGAGCCGCCGTCATATCAGGACGAGAATATTGGAAACTCAATTCTTCACTTAACTCAACCAAAGAGAAACTCCCCCCTTTCGTCGGAGCGGCTTGGTTACGCTCAGTGGTTGCATCAACCCCACGAAAACGGGTGATGTGATTCCAAATGACTTCCAAACCATTGGCTGGGATTGGGAATGGCACACCGATAGCAGCGCCCTTAATCCCATTGCCGCCACTGATCAATTCCGCACCCACGGCATTAGCCAAGGTCGCGTCATAGACGTATTGAGGAAAAGCAGCACTGCGGCGAGTAGGATACACATTCATTTTAAAGGTATCAGGATACAACTCGAGCATCTTGATTTCGCCCGGCGTTAAGATGTCCTTATAAGTCTCTTTATTGGCATTAGTGACGGTATATAAAATTTTGTCACTTGCAAAGGGATTCTGATGATGGTCGCCCTTAGTGTAGCCAGGAATAGGCTTGCTGATCCCACCGTCCCACGCGGGAATAGACCCATCAGCATTACCAGCACGCTCGGCGCCCATGGGGGTTAATTCTTTACCCAGCTTAGCCGCGTCCGCCTCTGACACTTTAGCATGTGCTGAAGACATCCCCAGACCGACTAGGACTGCGACAGATAATAGCGTTACTCTTTTCATTATTATTGTCCCTTTTAGATTGAGTATTTAAGGTTAAACGAGACGTAATCTCGGTCTTCCATCAAGTTAGTCGTGCCTACGCCACCAAAGAAGGCGTTATATGAGAAATCAGCACTCCATTTATTTTGATAATCAAAATTGACTCCAAGCGCAGCAGCCTTTCTACCTTCAGTAAACAAGAACATAGGATCAGGCGTGATACCATCGACATCGTGAGAGAAAATGGCACGAGTAGACACGTTAACACCGGCAAACACGTTAAAGAAATCAGCCTTACCCACTAAACGGTATCCCCAAGCATGAGCTGTTGGGAACGGGTTAGTTTCAGGGCCATTATGCAAGGCTTGGATAATACCGGGCATGTTAGGATTTCCCCCTGAGCGCGCGGTGCCAGGGCCATTAAGACGTAACACATCATGAGCCGGCATATCGTGGATCCACACCCCACCGACTTCGGCTAATGCGGTCAGGTTATCGGTACCAAGTACCGGACCAAACAAATGAGTGAATGTCATCTGGGCTTGAGTCGTATCACGTAAAATGTAGCCTTCGGCATGAGATCCAGGATCAACCACAGGGTATTGAGAGATGCCATCTAGATCAGGACGGAAACCAGCATTCGCTAACTGTTGCGGCATGGCAGCAAACAAGAGCTCGACGTCATCAATCTGTAATGGTTCGTCTTGACGATGAGCAATTTCACCCGCCACTGACGTATCACCCAGCAAGGTGTTAAAGCTGAAACCATACAGTTTGATGTCTTCAGGATAGACGACCTGAGCCTTAGAGAACGATTGCAGACTCAACATAGTCTCGCGATCCATTTCGCCAGCAGAACGACCAATCACAGCCAAATCTTGCAATAAAGCGCCAGTGGTAAAGTTGGAGGCGGTACCACTGATCAGCGGGCGGCGACTATGATAATTAATGAAATATAAACCAAATTCAGTTTCAGCAAGCTCAGGGGCATAATAGCCTAACTTAACACCATACTGACCATCATCAGAGGCTGATTGCTCATCGTAAACTAAAGTCGCTTTCGTTGGATAAGCTAAGGCTAAGGCTACCAATTGCTCGGTTGGGATCGTTTGCCCAGACGCAAGCATGGCTCCAAGTTTGTTGTACTCGCTTATCAGAAAGTCGAGATTCATGTCAGGGTTAGCATTAAATCCCAACTGTGCATTTTGCGAGTAGCCGCCGAAACCGGCGAAATCTGTGGTTGAGAAGAATGACCCTGGTGGTGGTACCCAAATTGATTTCCACTCGTATTGATAAAAGGCTTCAACGGATAAATTATCGGTCACGCCCAGTGAGGCCCATACCATCCCTTGTGGACGGAATGCTTCTTTCAATTCAGCGCCAGGTGCATTTAGGATATTTAAATCCACAGGGTTAATCACCCCAATACCATGTGCAATCAGGGTGCTTTCACCCCAAGACACCACTTGGTTACCCACACGTACTGACAGAGGGTTTTGGCCGTCGTTAAAATCAAAGTCAGCATAAACAAACGCATCTAACAAGCGGATATCTTTACAAATTACTTCAGACGCTTTTTTATCTTCACAGGGATCGAAGCTTTGACCCGTCAGCGGGTTGGAGTAACCAAAATCGCCTTGTTCTTTTTTGTTATCGTAAAAGTACATACCACGCACAAATAGGCCGTAGTTTTCGTAGTTTAACGATAATTCATGTAGCCCTTTTACAATTTCAGAGGTGGTATCTCCTTTGGCATACAACAAATTGCTTAGGTCATTATTACTAGAATAAGAGCCTGGTTGAGCCCAAATCTGTTGCGCAGGATAGAGGGTATTGCCAAATGCAGAATAACCATTCCAATTGAATTCTGGATGGTTAACCTTACCGATTAAATCCCAGTTTCTATCCTCTACACGCCAGCTAGCACCGACAGTCCAAGTTGAGTCAAATGTCCCTTTGACTTCACCCCAATCAAATGAAAATGCATTGGCCTGGCTACTGACACCAAGAGTCAATGCAGACGCTATCCCCAAAGCCAGCGCCGTCTTGTTGAATCCACCCATCATTGTTCTCATCTCGCTTCTCTCCATAACCTGCTTGATTCTTTGTTATAGGAATTTGGAAACCAACATAATGTTAGCTTACAGGTAACATCATTGTTACAGGATTTGTACACCATGAGCAAGGTCAATAAGGTAAAAATTACAAATAGAATTGAGGACTTATGGCAAATGTAGACAGTGAATTCGTTACTAGGATTTGAAAGCGGAGCGGTAAATCAAGCCAAAACCAATGATTATATAATTTATCCAATTAATAACAATGACTTAAATGAAATATAGTCAGGTTAAACACAAGGGATATTTGAATCACTTGTTTGAAGTAAAAACTCTAAACTTATTTAATGTCTTCGATTAATCATAAAAAAGCCTGCAAGCAGGCTTTTATGTCAATCTTTAACAAAGCTTGTTAAGGCTAAGCAAACGACCATTTTCGTCAATCTGAATCTCAAATGTCCCACGAATGCCATTGCTCGTCAAAAAACGTCGCAAGTGGCGAGCATGAACCCAGAGTACTTGTCCTTGATGGCTTCTCACCTCTACTCGGTTTATTTCTCCTTGATAATAAGGCAAAAACTCACCGTAATTTAATTGTATAGAAAACCGAAATACTCGCAACGTCATGAACACGCTTCCGAGCTAGGCATCGAGTGCTCGTGATATTTTCTCAAATAGATCTCTCGATAATTCAGGCAATCTTGATAACTCAGTTAAACAAGCACGGATGAGTTGCTGACGCCGGCTATCAAAACGGGCATACTGAATGAGCGGTGTGATCAAACGGGCGGCCGTTTGCGGATTGATTTTATCCAATTTAACCAATTGCTCAGTCAAAAATTGATAACCACTGCCATCAGCCGCGTGAAAACGTTCAGTATTTGCTGCGGCAAACGTGCCTATCAATGAACGAACACGATTGGGGTTATTGATGCTAAATGCCTGGTGGCTTAGCAAGCCCTGTAATTGGCTTATGACCTGATCCGATGGGTTGGTGGCTTGTAACATAAACCACTTATCCATCACTAAGGGGGTTTCTTTCCATTTGCTCTCAAAATCACACATTAACGCATGACGACAGTCGAGTTCAGCTTGGTTGGCCGCCGTTAACGCACCTAATGTATCAGTCATCGACGCCGCTTGCTGATATTGACTTTCAACGAGTAATTCTGCGTCATCGCTAAACTTGGCTAAGTGCAATAAACAGGCATTCTTAAGGGCTCGCGCCCCTGGGGTATCATTAAAACTCGCCGCGCGCATACAGGCTAACAATTCATCTTCCAGAGCAATAATCAATTGTTCTAATACAAAGAATCGTGCCGCTATCAAGTGCTCTAAATTGACGCTTTCAACTTGTTCAATCAACACATTCAAGCTGGGGAAATTGAGGATTTCTGCCAATAATGCCGCATCGATATCTTGATCTAAAATAACGCCTCTCAAGGCATCACACACTTGCGACTCTAAACTCATCGGCTGTTGATTAGCGAGGCGATCAACATTATCCCAAATCGCGCGGCTAAACATGGTCACCGAGGCTTCCCAGCGGGCTACCTGACTTGAAGCATGCATCAATAGGTGTGCCAATTGCGCATTAGTGTATTGATACTCTAGACGAACCGGGGCAGAAAAGTCTTGTAACAACGAAGCCACTGGCGGCGCACTGATCTCAGTAAATTCAAAAGATTGTTGTGCTTGTTTAATATCAAGCACAGTGTTAACCAAGGATTTACCTTCAGCATCGAGCAATTCAAGCGAAAAAGGAATATGCAGCACTTCTGCTTGCGCTTGATTTGGGATCGATTGCTGAATGTCTAAACGATAGGTGTGTGACTTCGCACAATAACTGTCACTCACTTGCAGTAACGGCGTCCCCGCTTGGCGGTACCAAGCGCTAAATTGGGTCAAATCAATGCCAGAGGCGTCACTCATGGCGCCCACAAAATCATCACAAGTCACCGCTTGACCATCGAAGCGTTCAACATACAACGCCATTCCGGCTTGGAAATGTTGCTCACCTAATAAGGTATGCATCATACGGATCACTTCGGCGCCTTTATTGTACACAGTCACCGTATAAAAATTATTCATCTCAATCACTGAATCGGGACGGATTGGATGGGACATAGGGCCGGCATCTTCGGCAAATTGCTGATTTTTAATGACCCGAATGGCATGGATTCGATTCACCGGTCGACTGCCTATATCAGAGCTAAACTCCTGATCTCTAAATACCGTTAAGCCTTCTTTCAAGCTTAATTGAAACCAATCTCGACAGGTCACACGATTACCGGTCCAGTTATGGAAATATTCATGCCCTACCACCGACTCGATACCATGGTAATCATCATCAGTGGCAGTATTATTATCAGCAAGCACGTATTTGGTATTAAAGACATTCAGGCCTTTATTTTCCATGGCGCCCATATTAAAGAAGTCGACCGCGACTATCATATATATGTCTAAATCATATTCGAGGTTAAAGCGCTGCTCATCCCATGCCATCGATTTTTTCAACGAGGTCATGGCATGCTCTGCTTTATGTAAATTACCTTTATCAACAAACACTTGCAATACCACATTGCGGCCGCTCTTAGTGACAAACTTATCCTCGAGTAAATCAAAGTCACCCGCCACTAACGCGAATAAATAGCTAGGTTTTGGGAACGGGTCTTGCCATTTAGCAAAATGACGTCCATTTGCTAATTGTCCCTTTTCCAGTAAGTTACCGTTACTCAAAAGGTAGGGCAGTGATTGCGGCGCGTCGATACGGACATCATAACGGGCCAAGACATCGGGACGATCAAGGAAGTAAGTTATTCGTCGAAAGCCTTCGGCCTCACACTGAGTACAATAAGCACCATCAGACAAATACAAACCTTCAAGACTGGAATTACTCTCAGGATCGAGTTTAGTCACTACCTTGAGGGTAAATTCGGCTAAATCGGTAGACAAACGTAACTGATTATCAGCTGCTTGATAATCAATGCTTTGCCCATTACAACTGACTTCAACTAATGTTAACCCTTCACCGTCTAGGATTAATTCCATGGCGTTGGGATTTTTGCGAACGACCTGACTGGTGGCAACGACTTGAGTCTTGTCGCCATCAAGATAAATATCGAGATCAAGGTGTGTGATCGTAAAATCGGGGGTTTGATAATCTTTAAGGTATTTAGCTTGTGCTTGAGACATAAGTATCCCTTCTTTTAAACCATAAAAAAAACGCGCCGATAGCGCGTTTTCTGCTGTTAATTATTTCAATTGCTGGCCCGTTTTGCAAGGCGCTCAGCATCCACCATATCTAATGTAATCAATACGGTTTCATCGAGGAATGCATCGGGTAAATCCTGACTATCTTCTTCGTCATCATCAAGGCTAGCAATTACCTCTAGCCCTTGTAACTGACGGCGAGCATTAATGCGCGACAGCGATTTCTGATCATCTTTTTCACGAGCGGCAATACGCTCACTCTCTACCAAGGAGACGGTTTTCTCATCATGGTGTGCTTTAAAGTCGGCAATATCTTCATAGATATAGCCGAACTCAGGATCCTTGCTGATCCGTTGCTGGTGACGAGTATCTAAGGTTGAGATCAGCGTAGGTGACACTTGATTAAAGCTGGCATAGTGCGCCACCGGAACACTGTCCCATGGTAAAGCATTATCTTCCTCAGCTTCGCCGTACTCTCCAGGTGCCAGCGCCGATGGGAAAGCAATGTGAGGAGTGACCCCTTTTAACTGGGTGCTACCACCATTAATGCGATAAAACTTAGCAATGGTGTATTGCACATGCCCTACAGGTTTCTCATACAAATCGTAAATACGACCTAAGCTCTTATGCTGTTGTACTGTGCCTTTACCAAAGGTTGATTCACCAACAATTAACGCACGGCCATAATCTTGTAATGCCGCCGCAAAAATTTCCGAGGCCGAAGCGCTGTATCTATCAACCATCACAGTCAAGGGACCATCGTAGTAGGTTTTGCCATCCGTATCGCGGTTCTGGCTAACTTTACCATTAGCATCGCGAATTTGGACAACCGGCCCCATATCAATAAACAACCCCGTTAATAGCGTCGCTTCGGTCAAAGCACCACCGCCATTACCACGTAAATCAATGATGACACCTTCAACGTTCTGCGCTTTTAAGCTTTGTAATTCTTTGGCAACGTCTTGAGATAGATTCATGTAAAAGCCCGGAATGGCAATCACACCGACTTTACGATTGGCAAACGGGCCATCGGTTGGCTCTATCACTTCTGACGACGCAGCGCGGTCTTCTAAACGCACCTTGTCACGCACTATGGTAATTTCAAAAGGTTTGGCATTCGAGCCACCTTTATTTGGTAGAATCTGTAATTTTACTTTAGAGCCTTTCGGCCCTTTGATCAGTTCAACCACATCGTCTAAACGCCAACCTATGACATCAACAATCTCTTCGCCTTCTTGCCCTACCCCGACAATTTTATCTTCAGGCGATAATTTTTCACTACTGTCTGCAGGGCCACCGGCCACCAAGGATTTAATAACGGTATAGTCATCGGTCATTTGCAGCACCGCACCGATACCCTCAAGGCTTAAGTTCATTTCCATCTGGAAACGTTCGGCGTTGCGTGGCGAAAGGTAACTGGTGTGTGGTTCAACCGAGCGAGAAAAAGCGTTCATAACGCCTTGGAATACATCTTCGCTTTGGGTTTGAGATAAGCGTTTAATCGCATTGTTATAACGTTTAGACAGCACCTCAACAATCTCATCCCAATTCTTACCGGTGAGCTTTAAATTGAGTGCATCGTATTTAACACGCTGACGCCATAATTCATTTAATTCTTGTTGATTTTTGGCCCAAGGCGCGTCTTCACGATCATAAAGATAGCTATCGCCGGGAACATCGAATTTCATTTCAGTATCGAGCAGAGATAACGCATAGACAAAACGTTCATAGCGTCGTTGTTGGGCCACAGAGTACATATTGAATGCCCCCTGCAGATCGCCGCTTATCAACATATCATCAAAATTTTGCTGGTATTGAGCAAAACTATCGACATCACTTTGCAATAACACGTTATGGCCAAAATCTAATTGTTTCAGGTAACGGTCAAAGATTTGCTCGGAAAAAGCATTATCGAGTTCAAAGCGATGATAATGGGAACGACTGTATAAATCTGTCACCCGTTTACTGGCGACTTTATGCTGTGGCTCTTGTTCGAGTTGGGGTAACTCGCTGACTTTAATTACTGGGGTTATCGCCCAGGTCGAAAAACCGATAAACGCAGTGGCAATCGACGCCGCTAGAGTCATTTTTCGCATCAACAAGTTACTCCTTAAACTTTTAATTACAGCGACACGTGTTCAGATCGAACCTTAATGGTCATCCCAGAGTCCAACTGAACTTGTACATCCTGTTTATTGATATCAATGATAACCCCAGCAACTGGGATCTTACCAAGTTTGACACTCACTCGCTGTTTTGGTTTCAACTCGCTTAATTGAGCTGGCACAAATGGTTTTTCAACCTTGGCAGGGCGCTCAATTTTTGGCTTGTCATTGGCTGATTTCGCCGCTGGTTTAGCCATTTTTGGTTTTGGCTTGCGCGCAGGCTTAGCTTCTTCTTTCTTAGCTTTAGCTTGTGCTTGACGCTTTTCTTTAGCACGTTCTTGACTTTCTTTTAAGGTCGTTTGAGCATGATCGATATGTTCCTGCTCTAACTCACCACAAGCATTGCCATCTAAATCGACACGTACAGCACCTAACTTGATAGATTTCAGGTAACGCCAGCTACTAGTATAGCGTCTCAATGCCGCCCTTAACTGTGTTTTACTGACTTTAGAATCATCAGCCAACCTTTCTGCCAAATCTTGAAACAATCCGATTTTTAGAGGCTTAGCTTCACCCTCGGCGATAAAGCACAAAGGGAATGTTTCATATAAATACGCCAAAATGGCATTGGTGTCGGTCAACTTATCTGTTGATTCCATCATTACTTCCACGATTTTATTAAGGACCCCGAGTTCGCATGTTGCGAGCGGGTTGTTCATCTTATGTTAGGCTAAAAGCCAAACGCCATACATTCAATATCAAATACTTGAACTCAAGTTACCTCAAATTTGTGAGAATACTCAAGCGCAATTGATTCATGGGCGAGATCATCAACATCAAATACTGACCATACTCCGCCATTGCTGCTGCCTATTATAAAGCGGATACCAGCGAAAGCGACCCTGATTTACCCTAAAGCGGTCAGAGAACCATCAAATAGGTGAAATATTCAGATGTTGCTCAAGGGTTTTGACTAATAAGCTTAAGCCTAGCTGATCATCTTCACTAAAACGATCAAACACTGGGCTATCAATATCCAGCACCGCAAACACGGCTTGCTGATAATGCACAGGCAAGACAATTTCAGCATTACTGGCACTATCACAACTGATATGCCCACTAAAATCATGGACATTGGCAACACGCTGCACTGTATCTAACGCGGCTGCAGTTCCGCACACTCCTTGGCCCCAGGGGATCCGAGTGCATGCAACTTTACCTTGAAATGGGCCAAGGACTAATTGATCGCCTTGACGCAAATAAAAACCAACCCAATTGATATTCGGCACATGTTCGTTCAGAAACGCAGACATGTTGGCTAAACAAGCGATAACATCGCCTTCACCTTCTATTAAAGCGGCAAATTGACGATTTAAACTGGTATAACAAATGGATTCCATATCTCACCTTGTTAATTTGTAACGAGTTATGTGCCTGTTAGCTCACTTAAACATCAGTGCTTACTTTGGATGTTTTTGCTTTATTCTTTTTGGCGGGCTGACTGGCAGTCGGACTGATGCCTTTCAGTATGCCACTGACTTCATCTTTATGGGTAGCAAGGTAAAATGATAATTTTTCAGTCACCTCTTCGCTGAGATCAAGCTCAGCCTTATCGATAAAGCGATTCAGTAGATCGGTGATATCCAACATCTTGTCGTAAGCATCGGCTTCCTTTTTTGATGTGAATGTCATTTTTTCTACCCCTTCTCTGACCACGACAAACTGCATAATCACTGCCACGAAACACCCTCACTGTTTATTTATACAGTGCGCAGCATCTCACAGAGAGTGCTTGTATTCAACACCGTCGATAATATTTTTAAGCCAAATACTTAAATTCCTGACATAATTCATAGATTAGCTATGTCTTCAGCATCGAAACCAAAGCAAATACACTATGGATAACTCAGCACCTGACAACGCCCAGAATATTTCCCCTAGGGTCCGACGCCAGTCTGATACGACCGTGCTATGCCATGCGTGTGATTTAGTGGTGATAAAGCGGGCATTGCCTGTCAATGTCAGAGCCTTATGTCCCCGCTGCCATACCGCCCTTTATGACACGCCTTATTGTTCAATCAATGGCATGCTAGCCTTATGCATTACGGCATTGATTTTATTTTGGCCAGCCAATCTATTACCGGTATTAGAGCTACAATTTTTAGGCTCGTTTAGAACCACCACTGTGATAGAGGGGGCTTATGCTGTTGCATCGCAGGGCTTCCCTATCGTTGGTGCTGCGGTAATCATCGCGGCCGTGTTGGGTCCAGGATTGCTGATAGTGTCAATCCTAATTCAAATCATTATTGTTAAATTAGGCCTTAATAGTCGTCTTGGTCGCTCTACACTCAAAATATTACTCAAGCAGCAAAGCCTGTTATCACAACTCAGCATGCTTGAAATTTATGTGATCAGTTTTTTAGTGACTGCATTTCAATTATCTGATTTTGCAGACATTCACTTCGATTTAGGTACCTTTTGTTTTACTATGTTGTTTCTTTCTGTGTTGTTTTTAATGCGAGAGTACGACCTTGAACACATGTGGAGTTACTTAGATGAAGCATGATGTGCAGGGGAAGGATCTTGATTTATGCCTATGCCATGTCTGCAAAAAAAGTAATCGGCTGAGTAATGGCACCTGCCAACGCTGCGGTGCGACTCTCAGTCAGCGACGCTATGCCAGCTTGCAACAAAGTTGGGCATTGTTGATCACTGCTGCCATTTTATTAGTCCCTGCTAATATCTACCCCATTACCATATTAACCAACCAAGGACGGATTAGTTACGACACCATTTTTACCGGCATTAGACATTTAATTCAACAAGATATGTGGCCAATCGCCATCATAGTATTCACTGCAAGTATTGCGGTACCTTGGCTAAAAATTGTCGGTTTAGCCATATACCTCAGTGCCATTTCGCTAAGGTTACCGATACCTAAGCCAGTGCTGATGAAAGGCTTTCATATCATTGAATGGATCGGACGTTGGTCTATGTTGGATCTGTTTGTAATTTCGCTTACCGTAGCCTTGGTTAACATGGGGCAATTACTGGATGCACAACCTGGCCCTGCCGCCACGGCCTTTGCATTAGTCATTTTGCTGACTCAACTGGCCGCCAAGGTTTTAGACACTCGTTTACTCTGGGATCGACTGGATATACACCATGAACCAAGTGCAAGCACCAAAAATAGTTAAAAAGAAGCTGTTCTCACCCATTTGGTTACTTCCGATAGTGGCCTTGGCGTTAGCGACCTGGTTAGGCGTACAAAGTATTCGCCAATCCGGCGTTGAAATTCAAATTCATTTTCCCAGTGGTACCGGTATCGATATTGGTAAAACCTTAGTGAGATATGAAGGTTTAACCGTGGGTAAAGTCACCGATATAGCCATCGACAAAGAGCTACAAGGTGTCGATGTCACTGTGTTAATGGATTACCGCTCTGAACCTTTTCTCACCAAGGGCACCGATTTTTGGTTAGTAAAACCTAAAGCCTCAATCACAGGGATTGAAGGGTTAGACACCTTATTTTCGGGAAATTACATTGCCATTTTACCAGGCAAAGGTAATACCGAAACCCATTTTACTGCGCTGTCTGAGGCCCCCCCTATCTTACCCGGCAAAAAAGGAAAGCTGGTCAACTTAATTGCCGAAAACTTAGGTTCACTGGATGTGGGCTCCTTTGTGTTCTATCGCCAAATTCCTGTGGGAAGTGTTGTTAGCTATCGATTGCTCGAATCTGATAAATTGTCATTCACCATTTTCATTAAGGAAAAATACGCCGATTTAGTGAAATCAGACTCGCGCTTCTGGGACGTATCGGGGATCAGTGTCGATGCCTCGCTATCGGGTATTAAGGTTCAAAGTGAAAGTATTGCCGCCATTCTCGCTGGCGGTGTCAGTTTCAGTAGCGGGCATGAAGACAGTGTCACAGATACACATAACTTCACCTTATATCCCTCGGAAGATAGCGCCCGTGGCGGGATAGATTTCACCTTAGACATTGCCGATGCCAACCGTGTTCATAACGGCACTGTCATCCAATATCTCGGGCTGGCAGTCGGCGATATTGTCAGTCGGCAATTAGTCAATGACGGCATTCGACTGCATGCACGTATTTATTCTGACTACCAGCACTTACTTGGCACTGATAGTCAGTTTTATTTGGCGGGGCCCGAATTATCATTTGAGGGGATCAAGCATGCGGCGCGGTTGATCACCGGTGACAACATCATTTTAGTGCCAACCAATCAGCCTGAGGATATCGCCAGAGCCAGTCAACCCGCACTGCACTTCCCTCTACTCTTGCAACCCCCGACCTCCGAGTCCAGTGCAGATATTAGCTTTAATGCCAGTAGCCAACAGAACCTCAATATCAGTGTTGGTGCCCCTTTGCAATACAAGCGTTTCACCATAGGTCAAGTCGATACCATTGAACTCAGTGATGACTTCAGCCAAGTGAACTATCAATTGAGTATCAAGCCAGAATTTGTCTCTTTACTCACCCAACGCAGTTATATTATTCCGCAGCCCTTAGTGGCAGTTGAAGCCTCTTTAAGCGGTATTCAGGTTCAAACCGGTGACATCAAATCCGCATTGACTGGTGCACTTGAATTAGTGGGTGAGCGCAGCGGTAAGCCCCTCAGTGCGGGGCAGTCTATCAAGATCTACCCCAGCGAAGATTTGGCCAACCAAGCCCAACAACGCGCCAGCGAATTACAGGTTAATTTAGTGGCTGACAACGCCGCCGGCTTAAGTATTGGCAGTCAAGTCTTGTATAAGAAAATGGCCATTGGCGAAGTCACGGCCATTGATTGGCAAGCCGATGACACATTCACTATCAGTTTGGGGATCCAGCACAAGTTTGCCCAACTCGTTAATGAACAAACCGTGTTTTGGCAAAATAGCGCCGTGCAAGTCGCCGCCAACCTTCAAGGTGTGACGTTAGACGTGGCGCCATTAGGCGGACTGTTGGAGGGCAGCCTGTCCTTAGGCTTACTCAATCAACCTCGGCTCAATACGCAATTAACCCTTTATCCCAACCGTGACTTAGCTATGGCACAAGTCGAATCCGTTCGCGTCAGCTTTCCAGCCAGTGTCAGTTTAAAGGCGGGGGCCGATGTCCGTTATCAAGGCTACCGTGTCGGTACCGTGGCCAGTGTGGAACTGAGTCAAGATCTCGCGTCAATTACTGCCAATGTGTACCTTGATGGCAAGTATGCTGAGCAATTTGTTACCGTCAATAGTCAATATGTGATTGTCGATGCGCAAATTTCATTACGAGGCATTAAAGCCCCTGAGACCTTGATCACCGGCCCCTATATCAGTGTCACCCCAGGTAATGATCCTCAAGCGGTGGATCATTTCGTTGGCAAAACGCAAAGTAAGGTATATGCCAACAGCCCTGATGGCTCACTGCAGCTCACCTTAGTTCGCCAACATCTTGGCTCGATTAATCAAGGTTCCGGCATATTTTATCGTGGCCTAGCTATCGGCCAAGTCGCTGGCTTTGAACTGGCAGCTAACGGCCAAAACGTTAATATTTTCATTGAAATCAATCCTGAATATCGACAATTAGTCAATCAATCAAGTCGCTTCTTTGATATTTCAGGTTTCAATATGGAGTTTGGTTTATTTTCTGGTGCCGAAATTGAAACCTCATCTCTAGAATCATTGATTGCAGGGGGGATAGCGTTAGTGACTGAGAATAAAACTGACACCACGAACCAATTATCTCAAGGTGCTAGCCTGCTGTTATACGATAAAGCGCAGCCACAATGGCTAGATTGGCAACCGATATTAGACTAATCCCTGCCTACTTTTATCAGCCTGCATAACGCGGGCTTTTTTTCACACTGAGATCATAAGAGTTAACTGTTAAGGCATCCCTTGCTACGATAACCCCATGAAGGCGTTGAGTTGCCTTCACTTTGCCAGTCAAGGAGTCTCATGAAATCTATTGCACCCGCGTTATCGCCCCTCACCCTCTTGACCTTTCTATGGCTCGGATTACCGGCCATTAGTCAAGCCAGCCCTGTACCGAACCTACCTAGTCCCATTACAATATTTGAAGACTTTGACACTGCTGGACAACCGGAGCATCCCGGCGTAACCTGGCGTTATCGAGCGCAGCTAGCCCCCGTTTCCTCATGGCAAGACATCATTCCTGGCGATGGCTTTGCCTACTTACGCATTAATGGCCGTCATAGTCGCCTGATGCCCGAGGTGAAATGGCCATTTCAGATGTTAATCATTGACAGCATAGGCCCCAATCAAAGCATCACCATTCGCGCTAAACATATAACGGCCCAAGGCGTGGCCAGCTTTATTTTCACCTATTCCGAATACCAACAACGCCTCGATGAAATCGATTTAGAAATTACCGCCATCGATAGCGTGTATGGAAGCACCCAGGCCGCACAATCAGATCAAGCTGGCCAAGCATCACCGACACAACTGCGAATGAATGTTTGGACCCGGGCGCCCCTTGACTCAGATGTGGCTCAACGCAGTATCAACCAAGCCATTAAAGGTAGCCAACAGCAAGCTTTGAGTCATGACGATGATGAGTTTCATCTCTACCAACTCGATTGGTATGAAAGCAAAGTCGAGTTTTTTATAGACGGAGTGAAACAAGGCCAACTCACCGGTAACATTCCCCGCAGTATCAGTGAATTAAATATAGGCGTGCGCCACATGGCGTGGACCGGTGAATTGTCACTGCAACCGCAAGTAGTGATCATTGACTGGGTGAACATCCGGCCACTTGTCAGCCATAAAACCAATAACACACCATGATGGCTGCCATAATACCGGCGGCATCAGCAATCAAACCACAGGTTAATGCATGGCGACCATTGCGGATCCCCACCGCGCCAAAATAGACAGCCAACACATAAAAGGTGGTTTCCGTACTGCCCTGAAAAATGGCTGACAAACGTCCGGCAAATGAGTCAACGCCGTGTTGCTGCATCGTTTCTAACATCATCGCCCGCGAGCCTGAACCGCTTAAGGGCTTCATCAATGCCGTGGGCATGGCATCGATAAACCGGGTATCCATGCCGAGCAGGGATACCATACTCGCTAAACCACTCAGCATCAGCTCAAGTACCCCTGACGAGCGCAACAGCGCAATCGCCATCAACATGGCGATGAGATACGGTATCAGAGCAATCGCTTGAGTAAACCCTTGTTTCGCGCCTTCGACAAACTCATCATAAATCGCGACTTTTCGCCAAGCGGCAACCATCACAAACGCAAAAATAAGCGTCAGCAAAATCCCATTGCCCAGCACATTGGAAATCGTCCCCAAGGTGTCAATACTGCGGGTCGCCAGATACGCAATGCTAGCGCCTATAAACGCCATCAAGAGCCCAATATAGACTAAGGTTAACCCTCGAAAAATCGGCAAGCGCTGAGCTATCACCACACTGATCACGCCCGCCAAGGTCGAAGCACTGGTGGCTAATAGGATAGGTAAAAATATGTCGGCAGGCATCGCCGCCCCTTGTTGCGCCCGATATAAAAATACACTGACGGGAACCAAGGTGATCGACGACGTATTCAGCACTAAAAATACGATTTGTGCATTGGTGGCGATATGCGGCTTAGGATTCAACAATTGCAAATCGGCCATGGCTTTCAGTCCTAACGGCGTTGCCGCATTATCTAAGCCTAAAAAGTTAGCGGTGAGGTTCATGGTGACGCTGCCATAAGCTTGATGCCCCTTAGGAACTTCAGGCATTAGCTTTGACAACATGGGCTCAGTTACTCTGGCAATCGCCGCCGTCATCCCCCCCATTTCCCCAAGACGCATCATCCCCATCCAAAATGACAACACGCCAACCAAGCCCAAGCAAATGGTTGCGGCTAGCTGTGCACTCTCGAACAGCGCATTGGTCATCACAGACAAGACGGCATATTTACCATGAAATAACTGCCAAATGACAGCCATGGCGGATGCCACAAAGAAAAACAGCCATATTCGATTCAGCACTATCAATTCCCCAGCAAAGCCAATTTGGCATGATATAATCACACCAGCATTTTTTATAAAATTTACTTATGGTTCAATTAAATCAGAATTTTATCGACAGCATTTCAGCCGACATCCCCAGTCACCTCAGTGTAGAGGATCTTATTGATTACTGTGGTCGCCCGTTACGGCGAGCCATTCGCGTTAATCAATTAACGATTGATTGCGAAGATTTTATCACGCATATGCAAGCTAAAGGTTGGCAATTTGAGCCAATTCCTTGGTGTGACAGCGGATTTTGGATTACCGGCCAAGATGATGATGCCTTAGGCAATTCAATTGAACATCAAGCCGGTTGGTTTTATATCCAAGAAGCCAGCTCTATGCTGCCACCGACAGCTTTAGCGACTTCACTACCCGCAGGAGGCCATGTGTTAGATATGGCCGCCGCGCCCGGCTCTAAAACAACCCAGTTAGCCGCATTAATGGCCGATCAAGGGGTATTGGTTGCCAATGAATATTCATCGAGTCGAGTCAAAGTGCTGGCCGCCAATATCGCAAGAATGGGGATCTCCAATACCTTGCTAACTCACTTTGATGGCAGAGTGTTTGGTGAATATTTATATGAACAATTTGATGCCGTGCTGATTGATGCTCCTTGCGGAGGAGAAGGCACGGTCCGAAAAGATGCTGATGCCCTCAAACATTGGGACATCAATGACGTCATGGCGATAGCTAAAACCCAAGCTGAATTAATTGAGTCGGCCTTTTTAGCCTTAAAACCCGGCGCGGAATTGGTGTATTCGACCTGCACTCTCAACCGTCACGAAAATCAAGACGTGTGTTTGCAGCTGCAACAAAAATATCCGGATGCGGTTGAATTCGTGTCACTTGGCGAGTTATTTGACGGCGCCAAGCAAGCGCTGACCCCAGAAGGATTTCTTCATGTTTGGCCACAAATCTACGACAGTGAAGGTTTTTTTGTGGCTAAAATCCGTAAAACTCAGTCAGTAGCCCGGCTAGCACCCGCGCCTAAGCCGCAGAAGAACTTCCCATTTGAACCGGTCAAAAGCAAACAATATCAGGCAGTAAAGCAATACTTCAATTCACTTGGGATTGACTTGGCCGCCTCAGGACGTGTGTGGGTTCGCGATGACGAATATTGGCTATTCCCGCACGATGTGATGCAATTTATTGGCAAGATGCGCTATCAACGTATCGGTATCAAACTCGCCGATGCCATCAAATCGGGGTTTAAACCCCGTTACGAAGCCATTATGGCATTAAGCAATGATGGCAGGCGGATAGTGGCTCTTGATGAAACACAAGCTCAACAATATTTGATGGGCCGCGATATTCATTTTGAGCCAAGCCAAGCCGGCCCATTACAAGGCGAGGTGATTGTCTGTTATCAGCACCGTCCGTTAGGCATGGGCAAGAAAATCAAAGACAAGCTAAAGAATCAATTACCCAGAGAACTCGTGAAAGACAAAGTGACCATCCTTTAATGAGTTCGGTAGATTTTTAAGCACAAAAATTGGATATTTATTTTAGTGGCGATATTTGTCACTATCGCAATTGATGACTACACTCAGTTTATTCTTACTACCAACTGCGGTATGTAGATATCGATAGCGCAAGGCTCCATTAGAGCCGTTCCCCTAGGCCCGAAACAACCGGAATAGTTTTGGGCCTTTTTTTATGGCTAATTTTTGCCGATTAGCTCGGCGGCTTGAGGAAATAGCTTGAAAAAGTTAGCGCTGGTATTGGCTGCCAACTCTTCGTATGCCTCCCCTCTCAGTTCAGCCACAAACTCAGCGACATCACGTACGAACGCCGGTTGATTCTCTTGACCACGGTGCGGCACAGGGGCCAAATAGGGCGAATCCGTTTCTACCAGTAATCTATCCTTTGGCACTTTGCGGATCACGGTGCGCAGGTCGCCGCCATTCTTAAATGTGACGATGCCAGACACTGAAATATAGAAACCTAGATCAATCGCCGCTTTCGCCATTTCCCAATCTTCGGTAAAACAATGTAATACCCCACCGACTTTATCAGCATGACCCTGGCGCAAAATCGCTAAGGTGTCTTGCCTGGCATCACGCGTGTGCACAATCAAAGGCTTATTGACATCGACAGCGAGGGCCACTTGCTGCTCAAAACATTGTTGTTGCAGAAGTTTGGTTTCGTCTGCATAAAAATAGTCTAAACCGGTTTCACCAATGGCCACCACGCGCGGTAATAACGCATTAGGTCGCATGGTGTGAATATCTAAGCCATCTTTGACATCCAACGGATGCACCCCGCAGGATAAGAAGACATTATCAAAGCCCTCAACCTGTTGGCACATTTGCTCAAACCCTTGTTGACGAACATTGACACATAAGAAGTAATCGACCCCGCGTTGTTTGGCCGCGTCCAGCAATAGCGCAAGACTGGCACGATCGGGGGCGGCTTTGAGGCGATCAAGATGGCAGTGGGAGTCAATAAGCACAGCAATACCTAACATTACAAAAAAGGGACGGCCGCAAGTCTACTGACCTACATGGTCGAGGTCAATTGACTGCTGGCAAGCTCCGCAGAAAGTAAACTGTCGAAATGTTGTTTATGAGCGTGCGGATCGGTTAGCAACTTCACTCCGATGCCCGTAGGACGAGCACCCGATGCGCCAACAGGATTTATCCATACCACAATGCCTGCGCATTCAAATGCTTGTTGCATACCAGGTAAGCGATAGCTGATGTCGACATGATCCCCAAGCGCATGGGTTTGCGAGGTTTCGAAGAATAACCCCATAGGTCGAATAAATGGCATATACGCTTTATATGCCTGTTCACGCGACTCGAAATCCACAGATAAATCGACCATGAGTGTTTCCTAGTATTCCATTACCTTATTGTATTCTAGGACAAAATCTTGACATAAGGCCAAAGAATTGACATTTGACATCGACATCAGCTGTTGTTTTATTGTCATTACTCTCGCGGCCAACTCACTAACGGCGACACGCTGCCCTAAACTCAATTGATGATTTTTCAAAAGTGACTGTCTACACACCAGGTATAACACCCCCAGCGCATCCAGCATGTGTTGCTCGATTAAGCTCTGAAATGGCGCATGGATGTGACCATGACGCAACGCTTGCTGCCAACCGTTTCTTAGCGAAATTAGCGTCTGATAACGATCATCTTTCAAACTTTGTTGTAGGGCGATGGGGCCGCCAACGATGGGTAAGCACCAACAAGGATCAAACGAGAGTTGTTCTTGGGCTTCCAGCCAAGTTCGGATCTGCACCCGGCTAGGCTCTTGCACCATCACCCGTTGACAACGGCTACGAATGGTCGGCAATAACTGACCTAAACGGTTGGCCTGCAGTAACAACAAGGTTTGATTACCGGGTTCCTCTAAGGTTTTGAGTAAGGCATTCGCGGCAGCATTATTCATGCGCTCGGCCCCGAAAATAACCGCAACCCGGTAACCGCCTTGTTGCGCCGTTTGTGTCAATCGCTGGCACAAACTGCGAATTTGGTCGACCTTTATCTGCTGGCCATCGACATGAACTTCATAAAAATCAGGATGATTACCAGCGCTGAATAACTGACAGCTCTTACATTGACCGCAAGCACCATCCGCTTGCACGTCAGTGCATAAAGCCGCTTGTGCCAGATGGCGAACTAAATTGTCGGCACCAAACCCATCATCAAGCGCTAATAACATGGCATGCGCTAAGGTGCCCTGCTGCTTCGCTCGGCTAAATTGCGTCAGCGCATCAAGACACCAAGGCAACAAGGGCGTTAGCATAAATGTTGCTCAAGTGCTGAAGTGATATCACGATGAACCGCAGCTAAATCTTGGCTGGCATCAATCACTATAATACTGGGATCGGCGTGTGCTAAGCTCAGATAGGTTTGGCGGGCACGTTGGAAAAATGCCAAGGCTTGTTGTTCAATTCTATCAAGTTCGCCTCGCTTCGCTGCACGTGCTAAACCGAGTTCTGGGTCAATATCCAGATACAAGGTCAGATCCGGGCGAAAATCCCCCAAGGTCACTTCACTGATGGCGTTGACTAATGGCATTAATCCGCGACCACCGCCTTGATAGGCCAGTGACGACAGATTGTGACGATCGCCAAGCACCCATTTGCCTTGTGATAATGCCGGTTGAATAACATTAGCAATAAGTTGTGCTCGCGCGGCATATAAGAGTAAACACTCGGCGGTATCACATAAGGGATCGTCAGGATGCGCTTGTTTTACCAAGTCGCGCATTTTTTCAGCTAATGGGGTCCCGCCGGGTTCACGAGTACACACAGGAGACTCACCCGTCAAGCGAGTAATATAGGCGTTAACTAAAGCGACTGCGCTGGATTTTCCCGCGCCTTCAAGCCCTTCGATGACAATAAATTTAGCCTTGGTATTGTTCATTTTTTTCTCTGATACTCATTAACCGCGCGATTGTGTTCCACCAAGGTTTTTGAAAACACATGGCTACCATCATTGCGGGACACAAAATATAAATAATCCACATCGGCAGGATGGGCCGCCGCCAATAGCGAGGCTTCGCTTGGCGCCGCAATTGGAGTTGGTGGTAACCCATTGATTCTATATGTGTTATAGACCGTTTTCTCGCGTAAATCGGCGCGAGTAATATTGCCATTATAACGCTCACCCATGCCATAAATCACTGTAGGATCCGTTTGCAAACGCATGCCACGTTTCAAACGGTTAGCAAAGACGGCTGCAATCCACTCGCGCTCACTGGCTTTCGCCGTTTCTTTTTCGATAATCGAGGCGAGGATCAATAGCTCGTAAGGTGAGGATAATGGCACATCGTCTGCGCGATGTTGCCACGCATTGGCCAGCGCCGCTTGCATCTTCTGATAACTTTGCTCCAAGATAACCGCCGCATTCTCATCTGCGGTGTAATGGTAAGTGTCTGGATAAAACAGCCCTTCTGGCGCGCGCGTATCCCCCGCCTTATCTAACACTGCTTGAAATGGCGATTGTCCCACGATTAAGCGGCTATTGGCTAAACTTGCTTGCCATTGATTGATGGTTTGGCCATCGATTAAACTTAAGCTAAAGTGTTTTTCATCGCCTTGATTTAACGTTGATATCAATTGAGACAAGCTCATGCCAGCAGAGATTTCATATACCCCAGATTTAACCGCGGCGATGGCAGGTTCGAGTCTCACCGCCACTTTGAGCAGCCACTCATCACCTTCTATCCAGCCTAATTGGCGCCACTGTCTATCAAGGCTAGAGAGGTTACTGCCTGCAGGAATGACAATTTCTTGCGGACTACTTATCTGTAGCGGCTGCTGTAAATAGGCTTGAACTTGCATATACGCCCAAGCACCGGCGAATAATGCAATGGTGGTAAGCGTCATTAAGCTCACAAATATACGAATAATTATTTTTTTTAGCATAAGATCTTTTGTCTAAGCAGCACTGTGTTTGGCCAGCGCTGAAATTGAAGAAGGTCAACTTGAGTCACGTCCACTACCCCATAAAGGCTATTCGTGGTAAAGACATGATCTGCCTGCTGTAAATCATTCACGGTTAACGAGCGACACTCGATAGAGTAGCCCATGTCAACCAAGGCCAGTAATGATTGAGTACGAGCCATGCCAGCCACGCCAGCATAGCCATGGTGAGGCGTCAGCACTCGCCCATTGTTAACCAGAAAGATATTTCCAACCGAGGTTTCAACCAGAAAACCGTCGGCATCAAACACCAAATAGTCATCATAGCTTGGCGCTAGGCGCTCTTGTTTAATCAGGACTTGTTCTAAGCGGTTCAGATGTTTAATGCCCGCTAATAAGGGCTGACGACCTAAGCGTACTGAACTGGTTTGCAAGCGAATGCCATGAGAGTGCCAATGCGGATAACAATCGGGTAAGGAGTGAAAGCTCATTCGCACTATCGGTTGAGCACTAGCACTTGCTTGGTAGCCACGCCCGCCCTCGCCACGACTGATGTGTAACTTGAGACAACCGCTGTTGCTCGCCGTTAATTGAGTGAGTTTGGTGCGTATCTCAGCGCTAAACACCAGCTCAAATCCTAACCGCTGCGCGCCCTGGGATAAACGCTCGAGGTGTTGTTGACACCATAGTATTTGACCGTTCTCCACCCGCAGAGTCGCAAACAAACCATCACCATAGGCCATGGCTCTGTCAGTCATTTGTGCATCAAGAGGCGATACCTCCATGGTCAGTCCTGACTAATACGACTGGCGACGGCTTCTTGCTGATCCTTATATTTAGCATTTTTACGCTGATTATAAGGACGCGCCACGGCCTGGTTTAGGCGCTCAAAATTTAAGGCGCCAATCACCATGTTTGGCCGTAATGCCAATGGCAATTTACCCGAGTTATAACACTCAAGTACAATTTTACCAGACCAACCCGGATCGATACGATGGGCTGTCACATGTACCATTAAGCCTAGCCGTGCTAATGATGAACGCCCATCGAGCCAGCCGACAATGTCGGCAGGTAATGTCACACTTTCCAAGGTCACTGCCAGCGCGAGTTCACCTGGATGCAAGAAAAAAGCATCGCCATTGGCAATGTCAATTTTCTCACTCATGACTCTATCCAAGGCTTGCTGAAGCTCAGCCCGCGGCCCACTGACATCAATATAAGGCGCCGTATGGTCTTTGAACACCCGAAATGAATTGCCTAAACGCACATCGACACTCACCCCGCTGATAGCTTCTGCTGCAGGTGGAGGATCAATCTGGATTTCGCCATTAGCTAATGACTGTTCAATTTCGGTATCCGTTAGACGCATGGTTCCTTATTACTCCCTGCAGTATTCGCGGTTAACGTGCCAATAAATGTTGGATTCTGGCTTTTAATATATCTGTCGCAATGCGATTTTTACCACCGCGCGGCACGATGATATCAGCGTATTGTTTAGACGGTTCAATAAACTGCAAAAACATCGGACGTACCGTTTTCTTGTACTGCTCAATCACAGATTCCATGGTGCGACCACGCTCTTCAACATCTCGAGTCAGACGACGTAAGAAACAAATATCTAACGGCGTATCCATAAAGACACTGGCATCCATTAACTGACGTAAACACGGATCGGTCAGTAATAAAATACCTTCTAAGATAATGACTTTCTTAGGGGTCATGGTGCTCACTTGAGGCATACGGGTATGTTCAGTGTAAGAATACACTGGAACATCAACGGCTTGACCTGCCTTCAATGTGGTTAAATGCTGACACAACAACTCATGATCTAACGCTTTAGGGTGGTCATAGTTCGTCTTAACACGCTGCTCCATCGACAGATGGCCTTGATCACGATAATAGGCATCTTCGTTGATCACCCCAATCTGATCCGTCCCCAGATCGCGACATAACTCTTTAAAAATCGTATTGGCAATAAGACTCTTACCAGAGGCTGATGCCCCAGCAATTGCGATAATGACACACTGCGACGAATTCATACTTTACCCTTTACTCATCATCTTCAACACTGATTGAAACTTGCGCTTGGCGTTGCAACGTCGCAAGGCTCGCCCCCACTTTGCGGGCGATTTCTCGGTAAATACCGGCAACTTCACTGTCAGGGTCGGCCACCATTATTGGTGCGCCATTGTCCATGGATTCTCGTAACGCTATTTGTAATGGCATCGCGCCTAATAAAGGCAATTGATAGCGCTTGGCGATATCACTGCCGCCATTAGCGCCAAATGGATGATCTTTATGGCCACATTCGGAGCAAATGTGAAAGCTCATGTTTTCCACGACACCTAATACCGGAATATTAACTTTTTGGAACATGGTGATGCCTTTCTTGGCATCCATCAACGCCACATCTTGTGGGGTGGTCACCACCACAGCACCACTGACAGGCACTTTTTGCGATAAGGTCAGCTGAATATCACCAGTCCCTGGTGGTAAATCTATCACTAGATAATCAAGTTCTGGCCAGAGGGTGTCATTCACCAGCTGAACCAAGGCGCCAGCAGCCATCGGACCTCGCCACACGGCGGCTTGATCATCCACCAGCATAAACCCGATTGATTGCGCCGTTATACCATGAGCCTCTGCGGCAGTCATGGTTTTGCCATCGGCAGACTGCGGCCTGAAGTCTGTCACACCCAACATCAACGGGATTGAAGGACCGTAAATATCGGCATCTAAAATGCCGACAACCGCGCCTTCTGCCGCGAGCGCCAAAGCAAGGTTGACCGCCGTGGTTGACTTACCCACACCGCCTTTGCCTGAGGCTACCGCAATGATTTGTTTCACTTGGCGTAAATTGGCATCCGTCGCTTGAGTATAGATTGGAGCTTGAAAATCAATTTCACACTCGACTTCATCGATATCATCTAGCACGGCCAATGCTTTGGTTAAGCTCATGACGCGCGCTTGGTAACTACTTTGACATGGATAACGATAAACAAGACCAAGTTGTAATCGTTTACCATCAATGGCCAAACGAGTGACCATATTGGCGGAGACAAAGCCCTGTTGTAAATAAGGGTCTATTTGGCCTTCAAGAATAGTGAGTACTTGTGTAAGCAAAGGTTCATCAAGACGAAAATCCGGTAAAATTGCAGACATTTGGTTATCCCAATTCGGGTCGTTAGCGTTGTTCTTTGGTCAAATAAACCGCAAATGCTATCAACCTAAAACTATGTTTCCAATAAATTTGACCAAGTGTATCAGATATTGGCAAAAACATTAGTGTAGAAATGCCCCAGTTAGCGTTTGTCTTGATGAAAATAAGCCAGACTTCGGTTAGTATCTACCACAATGACGTCCTAATAAGCTGAGTTTTGAGACAAGATGGCAAATTCAACCCGTAAAATTTTAGTGACCAGTGCCCTGCCGTATGCCAATGGCCCGATCCATTTAGGTCATATGTTAGAGTATATCCAAACGGATATTTGGTCTCGTTTCCAAAAAATGCGTGGCCATGAGTGTCATTATATTTGTGCCGATGACGCCCATGGCACTCCGATTATGCTCAAAGCCCAACAACTGGGGATTGCCCCAGAAGATATGATTGCTCAAGTGCAACAAGAGCATATGCAAGATTTTTCAGATTTCAATATTGCCTTTGATAATTACCACAGCACTCATAGCCCTGAAAACCGTCAACTGGCCAGTGAGATCTATTTAAAGCTGCGTGATAACGGTTATATTAAGAGCCGCACGATTTCTCAGTTGTTTGATCCTGAAAAGACCATGTTCTTGCCAGATCGTTTCGTCAAAGGCACCTGCCCGAAATGTCGTTCAGAAGATCAGTATGGTGACAACTGTGAAGTGTGTGGTGCGACCTACAGCCCTACGGAAATGATTAACCCTAAGTCCGTGGTCTCTGGTGCAACTCCCGTACTGAAAGATACTGAGCACTTCTTTTTTGACCTGCCCGCCTTTGAAGGCATGTTAAAAGAGTGGACTCACTCAGGCTCATTGCAAACCGAGATGGCCAATAAACTCAATGAATGGTTTGAGCAAGGTCTTCAGCAATGGGATATCACCCGTGATTCCCCCTATTTTGGCTTCGAGATCCCCGATGCTCCTGGCAAATATTTCTATGTGTGGTTAGATGCGCCGATCGGCTACATGGGCTCATTTTTGAACTTATGTAATCGACGAGACGATCTTAATTTCGATGACTTCTGGGCGAAAGACTCGACCGCTGAGGTATATCACTTCATCGGCAAAGATATTGTGTATTTCCACAGTTTATTTTGGCCAGCCATGTTAGAAGGCGCAGGCCTGCGTAAACCCAATAGTGTTTATGCTCATGGTTATGTCACCGTCAATGGTGCCAAAATGTCAAAATCTAAGGGAACCTTTATCAAGGCCCGGACTTATTTAGACCATTTGGATCCGGAGTTTCTACGTTATTACTATGCGGCTAAATTATCTAACCGCATTGATGACCTTGATTTAAACCTTGAAGACTTTGCCCAGCGCGTAAACTCCGATCTCGTGGGTAAATTAGTCAACTTAGCCTCTCGGACTGCGGGCTTCATCACCAAGCGTTTTGATAGCAAGTTAGCCGCGATTGAAGACATGAGCCTCACCCATGAATTCTTAGCGAAACAAGACATCATTGCCGACTTCTATGAGGGTCGTGAATACGGCAAGGCAATGCGTGAAATCATGGCACTGGCCGATATCGCCAATGCCTATGTGGCGGATGCAGCACCTTGGCAGTTAGTGAAGCAAGATGATAAACAAGAGCAAGCCCATCAAGTATGCTCGAATGCACTTAACTTGTTCCGCATTCTGGTGACTTACTTAAAGCCGGTGTTGCCGCGCTTAGCCGACGATGTCGAAGCATTTATGCAACTGGAATTACGTTGGGATACGTTAGCCACGGATCTTGCTGGCCACGAAATTAATACCTTTAAAGCCATGATGCAACGCGTTGATCTGGAAAAAATCAATGCCATGGTCGAAGCCTCACAAGAAAACTTACAACCACAAGTGCCAGCAACGGGCCCGTTAGTCGATGATCCCATTGCTGAAACCATCAGCTTTGATGACTTTGCCAAAATCGATTTACGTATCGCCAAAATCGTTAAAGCGGAACATGTGGCTGAAGCCGATAAGCTGTTAAAACTGCAATTAGATATCGGTGGTGAAACTCGCCAAGTGTTTGCAGGCATCAAATCGGCTTATGCCCCTGAAGATTTAGAAGGCAAGTTGACTGTGATGGTGGCTAATTTAGCGCCGCGTAAAATGCGCTTTGGTTTGTCGGAAGGTATGGTGCTGGCAGCAGGCCCTGGCGGTAAGGATTTGTGGATCCTCGAGCCGCATGATGGTGCCCAGCCAGGTATGAAGGTTAAGTAACCTTCTATAGAAAAATCACAATGCCAGTCTTACGACTGGCATTTTTTTGATGAATCAGCCTCTGGCAAAAGACTCATTACTCAAAGCGATAATCATTTCCATCTTTAGCAGTGTAATGTTTAGCCGTTGGCTTCTCACCCTGCATATTGGTTTGACCGTGCAATAAACTCACCCAAATATCAAAGCCATTACCCACCCGAGTTTGCAGCTGGATATCTTCAATATGTGCCAGATCAGACTGGCCAATCAGGCCCTTTCTATCAAAGCTGAGCTCGACGTGCACTGCCCCTGTTTTTAATAAAATCGCACTTGGCGCTTCCTTGTGGCCACACAAGCCGACAAATTGTTGCGCAGAGGCCAAGCCACAGTGACTGCCATCAGCAAAGAAGGCCAGTAAATGCTGATAATATACTAAGTAACTTACCACCTGTTGATGACTGCCACGCGTTAATGGGCAATGAACATCTAAGAATGCTTTGGCTTCGGCCAGTTTATCTTGAGAGGTAACGTATTGTTGACCACTCGTATGCGAAGGGGTGCGTGTCTGAGTTGGTGCTATTGTTGTCGTTACCATAGTGGTGTCCTCATTAATACTTGCCAGATGTTAATAATTTCGCGAGCAGTTGCTTGCTTAATTTGTAGTCTACGCAATTTTTCATTACAATTTCACAATAAAAATTTTACATTGTGAATTTTACAAAATGAAGAACCACACAAGCCTGATCCGCCAATCTCATTTTCTTGGCACTAAAATTCGTAACTTACGAAAACGTAACCATCTAACCATGGAGGATTTATCGGCTCGTTGTATTCGCGTGGATCCTAACTCGGCGCCGTCGGTCTCCTATTTATCCATGATTGAACGCGGCAAACGCGTCCCAAGCAGTGCCATGCTCAGCGTTATTGCGACCGTCTTTCAAAAAGATCTCGAATGGTTCTTAGATGATATGCCACAAACCGAAGATATCACCCCCGACAAAGGGCGCAGAGGCGGCATCAATGGTATGGCTTTAGAGCCAAGTTTTTTGTTCAGTAAAGACATATTACAAATCGCTATTCCAGAAATGTTATCGCAAACCGGCATTACTGGTCGTCAATTTGCCCATCTCTTGATCCGAGCTCATCAAGAACATAATCAAAATCATTTCCCCGATCTCGAGCGCGCAGCAGAATCCGTGGGGTTAAAGCAACTGGGTCAGAGTGTTGATGATTTGCTGCATCTTTGCCATGCGCAAGGCTTAACCATCCGTTGGATAGAACATGCTTCACATTCGTTAGCCAGCGAACTTGGGCTGCATTCCCAACAAGTGATGACCTCCTATTTCGAGCCCCCGAGGACGATTTGTATCAACTCATTACTCAAACACTACCCAACGCGTTTGAAATATGATTTGGCGGTGCATATTGGCCATCGAGTACTACACAATAACGAAACGTCAGCGAGTGTATTAGCGGTAGGGCGTAGCTTGTTATTGGAAGAAGATGACAGCCAAGCGTCGACCACCCCCAATGCTCAAGATATTTTGCAAGCATGGCGAGACTTTGAGTCCAGTTTCTTTGCGGGGGCGTTATTGTGCCCTAAAGTGCCATTTCGCCAGCTGTTAGACCAACACGGCTATGAGATCAGTGTCCACGAGAAAATTGGTGTATCGCCATCGGTGGCGATGCGGCGCATGACGGTGGCATCCCCTTACCCACATTGGCATTATTTTGATGCCTATGCCCCAGGCAAACTCAAAGCTGTCTATCGGGGAAATGGTATTCCCCTGCCGTGGGGCAATATGCGCATGGTGGCAGATCCATGCCAACACTGGGCGGTGTTTAGAATGATCAATGCCAATGCCCAAGGCTCAAGCGCCCAAATTTCCATTTTAAATGTCGACAATCAACCCCGGATCTATTGTTGTGAGTCATTGCGAGTGGAAGATATGGTGGGTAACCAACATGTATTATGCGCTGGCATCGATTTAAACCCGGCCATCGATGCACAAGCGGGTGATAGCCAAGACATCGCCAAAGAATTACAACGTTTGTGTGTACAACAGGGGGGGGAAAGCCAAATACCCGCAGCGATTAAGCGTAAGTTAACCTCAGTGGCCAAAATACTAAATATTAATTGGGTAGAGCGCGGCATTGGCACTCATGCAAAATTAATCTGTTCGCGGGGTAACGTTTGCCCTAGGCAACCGAGTTGTTATCACCAAGGGCAGCGTCAATGTGCATCAGATTAACCCGCAGATATTGGTAACACTTAGACTGGATTGGGCACATCAATAAATACATGGTCAATACCAAACTTGTCGGCTAAATGCTGCCCTAGCGCCTCAATTCCGTAGCGCTCGGTGGCATGATGGCCGGCACCAAAATAGACCAGCCCCAGCTCATTGGCGCTATGAAACGTGCGCTCCGACGCTTCACCACTAATAAAGGCATCAAGCCCATATTGGGCCGCGATGTCGATATAATCTTGGGCGCCACCAGTACACCAGCCGATAGTTTTAATCATGGCTTGAGCATTGCCCAATACCAAAGGCGCACGCCCTAACGCTTGACTAATTTGTTCAGCAAACTCTGTCGCGCTTAGGGCGATATCGAGTTGCCCCTGCCATACCAAATCTTGAGCTACGCCTTCAATGGGGCGCATATGACTCATGCCTAAGCGTTGGCCAAGGGTTGCATTATTACCAACGACTCGATGACCATCTAGCGGTAAGTGATAAGCCATTAGGTTAACATCATTGCTTAGTAGCGCTTGAATTCGCTGCTGCTTGATCCCGACGATGCAGGGATCTTCTCCCTTCCAAAAGAAGCCATGATGAACCAAGATAGCATCCGCTTGTTGGTCGATAGCGGCATCGATAAGGGCTTGGCAGGCGGTCACCCCAGTCACTATCTTAGCAATGGTTGACTTACCTTGGATTTGTAATCCATTGGGCGCATAGTCTCGGTATTGATCTAAGGAAAGGAATTGATGCAGATAATCCTGTAATTCTTGTCGATTCATTCGGTTATGTCCTAAATGTCTAATAGTTTACCCACTATTAGGCAAGATTTCATCTGTTGCAACCGTCATTGTGGAAGCCATATCCCCACAAGACGATGCATATTTTTGTCATAGATTGGACATTTAGAGCGATCACTTTATAAAATTAGCGAGAACCTTCAGTCATTCAATAATAAATAATAGGTTAATTACTATGTCTACACTGACCAAAGAAGAAGTCATCAGCGCACTGCAAGCTAAGCTAGAGCAACAACAGCAAGCCACAGTAACCATTGAACAAAAGGGTAGCTGGTACAAAATCAATGGCGGTAAATCAATTCGATTCAGTGAGATTGAACAGATGCTAATGTCGTGCAATGACGGTGAGCCTGCCCCAGCTCAAAAAAAGCCGCAGCTCGTCACTGATAACACCCCGGTATCACAAAGTCACGGACTGACACCAAAAGCGCTCTGGCGTCAGCATTTAGCTAATCAAGGTCACAAGAACAAGCGCCCCAGAGGTTGCTAATCTTTAGCCCGTGGCTATGGCCGCGTTACATGGCAATATCCACTCGCACCGAGGATGGAAAGTAAATGACTCGCACTCGATCCCCAGCCGCTAGTGGCATGCTGGGATCGGGCGTTTGGATAACTAACACTTGTTGTCCATCATCTTGCTTAATCATAAGTTCCAGCAATTGATGTTGAATAGTCCGAGCCTGACTTTGCTGGTTGGCAATCCCCCCACCAAGCAGCGCACCGAGCACGGTGGCGACATCTTGACCACTGCCGCCGCCGAATTGATGCCCAATCACACCGCCCAGCAACGCTCCGCCAAAAGTGCGCCAGCCTTGATGGCTATCTTCAATAAGTTCGGTTTGGCTGATTAACCGTCGAGACTCAATTTCCCCATACACGACCTTCTCTACCGGTAGCGCTTGATCTCTTTGGTATACCGATTGCGCCGATGAGGCAAAACTGACTAATAAAGCTAAGAGAATTAAGATTCTAGGTTTCAACATAAGCTATTTTCCGCTAATTTATAATAAAGACACATCGGTCAGTAGACACAATAGTGAGCACCTTATCTTATCTTGAACATCAACATAGTCCTTTCCCTGCCCCAGAGCTAGCATTAAGCGAACCTAATGGTTTACTGGCAGTGGGGGGAGACTTAAGCAGCGAGCGTTTACTCAGCGCTTATTACCATGGCATTTTCCCATGGTTCAATCAAGATGACCCTATTTTATGGTGGTCTCCCGATCCCCGCGCCGTGTTTGTTCCCGGTGATATCCATTGCAGTGCTAGCCTAAGAAAATATTTGAGCAAGCAACCGTGGCGCTTCACTGTTAATCACGCTTTTTCCCAAGTCATCCAAGCTTGCGCTGCGCCTCGTCAAAAACAAGCTGATACTTGGATTAGCCCCAACATTATTGAAGCTTATGAGCAATTACATCAGCTAGGCCGAGCACACTCCATCGAAGTTTGGCACGACCAGCAACTCGTCGGCGGCCTCTACGGCATTGATCTTGGCCAAGCATTTTGCGGTGAATCTATGTTTCACTTTGCAACTAATGCATCCAAAGCCGCCATGATGGCATTACAACAGCATTTAATTGGCTTTAATTATCAACTCATTGATGCTCAGGTCATGAACCCTCACCTAGTTTCTTTAGGGGCAAAAAACATCAGCCGTCATCAATTTTTAACCCGCCTATCTGAATTACGACAAGCGCCTACAAGCAGTGACTGCTGGCGGCCGCAGGAGATACTGCTTGAACTCTGACCCCTTAACTGTTGCCATTGGCATCAGCCAAATATTTCCCTGCAGTTATTTAGCCAACCAACAAGAACAATTACTCGTTATCCAACAAGCGGTTGAGCCCGAGGTCTATGAGCGCCTGCTCGCCGTTGGGTTTCGGCGCAGTGGCCAATCTATTTATCAACCCCGCTGCCCGCAGTGCAATGCTTGCCAGCCGATACGGGTCAACAGTCAGAATTTTACGTTATCAACACGGCATAAACGCAATCTACGTCAGGCGCAACATTTGTCATGGAAGCTAAGCTACCAAACATCGAGCCTGCATTACCCTTTGTATGAAAAGTACATTTGCCTGCGTCATAGCGATGGCAGTATGTTTCCCCCCAGTCAAACCCAATATCAAGAATTTTTATTATGCGATTGGTTAGAGCAACGCTTTATCGAAGTGTATGATGGCGACAAGCTAATCGGAGTCGCAGTGACCGACTGCACGCCCAATAGCCTCTCTGCCGTTTATAGCTTTTTTGACCCAGACTATGAACCGTTATCAATTGGCAATTTATTGATCTTGAAACAATTACAAACCGCAAAACAAGAGTCAAAAAGTTTTGTTTATTTAGGCTATCAGATAGATGCTAACCGTAAGATGTGTTATAAACGCCAATTCCGTCCGTATGAAATACTGACAACACAAGGATGGGTGGCGTCCACAAAAATCTGATGGTTGATGAGAGTCGGATCTCGGCTTTCCAGCTCACGCAGCGCTTTACAGCAACGGCTTTTTGCGGCATGATACGCCCGATTTTAATATTCGAAGGCTATGGGACAATTAATTAATGGCGAAAGAAGACAACATTGAGATGCAAGGCACCATTTTGGAGACCTTGCCAAATACAATGTTCCGCGTAGAACTGGAAAATGGTCATGTTGTGACTGCACACATTTCAGGTAAAATGCGCAAAAACTATATCCGCATCCTGACCGGTGACAAAGTAACCGTTCAGTTGACTCCATATGATCTGAGCAAAGGTCGTATCGTCTTCCGCGCTCGTTAACTTCTACGTCACGCCTGCGAATTTTCGCACAGTTAAAACCCGGTAAGTCCGGGTTTTTTTATTGTATTTGCAGGCCGGAGGCAAGTATCGACTCCTGATACTACGCACAAAAAAGGCCGCTTGCGCGGCCTTTTTTGTCAAACAAGCACCTACGCTGGCACTAATGCTTCCACTTTAACCTCAATGTCACCATCGACGGCATCGACAGACGCTGTACCACCCGCCTCTAAGGCACCAAATAAGATTTCATCAGCCAATGGCCGCTTAATCAGCTCAGTAACCACCCGAGACATAGGACGAGCCCCCATGGTCTTGTCATACCCTTTCTCGGCTAACAAGGTTCTCGCTTCATCAGAAACTTCTAAGGTCACGCGCTTATCATCAAGCTGGGCTTGTAATTCCACCAAGAACTTATCAACCACCTTGGCAATAATCGCCATATCAAGATGATTAAACCAGACAATGGCATCTAGCCGGTTTCTAAACTCTGGCGAAAACACCCGATTGATTTCGGTCATGGCATCCAAGGTATGATCTTGTTGCTGGAATCCCATTGACTTACGAATGGTCTCATGAACACCGGCATTGGTCGTCATCACTAACGTGACATGCCTGAAGTCGGCTTTGCGACCATTGTTGTCAGTCAACTTACCGTGGTCCATCACCTGCAGTAATAGGTTATAAATATCAGGATGTGCCTTTTCTATCTCATCAAGTAAGATAACGCAGTGGGGGTTCTTAATCACAGCATCGGTCAGTAAACCGCCTTGATCATAACCAACATAGCCTGGCGGCGCACCAATCAAGCGCGATACCGCATGCGCCTCCATGTATTCAGACATGTCAAAACGGATCACTTGCAGGTTAAGGCATTTGCCTAACTGATTGGTGACTTCGGTTTTGCCAACCCCCGTTGGGCCCGCAAATAAGAAACTGCCGACAGGTTTGTGTTCATGACCTAAGCCACTGCGCGATAATCGGATAGAGGCACTTAAGGTTTCAATGGCTTTATCTTGCCCAAAGACCACCATTTTCAGGTTACGCTCAAGATTTTTCAGCATTTCCTTGTCAGACATAGACACAGATTTTTCTGGGATCCGCGCCATTCTGGCAATAATGAACTCAATCTCGGCCTGACCAATGGTCTTTTTTCGCTTACTTTGCGGTAACATCGCCATTCGGGCACCGGCTTCATCAATCACGTCGATGGCCTTGTCCGGTAAATGGCGATCATTAATATGTTTGGCGGATAATGTCGCGGCACTGGACAACGCCGCCTGCGTATAGCGAACGCCATGATGCTCTTCGTATTTGCTTTTCAGTCCCTGCAAAATACGGGTGGTTTCGCTGATACTTGGCTCATTGATATCAATCTTTTGAAAACGACGCGCCAAGGCTCTGTCTTTCTCAAAAATACTTTGATATTCCTGAAAAGTCGTCGAGCCCATGCAACGTAACTTGCCCCCAGAGAGTAAGGGCTTTAACAAATTTGACGCATCCATTACGCCACCTGAGGCCGCGCCGGCACCAATAATGGTATGAATTTCGTCAATAAACAAAATGGCATGACTGTCGGCGGCTAACTCTTTCAATAAACTCTTAAAGCGTTTTTCAAAATCACCGCGATATTTGGTACCCGCCAATAAGGCGCCCAAATCCAAAGAATAAACGGTGGCTTGCGCCATCACCTCGGGCACATTGTTATGCACAATTTGATAAGCTAGGCCTTCGGCAATGGCGGTTTTACCAACGCCTGCCTCACCCACTAGCAAAGGATTATTTTTGCGACGACGACATAAAATCTGAATAGCACGTTCAATTTCGAGGTCGCGACCAATCAAAGGGTCAATATTTCCCGCTTCGACAGCAAGGTTCAAGTTAGTCGCAAATTGAGACAACATGCTGTTGTCCTCTTGCTCTTCTAACTTCTCTTCACTCGCAGGTTCCTCATCAAAGTTCATCCCTTCATCTTGCTTGTTAAAACCATGGGATAAGTAGTTGACCACATCGAGGCGGCTAATATCACTGCGTCTTAATAAGTAGACAGCTTGAGATTCTTGTTCGGAAAAAATCGCCACCAGCACATTGGCGCCAGTGACTTCTTGACGACCGGACGATTGCACATGAAACACGGCACGCTGCAAGACTCGCTGAAAACCAAGCGTGGGTTGAGTCTCCCGCGCTTCAGTATCGACTTGTGGGATCAGTGGAGTGGTTTGACTAATAAACTGTTCAACATCGGCACGCAATTTGTCTAACTTAGCGCCACAGGCAACCAATGCCTCTTGCGCGGCAGGATTATCGATTAATGCCAGCAGTAAGTGTTCTACCGTCATATATTCATGACGCGCATCTCTGGCTTGCTGAAACGCCAGGTTCAAGGTGACTTCAAGATCTTTGTTCAGCATACGCACCCCCTAAAAAATGCAAAGATTTGTGCGGTTAAGGATCAGAATTATGCCTTCTCTAACGAACACAGTAACGGATGATCATTCTGTCTGGCAAATTGATTTACTTGTATCACTTTCGTTTCCGCAATATCAAAAGGATACAAACCGCATACTGCTTTCCCTTGATGATGAACCGTCAGCATAATGTCGGTCGCTTTTTCATCGGTTAAGTTAAAAAATAATTTGAGCACCTCAATCACAAAATCCATTGGGGTGTAATCATCATTATTCAGGATCACCATATACATTGATGGAGGGGTGACTTCTGCCACCTGTAATTCCTGTTGTTTTTCAATATTTCCTACTTTGCCCATACTGCAATATTAGCCTCTAAAATTGGTTGCGACCAATTGATAAATAAAAATAAAGCAAATGTTACCTAGTTGTTAACTTTTGCTTGACTTCCAACTTGCGTGCTTTCATTCTGTTACTCAGGCGGAGATAAAGGAACCGCTCACTAGGTTTTACTATCTTACTGGGAAGTAGACAATAGAAGGAAGTGGAAGTATGGCTAGCGGAACTGTTAAATGGTTCAACAACGCCAAAGGATTCGGGTTTATTTGTCCGGACGAAGGCGGTGAAGATGTATTTGCGCATTATTCGACAATCACGATGGAAGGCTACAGAACTCTAAAAGCAGGCCAACCCGTTGAATTCGAAGTAGAGCAAGGCCCAAAAGGGATGCACGCTTCAGCAATATCACCCGTCCTCTAACACTGAGTACCTCGGTAACTTGGGGATGATAAAATAAAAAAGGCAGGTCACCCTGCCTTTTTTATTGGCTGAAATTCAATTATATCGATAATAATTGATTCAACACTTCACTTGGTCGCATGACCGCATTGGCTTTGACGTCATCTAAACGGTAATAACCGCCTAAATCCGCTGGTTGACCTTGTACCTTGGCTAACTGACTCACGATTACGGCTTCGTTTTCCTTCAGCGCTTGACTCAGTGACATAAACTCAGAAGCTATCACTGGATCTTGAGTCTGTGTCGCCATTGCCTCAGCCCAATACATCGCCAAATAGAAATGACTGCCGCGGTTATCCAACTCGCCGACGCGGCGTGACGGTGATTTGTTTTCTTCGAGGAAACGGCCAATAGCTGTATCTAATGCTTGTGCCATCACCAAGGCTGACGAGTTATCCGTTGTTTGACCTAAATGCTCTAATGATGCGGCTAATGCGAGAAACTCACCTAAAGAGTCCCAACGTAAATGGTTTTCTTGTTCAAGTTGTTCAACATGCTTAGGAGCACTCCCCCCTGCGCCGGTTTCAAACAATCCACCACCATTCATTAATGGCACGATAGATAGCATCTTAGCACTGGTACCCAGCTCTAAAATGGGGAACAAATCGGTTAAGTAATCTCGCAATACGTTGCCGGTGACAGAAATAGTATCAAGACCATCACGAATTCTGGCTAACGTCGCCGACGTCGCAGCCACTGGCGCTAATATCGAAATATCCAAGCCATCGATGTCATGCTCAGTTAAGTATTGCTCAACTTTCGCAATCAGTTGGCGATCATGGGCGCGTTCAGCGTCTAACCAGAAAATAGCCGGCGTGTTGGACAATCGAGCACGATTAACTGCCAGTTTAACCCAATCGCGGATGGGAGCATCTTTGACCTGACACATGCGCCATACATCACCGTTTTCCACAGCATGTTCCATCAACACTACGCCTTGACTGTCGATGACTTTAACCACTCCAGCGCCAGCAATTTCAAAAGTTTTATCATGGCTGCCATACTCTTCCGCTTTTTGTGCCATTAAACCGACGTTTGGCACACTGCCCATGGTACGGGGATCAAAGGCACCGTGTTGCTTGCAGAAATCGATAGTGGCTTGATACACCCCAGCATAACAACGGTCAGGGATCATCGCCTTAGTGTCTTTAGGTTGACCATCAGGGCCCCACATTTGCCCAGAGGTACGGATCATCGCGGGCATTGAGGCATCAATAATGATGTCACTCGGCACATGTAAATTGGTAATGCCTTTATCAGAGTTAACCATGGCGAGCGCAGGTTGATGTTGGTATACCGCCTCTAAATCGGTCAGAATTTGCTGACGAGTCGCCTCGTCTAACTGATCTAATTTGCCATAAAGATCGCCAATACCATTATTTACATCTACGCCTAACTGTTCGATAACCTTGGCATGTTTGCTCAAGACCTCCTGATAAAATACCGTCACAGCATGACCAAATAATATGGGATCTGACACCTTCATCATGGTGGCTTTCAAATGCAATGAGAGCAACACGCCCTCTTCTTTCGCCTTGGCTATTTCAGTTTGATAGAAGCTCACCAATTGCTGCTTACTCATGACCGCAGCATCAATAATCTCCCCCGCCAGTACGTCAACAGGGGCACGCAGCGGCTTATCAACGCCATTTTGAGTAAAGATGATCGAGACGGTATCTTCAGAGCGCATCGTCACTGACTGTTCACTGCCGTAAAAATCACCGCTCGCCATGTGCGCCACATGCGATTGTGAACTTGGCTGCCACGCGCCCATGCTATGCGGATGTTTACGGGCATAGTTTTTTACCGACAAGGGTGCACGGCGATCAGAGTTACCTTCACGCAAAACCGGATTAACCGCACTCCCCTTGATTTTATCGTAGGTTTGCTTAATTGCTTGCTCGGCAGCATCTTGTGGTTCATCGGGGTAATTTGGTAGGGCGTAACCTTTTTGTTGTAACTCGCGAATACAGGCTTTTAATTGCGGTACTGACGCACTGATGTTGGGAAGTTTGATGATATTGGCTTGCGGTAACGAGGCCAATTCACCCAGTAAGGCTAAGTCATCGTTGATCTGTTGCTCTGGAGCTAAGCACTCAGGAAAACTTGCAATGATCCGGCCAGATAAGGAGATATCGCGCGTTTCAACCTTGACCCCTGCTTTGTGGGCAAATGATTGAATAATTGGCAGTAAAGAATATGTCGCCAATGCTGGGGCTTCATCGGTTTGGGTATAGATGATCGTCGGTATAGTTACGTCCATTTTACGTCCTACTGTTATAATGATTTCCTGAGGGCTGCAGTTCAGACTGCTGACTCGATAACATCCGTTAAGCCGAGTCATTACCTATTACGCCGCCCGGCGTTGCTTCACAAAAAACATTAAATATCAACTTAAGTCACAGTGATAGCCGACATCATAGAGCATTCAACGCAAGATTCAAATTCCACTAAGGCCCAATGACAAGTAAACTATCCCTAAACTAAATCATAATAGACTGATGTGACTGTTTCAAAATCATGGCAAAAACGCTCGGCAACGCCCGGGATAAAGCACCACAAGCGACCAACCACAGCTAAACGCTCGTCAGCGGGCATGCGCCAACGCCGTCCCCGAGCAGCCCATCCTGTGGTCATTTTATTTAATAAACCATTTGATGTGTTATGCCAATTTACCGATGAACAAGGTCGGCAAACCTTAAAAGATTATATCCCCATCAGCGATGTCTATGCCGCCGGACGATTAGATCGTGACAGTGAAGGCTTATTACTGCTCACCAACGATGGCGTTCTTCAAGCTCAATTAACACAACCTGCGAAGAAAACATGGAAAACCTACTGGGTACAAGTGGAAGGCAGCGTGACTGATGACGCCATTGCGACGCTGTGTCGTGGGGTGGAACTGAAAGACGGCATGACCTTAGCGGCCAAAGTCACGAGGATCGATGAACCCACCCTGTGGCCAAGAACGCCGCCGGTACGAGAAAGAAAATCCATTCCCACCAGTTGGCTTGAGATTAAAATATGCGAAGGTCGTAATCGACAAGTTCGGCGGATGACGGCCCAGATTGGCTTTCCAACGTTACGGCTAATTCGGGTGGCGATTGGGGAGTATCATCTCGCCGATTTGGCTAATGGTGAGTACCGCGTGTTAGCCCAACAGAGCTGATGATGACGGAACGTTATCGCCCCAATGTGACGGTGGCCTGTATTATCCAATGCCAACAACATTATTTGTTGGTAGAAGAACAAATCGATGTCAGGTTCGCTATAACCAACCAGCCGGTCACCTCGAAGCCAATGAAAGCTTAATCGAAGCCTGTATTCGAGAAGTTCAAGAGGAATGCGGTTTAACGATAAGGCCGACACATTTAGTCGGTATCTATCAATACAGTGCCACCGCTGAACTCGCGTTTTTGCGGTTCACTTTTGCCGTTACGTTAGAACACATGCCTACCGCCATCCCTCTTGATCCAAAAATTAAGGCGACGCACTGGCTAACGATTGATGAAATAGAGGCCTTAACGCCCCAATTACGCAGTCCATTAGTCCTCACATCCCTACACGATTATTGCCAAGGCCATGGCACTAACCTGTCGCTGATTAATAGTGATTTCCTAACAAGGTAATGGATTCTATAACAGAACACATAGAACCATTATCAGAACAGCACGTGATAGCCGTTACCTACAAAGCATGGTAGAATACGCCACCGTTTTTTATTGGTTTTATTCGCAGTAACGCTTAATTTATTAGCTTAATCATCTCAGTAATTATGACTGAGGCTCTGCCATAAAACTTAGTTAATCGATTCATTTTTCAGGTTTGATTTCATGACTGCAAGCACTTCACCTAAACCCCTAAAAGTCATTGTCGGTATGTCCGGCGGTGTTGACTCCTCTGTGTCTGCCTATCTGTTGCAGCAGCAGGGTTATGATGTCGAAGGCCTGTTTATGAAAAACTGGGAAGAAGACGACACCGATGAATATTGTGCCGCCACCGAAGATCTTAAAGATGCCCAGGCAGTATGTGACAAACTAGGAATTAAACTGCACACAGTGAATTTCGCGTCTGAGTATTGGGACAATGTGTTCGAATACTTCTTGGAAGAATACAAAGCTGGTCGCACGCCGAATCCCGATATCATGTGTAATAAGGAAATCAAATTTAAGGCATTTTTAGAATTTGCCGATGATATCCTGGAGGCTGATTACATTGCCATGGGGCACTATGTTCGACGCCGTGACATTGATGGCCACACCCAAATGCTGCGTGGTGTTGATGCCAACAAAGATCAAAGTTACTTCTTGTACACCTTAAATGAACAGCAAGTCGCGCGCAGTTTATTCCCCGTGGGCGAGCTCGAAAAACCTGAGGTTCGCCGCATTGCTGAAGAGCAAGGACTGATCACCGCCAATAAAAAGGACAGTACCGGTATTTGCTTTATCGGTGAGCGCAAGTTCAAAGACTTTCTGGCCACTTATTTACCCGCACAACCAGGCAATATCGAAACGCCAGAAGGCGAGGTTATTGGCCGTCACGACGGCTTGATGTACCACACTTTAGGCCAACGCAAAGGGCTCGGCATTGGTGGGATGAAAAACAGCAATGACGACCCATGGTATGTGGTTGATAAAGACATTGAACGTAATGTGCTTATCGTCGGTCAAGGCCATGAACACCCACGTTTGATGTCAGCCGGCATGGAAGTTAACCAATTACATTGGGTTGATGGTAACGGCCCGGTTGATGGCGCGAATATCAGTGTTAAAACCCGCTACCGCCAACAAGATGCCCCATGTCAGGTACGTCTGATGAACGATGGCCGTATAACCGTTCGTTTTGATCAACCCATGAGCGCTGTTACCCCAGGACAAAGCGCCGTATTTTACGACGGTGAAGTCTGTCTTGGTGGCGGCATTATTGACGTATTAATAAAAGAATAATCACAGTGAGTGAAGCAATAATGGAAAGTACTCAGGCCTTTGCCGGCCTGCTCCACGCAGTGGCAGAGGTACAATACCTCTCACGCCACGGCGAGTCAGACAAAGACATGTTAGCTGCCAGCCTCAATAGCATTTTAGTGACTAATCCTGATTCAGTCGCTGATGTCTATCCCGATAGATTTTCGCAGCGTAAAGGTATGCAACTGATCCAAAGCCAGTTAGGTGAACAGGGGCAAAAAGATGTCGAATTAACTCGCTATTTGGTGGGCATTCTTGCTCTAGAGCGAAAATTAAGTCGCAATGCCAATGCCTTAGGCATGCTGGCTGAACGCATTAATCAAGTCGAAAGACAACTACACCATTTTGCTATCACTGATGAACAAGTAATTGCAAATTTAGCATCGATTTACAGTGATATCATTAGCGAATTAGGGCCAAAAATTCAAATTACAGGTAACCCTAACTGTCTGCAACGTCCCTTGGTGCAACAGAAAATTCGTGCCCTACTCTTGTCTGCAATGCGCAGTGCTGTGCTATGGCGACAACTCGGTGGCAAACGTCGTCACTTAGTGTTTGCCCGCAAAGCGATTGTCGATGCGGCAACAAAATCTCTTTCCCTTTAATTGTTAATTTAGGTTCGCCAAGGAGCTTTATATGGAACTATCCGCACTAACTGCTATCTCTCCGGTAGACGGTCGTTATGCTAGTAAAACCGCCTCATTACGAGGGATCTTCAGCGAGTTCGGTTTAACCAAATATCGCGTCCAAGTTGAAATTAACTGGTTAAAGCTGCTGTCTAGCTGTCCAGAAATTGCCGAAGTGCCGCCATTTAGCGAAGAAGCCTTAGCGTTGCTGGACGCCATCAAAGATAACTTCAACGAAGAAGATGCGTTACGAGTAAAAACCATCGAAGCCACGACTAACCACGATGTCAAAGCGGTCGAGTATTTTATTAAAGAAAAAATCGCCGCTAATCCAGAATTAGTGGCCATTGACGAATTTGTCCATTTTGCTTGCACTTCTGAAGACATCAACAATTTAGCGCACGGCTTAATGCTCACTGAAGCTCGCGAGCAAGTATTACTGCCCTATTGTCAACAACTGATCGATGGTATTAAAAAGTTAGCCAAAGACTATCGTGATGTACCACTGATGTCTCGTACTCACGGTCAGCCCGCATCACCATCGACCTTAGGCAAAGAAATGGCCAATGTTGCCATGCGTTTGCAACGTCAAGCGGATCAAATTCGCTCGGTCGAGCTCATGGGCAAAATCAATGGTGCGGTGGGTAACTACAATGCTCACTTATCTGCGTATCCCGAGGTTGATTGGCATGCCCTATCGCAGCGATTTGTGACTAGTTTAGGTTTACATTGGAATGCCTATACGACCCAAATCGAGCCTCATGATTATATCGCTGAGTTATTCGATGCTATCGCTCGTTTTAACACCATTTTGATTGATTTTGACCGAGATATTTGGGGCTATATTGCGCTGGGACATTTCAAGCAAAAAACCATTGCAGGTGAGATTGGTTCATCGACCATGCCCCATAAAGTCAATCCTATTGATTTTGAAAACTCAGAAGGTAACCTTGGTATCGCTAATGCCATCATGCAGCATTTAGCGGCGAAACTGCCATTGTCACGCTGGCAGCGTGATTTAACCGACTCCACTGTACTGCGAAATTTAGGTGTCGGTATGGCTCATGCACTGATTGCTTATCAGTCGACCCTTAAAGGGATCAGTAAGCTTGAAGTAAACGAAGTTCATCTTCGTGATGAATTAAACCATAACTGGGAAGTATTGGCTGAGCCTGTTCAGACCGTTATGCGTCGTTATGGTATTGAAAAGCCTTATGAGAAGTTGAAAGAGTTGACTCGTGGCAAACGCATCGATGCGGAGCAGTTAGCCGTATTTATTGATGGTTTAGATCTGCCAGACACTGTCAAAGTTGAATTAAAAGCAATGACACCTGAAAATTATATTGGCCGCGCGACACAATTTGTTGACGAGCTATAATAGAATCTTTCTCCCCAATGACGGCAACCTCGGGTTGCCGTTTTTGTATTCCAGTGCCAATAAAATTTGGCCGTAAGTATTGGTAACCATATCTATGTATCAACTCCAACTCAATCACGCGGATTTTCTGGCCCAGCACTGGCAAAAACACCCGTTGGTGATCCGACAAGGCTTCGTCAATTTCATCGATCCTATCGAGCCTGATGAATTGGCGGGACTGGCCATGGAAGAAGATCTCAGCTCTCGACTAGTATTTACCGAAGGGAATAACTGGCGTATTCAACAAGGGCCGATTACCAACTTTAGCCAGCTCGGAGAGCAAAATTGGCAATTGTTAGTACAAGCGGTCAATCATTTTGCCGAGCAAACTCATCCTTTCTGTAACAGCTTTCGCTTTCTGCCCGATTGGCGCTTCGATGATTTGATGGTGTCATTCGCCATGCCTGGCGGTGGAGTGGGGCCTCACATAGACAACTACGACGTCTTCATTATTCAAGGCAGTGGTAGCCGTCGCTGGACAGTAGGACCGCTGGGTGAATATCAACAGCGCAATAATGATGCTAACAGTCCATTAATCGAAGACTTTGAGCCGATCATAGATACTGTATTAGCCCCAGGGGATATATTATATATTCCCCCCGGCTTCCCTCACCGCGGCTACACGCTCGAACCGTCGATGAGTTACTCGATGGGCTTTCGTGCACCATCACAACAGGAACTGATTGGTGAGCTTGCCGATTACATGCTCGATAACCAACTCGGTCAACACCGATACGTATCAACAGCAGAAACCTTACCAGCATCGCAATTTAGTCAGCAGCAACAGCAAGGCTTAATGCAATTATTAACCGATCTGGCGAGCGATCCTACGCAGTACCAAACTGTGTTAGGCCGACTCTTGAGTCAAAGCCGTTTCGAACTTGATATTAATGAAATGGAGCCTGAACTCAGCGAAGATGAGTTAGACGAAGCAATAAGTGAGGGTGCGATGCTGCAACGTATCGGTGGCCTTAAGGTGTTGTTGCTTGAAAATGATCACCAATCACGACTATTTGCCAATGGTGATGCCTTCCCGTTGCCGCAAGCCAATATGGATCAATTAAGCCTGTTAGCCGAAGTACGCTGCCTTAGCGGCACGCAGCTAACCGAGTTATGCCAACACCATGCGATTAAAACCTTACTGCTGTCATGGATCAATGCCGGCTATTATTATTTAACGGAATAATTCGCGACGATAAAAAAAGCAGAGATCCTCAGGTTCTCTGCTTTTTACTGGCAACGTCGCCAATTCTGGCGAAAGATTACCTTACGACCACAGCGCTTCGTCTTCTTGCACTTGGTATAAATTCTGCGCTCTTGAGATCAACAGGTTGGCAAACTTTTTCTGGGTCGGGTCGGCAACAGCCCCTGAACGAATAAGATTTTCAGCTTTAATTTGCCAATTCAGAGAAAAGTGTTTGAGCACGTCTCTTGGCGTTGCGGCAGCGGACACTTCAACATAATCTGTCGGTAAATCACCAGAGATCACCCAATAGGTTTTCTTCTGCGGCTTAGCAGACTCCATTTTCCAAACCGCAACATAGGGAGCTAAATAGCGGCTTTGATCTGTTAACACCTTACCTGGCATGATGCCTTTTTCAGCAAGGAAGCGGTTAGCTTTTTGAAATTGCTCACGAACCCAAACTTCACGTTGTTGTTCCATGGCTTGCACTTGCTCTGGAGTTAATTGAGCAGCATTCGTCTCAGCTTCAGACATACGACACTTCCTTCATTATTATTTTTTGTTGCCAATATACTGCCCTATAGCAAGGATTCCCGCAATAATATCGCCACAATACTCCGACATTTTTTAGTTAACATCATTCCATTTACCCATTTTGGCAAGCAATCTTGCCATCATTCGTTACTTGGTCATCACAATAGACTTGGTCGTCTATTGGCAAAATGTTATTGTTGCGCCAAATTACAACAAAAGTTGTCGATATGTGTATCGGTTTTTAACACAGGGAGTATTTTTAGTGGCTGTTTTTAATCATGTTTCTTATGACGATCATCAAGAAGTGGTATTTTGCCACGATAAAGCGAGTGGTTTAAAAGCTATTATTGCCGTGCATAATACTAACCTTGGACCCGCGTTTGGTGGTTGTCGAATGTGGCACTATCAAAACGATGATGATGCACTGAACGATGTGTTACGATTATCGCGTGGTATGACCTATAAAAATGCCTTAGCGGGTTTACACATGGGCGGCGGAAAATCAGTGATCATTGCCGATCCTAAATCCACAGATAGAGAAGCCCTCTTTCGTGCTTTCGGGCGTTTTGTTCATACCTTAGGGGGTTTATATTATTCTGCAGAAGATGTCGGTGTAAGTACAAAAGATATCATGTTTGCTCATCAAGAAACGCCTTATGTGGCTGGACTTGAAGGCAAAAGTGGTGATCCCTCCCCTTTTACCGCGCTTGGCACTTACCTTGGAATCAAAGCGGCAAATAAGCATCAAAATGGGACTGATAATCTGGCAGGGTTAAAAATTTCCGTTCAAGGCGTTGGCCATGTTGGTTACCATCTTTGTAAGTATTTGCATAAAGAAGGTGCGGAATTAATTGTCACCGATATTGACCAAGTTGCGCTGGATCGTGTCGCCAATGAATTTAATGCACTGGTAGTGGCGCCTCAAGATATTTATCATCAAGATGTCGACATTTATTCCCCTTGTGCATTAGGTGCCACGATCAACGACACTACGCTTCCCTTGCTCAAAGCGAAAATTATTGCAGGCTGTGCGAATAATCAGTTGGCTGAACTCCGCCACGGTGAACAGCTAAAATCGATGGGGATTTTGTACGCTCCCGATTATGTCATCAATGCCGGCGGCATCATTAATGTCTCCTTTGAAAACGACTATGATGCTGAGCGTTCTCGGCGCAAGGTGGAAAATATTTACCAAACGTTGGAGAGTATATTTCAACAAGCTGATGCGCAAAATAGAACCACCAATGCCGTGGCCGATGAAATGGCTCGTGCCATCATAGAGGCTGCGCGCTAAACTACTGAATAATGGAATAATTAAGAGCTAGCTTTTGCTAGCTCTTTGTTTTTGTGAGATAAATTTAAAAATCCTAAGGGAACAGGTAGATAGCATCAAATAGCAAATAATGCGTTATCACAGGTGGCAAACCTCCCGAGTTTTTGCTTGACTTAAATTTCAGAAAGGGAGCTTTGGAGAGGATATGGTCAACTTTGATTACATTATTAATCAGCAATTACTTAAGATCGAGGCCAGTAGTTGGTGCGGACTTGAACGTGTATTTCTCAATGGTCATTTGGTGTCATTCAAGTTCAATTTTGGCCGCAGCAGTCGCCATATATTTTCACTGAATAATGGTCAACAATGTCAATTAACACTCCATATTGACCCTGACAGTCATCAATTACGCTGCCGTATTTATAAAAACCAACATTTATTAACTAGCCTAGTTCAAGGCGCTGAACATCTTAGAGACAGTCAACGCCAAACAAAACAAATCATGGTGGTAGCCAGCCTTGGTTTGCTCTTTGCTATATCAGTATTACTCTCATAGAGCCTTACCAAGGCTAACCTTTAACAATGATCTAATTGATTATCGTCGTCAATACATAACCGATAGTGGTGAGTGTAATTACCACTACCTGCAGTTGCTGTGGTAATTGTTAAGCGAATTTGCGCCTTATCTAATGTGGCATCCGTGATCACACCATCTCGACTAAACACCATGCCACTGCTCATTTGCCCCACATTGAGATCTCGATACAAGATCACCGTAATAGTGCCAATTGAGCGTGGTTCAAACATCCCTTCTCGCACCACTAAGCTAGTGCCGTTAGCTAGCGTGAGCACTTTAGCAAAAGACTCATTAGCGTTGCATTCAAGGAAAGTCGTCTGAGGAGAGGTCGGCAATGGGGGCGACAGATGCTGACAACCGCTGACGGCTATCACGCAGAGGCAAGCGCACAGCTTATATGTATAGGATGTCATCATTTAGTCCAAAGAGCGATTGACCTTAGTCAATAACGCGATCAACGCTTGGCGCTCATCCTCGGATAAACTGGCCAAGTATTTTTGATTCACTTTCTCCGCCTCATAGACTAAGTCTTGTTCAAGGGCTTTAGCATCATCGGTGAGAAAAATCTTAAAGGCCCGCCGATTATCAGCTTCTTGGTGACGGGTGATATAACCAAGGACTTGGAGTTGATCCAGTAATCGCGTCATGGTGTAATTCGCAACATCACAGCGCTTAGAGAGTTCCGTTTGCGTGATCCCTTCTTCTTGCCATAACGTAAATAAGACCGGCCAGAGTTTGATATCCAATTGATATCGCTTCAATCGCTCGTCTAATTCATGTTGCAGAGTCACATTTAAATGACTCACTAAATACCCAAGGTGTTCATAACGCTTCAAAAATCACCTCCTGCCATACCACTAAAGCAATGATCACGATTGTTCTAAATCGCACTCATGACCCGGACAAATCCTGTGTCTGACTTAATACTACCATCTAGCGCGTAATAAACTAGCGGTGATTTTAATTTTGTTAAGCACATTGAAATGAGGTGCACCGTGTGGCTAACCTGCAAAGGCTGGCCAGCCACACAATGACGGGATCAACAAAGATCCAATAAGGCTTCGAGTGGATGGCGCGGGCGGAAGTGAGCAAACCGTTTCACTTGGCTACGGCACGAATAACCTGAGACTAACACTTGTTGTTGGGGTAACTCGGCTAAGCTCGGTTGCCACGACAAACTAAACAAGGTTTTAGAGCGCGATAAATTGGCCAATTCGTGACCATAGGTCCCTGCCATACCGCAACAGCCAAGATTTTTCACTGTAAGTTCGGCACCAAAATGTGCAAAAATTTGTTGCCATTGGTTGCCCGTTTCTGGCTTTGCCGTCGACTCAGTGCAATGACTAAACCAGACAAACTTGGGCGGCGTGCGGCCCTCTTGAGCTCGGCTTCTTGGCAGACTCGCCAGGGTCATGCTCAGCCATTCATTGGATAACAACACCTTAAATTCACCGCGTTTTTCAGCCAATATTTGCCGATATTCATCGCGATAACATAACACTAATGCAGGATCGACCCCGACCAGCGGCATCCCCAAGGCACTCAGCTGATTAAAAAAGTCAGCACTGGTTTGAGCTATCTTGGCAAACTTAGCTAAAAACCCTTTAATATGAGCGGGTTTACCATTAGGTTTAAAGGGTAAAAGTACTGGCTTAAAGCCAAGTTTTTCCACCAGTAACACAAAATGATATATCAACTTAGCATCATAAAAACTATTAAAGGGATCTTGCACGATAAGCACGTAGCGTAACCGCTCTGCCACAGGAATGGCTTGCAGATCGTCTAAATCATAGCCCAAACAAGCATGGCCTTTGAGTAAATCGGTCAATGACGGGGTTGATAAGTCAGGCGTATCAATGTAGCCCAAGGCGTGTTTTATTACCCAGCGGCTCAAGCGATTGTTTGAGATTGCATTCACTAAGGCTGGCGTTTTCGCCAGGGTTGCAATCCCGTCTTCCAATCCTGCGACTAGATAATCTTTGGCTGGGCGTTGATAACGCTGATAATAAATATTAAAAAATTCAGCTCTAAACTTAGGCACATCGACCTTTACCGGACATTGGCTCGAACAGGCTTTACAGGCTAAACAACCTTGCATGGATGCCATCACTTCATGAGAATAATCATACGTTTTATCTTGGTTCAGGGTATTGCGGATCCGCGTCCAAATGGGGGCTGCTTTGGCTGTCGCTAAGGCATTGATGTCAACACCGTTGTTTTCTAGCAAGCGTAGCCACTCACGCATTAATCCTGCGCGTCCTTTCGGTGAGTGTATCCTATCACCTGTGACTTTAAACGACGGGCACATAGGAGATAACGTACTGTAATTAAAACATAAACCATTGCCATTGCAATTCATGACATCAGGATAAACCTGTTGTACCGAGATCGGAATTTGTCGATCGTAAGTGCCACGCTTGATACTATCGATATTGTATTTCAATGGGCCGGCATCAATTGGACTCACTAACTTGCCAGGGTTTAGTCTATTTCCGGGATCAAACTTGCCCTTAATCACTCTTAATAAGTGATACAAGCGGTCACCAAAGATGGTGGGAGCATATTCCCCACGTACACCTTTACCATGTTCGCCCCACATTAACCCGCCATATTTGTGTGTGAGCGCCGCCACTTCATCCGATAAGGTTCGCAGTAAAGCTTCGTCATTAGGATCGCACATATCTAATGCCGGACGGACATGTAATACCCCAGCATCGACATGGCCAAACATGCCGTACTCTAATGATTTGCTATCTAATAATGCCCTAAACTCTAAGATAAAATCCGCCAGAGACTCAGGCGGAACCGCGGTGTCTTCCGCAAAGGCGATAGGTTTACGACGCCCTTTGGTCGCGCCTAATAACCCTACCGCTTTTTTACGCATGCCATAAATGAGATTGATACTGGTCAAGTCATCACATATTTGCCAACCAACAATCCCTTGATTATTGTGCTGCAGCAACTTGTCTAAACCGGCCAAGCGAGCATTGACATCGTCGCTATCCCCAGCAAACTCAACCATGTTGAGCCCCATGATCTCATGCCCGACAACATCGGTGATTAAAGGGGAAACCGAGTGCCATATAATATCTTGACGAGCAAGGTTAAGCACCTTTGAATCAATGGTTTCAACAACAGTAGCTCGAGCATCGACTAAGGTGGACGCATGACGAAGTGCCGACTCAAAGGAGTCATACTTAATGTTCACTAGCACTCGCGTATTGGGCAAAGGGGTAATATTTAATTTCGCCTCAGTCACCACGGCCAGTGTCCCTTCAGAGCCGGCGATCATTCTCGATAAATCAAATCGGTTTAATTCATCATTCCACACATGTTTTAAATCGTAACCCGTTAAGAAACGATTTAACTCTGGGAACTGTTGCAAGATGAGCGCACGATTCGACTGACATTCGTGGGCGACCGTGCCGACCAATGCTTGGGCCAATGGACTCTCTAATTGTTCGATATAGCGCGCAAGTTCATCTCCATCTATCGGTGACGTGACTAAGGTTGAGCCATCGCTCAGTACCGAGGTTAACCCTAAAATATGATCTGACGTTTTACCGTAAACTAATGACCCTGCGCCCGAGGCATCGGTATTAATCATTCCGCCAATCGTGGCTCGATTTGATGTCGATAAATCAGGACTAAAAAAGAAACCATGAGGCCGTAACACATCATTAAGCTGATCTTTCACCACACCGGCTTCAACCCGAGCCCAGCCCTCAACGACGTTAACTTCAAGCACCTGGTTCAAATAGCGAGAGAGATCTAACACAATCCCATGAGTCAATGACTGACCATTGGTACCGGTACCGCCGCCTCGAGCACTAAAATACACCTCTGAAAATTCTGGACGGTTAGCCAGCGTCATGGCCGTTTCAATATCCTGCCGATCGCGGGGGTAAAGCACTGCCTGAGGAATAAATTGATACACAGAGTTATCGGTCGCTTGCGCTAAGCGCGCCGCGTAACTATGGTCAATATCACCGACAAAGAGAGGCGTTAAAGCGTGTAGGTAAGCACTAAACACCGCTTCTTGTGTGTGCTCATGGGCAATTCTGGGTAATTGTTGGGTCATAGCAGTCAAGGGTAACCTTAGCAATGATAACGAGCATGAGATAACCGAAATTTCTCATTGTTTTGGCCTTAGTTAACCGCGGATCGATCTTGGCTGCAATAAATTTAAAACAAAAAAGCCGCAAAAAGCGGCTTTTTATAAAATAAATGAATAATTTACTTATTCACTGACATAAATCTCAGTTATTTTTCTGCACCCGCCAGATATAACCAAGTATCAATCACGGTATCAGGGTTCAGCGATACAGTATCAATGCCCTGCTCTACTAACCATGCTGCAAAGTCAGCGTGATCTGATGGGCCTTGACCACAAATGCCAATATAAGCACCTTTCGCTTTGGCCGCTTTAATTGCCATTGCCAATAACACTTTAACCGCTTCATCACGCTCATCAAACAGGTGACTGATAATGCCAGAATCACGGTCTAGACCTAAGGTTAGCTGAGTTAAATCGTTAGAACCGATAGAGAATCCATCGAAATGCTCTAAGAATTTGTCGGCAAGTAACGCATTTGATGGCAACTCACACATCATAATAACGCGTAAACCATCTTTACCTCGCTCAAGCCCTTGGTCTTTGAGCAAAGCAATCACTTGCTCAGCTTCAGACACGGTCCGCACAAATGGGATCATAATTTCGACGTTAGTCAGACCCATATCATGACGCACACGCTTAATCGCTTCACACTCTAAGGCAAAGCAATCACGGAACGAATCAGAAATATAACGGCTAGCACCGCGGAAACCCAGCATTGGGTTTTCTTCTTCTGGCTCGTAGCGATCACCACCGACTAAATTGGCATATTCATTCGACTTAAAGTCTGACATACGCACAATGACTTTCTTAGGATGGAAAGCGGCAGCAATAGAGGCAATACCTTCAACCAAGCGAGCAATATAGAATTCTACTGGTGATGCGTAACCGGCAATCATCTCAGTAATTTCTTCTTGCAGCTGTGGTGTTTGGCTATCAAATTCCAGCAGCGCTTTCGGATGGATACCAATCATGCGATTGATAATAAACTCTAAACGAGCAAGACCTACGCCCTCGTTAGGTAAACGAGCGAAGTCAAACGCACGATCAGGATTACCCACATTCATCATGATTTTCATCGGTAAGCTAGGTAAGTCATTCACTCGGTTAGTGATAACTTCAAAATCTTGTTTACCATCATAGATAAATCCGGTGTCACCTTCTGCACAAGACACAGTCACCATTTGACCATGCTTAATCCGTGACGTCACATCACCACATCCAACCACGGCCGGTACACCCAGTTCACGAGCAATAATCGCTGCATGACAAGTACGACCACCACGGTTGGTCACAATGGCACTGGCACGTTTCATGATAGGTTCCCAATCTGGGTCGGTCATGTCGGTCACTAACACATCACCAGGTTGGATTTGATCCATATCGGCAATAGATTTAAGTACCTTAGCCACACCAGAACCGACTTTGTGACCAATCGCTCGACCTTCACTAATCACGTCACCGCGGCTCTTTAAATGATAACGTTCAATTAATTGGACATCTTCACGGCTACGTACAGTTTCTGGACGTGCTTGAACAATATACAACTTGCCATCATTACCGTCTTTTGCCCATTCGATATCCATCGGACGGCCATAATGCTCAGCAATAATCACCGCTTGCTTAGCTAATTCCATCACTTCATCGTCAGTGATAGAGAATTGACGACGCAGCTGGGGTGCCACATCTTCAATCTTGACTTGCTTACCATGAGATGCATCATCTGAATACACCATTTGAATAAGCTTGCTACCAATGTTGCGACGAACAACCGCTTGATGGCCGGCTTTCAAACTAGGCTTATGAACATAAAATTCATCAGGGTTAACGGCCCCCTGAACCACCATTTCGCCTAAACCGTAAGAGGATGTGATAAATACCACATCTTCATTACCCGATTCAGTGTCAATGGAGAACATAACACCCGATGCCGATTTATCTGAGCGCACCATTAATTGCACACCAGCAGACAGGGCTACACCATGATGCTCATAGCCTTGGTGCACACGATACGAAATCGCACGGTCATTAAAGAGTGAGGCAAATACGTGTTTGATTGCGACAATCACAGAGTCGTAACCTTTCACGTTTAAGAAGGTTTCCTGCTGACCTGCAAACGAGGCATCAGGCATGTCTTCTGCTGTGGCAGAAGAGCGTACAGCAAATGAAGCATTGTGGGTTTCAGAGGCCAGTCGGTCGTAGGCTTGTTGTACTGCCTCTTCTAATGACGACTGGAAAGGGGTATCGATGATCCATTGTCTGATCTGTGCGCCGACTTTTGCCAATTCATTGACATCGTCCACATCCAGTGTGTTTAGGACATCATATATCTTCTGGTTTAATCCGCTTTGCTCCAAGAATTCATTGAACGCAAAAGACGTCGTGGCAAAACCACCCGGTACTTGTACGCCTGCATTTGCTAAATTACTGATCATCTCACCAAGAGAAGCGTTTTTGCCGCCGACTTGGTTGACGTCGCCCATGCCTAATTCCTGATACCAGAGTACATATTGCTGCACAGTTCTATCTCCGCATGTTTATTTCATTGGCCCCTTCACACGAGGGCAACGGCATTTTACACTCCATCACAATTACCGTAAATGTATAATTTTATTTGTAATTTTATTACTACAATGAGGCCAAAATGTCGCGTAAAGTATTTTATATTTCAGATGGGACGGCGATCACAGCCGAGATTTTTGGGCATGCTGTACTCTCGCAGTTTCCTATTAGTTTTGATGCACTTACTATTCCATTTGTCGAAACAATTGCAAAAGCTGAGTCAGTAAAGAAGACAATCAATGATAGTTTTATTACCACAGGCGAACGCCCTTTAGTGTTTCATTCCATCGTAAAACCCGAAATTCGCGACATAATCTACTCCAGTGAAGGACTCGATTATGATTTTTTAAACACGTTTGTCGCCCCTCTTGAACAACAATTAGGCGTTCAAGCGACCCCAGCATTGCATCGCACTCATGGCAAAAGTAATAAAAGCTATGAAACTCGTATTGATGCGATTAATTACGCCATGGACAATGATGACGGCCAGACCATGAAACACATGGATACCGCCGAAATTATTCTGCTTGGGGTATCACGCTGTGGCAAAACCCCGTCCAGTTTGTATTTATCCATGCAATTTGGCATTAAGGCAGCCAATTATCCTTTTACTGAAGATGATATGGATAATTTACGCTTACCTGAGGAACTTAAGCGCAACAAACATAAATTGTTCGGCTTAACTATTGATCCCAGTCGTCTGCATGAAATTCGCCAAAGCCGTTTAGAAAACAGTCGCTATTCTTCATTACGCCAATGTCGTATTGAGGTTAAAGAGGTTGAAATGCTCTATAAAAAAGAGCGGATCCCTTTCCTTAATACCACCAATCAATCTGTCGAAGAAATTGCGGCCAAAATTCTTGATATGACCGGAATGAAACGACATATGTTCTAATGTCGAGGGTACGCTGCGCAGCCCTTTGGGGTTGCAAGTGCCGGCGTATCTGTCCTTTGATAGGCCTGTTTGCCATATATTAGTCGAAATAAATTGCATGCTTGCTGATATTTCAGGCAACAGGCACTGTGCTTCACGGTGTTATTCGTTATAATCCAACGCAATATGTTTCAAATTGACTTGTAACCAAGTCCGGTAATCTGAATGACCATTAAAACTGACGAACTACGTACCTCCCTACTATGTAAGGTCATTTCGCCTGCGGAATTGGCAGCCGAATTTCCTCTCACGCAAGGTGCAGCCGATTACTTAGTCGAGCAACGACGTGATGTGGAAGCCATACTCACTGGCGCAGATCAACGCTTATTGGTCATTGTGGGGCCTTGCTCAATTCATGACACCAAAGCGGCATTGGATTACGCTGCCCGTTTAGCCGAATTGCACAATGAGCTCAAAGATGACTTGTGTATCTTGATGCGCGTGTATTTTGAAAAGCCTCGTACCATTGTCGGTTGGAAAGGCTTAATCTCAGATCCAGATCTTGACGGTAGCTTTAGTCCAAACAAAGGCTTAAAACTGGCACGACAATTACTGCAACAAATCACTGAGTTGCGTTTGCCAATTGCGACTGAATTTTTAGACATGGTCAATGGTCAATATATTGCCGATTTAGTGACTTGGGGAGCCATCGGCGCCCGTACCACCGAAAGCCAAGTCCACCGTGAAATGGCATCGGCTTTATCTTGCCCTGTTGGCTTTAAAAATGGCACCGATGGTAACATTGACATTGCCGTTGATGCTGTACGCGCCGCTAAAGTGCCCCATATTTTTTACTCGCCTGATAAAGATGGTCATATGTCGGTATACCGTACCCACGGTAACCCCTATGGCCACATCATTTTACGCGGTGGTAAACAGCCTAATTATGCCCCCCAAGATATCGACAAGATTCGTGAACGTTTGCATGATATTGGCTTGACTGAGCGCGTGGTAATTGACTTCAGTCACGGCAATAGCCAAAAGCAGCATCTGAAGCAGCTTGAGGTTGCTGACTCGATTATGGCGCAAATGCGTCAGGGTAATACCGTCATCGCCGGCATCATGGCTGAAAGCTTTATTGAAGAAGGTAACCAAAAAGTGTTACCTAACAAACCATTAGAGTATGGCAAAAGTATCACTGATGCCTGCTTACATTGGGAAGATTCGAAAAACCTGTTACGTCAACTGGCCAAGGCATCACGAGATCGCATCAATTTTCTTAACCAGTAAACAATGGTTAATTTTCAATTTAAGCCCCTGTTAATCAGGGGTTTACACTATTTATTCAGCGCTATGGCTATCCATCTCATTTGGCAGTCTATATTGCCTAACGCCTAAACGCTTTATACTCCTGATTTTAGTCTGCACAGATAAGGTTGTACTATGCCATTGACTCAAGCTCGCTCAGGTTGCTCTGCGGCCATTAAACAACGCATTAACCAGTCCGAAGCCCGTGTCATTAAAGCGGTATTCCCATCCATCACCAATCATCACAACACCCTGTTTGGTGGCGAAGCACTCGCTTGGATGGATGAAACTGCTTTTATCGCTGCCACGCGTTTTTGTCGAAAAACCTTAGTGACGGTGAGCACAGATAAAATCGATTTTAATCAGCCCATCCCAGCAGGATCACTGGCTGAAATTATTGCTAGGGTCATCCATGTAGGAAATACCTCATTAAAGGTCGAAGTCAACATTTTCGTGGAAGATATGTATACCGATCATCGTCAACATGCCATTCGCGGAGTGTTCACCTTTGTGGCTATGGACGAACACAGAAAACCCACCAAAATCTTGGCCGCCTAAGCACCAATGACTTAGCGGCATAGCTGACCATATGCCGCTAAGATAAACATTATCAGCATGACGCAACCGCTGGATCCTCCGAACAACTGACTTAACTGCATGAGTAAGCAATAAAAACTCATAATCGGTTATTTTTTGATATGTGCTGTTGTATCTTTTCTGTTACATTAAAAAAACCTTCAAGTGCAACCATAACTCATTACAAAGCCATGAAGCTTGAAAACTTAAATATTATCATCGCTGATGATCACCCATTATTTCGCAATGCACTTCGTCAAGCATTGACGAATGCCTTTGCTGATACCCGCTGGTTCGAAGCTGATTGCGCCGATGCCTTGCAGCAGCTGTTAGACACCCCCAAAAACAGTTATGATCTGATCCTATTAGATCTACAAATGCCGGGATCTCACGGCTACTCAACATTAATACATTTACGCAATCACTTTGCCCATGTGCCGGTGGTGGTGATCTCAGCTTATGAAGATAATCTCACCATTAGCCGAGCGATACATTACGGTAGCTCAGGATTTATTCCAAAATCTGCCTCAATGGAAACCCTCTGTGATGCCTTAACCACCATTCTTTACGGTGACATATGGCTTCCGTCAGGGGTCCAATTACATTCAATCGATGATCAAACCGAAGATCCTATTGCCAACAAACTCGCCGAATTGACCCCCCAACAATATAAGGTGTTGCAGATGTTTGCTGAAGGGCTATTGAATAAACAAATAGCCTATGACCTTGGGGTCTCAGAGGCGACAATTAAGGCCCATGCCACGGCCATATTCCGCAAACTGGGCGTGCGCAACCGCACTCAAGCGGTCATTGCCTTGCAACAATTAGATAGGGATAAAGTGGAATTGTAATAACACGACAAGTCACTACTCCTTATCGTCTGAGTTCTTTTCGGGTGGAGGATCCCATGCGCTGCTGTTGTTGTAGTGTAGATGGTCGACCTCTGCCACTCTTGAACTAAGCGCCTCTTCAAGTTGTAGAAATAACGCCTTAAAGTCAGTGTTATATTTATCATCTGCACTGGCTTCTCGCCACAATTCATAGAGCTTTTCTGATATTTAGCTTCTAATTTTGCAAAAGTCAGTTGTTTATTCCTTGCTTGAAAAGGATGTTCCCCGAGGCAAATCAATGCATGTTTAGCCAGTTCAAGTGCAGAAAAATAGGTTTCAGACACTAGGTAGTCAGCTCCAGCAAGGGTTAGCCGATAACCATGCCCTCGATCATACGCTCTAGCAAATACCTTAACTTGTGGGTAGGTCATTTTGACATATTCCACTAAGGTGATGGCTTGCTCCGGATTATCAATAGCAACCACTAATAATTTGGCCTTTTCGATACCAGCGGTATGGAGTAAATCCGGTCGAGTCGCATCGCCAAAATAACTTTTCATATTGATTAAACGCATCAACTCAACTTGCTGAGCTTGATGATCTAACACCACAGTGCTCACCCCATTGCCCACCAGCAAGCGGTTTATGATTTGGCCGAAGCGTCCTATGCCAGCAATAATGACTTGTCCTTGACTATCGATGGGATCCGCTTCGCCTTGATTAGCACTGTCGGTATATCTTGGTAATATCAGTCGATCATAAAGCAGGAATAAGCCTGGGGTTAAAAACATCGACATGGCCACGACGAGTGACAATACCCCCCCGAGATGCTCATCAATTACCTGTTGTTGCTGGGTAAACGCTAGTAACACAAAACCAAACTCACCGGCTTGCGCCAAACTTAATGCAAACAACCAGCCTTCTGATTGACGGAGTTTAAATATCCACGCTAACCCCAATAATACGGCCGCTTTAATGAAAATAAGCCCAAACACCATCGTGATGACTAAGCCAAATTCAGCAACAAACAGAAGAAAATCAATATCGGCTCCCACGGTCATAAAAAACAACCCCAGTAATAAGCCTTTAAATGGCTCAATATTCGATTCAAGCTCGTGCCGAAACTCGGAGTTTGCCAACACCACTCCGGCTAAAAATGTTCCGAGCGCTGGAGATAAATTAACTAAACTCATCAGCGCCGCAATGCCTACCACCAGCATTAATGCCGTCGCCGTAAACACTTCTCTCAAGCCGGCACTGGCCACAAATTTGAATAAAGGACGACTAAGAAAGTGGCCCCCTACCACCACAATCCCTATCGCCAAGATAACGACACTGGCATACAACCAACCAGAGAGACCATTGACTAAAGACACCCTGGGCAATGAGGCAGCCATCGTGTCGCTATGATATCCAAACTCGGCGACCGCCAACAGAGGTAATAAGGCCAACATGGGGATCACAGCAATATCTTGAAATAGTAAGACTGAAAATGCGCTGCGACCGCCATGGGTGCGATTTAACCCTTTTTCATTGAAGGTTTGTAATACAATTGCCGTCGACGACAACGCCAAAATAAGGCCAATGGCGAGTGACGTTTCCCATGCTAATTTCAGGCATATGCCACCGAGCGTCAATGCTAATGTCGTTACGACTAATTGCAGCCCACCAAGGCCAAGTAATTTATGACGCATTTGCCATAACATTCTCGGTTCAAGCTCAAGCCCCACAACAAAGAGCATCATAACGACACCAAACTCAGCGAAATGCTGAATAGTTTCAGTTTCTTGGCCAACAAGACCAAAAATCGGTCCAATCATGACGCCGGCGATCAAATAGCCAAGTACCGAGCCTAACCCCCAACGCTTAGCTAAAGGAACAGCAACCACGGCTGCACACAGATAGATAAAACCTTGAAGAAAATAATCGGTCATCCTCGCTCTCCGAACACATCGACTATTGCTTCTGCAACTGAGTCGCCGGAGCGGCAAGCGTCAACACAAGTGGCTAATAGGGACTGCCAGTCTTGTAAATGAGACTCTAGCCGTTGCTGCTGTTTAGCAAAACCCGCCCCATATAACACCAAAGGCGGAACATAGTGCATCTGGCACAGCGTAGCGGTTTGTTCGAGCGGCACTATATAAGTGGTAATTGATTGGTGATTTACCCCACCGGCCGCATAAGTGGACTGATAGCCACCAGCCGAAATCGCACATAAAAAAGATTTTCCGGCTAGGCTATTACCGCCTTTACCGTACGCAAAACCATATTGGAGCACGGCATCTTGCCACTCTTTCAGCAGCGCGGGGGTGGAGTACCAAAACAAAGGAAATTGAAAAATGATCACATCATGATCAATCAAACGTTGCTGCTCAGCGGCCACATTAATAGCAAAATCCGGATACTGCGCGTAAAGATCAATGGCAGTAACGCCATCCATCTTGGTCGCGATGTCAAACATCCCTCGATTCACTTCAGATCGCTGAATCGCTGGGTGTGCACAAAGCACAAGAACATGGGCTAATCTCGTCACCAATGGCTGCCTATAGTTAACCTATCCCTATTCATGGTTATGTCTAAGGCCACCGAGCCAACCACTCACTAACAGGCTTAGCACTAAAATAATGAGGGCGGAATTTTGTGACGTTGACACTAAATTAAACACAAACATCACCATGATTATTAGCATCAAAACAAAGCCAACCGCCAAAAGTAATGCATTGGCGTGCAGTATTTGTCGTAGCCGCCAAGCACAAACAAATACCGCTAAATAACATAATAAGAAGGTGGCACTGGCTACATACGCCAAGGAGGCGAGATCGACAAAATTGGTTAACACTAAGGTCACCCCAAGCACTAAGTACATACCGACACTTAAAGAGCCATGGCTTTTCTGGAAGAATTTAGGCAATAACCGCTGCTCGACAAGATCATCACTGACATTAAACAAGGCAAAAATGTTGGCGATAACCGAGGAAGCCGTGGCGATTAACGCCGCCATAATAACCATAATAAACCCAGCATGCCCTAGGATAGGTTCCGCTGCTTGTGCGACGGCAGTATCGGAGTATTTCAATAACTCAGCTGGCGTGACATTACCTAACACGACTAACGCCAATAAAACATACACCACCATGACTAAAATAATCGCCAACATAAATGCCCGAGGCATGGTCTTTTCAGGATTTTTTACATCTTCAGCGGCATTCGCCATCATCCCATAACCAGAATACGCAAAAAAGGCCAGCCCCATGCTTGCCAAGATGCTTTCAAAGGGAGCTGAATGATGTATAACCAACTTTTCAGGTTGCAATTGAATACTGCCTGCCACCACAAAAATCGCCAAAATGCCCAGTTTGACCGCCACCAACCAGACTTCGACCCGGCCCACGGCTTTTGGGCCAATGATATTAAGAATTGTCAGAATGATAATGCAGGCACTGGCATAAATATTGGTCCACATCCCCGTTTGGGATTCATGCATTATTCTCGCGCCGTAGGCGCCAAAAGCTTTAGCAACCATGGCAATGGTCAAGATTAAAGTGACAAAGAACAAGATAGCTAAGGCATTGGCCAACCGCTCTGACGGTAAACCAATACGAAAATAATAATTGACCCCACCTTTGCTTGGGTAATGTGCACTTAAACGCGCATAAGAATAGCCAGACAAGATAGCTGCAATGCCACTGATGATAAACACGACATAAGTCTCAGGACCCACAGCGACCGATATTTGGCCTAACAACGCGAACACACCTGCACCGATCATGGAACCAATGCCTAATGCTGCAACGCTAAAAACCCCGAGTTGTTTGTTAGAAGGCATACACTCTCTAAGTTGTCTTGGCTGTAATCAGCAAAGCATAGACTATAAGTTACCTCGGTATAATGAACATCGATGCTGATTGAGATGAAACCTTCACCATTAACTATAGAGTCGATGAAATTGCATATGAGATTCAATCACCGACATAGTAAACCAATCGCTGGCGTCGTAATTGAGATGCATTCGATAATCAAGGGGATAACCAATACGTCGAGCTTGTTCAATTAACAACGCCGTGCCCTGCATGTCTTGGTCGGGGTCGAGTTCGGCTTGGGAAACCAATACCGGTCTTTGATTGACGGCCAGAGCCAAAAGTTCGCAGGCATCGTATTGCAACCAACTTGACGCCTGCTCCCCTAACGACGCCAACAACAATTGACGAGTATTGCGATTGTTGGCAGGTGAAATAACCGGATTAATCGCCGAAATGGCTTTGTACCGTTTATGCTGACTCAGACCCACCACCAGCGCAGCATGCCCGCCTGCACCAATCCCCGCAATGGCGCGATAAAGTTGAACAGGAAAGTGACTTTCGATCACTTCTGGTAATTCTTTATAGATGTAATCAAACAGTTGGTAATGCTGCTGCCATGGGATTTTAGTGGCATTTAAATAGAGAAATGGCTGCTGACTGCGTCCAAGTAAACTGTCTGCGGGGATCCCCGCAAGACTGACAATGACCATTTTATTTCGCGCCGCTAACGGCAATAGATGACCACACCGAAAAATACTGGTGTCATCTTGATGACAATCGGCAATCCAATAGAGTACAGGTAACGCGGTCTGCTCGGCCATGGCGGGCAAAAAAATGCTAAAACACATGTCCGCGTCTAGGCAATTGGCGTGGTAGCGATAACGTTTTAGACGACCACCACAACAAAAATGATTGCTCAGATTTTCCAATATCATACATCCTCCAAAACCTAATTATGGTTCAGTTTTGGCGTTATTGTCAGTGCGTATGACTTTTAAAAACACTCCGCCCCATCTTGCTATTTTTTAACCAAGCTTGAAAGTAAGGCTCTTAAGGCGGCGGGTTTGATCATTTTGGCTAAATAGTGATAACCGCGTTCTTGAACATCATCGATAAGTTGCTGGCTCGTATTGGCGGTGATTAACACCCCAGGGATATCGCAGCCATACACCGCTCGAATGTGATCCATAGCGTCAAGCCCGGTTTCGCCATTATCGAGTTGATAATCGGCCAACACGATCTCGGGAGCGATCCCTTTTAGTCCTAAACTTATTTTTGCTTGCGCCACATTCGGCGCACACACGACCTCACACTGCCAACGGGATAATAAACTATTTAACCCAGCCAAAATGGCTTCTTCATTATCGATACACAAGACTTTCAAACCCACTAACGTTGGGATTTGCTGACGGGATACCACGGGTTGCAATAATTGCTGTTGACTGCCAAGCGGCACCAATACTGAAAAAAGCGAGCCTTGGCCGTACACCGAATCAACCCTCAACTCAATATTCAATATCAAACTCAATCGTTTAGCAATGGCTAAACCTAGCCCCAAACCACTCACCTGTTCACTACCACTTTGATTGAGGCGCTTAAACTCGCGAAAGATATCTTGAATATGTTCACGTTCAATGCCACAGCCGGTGTCGATGACTTGAATTTCCACAAACTCGCCGCGACGACGGCAACCAAGCAGCACCTTATCACCGCGGGCGTAACGATATGCATTAGTGAGAAAATTCTGCAGAATGCGGCGCAGCAACGCCACATCGGTTTTAACCACAAGACTTGATTTTACTAATGTAAAATCAATATGATGCTCAGCAGCCATGGCACTAAACTCTACGCCTAAATTATCTAACAAGTCGGCAATGGCAACATCCTTAACATTGACTTCTACGGTGCCGGAGTCGAGTTTAGAAATATCCAGCAAGTCCGTTAATAACTCCCCCGCAATCTTGAGCGACTGATTCACATGACTCACCGTTTTTCGGGCTTCAGCATCCAGTGGAGGATATTGAGCAAGAGACGCGGTAAATAGTCGTGCGGCATTTAACGGCTGCATTAAATCGTGACCCACGGCCGCTAAAAAACGGCTTTTAGAGGCATTGGCCATTTCTTCTTGCGCTTTGGCAGCGATCAACTCCGTGTTTAGCGATGCTAATTCTCGGGTACGAGCCGCCACTCGAACCTCAAGGGTTTCGTTCATTTCTCGTAACGCTTGCTCTTGCTGACGATACTGAGTAATGTCGGTGAACGTCATCACAAAGCCACCATTAGGCATTGGATTACCTTGAATTTTAATCACGCGCCCATCGCGACGCTGACGCTCAGATACATGGGCAGAACCCGCACTCATATGCTGCAATCGTTTTTCGACCTGTTGTTCCACATCGCCAGGGCCGCAAAACCCTCGTGCCGCATTAAAACGGATCACATCACTAATGGCCATTCCTGCTTTTAAAAAACCATCAGGATATTGATATAGTTCGACATATTTTTTATTCCATGCCACTAAATTGAGATCTTTATCGACCACGCTCATGCCTTCATAGGCGTGTTCGATGGCGCCACGTAACATATCTTGACTGAGAATGATCTTGGTTGAAGCGTCATCAACTAAGTTCATGACTTCATCCAGCCCAAGCTCTCGTCCTTCCAGTACAGTATCCATCACTAACGCCGCACTAGAGGCGCCTAACACGCGCGCCAACATATGCTCAGTATGTGCTATCAACCCCGCCGGCGCAGATTTATGCCAACTGTCGCTATTTACCGCATCGGCTGAAAAACGGCTGAAACTTTCATACGCTTTAGTCGGCGATACAAAACGACTGGCGAGGATCAACAAGTCTTGTTGAGAAATCACAACATGCCGTTTGTCTTGTCCACGTTTAAAGTGGCCCGGACTGACAAAGCTACTGGCTTGGATACGTTCCGCTACCCCCGCTCGAAACCACAACGACCCTAACACATACCCACAGCTATTCAGGATTAATGCCAAGAGTGCATCATTAATATCGGGGGAAAACGTCTCAGGCCATGCCAAACGAGTGGCCACATCGCCCCCATCCATCAGTAGACTTCCCCAGAGGCCAAATCCTAAGGCTAAGCCTAAAAACACCCCATAACGGTTACCTTTTTTCCAGTACAGACCGCCAACCATCGCCGGTGCTAACTGCGCAAAAGCGCCAAAAGACAGCATCCCTAAATACGACAGGCTATCGCTTTGCCCTAACCATAAATAATTGATATAGCCAAAGGCTAAGATGATAACGATGGATAACCGCCGCGAATTTAATAGTAACTGCGAAAACTGACCAAAGTTTTTTTGTTTAATGCCACCGGTTCTAAGCATCACAGGCAACAACCATTCGTTGCTAATCATGGTACTAATGGTCACCACCGCCACAATCACCATACCAGTGGCCGCAGACAATGCGCCCAGTAGCGCAATGACTGCCAGCCAAGGCATGTCCTGCATCAAGGGTAAATTAATCACATAAGTATCTGGCGTAACGCTTTGCCCAAGTAATAGATTGCCCGCTAATGCTAACGGCACCACTAATGAACCAAAGATCAACAGATACAAGGGAAATATCCAGCGGCTACGCCGCAGCATAGTGTCACTCTCGCACTCAACCACCATCACGTGAAATTGGCGCGGCATGCATAAAAAAGCCGCCATACCAACAATCAATTCTGGCAATATATTCTCAAGGCGAATTGTCGCGCCATGGATGAGACCCGCTTGACTGGCTTGCTGCCAAATATCGCTGACATCATTGAACATATAAAAACTAACAACCAAACCCAGTAGCAAGAAAGCCGTGAGCTTCACTAATGACTCAAAAGCAATGGCCAGCATCATGCCGGGATTATGCTCAGTGGCATCGAGTTTTCGCGTGCCAAACAGGATCGCAAAAATCGCGAGTAACGCACTTATCAGTAATGGTACCCAAACGTTATTGACCTGCCCGTCGGTTTGGAATAGTTGCAAGCTAGCCACTATGGCTTTGAGCTGCAGCACGATGTAAGGCATGATGCCAACCACCGCAATTAACGTCACCAAGGCGGCTAATCGTTGTGACTTACCATAGCGCGCTGCAATAAAATCAGCGACGGATGTGATGTGCTGCGCCTTTGATACCATGACCATTTTACGTAATAAGCCAAAGCCAAAAGTAAATATGAGGATCGGGCCTAGGAAAATCGGCACGTAAGACCAAATGTCATTGGCGGCTTGGCCGACGGTTCCCAAAAAACTCCAAGAAGAACAATAGACCGCCAAACTCAAACCATAAATAATTTCCCTGACTCTAAGGGGGAACTGGCCAACGCGGCGCTCTGCGCCGTAAGCTAATAAAAACAGTAAAAAAACATAGCAAATGGCAATGAAAGCTACCACCAGAGTCAAACTCATGTCATTTCCTTAAGCAGGGATATCTTGTCGATTGTGCGTGAAAGTCTGCTCAAAATCCAGTCGAGCTTAGTTTGCAACAACCTAAAAAATAAAGGAAAAACAAAACTAGACCAAGGTCTAATGGAGTTAACCCATCTCACATCGGATACTCAAACTACATTATTAATACATAAAGGGAAGCCCACATGAGCACGCCGTCTCTCTACCCTGTCCCCTCGGACATAGCTGCAACAGCCCATATTGACCAAGATACGTACAAGAGAATGTACCAAGAATCTATCGTCAATCCAGAAGGCTTTTGGCGTGAACATGGGCAACGTGTTGATTGGTTCAAACCTTACACTAAGGTAAAAAACACCTCGTTTGACGATCATAATCTTTTTATTAAATGGTTCTACGATGGCACGCTCAACGCTTCAACCAATTGTCTCGACCGTCATTTAGCGGACAAATCAGACACACCAGCCATCATCTGGGAAGGTGATGATGCTAGCGAACAACGCCAGCTAACGTATGCTGAACTCCATACTCAAGTCTGCAAATTTGCCAACGCCTTGCGCAGTCAAGGCGTTAGAAAAGGTGACATCGTCACCATTTACATGCCAATGGTCCCCGAAGCCGCAGTGGCCATGCTTGCTTGTGCTCGCATCGGCGCGGTACATTCCGTCGTATTTGGCGGTTTTTCACCGGATTCAATCGCATCACGCATTATTGACGGTAAATCTAAAGTTGTAATTACCTCTGATGAAGGTCTGCGCGCCGGTCGTAGAATCCCCCTAAAAGCCAATATCGATGAAGCGTTGGCCAATCCTGACGTGACCTCAATCGAACGCGTCATTGTGTTACGCCGCACTGGGGGTGATATTCTTTGGCAAGCTGATAGGGATGTGTGGTGGCACGAGCTAATGAACACCGCATCGAGCCATTGTTTAGCAGAAGAAATGAACGCCGAAGATCCTCTATTTTTGCTCTATACCTCAGGCTCTACTGGCAACCCCAAAGGTGTCTTACACACCACTGGCGGATATCTGGTTTATGCATCCATGACACATGAATATGTCTTTGATTACAAACCTGGTGAAATCTATTGGTGTACGGCTGATATCGGCTGGATCACAGGCCACACTTACATGGTATATGGGCCACTTGCTAATGGTGCCACAATGCTGATGCATGAAGGGGTCCCCAATTATCCAAGCCCAGCCCGTTTAGGTGAAATCATTGACCGTCATCAAGTCAATATTCTGTATACGGCTCCGACACTTATCCGCTCGCTAATGGCAGAAGGTAAAGAGCAGTTCTCAAACTATAAGGGCGATAGCTTGCGCATTATGGGCTCTGTCGGCGAGCCGATTAACCCTGAAGCTTGGCGCTGGTATCATGAAGTGATAGGTCATGAACATTGCCCGATTGTCGATACTTGGTGGCAAACAGAAACTGGCGGTATCTTAATTAGTCCACTACCAGGTGCGACTGATACTAAGCCAGGTTCTGCAACGCGCCCATTCTTTGGGGTTCAACCCGCCTTAGTCGATAACATGGGCAATATCATCGACGGTGCTGCCGAGGGTAATTTGGTCTTGCTTGATTCTTGGCCTGGTCAAATGCGAACTGTGTATGGCGACCACGACCGTTTCGTACTGACCTACTTCAAAACATTCCGTGGCATGTACTTTACCGGCGATGGTGCTAAACGAGATGAGGATGGCTATTACTGGATCACCGGCCGAGTAGACGATGTGATTAACGTGTCTGGTCACCGCTTAGGCACAGCTGAAGTCGAAAGTGCCTTGGTGGCTCATGAACAAGTTGCCGAAGCCGCCGTCGTAGGTTACCCCCATGATATTAAAGGCCAAGGCATTTATGCCTACGTGACCTTAACCCGAGATGTTGAGCCGACAGAAGAACTCAGACTCGAGCTGCGTCAGTGGGTGCGTAAAGAAATTGGAGCCTTAGCGACACCAGATCTCATTCAATTTGCTCCAGGTTTACCCAAAACCCGCTCGGGAAAAATTATGCGACGTTTCTTGCGTAAGATCGCCGCCAATGAAGTCACCAATATGGGCGACGCTTCTACCCTAGCGGATCCGGCCGTGATTGATACATTAATCACTGCACGACTAAACCGCGATAACGGTTGAATTTAAGCGTTATGTTGCAGGAGGTCGTTAAGACCTCCTTTTTTTGGCGAGAAACTTAGGCGATGTTATTGATAGCAAGCGGTATTGACACCGCCGTCAAGCTTAATCAAGATTAGCCATCAACGGCTGCATATTTGACACTTGTGTGATTAGATATTTCACATGAATGGTATTACAATCAAGCACCCTCTTTGATAGCCAATGACCGTGACAGCGATTCAACTACGAGATTACCAACAAGCGGCCGTCGATGCGGCTATAGCTCACTTTCGGGCCAGTCGTGATTCAGCCTTGATGGTCTTACCCACTGGCGCGGGCAAAAGCATAGTGATCGCGCAGTTAGCAAGGCTAGCGAAAGGCCGGGTACTGGTATTAACTCACGTTAAGGAGTTAGTGGCGCAAAATGCAGAAAAAGTCGGATTACTAACATCAGAAGCAGGCATTTATTCGGCCGGACTTAACAGTAAAGATACCCATCAAAAAACGGTCGTGGCGAGCATTCAATCCGCCAGCCGGGCAGCGTCAGCGTTTTCACAAGCATTTAGTTTGGTCATTGTCGATGAGTGTCATCGCATCAGTCTCGATGAAAACAGTCAATATCAACTGTTTATAAACCATTTACGTCAAATAAACCCTAATATTAAGATCTTAGGACTGACGGCTACGCCATTCCGGCTAGGCCATGGGTTTATTTACAAACATCATTATCATGGCAAGGTCGGTAACCTTGATAACAGTGTGTTTGACAAGTGCATTTTCGAGCTGCCACTGCGGCCGTTGATTAAGCAAGGATATCTGACCTCACCAGTGGTATTTGATGCCATTGAAGCCCAATATAATTTTAGTAATCTTGATAGAAGTCGCGATGGCCAATTTGATCAGGTTCAAGTGGCAAATATTATTAATGCTAGCGGGCGAGCCACCACCGCTATTATCAAACAAATTGTATCGCTGGCCTCATCTCGTACAGGCGTGATCATTTTTGCGGCAACAGTCAAACATGCCGACGAAATATTGCATTTACTTGGGGATGAGCCCAAAGCAATTGTCACCGCAGAGACCGACTCTGCCAGCCGCGATCAGATAATTGCTAACTTTAAAGCACAAAAAATTAAATACTTAGTGAATGTATCAGTACTAACAACTGGCTTTGATGCGCCACACGTCGATTTCATCGCCATATTAAGACCCACAGAATCCGTGAGTCTCTACCAACAAATGGTCGGTCGAGGGTTACGCTTAGCACCAAACAAGACCGACTGCCTAATCATCGATTATGCCGCTAACGGCTATTCACTCTACGCCCCTGAAATTGGTAGACCCAAACCTGATAGCCAGTCAGTACCAGTACAAGTTCATTGCCCTGCCTGTCACTTTGCTAACACTTTTTGGGGAAAGACCGATAATGACGGTGATATCATTGAGCATTACGGACGCCGTTGCCAAGCTTTACTAGATACTCAGCAGCAATGCCAATACCGCTTTAGAGCAAGGATATGTCCAGACTGTGGTGGAGAAAATGATATTGCCGCCCGGCAATGTCACCAATGCCAATCTGTGTTAGTTGACCCAGATAATCACTTAAAACAAGTATTAAAGAAACAGCAACATCATTTGTTTAAAGTGCATGAAATGCTATTGGAAGAAAATGCCAACGGACTCACCGTGCGCTATCTTGACCTTGATGGCAATGATTACTGCCGTCGATTTGCCATGCAAACGCCCGCACAAATTCGGGCTGTCTACGCCTTATTCATTTACCCCCACACAAAAACCCCTGGCATAAAACCGCCAAAATATAACCATGCGTCTGAAATAGTTAATGATCAGTTCACCTTTAGAGCACCAGATTTATTGCTCTTAAAAAAGTCAAAAAAGGGCTGGGATCTTCTTCAACATTATTTCGATTATCAAGGCAAGTATCAAACTCATCAGGCTAAGTTTGCAAGTTAGCCAAGCTGTGGTATAAATCCACAAACCTTAAAAGGAAGGAGCTGTTATGTACGTTGTTATTTTTGGTCGTCCAGGCTGTCCCTACTGTGTAAGAGCAGTACAATTATCTGAACAGTTATCTGAAAAGCGTGACGATTTCAAATTTAAGTATATTGATATTCATGCTGAAGGAATAAGTAAAGCGGATCTCGAAAAGACTGTCGGTAAACCCGTTGAAACCGTGCCACAGATTTTTGTCGATAAAATTCATGTGGGCGGCTGTACTGATTTTGAGCAATACGTTAAAGATAATCAATTACTCTAATCAGTAAGAAAACGGAGGCTAAATAAAGTTAACCTCCGTTTATTTTTTATAAGACGTACTTCGCTGAGAATAAGATTCGATCTAACGAGCCATCAAAACCATTTTCACGACTATTGCTTGCATGCATATATTCAACACCAACAGTCAATGGCTTAATTGGTGAATACAACAAGTTAATATATGCCGAATAGGCATCTTTATTGGCTGCACCCCCAGTTAAATCAATTTGATTATCAGCCTTAAAGCCTGAGATAGTGACACTTGTACGCCACTGGTCATTCCACCAATGACGATACGCTGCAAATCCGGCATAAGACTTTATCGACTTAATATCACCGTTCGCGTTTAATACCCCCGCATTGGCATAATTCAGTGCTAAATAACGACCTAAACCATCACCGTAGGTTGCTGTGAACTTAAAGTCATCTTTACCAACAGGTACGACGCCAGAAAAACTCACACCATAACCAAAGGCACTGGCATCAATTCCGGCTTGCTCAACTTTCAATTGACGACCAATGGCAGCCAGAGCAAACTTTGCGCCATTATCGCTGGCAAAATTATAGCGGGCGACTGCATCGGGGATCACACCCGAACCACTGGAGATCCTGTTACCACCAGTGTACGGTGTTATTGTAGTTTCTGGGTTTTCTAATGAGAACTGGAAGCCACCATTGGTATAGCGAACCTGAGTTTGCCTCACAAAGGGTGTACCGTCGGCAGCGCCAACGAAATCAAGATTCTCTGGCAAGGCCCCCGGATTCTGGAATGTCGTCCATGTTTGTCCTGCCAGCCAGTTATCATAACTCACATAAGCTTGACGTATCCGAGGAGAATAACTATTTGAAACTCTCTCATTGCCATCTGCATGAGTCATAAAATCCAGCTCGATGAAACCGGTCACTTTATGGCCATCAATATCATTAACCGCTTTAAAATTAAACCGAGACTCACGTGCTTGAAAATCGACAACTTCCTTGCCGTTACCAGGCACACCATAAATAGTTCCTGGAACATAAAACTGACGTGACAAATTTCCTGAATCTGGCGCGCCATTACTGTAATCACTAAACATGACATCAACTTTTACATAGCCACCAAAGGTAACTTTAGTATCATCTAATGAGCCAGCGTGCACCGCAGTTGCTAATGATAACAAGCTAACACTTGCTATCCCTGACCATAGTACTTTATTCATAGCACTCTCCCCTTTATTATTTGGACAAGTGCCACTTTGAACCATATGAGTCAATTGCTATATTAGCAAAAGGTCTATAGTACCAAAGTGTATTAGCCAAGCAGACGAGCCATAAATCGATAAAATCGTGATAGGAAAATATAGTAAACTGAAAAAACATTAGAATTGATACGATCAAATTTCACCAACCATCATAAATGCGCGTTGGTGTTGGTTGAATACCCAAGCATTTATTATCGAATAGCAAATATTGAACTGTGAATTTTAAAGTACAATGATGATAATGGTATCTAGTGAATGATAATCTAAGAGGTAACCGGGATAAGGAATATCGAACCTGACGCGGGTCTTGCGATTGATAGGAAAGTGGCGTGCCGTAATGGACTTAACCTATCGACTGATGGTTAAAAGCCAACTGCCCTGGCTTTACAAGAAAGCGACTGAACTAACGACCCATCTATTACCTATTTCTTTAACCACTAATAGAAAAGTGGCGTGCAGTAATGGACTCTAACCTATCGACTGATGGTTAAAAGCCAACTGCCCTGGCTTTACAAGAAAGCGACTGAGCTAACGACCCATCTATTACCTATTTCTTTAGCCACTATTAGGAAAGTGGCGTGCAGTAATGGACTCTAACCTATCGACCAATTGGTTAAAAGCCAACTGCCCTGGCTTTACAAGAAAGCGACTGAACTAACGACCCATCTATTGCCTATTTCTTTAGCCACTATTAGGAAAGTGGTGGGTCGTGAAGGACTCTAACCTATCGACCAATTGGTTAAAAGCCAACTGCCCTGGCTTTACAAGAAAGCGACTGAACTAACGACCCATCTATTGCCTATTTCTTTAACCACTATTAGGAAAGTGGTGGGTCGTGAAGGATTCGAACCTTCGACCAATTGGTTAAAAGCCAACTGCTCTACCGACTGAGCTAACGACCCATCTATTGCCTATTTCTTTAGCCACTATTAGGAAAGTGGTGGGTCGTGAAGGATTCGAACCTTCGACCAATTGGTTAAAAGCCAACTGCTCTACCGACTGAGCTAACGACCCATATGGTATTTCTTGTTTTACACTGCAAGCCAGTGATGTGTGATGCTGAATTAAAGTTATCTATTGATGACTTATACTCAACGACTCTCTCGCCACTATTGCAAACGTCAGAGCTATGCACACGACCAAGGAAAGACTATCAAACACACCTTCCCTTTCTCTTTGCGACCTGAGCCGTTCTGAGGGCGCCTATAATACCGTTTTCAAATTCCCATGCAAGTGCAAATTCCCATTTTCCAACTGTTTGCCGCAAAAACAATCTAACAGTTTATTTTTTAGATATTTATCCTTCACTTTAGACAAAAAATATCGAAATTCACCATCTTTTATCTAAAAGATGTACAGAAATATAACGAAATATCGCAGCCATTAGGCTGCGATATTATTAAAGGCCGGCCAATTGTTGCGCCGCGATTCTTGCTGCAGATGAGTCAGGGTATTCTTTACTCACTTGAGTATATAAGGTTTTAGCCAATGGCACTTGATTAGACTTTTCCGCAATCAATCCAAGCTTCACTAAACTATCAGCCCGTTTATTAGATTGAGGAAAATCAGTGACCACTGTATCAAATGCTACTTTTGCGTCAGCCAACTCAGCCTTGTTATATAACAGCTGTCCTAGCCAATAGTTCGCATTGGCAGCATAGGTTGATTTCGGATACGTCGCAATAAACTGCTTAAACGCCGGGATCGCTTGATCATATTGACGTTGCTTCAACACTAAATTGACCGCATTTTCATAACTTGCAGTTTCACCTAACGTCGAGGTTGCAACGGTTGAAGTCGGCGTGACCGCAACGCTTGCCGCCGACACGGCCACAGGTTTAGCCGCCGCGCCTTGCTGTAACTTAGCAATGTCGTCATACAATTGTCGCTGACGCTGTTGCATCTGCTCTAATTGATAATTTTGTTGTTCAATCAAGCCACGCAAATCTTGTACGTCTTGTTGGAGGCGATCCACTTGCTGTTGTAGCGCAAAGTCAGCTTGCTGTTTCGCTTTTACTATACGCTCAATTCGCTGTAATCGCTGATCACTGCTGCCAGAACCCAGGTCTTCCACTGGCGCTGGAGCCGCGATTGCTAGTGCTGAACTGGCGCAGAGCAAGGTCGCAATTAAGGACTTCTTCATTGCACTCTTCCTTTGAATTAATACACCAATACTGCTCGACGATTCTTACCAAAACCTTCATCAGTGCGAGACAAGTCCAATGGTTTTTCTTCGCCATAACTGACAAGTGTCAACTGACTCGGTTGAACCCCCATACTCTGCAAATACTTAGCAGTTGCTTGAGCACGACGCTCACCTAACGCAATGTTGTATTCTGGTGTACCACGCTCATCAGAATGCCCTTCAATTAATACACGTACGTTTGGATGCTCGAGCAGGTATTCACCATGGGCTTGAATGATTTCCGCAAACTGTGGTTGGATATCACTGCGGTCGAAATCAAAGTAAATGATGTGTTCTTTACGCAAATTTTCCAGTTTTTGCTTCTGTTGTTCCTCCGGACTTAGCATCGGAGCTACGCCACCGGTTTCTACGCCATTATTTGTCAAGCCAGTTTCTTGACCCGCCTGCGAAGTCGAAGACGATGAGTCCAATTCAGACTCAGAAGTTGAACTACACGCAGCCAAGGTAAGTAATGGGATACTTACAGCCATCGCTTTTAAAAGAGTATTCAATTGCATTTGTTATTCCTTGTTATTCAATTATAGAAACGGTGACCATGATGGAGATTTCACTTCACCCTCACCGACTGGCAATCTTGCTTTGAAGCGACCGTCCATCGACACTGCCGCAAGTAATTGTCGACCGTTGTGAGTCGTGCCATAAATCACCATGCTGCCATTGGGGGCAACACTTGGCGACTCATCCAATCGGGTTGAAGTTAACACTTGCATAAACCGTGTATCGAGATCCATGCGAGCAATATTGTATTTACCATTGGTTCGATTAACAAACACCATACTGCGGCCATCAGGGGTAATTGAACCGCCTAGGTTCCATTCTCCTTCAAATGTCATACGACTAATTTTACCCGACGCTAAATTAACCTGATAAAGTTGTGGTCGACCGCCACGCTCAGAGGTAAATAGTAAAGACTTGCCATCCGGAAACCATGAAGGCTCAGTATCAATAGCATAATGATTAGTAATGCGTTTTATCGCACCAGTGGCAATAGTGACAACATAAATCTCAGGTTGACCATCCTTAGATAAGGTCACAGCTAGCTGTTTGCCATCAGGAGAAAAAACTGGCGCACCATTGATCCCAGGAAAACTGGTGACCTTCTTACGCTGCTGGCTATAAATATCCTGAACGAAAATTTCTGCCTGCTTATTTTCAAAGCTGACATACGCCAATTGACGACCGTCTGGAGACCAAGCGGGAGACATTAACGGCTCAGGCGAGCGCAGCAACATTTGCTCATTATACCCATCATAATCAGCAATCATTAATTGATAGGGTGAAGATTGTTTATGATCCACCACCACATAAGCAATGCGAGTCAAAAATGCCCCACGAACGCCCGTCAGCTTTTCATAGACAATATCACTGATACGATGACCATACTGGCGGAACTGGGCTTCACTAATCACAGTTTCTCGGCTGTCCATCAATAAATCGGCTTTATTGAGATTGGCCCCTGATTGCTGCATTTGGGTTTTCAGCAAGTCAATCAGTTCAAAACTCACCAAATATTGGTTATCGCCATAAGGCTTGATTGCTCCAATCACCAAAGCTTCAGCGGCGACACTTGACCACAACGCCGGTTTAAACTGACTAATATCCTTGATATTTTGCTGGGGCAAACTGCGAACATCCACAGGTTTAAAACTGCCGCTACGGGCTAAGTCAGCGGTCACTACATCAGCGATCTGCTGTGGCGCGGGGCCTGCGCCTTGCCAAACAAAGGGCATCACCGCGATTGGTCGAGATGCATCAACCCCCTCGGTAATCACAATATCCAGCGCAGCATTTGCCGGTGTAACCAACATAAACGCCCAAAGTACAACTAGTTGAGACAAACGTTTCATGAAACTCCCTTACTTAAATTCCGGTTGCACCATTAAATTAATTTCTTTCATCTTCTCATATACATCCGCTTGGGATGATACCGGCAAACGCCCCGCTTTATTGATCGCCGCTTCTGTGGCGCGGCACACAACAGCATCGCCGCCGACCGTTCGGATCGCCGTCACATAACCATCGTTAGCCAACCGCAAATACACAGTACAGCTTTTGCCCCGCATACTGTCATTGACCACTAGATTTCGCTGGATAGTGGCCTGGATCATGGCGGTAAAGCGCTGAACCTCTGACATCACTTGCCGGTTACGGGTTTGAGACAATGCCGCTTGTTCTTCAGCTAATGCTTGTTGCATCAGATTTTCTTGTTCCAAACGCGCCGCCTCTTCAGCCTTGCGCTTACGTTCTGCCTCTTGTTGTCGCTTACGCTCAGCTTCTTGCTGTTTGCGTTCAGCCTCCGCTTTGGCAGCCGCGACTTCTTGCTCTTTACGCTTTTGCTCAGCTTTTAAGGCTGCCGCTTCAGCCGCTTTACGCTCAGCCTCTTTGGCAATTCGAACCGCTTCTGCTTTATCTGCCTTCGCCTTTTCTTGCTGCTGCTTGAGTTTTGCAGCTTCTGCCTGAGCCTGGGCTTGTTTGGTTTCTTGTTCCTTCTTAGCTCGCTCTTGTTGCAGTTGTTTTATTCTTTGCTGCTCACGCTGACGTTCTTCACGAGCAAGCCTTGCTTGTCTATCTAAATTATTTTGACGCTCCTGCTCTTTACGTTTCTCTGCTAACTCTTGTTGTTTTAACTTCTCAACGTGAGCAGTCACTTGTCGTTGATCCACCACCACCGCTTGCAAGGCCGGTGCACTGCTTGGCTGAGGCAAAGGCGGTTTACTTTCAAATTTTACGCCAATGATCAAAATCGCAATCACGGTAATATGCAACCCTGCCGAAATCACCATCGGCCAGGTTAGGCTTGTTTTAGAAGACACTTATTTATTCTCCACAGGATCAGTCATTAACCCTACGGTTGGTACACCAGCTTGTTGCAGAGTCACCATCAATTGGATCACACGCTCATAAGGAATATTCTTATCGGCTTTGACCACTACTGGACGCTCTGGTTCCAACTGAATAATGGCAGCGACTCTGATCGCCATTTGCTCTAAATCTAAAGGCTCCCGAGATTGGCTAGCACCCACATCTAAAAAGTACTCACCCGCCGCATCAATTGAGGCAACGACCGGTGGTTTACTATCCGCAGGCAAGGTTTCAGCTTTGCCTTGAGGCAAATCAACCTTAACGCCCTGGGTCACAATCGGCGCCGTCACCATAAAGATAATCAGGAGTACCAGCATCACGTCGATATAAGGTACGACGTTTATTTCGGCCACGGGTCGCCGACGTTTACGTTGGTAAGCGGGGATCATTGGTCAGTATCCCGTTCACTGTAGGCTTGGCGATGTAAGATACTGGTGAACTCCTCCATGAAATTGGCATACAACATCTCGAGCTTTTCGACCTGCGCAGTAAAGCGGTTATAGGCAATGACCGCAGGGATCGCCGCAAACAACCCCATCGCCGTAGCAATCAAAGCCTCAGCAATACCAGGGGCAACCATGGCTAATGTGGCATTTTCTACCGCGCCAAGCGCGATAAAGGCATTCATAATCCCCCAAACCGTACCGAATAGACCTATGTAAGGGCTAGTCGAGCCTATTGTCGCCAAGAGTGAAAGATGGGATTCTAGTTTTTCAAGTTCACGGTTTAAGCTCACTCGCATCGCTCGATACGTGCCGTCCATCACAGCATCAGGTACCCGATTATTAAGCCCTCGCAGCTTAGAATATTCTTTAAAACCACTGACGAATAAATTAGACAATCCAAGATCTGGATTCGTGCGAGTCGATAAGTCTTGATAAAGACGACCTAAATCCACACCCGACCAAAACCTATCTTCAAATTGCAACGACTGTTGGCGGGTGCTAGTGAGTAAAGCTCTGCGTTGAAAAATCACGCCCCAAGACACAATCGATAATGCCAACAAGGTCAACATGACGAATTTAACTAATAAACTCGCCTGCATAAATAATCCGATAAACGACATATCAGCGTGCACTTAACAACTCCTGCTTAATAAATGATGGGATACCTTTAGGGCGCATTTTGGATAACTGAACACACACCACTAAGACCTCAGCTTCGCAATAACAGACTGAATTGTCATCCAGTAGTCGTTGCGTAAATTTGATTGAAGTCCGTGTCATTTCAGTTATTTGAGAATGTACTGCCAGTTTCTGTTCAAAGCGCGCTGGACAAATAAAATCCAAAGATGCACGTTTCACCACAAATGCCAGATCATCCTTGAGCAATTGGGTCTGAGAAATACCGACACAGGTTAACCATTCGCTGCGGGCCCGTTCAAAAAATTTTAGATAATTGGCATGATACACGACGCCACCGGCATCCGTGTCTTCGTAATAAACAGATATGGGCCAAATAAACATAAGTGAGTCATACAAACCAAGGATTAATGGTGAGCTTACTATACCTGTAGCACTAGCGCTTGTGAATGATCCAAGCTAAACAATAACACGCTGGGAAAAGCTGTATTTCCCAGCGTTTAGGTCAAAATTAGTGCAACCTCTCCGGCAAGGTTAATCCAAAGCTGTGCCATAAGAAGGCATAAATATCGACTTGCTCAGCAATGCGCATCGAGGTGGGCTTTCCTGCGCCATGGCCAGCATTGGATTCAATCCGCATGATCACCGGCTCATTACCTTGCTGCATTTCTTGCATCATGGCCGCAAATTTGAAGCTATGCAGAGGCACCACCCTATCATCATGATCAGCGGTCATCACCATAGTTGCCGGATACTCGCGCGAAGTGAGATTATGATAAGGAGAGTAAGCTAATAAGGTGGCAAACTGCTCCTTATCATCACTGCTTCCATACTCACTGGTCCACGCCCAGCCAATCGTAAACTTTTGAAACCTAAGCATGTCAAGCACACCGACCGCGGGTAACACTGCGGCAAACAATTCTGGTCGCTGGGTCAGTGCTGCCCCCATAAGTAAGCCACCGTTACTGCGTCCATAAGCGCCCATCTTTGATGGTGAAGTGTATTTTTCGTTGATGAGGTATTCTGCAGCGGCATAATAATCATCAAAAACGTTTTGTTTTTTATCTAACATCCCCGCTTTATGCCAGGCCTCGCCATATTCAGCGCCGCCGCGAATGCTCGGCACAGCATAAATGCCGCCTAAGTCCATCCAAGCAATATTGGCCGGATTAAATCTCGGTGTCATCGACAGAGAGAAACCGCCATAGGCATATAACATGGTGGGATTATCCCCATTTTTCTTAAGCCCCTTCTTGTAGGAAATCATCATGGGGACCGCTGTCCCGTCTTTACTGGTGTAAAAGACTTGCTCAGACACATAATCATCAGGATTAAAGGCCACTTTTGCCTGCGCAATTAAGCTGGTCTGGCCGTTGATAAAGTCGTACTTGTACACACTCGGGGGTTGGATGTAACTGTTATAACTGTAATAAAAATATTGACCACTGCGCTTACCATAAGGACCTGCTATCGCCCCTTTACCAGGTAATTCCAGCTGTTGACGCTTTTCGCCAGCCAGACTGTAAATCTCAACTTGCCCAAGCACATCATGCAGAGAACTGACAACAAGGTGATCATTGATAATTGCCACTTGATTAATTGGGTCAGCAGATTCGGCAATGATCGTTTGCCAATGTTGGCGCTCTGGACGATGGATATCAATCGCAATCACTTTGCCATTGGGCGCCTCTAAATCCGTTTTAAAATAAAACTGGCTACCATCATTGCCAAGGAATATGTATTCCGCTTCAAGATCGGGCAGTAACTCGACAAAATCAGCATTCGGCTGATTGAGTGCTTGATAAAAGACTCGATTACGCGGGTCGGTTCCTTGTGAAATTGATAACAATAAATACTCACCATCGTCTGAAACATTGGCACCAAAGCCCCATTCTTTAAAATCAGGGCGTTCATAGACCAGTCTATCTTGAGATTGCGGCGTTCCCATTTTGTGGTAGTACACTTTCTGGTTAAAATTCACATCGGCTAACACATCGCCACCCGCAGGGGCATCGTAGCGAGAGTAATACACCCCTTGATTATCTTTATCCCAGCTGGCGCTAGAAAACTTGATCCACTCAAGTTCATCCCCCAGTTTGTCGCCTGTTGCGACATCAATAAAATGCCAGCTTTGCCAATCAGAACCCGATTTAGACACCCCGTATGCCAAAGTGTTTCCATCACGACTGACCGCAATGCCTGACAAAGCAACAGTCCCATTCTCTGATAATTTATTCGGATCTAATAACACCCGCATATCACCATTAACGGGGGTCACATACAGCACAGACTGCGACTGCAATCCATCATTACGGAACTGAAATTGATGATTACCATGTTCAAACGGCGCCGAAATTTTTTCGAAATCCCATAACTCGGTGATGCGATCAATAATCGACTGCTTGTTTGGAATCGCGGCCAGATACTCATCCCCATAAATTTGCTGAGCTTTTACCCACGCCTCAGTCGCTTTACTACTGTCTTCGAGGTGACGATAAGGATCAGCGACCGCGACACCATGCAGCGTTTCAACCAAAGGCTGCTTGGCCGTCGCAGGATACTCGCGAGCAGCTGCAGAAGTTTGTGTATTTTCAGGAAGATGCTGACAAGCGGCCAAACTTGCAGCAAAGGTAAGTGCTAAGGCACTAGGCCTTATCCAAATTGACGATTTCATGATGACATCCTGTATTATTTCGACGGCTCTATCAGGCCGGTTTCGGGTCTACGCCTTTGAACGGGCAATCAATCTCAGTGCATTTTCAACCCCAGTCAGCACCTGTGACTGTCGGTCAAAGATTGCAGGTGATGGCATTACTATACTGAGCGAAAAACTGAAGGCAATAGCCAGGGGGATTAAGCCTAGATTCAGAAAAGAACGCGCCAATAAACTTTAGTAATATTTGCGCAACATTACTAATGCTTGCAATCTGATTTTTTATGCAGAAACAGTGGATAACAAACTATTTGTTAAGTGAAAAAATGACTATAGTGAAGAAGATCACCTTTTATTTCATTAGTTTTTCTCATGCTATATGGTAATTTTTTTCGGTTGTCGAATTTCCGCTAAAACGTACAATGGCGCCAGTTTTCAGGAAGTGTTCATAGGCTTATGGATATTGAAAACGAAGAATCTTTATTAATGGGTACCCAACCCGTTAATAACTCCCTGGTTCTTATGCTTGACTTCCTTCCTTCAATTTGTTGATTGCAATACTAATTTTTGCAGCCCACTTATAGTTAAGTGGGCTTTTTTTTTGCGCGCAAAAAAAAACCTTGCCAAGCAAGGTTTTTATTCCAGATAACGCTTATTTGCTGATCCGGATCACCACCCGCCGATTTCGGGCACGTTCATCACTGTTATCGTTATTTGCCACGTGACGTCGTTCACCGTGACCGACCGTAAGGATCCTTTGAGGTTCAATCCCTTGAGCAATAAAGAAATCTTTGACGTTTGTCGCCCGAGACAATGACACTTTATCGTTAATGCCGCGACCACCATAACTGTCGGTATAGGCATCGACCAACACTAACTCTAAGCTCGGATCATAACGTAAGTATTCTTCGATTCTAGCCAACTGTTGCTTAGAAAATGGATTCAATTGCGTACTATCAAACTCATAATTTAATACGGTAAACGCGATATCATCAAAACTGTATGGCAGTAAACCAGCCATACACTGCTTAAATTGACGATAGCGTTGCTGGAAATTGACCGCGGATAAGCCTACCGCCACCTTGTTATTCCGATTATGCCAGTCCGCATAATAAAAGGTCGGTTCCATGCCTTGCTCAAGCTCAGTCAACATATTCCATGCCGCCCGTTTAGGCACTTCGCCATTAAAATAACGTTGGTAAGTTAATTCAGATAGGTGCTTGGTATTCGCACCAGGACGCCATGCCGGTGGCCGACTCATCAACGTGGCTTGGGTGACTTCATCCGGTTTATTCCACATATCCAAAGTGAACAATAAATTGAGCTCTTTGCTGGCGATACTGGTGAACACCGCGGTGCCATAGGCAGGAATGTCATGCTCTAGGCGACATTCTATGGGGCTGCTGCGACTTAACTGCCAAGCCGATTGATCCAAATTCGCCACATAATGTCTTAATTCGCCTTTAGCGGGTACCGATAGCACGAGCCCCACTAACAACGACAACACCAAACTTGCTTTTACGTTCATGTAATCGCTCCCAAAATCACTTACATAGTGCTATCGGCATAATTTTTCTTTTCTTTAGCACAAATATTAGTCATTCGAGCATGACAGTGGCAATTGGTTTGCGCATAATAGCCGTCCGTTTTTTTATCAGGCTTTACTATGAGTGACTCTTTAGACGCAAACCTTCTTAAAAACCGCTTTCGTGGTTACTTCCCTGTCGTCATTGACGTAGAAACCGCCGGTTTTAATTGCAAAACAGATGCACTTTTAGAAATTGCCGTCACTATGTTAAAAATGAATAGTCACGGTGAACTCAGTATTGATAAAACCTTGCACTTTAATATTGAGCCGTTTGAGGGTGCCAACTTAGAACCTGAAGCACTGGCATTTAATGGCATAGATCCAACCAACCCTTTGCGTGGTGCGGTGAGTGAGAAAGAGGCCTTTCTCACGATTTTTAAAGAAGTCAAAAAGGCGCAGAAAGCCGTTGGCTGTCACCGCAGTATTATCGTTGCTCACAATGCCGCCTTTGATCATGGATTTGTCAGTTCGGCCATCGAGCGTTGCGATTTAAAGCGTAGTCCTTTCCATCCTTTTGCAACTTTAGATACCGCAACGTTAGCAGGGTTGGCTGTAGGTCATACCGTTCTTGCTAAAGCCTGTATGATGGCAGGCATACCATTTGATAATAAAGAGGCTCATTCAGCGCTCTATGATACCGAACGTACCGCCGAGCTATTTTGTTATATCGTTAATCGCTGGAAAGCTTTAGGGGGTTGGCCGATGCCAGTGGCTGAGACTGATACAGCAGCGAACACTGATACTGATGCAACTAATGCAACTAATGCAACTAATGCAACTAACGCATAAGACCTGATGTGTTTCCCCAATCATTAAACAAATAAACAAAAAAGCGGCCTTGGCCTAATGCCGATCAGTTAAGACAGATCGCTTGACGATCTCACTGAAAGGATCAAAATCCGATGACCCCTTGTCATCGGATTTTTTTATGCAACTTTCAGAAGCTTTGGCGCGTACTCATATCAATC
>NZ_JAHUTT010000049.1 GCF_019209865.1 Shewanella sp. NIFS-20-20 | reverse complement strand
GCGAGACAGTTCAAGCTTGATGGGAAACGGGATAGGGCCTATCCACGTGCGTTAAAAATGAGTAAAAACAAGTATCCCATTAAGTCTAAGAAAAATGCCGTTCACACTAAGTGAACGGCATTACGCCATAGCGCGGTTTAATAGGATTAACCTAACTGGTTAATTAGGCATCGATACCTTTATGACGTAAGAACTCATCATAAGTACCTTTAAAATCGGTAATGCCTTCTGGCGTAATTTCCAAAATACGATTAGCCAATGATGACACGAACGCCCGATCGTGAGACACGAAGAACAAGGTGCCTTCATACATTTCAAGGGCATTGTTCAATGACTCAATCGATTCCATATCCAAGTGGTTGGTGGGTTCATCCATGACTAAGATGTTAGGCTTTTGCATGATCATCTTGCCAAACAGCATCCGTCCCTGCTCACCACCAGACAGAATTTTCACTGACTTTTTAATGTCATCGGCACCAAACAACATACGGCCTAAAATACCGCGAACCGCTTGCTCATCATCCGTTTCTTTTTTCCACTGACTCATCCAGTCAAACACTGTCATATCGTTTTCAAAATCACTGGCATGATCCTGAGCGTAATAACCGAAGCTGGCATTTTCTGACCAATGAATGGTACCGCTGTCTTGAGTCAAATCGTGGATCAAGGTACGCACTAAGGTTGTCTTACCCGCGCCGTTCTCACCTAAGATTGCAATACGCTCACCCACTTCAGCAATAATGTTGAAGTTAGAAATTAATGGGGTATCAAAGCCTTTAGATAAGTTTTCAACCACTAAGGCATTACGGAATAATTTCTTATCTTGCTCGAAACGAATATAAGGATTGACGCGGCTAGACGCTTTAACTTCATCGAGTTTAATCTTATCGATTTGCTTAGCACGTGACGTCGCCTGTTTCGCTTTAGAGGCGTTGGCAGAGAAGCGAGAAACGAAGGTTTGCAATTCAGCAATTTGCGCCTTCTTCTTGGCATTATCAGACAACAAACGTTCGCGCGCTTGGGTCGAGGCCGTCATGTATTCATCATAGTTACCAGGATAAATACGCAGCTCACCGTAATCCAAATCCGCCATATGAGTACACACAGAGTTTAGGAAGTATCTGTCGTGCGAAATGATGATCATGGTGCTGTTACGTTGGTTCAAGGTATCTTGTAACCAGCGAATGGTATCGATGTCCAAGTTGTTGGTTGGTTCGTCGAGTAATAGCACTTCAGGATCCGCAAACAGGGCTTGGGCCAGCAAAACCCGCAATTTCCAACCTGGCGCCACTTCGCTCATTAGACCGAAATGTTGCTCTAACGGAATACCAACACCTAACAGAATTTCACCGGCTCGTGATTCGGCGGTATAACCGTCCATCTCGGCAAATTCCATTTCTAATTCAGCCACTTTAATGCCATCGTCTTCGGTCATTTCAGGCAAAGAGTAAATGTGCTCACGCTCTTGCTTAACGGCCCATAATTCTCTGTGACCCATGATAACAGTATCAATAACGCTAAAGTTTTCGTAAGCAAACTGATCCTGACTCAACTTACCGAGACGCTCATTCGGATCCATGGATACGTTACCGCCACTCGGCTCTAACTCACCACTGAGGATCTTCATAAAGGTCGACTTACCGCAACCATTAGCGCCGATAAGACCATAGCGGTTACCGCCGCCAAACTTAACTGAGATGTTTTCAAACAGTGGCTTGGCGCCAAACTGCATGGTGATATTCGCTGTAGTGATCAAAATTCGCTTCCAAATTCAAGCTAAGGTGTATGTAACCAAACCAAAAAGGTCGGCCGAAATAAATGGCGCAGTATAGCAGGATGGTCAGGTCTTGTCATGAACAAGACCCAATCAAAACTGACCCGCGCTCCGCCAAGGCTAAGGGGCGAAACACATTGAATTTTTAGTGTTAACAACTCTAGCCATTGTGACTCGCTCATATTCTCTTGACGGCCAGTGTGGCAAAAAAACACCCCAGCGACACGGTCGCTGGGGTGTGATTAGGCGCAACATCAGCCGCCGCTTATGCGACAAACGAGTTATAACATGGCGACATTATCTTTAGAGATGATCGACAGCGGCTGTTCGTCAGTAGACGTAGGCTGACGAACGCTCCCCTGTGTCAGCACATAATTCAGTAAACAACTGCTGTAATTAGACTTGGCTTTAGCCATTTTGGTGCCATTAACGTTGCGGACCAAAATAGTATCGCCGACCGCAAAATCGCCCTCAACCGCGACCACACTATCTAAAGTGATGTCTTGCTCACCATTGACAGAGTCATCAGCCTCGGCAATCAACACTTCACCTTTGGCTTTGGCAGTGTGCTTCATCCATAACACCGCCGATGAACTGCGGGCACGATTGGCAACAAAATGGGTGCCGGGGTTATTGCCATCGAGTAATTGCATAAATGATTCTTGGTTAAAGCCATTGATAATATAGGTATCAATGCCTTGAGCGGTTGCCTTAACCGCTGCCTCTAATTTTGTGCGCATGCCGCCGGTACCGGTATCGCTGACCGCATCCCCTGCCATCGCATGTATATCGGCATTAATTTGGTTCACCGTTTCAAGGCGAACAGCATCGGCATGAATACTCGGATTTTTATTGAATAAGCCATCGACATCGGTACAAATAATCAAGCTATCCGCCGCACTTGCCGCGGCAATCATGGCGGCTAGATTATCATTGTCACCTACCATCAGCTCTTTCGATGCGACGGTATCATTCTCATTCACAATCGGTAAGATGTCATGCTCAAGTAAAGACTCAATGGTCTCCATAATACTCATATAACGTTCACGCTGACATAAATCCGCATGCGTTAATAGGATTTGAGCGGAAGGGAAATCAAATAATTTATCCCATAAGGCCATCATGTCAGTTTGACCTGTCGCAGCCATGGCTTTCTTCAGTGCCACCGAGGCTGGCTTACCACTGAACCAATGACGACCCGCCGCCACGGAGCCAGAAGACACCAATACCACTTGTTGGCCGCGCTGACGACAATGCACAATAAACTGTGCAATGCCCAGCAAATGATGCGAACGACAACCTTGGTTGTCTGGTGCGATCAACGCACTGCCCACTTTCAAGACAATCCTTTTGCTCTCTAAAATAGACATAAATACTCTTCATTAACCTCGTAGAATTAAAACTTGCCTAACGCCATTAAAGGTAGCAGATACTGACTTATCTGGCTGAGCCGTTATCAAACTCACACCGAATAGGCAACGGGTACTTAATATAAACCCAAGCAATGGCAAACAGGGGTACACTGAGGTGTTGACCATTTGCCAGCAAAAGAGCCTATATCCACACAATGACAATGATAGTGCCGGCCAAAAACCACCCAACAAGGTGTTTGCCACCACCAATAGGGTGATCAAAATGCCGGCCTGATAATCCGCAAAAAATGCAGATTCAAAAAATTTCCCGAGCAACAAAACATGCTCAGCTAAAAAACGATGCTACCCACCGTACTCAATCAACGGATGACACTTTTACCGTCACCAAAACGCTGAACAACATAGCGAGAAGCGTTAGCGCATCCTTAGCGTTTGGTATAAATTCGCAATTATGCGTGCCAATCGAATCATTAGCCCTAACGCCTAAATGAGCGCTAAGGCCCCATAAAGGTGTGACCACCGGCGTCAACATGGCGCCAGGTCAATCCATCAACAGCCAACCACTCATATCCGAGGCTCCGGTAAAGAATACCGTCACCTGAGGGCTGACTTGGTGTTCGCCAAGCAGATAACTTGTCATATGAATAATGTCGACGAGCACCATCAATACCTTTACCTAACATCATTAAAAATAAACACTTAATGTTAGATAAATCGCACTCATCTACCACCCTTGTAATGATTAGGGCTCAATTTAAAAAATTGATAGAAGGGATAAAAAATGTAGCTACTAAGGATCAAACAAAGACAAACAAAACCAAATGCATCATCCATAACATCAACACATTTACCTAGCTTGTTAGGTAATTTATATGGCAATACCTTTGCCAATTGTTCACGCAACATAATAAATTCACCACGAATAATTAGAGCAGGAATTATTATAATGGCGTTTTTAGGCTAACTTATCAAGCCTGCGCTTCAGACATTGCCAGTAATAGTGGTCAATCTTGCAGCTAAAACTAAGCACAAGCACCTGAATTATATAAGTAAAAAACAAAAATCAATTGCATAACAAAAAAATTAACAAATTTCCCAGTTCAAACGCCCAAGTTTTACTTCTCAACGCCATCATCAGAATACTGGCAATATTAGTTCGGACACGAATCATATTCTCAATGTACCAACCATGATTAAGTGCCGAGCACATCACCTTGCTTCGCATTCGCCTGCAAGCTCGCCACATCACTCACTGTATCAGTTTGCTGACGGGTTTGGCTGAGGCTTGGCCAGACTGAGACCCATGACTCTTATCACCACCATTATTCTCGTTTACAGTTAACAACCGTATGTCCCTGAATTCTGGTAGCACAATACCCCGACGGATCAATCCCTGCCAGCGGGTTGTTCACGATATAGGAGTACGGGTTGGCGCTCTGGGTACTTGTGGGGCTCTGGATAGAAAATACTCAAAGTATGCTCTGCCCCTGCAAGTCGTACACCTGCGTTACCGATAGGACTTAACGGCAAAAATATTCCTATGCTCACCAACACATTACCTTACAGCGTCTATACTGTGTCTTGTATATCTCGGGGATTTGGATATGGAACATTTAGGAAAGGGAAAGCGCCCGTATTATGTGACCGCGGCTTTGGTCGCAGCGGAACTCAATGAAACATTAGCCAGCTGCAAAGAGATCAACCTCACTGCCAGCAACGCTCAAGCGGCTTCCAGCCGTATTGGTAGCGCTGCACTCGGCTTTAAAGCACTGACCCACTACATTGACGAATTAGCCGGCTACACTAAAAAAGCCGCTAATGAAATCAATGATCTAGCAAAAAATGCTAGCAAAATTGCCACCAATACCGCCAAAACAGCCACCGCCATGCATTACTTTGAACTGGCCTATGCTAAAGCCCATGACGCCACTTATCGCGACAGTATGAAAAAAGCCATCGATAAGACTGCACAACATTATCATCAGCAACAATCTGAATTTAACAAGATATTAGCCAAGATGGAGGTGCAACTGGCCGAACTAAAGCAAAATCTTCGCAGTGCCAATGCGCTTGCCTCCATTTGTCGGGTTGAAGCCTGTCGGGTGGATACCCATTTTCAAGCCATTTTTGTCGATGTCGCCAATAAGGTCGATGTTGTCGCGGCTCAGATCCGTGGTCGGGTAGATACCGCCATTCGCTTATTTGATTCCCATTAACGGTTAAGGAAAACACAATGAAAACTGAGCTGATCGTCGAAACGCCCACTCATAAGTGGTTATATTTCGGTCGTGACCATGAGAAAAATGAAAAGATTATTGATACCAATCAATATTTAGTACAAAGCGGTAGCCAGTCGTTGTTAATGGATCCGGGTGGAATTGAACTGTTTGCCCCCATGCTAGCCAGTTTGGTACGCCAATTACCTATCGAACACATTACTTATTTATTTGCCTCGCACCAAGATCCTGACATTATTTCTTCGCTCGGCTTATGGGATCAAACGCTGCCTAAAGCCAAGTTGTATTCACCCTGGCTGTGGGAAAGTTTTATTCGCCATTTTGGGATGAACAATATCAAATTTGAACCCATAGATGATGAAGGTGGCAAATTACTGGTCGGTGACGTCGAGTTACATTTTATTCCCGCCCATTACCTGCATTCCTCTGGCAATTTTCATGTATACGATCCCGTAGGCAAGGTACTGATGTCTGGCGATGTAGGCGCTGCCCTTGAAGATAACAATGCCGATATCTATGTCGATGACTTTGCTAAACACAGTCAAAAAATGCAGTTTTTTCATCAGCGTTGGATGCCATCAAATCGAGCAAAAGATAATTGGATTGCTAGAGTTCGTTCATTAGATATTGAATACATGTGTCCCCAACACGGACGTATTTTCAGGGGAGATCAAGTCAAACAATTTTTAGATTGGTTTGCCGCGCTTAATGTTGGAATAACCAACTAAACGCTAAAGCCGCCAAGCGATGGCGGCTTTTTTGTTAACTATTTTGATGAGCATTAGTTAACCAACAAAAATTAACCACCAAAATAGCTGCTCAATATTCCAACAAGTGCTCAAGTTTTTTTCAAGCACCCTGTTTTCACACCAGAACAATAATGCATTGCACCAACCCGCTAAATACCCCACGCTGACGCAATGGCTGAATAATTTCATCTCCACCCACAATCAATCATCACAACCACTGTTCTAATTGCGCTATTAATAATGTAATTAAATGCGACTTTCATCAGTCTAAACAGTAAAACAAATGCTAATTAACAAGGTAGTATTGCAGCGCTAAACCATATATTAATAGAACACAATTAGAATAATGAGGTTGATGAAATGAGTCGCATTTTAGTTAAAGGCCTAGTTGCTGCCGCTGTACTCTCTGCCCTAGTCGGTTGTAATGATAACGACGACAATAACGATAACCTTTGTGGTGCTGATAACTGCACTCGCTTTACCGTGTTACATACCAATGATAACCATGGCCGTTTCTGGCAAAATAATAACGGTGAATACGGCATGGCTGCCCGTAAGACCCTGATTGACCAAATCCGTGCCGAAGTTAAGAGCAATGGCGGCGAAGTACTGCTGCTGTCTGGTGGTGACATTAACACCGGTGTTCCTGAATCAGATATGCAAGATGCCGTGCCTGATTTTATTGGCATGAACCTGATTGGCTATGATGCCATGGCCATAGGAAACCACGAATTTGATAACACCTTAGACGTGTTAGATATGCAAGCAAAGTTAGCCAACTTCCCCATGTTAGCGGCCAACATCTACCTTAAAGATCAAGACGGTAAAGTCACTGACGAACGTTTATTCGACGCTTATCGCATCTTTGATGTTAACGGTTTAAAAATTGCCGTGATTGGTTTCACCACGAAAGATACCGCGCATTTAGTTAATCCAGACAATATTGGCTCTATCCACTTTGCCGATCCACAAGTTGAAATCAGCAAAACACTGCAAGAAATCGAAGCCAACGAAACCGTTGATTTAGTGTTTGCTACCACCCACATGGGTCACTATGCCGATGGTAACCATGGTTCTGAAGCGCCTGGCGATGTGTTATTAGCACGCTCTGTTGCCGAAGGTAAGCTCCAAGCCATTATCGGTGGTCATTCACAGAACCCCGTGTGTATGGAGCCTGACGGCAAAAACTATGCAGATTTCAAACCGGGCGATGATTGCCGCCCAGATCAACAAAATGGTACTTGGATCATGCAAGCTCATGAATGGGGCAAGTATGTCGGCCGTGCTGATTTTGAAATGATCAATGGCGAACTGAACCTAGTAAGCTATGACTTGATCCCTGTGAATCTGCTGGTTAAAGATGCGGACGGTAACAAGGTGTTGGCCGGTGAAGCCATTGTAGAAGATGCCACGGTGAAATCCATTTTATACCCTTACCAGCAAAAAGGTCAGGAGTTACTGGATGTCAAAATCTCAAATACCGATGGCAAACTTGAAGGTGATCGCACTGTCGTTCGCGTCAAGCAAACTAACCTAGGTTGGTTACTGGGTGAAGCCTATCGCACCTATCCATTAGTTAATGCTGACTTTGGGGTGATGAACTCAGGTGGCGTGCGCGCTTCGATTGCTGCTGGCGATATTGCCTATCGCGACGTATTGACGGTACAACCTTTTGGTAATTTCGTCACCAAGGCGACAATGACCGGGGCTGAAGTGGCGGAATACCTAGGCGTTGTTGGTACCAAAACTGGGGGTGGTTATGCCCAGTTAAGCAATATCTCGCTGGCAATTGACTGTGATACTGCGACCGTGGACATTAGCGACATCAATGGTAAAGGCTTCTCTCCAACGGCAAATTATAGCTTCTCTGTGATCAGCTTCAGCGCCGCCGGTGGTGATGATTATCCGAAGATTGATGTGTTAGACACTCAGCAAACTGACGCGGCTGTGTTGCGCGAATTCTTTGAGAAGAACCCCAACATCAAGGCGGCTGATTTTGAGCCAGTGCAAGGTCAAGTGACTCATCTTAAAAACGGTGTGGTCGTTGATAACTGCGCGGTCCAATAATCGCATTGATGCTATGACGCCATTGATTTGATACCTAGGTATCAAACGCGCCTAAGTCGGTGCTGCTATGCCGACTAGGCGCCAACAACCGCCAGTCTTATGCTGGCGGTTTTTTATGGGCCGCAATGCCCATTGTCGCCACATCAAGTTTTTACAATAAATGCCCCTGGGGACTTGAAGATTTATTTAATCGGAGTATATTCACCAAAATTTGCTTTTTGCATTAGCAACTTGTCGTCACCAATAGCATTGAAAGAACGCTTGTGAATTTATACAGCCAACCAAAAAAAATGATTACCGCTGTTAACCGCCACGCTGGCGGCGTTGCTGCTTTGCTATTGCTGACAAACTATCAATAAACCTCCTAATGGAGGTTTTTTTTTGGTCCACCACCAAGGAATACATTATGCCTAATCCGCTCTACAACAAACATATTCTTTCTATTCCCGAATTATCGCGGCAAGAAATGGAATTGGTGGTCGAAACTGCAGGTCAAATCAAAGCCGAGCCCCGCCCTGATTTACTCAAGCACAAGGTCATAGCCAGTTGCTTTTTTGAAGCGTCCACGCGCACACGCTTGTCGTTTGAAACCTCAGTCCAGCGCTTAGGAGGCCGGGTGATTGGTTTTCCGGATGCAGGCAATACCTCAGCCGGTAAAAAAGGGGAAACCTTAGCTGACTCGGTTCGGGTGATTTCGTCTTATGTCGATGCCTTCATTATGCGCCATCCCCGCGAAGGTGCGGCGCGCTTGGCGTCTGAGTTTTCAAATGGGGTACCCATTATTAATGGCGGCGACGGCGCCAACCAACACCCCACGCAAACCTTGCTGGATTTATTCAGTATCTACGAAACGCAAGGAAGGCTTGATAACCTGCATATTGCCATGGTCGGCGATCTAAAATACGGTCGCACCGTCCACTCCCTCGCCCAAGCATTAGCAAAATTCAGTAATAACCGTTTTTACTTTATCGCCCCCGATGTACTGGCCATGCCTGACTATATTCTAGAAACCTTAGATGATGCTGGCATGGAATATAGTCTCCACACCAGCATTGATGAGGTCGTGCCCGCGCTGGATATCTTATACATGACCCGCGTTCAAAAAGAGCGTTTTGACGAGTCTGAATATGCCCATATCAAGTCGGCCTATATTTTATCTTGCGACAATCTCACCGATGCCAAAAGCAATTTAAAAGTGCTGCACCCATTACCACGGGTTGATGAAATTAGCATCGATGTTGATAACACTCCTTATGCCTACTATTTCCAGCAGGCACAAAACGGTGTATACGCGCGCCAAGCCTTATTAGCCCTTGTACTGAACGAAAATATTTAACGGGATACGCCATGAGCAAAGATAATCAACTACAGGTAGAAGCCATTAAAAATGGCACAGTGATAGACCATATCCCGGCGAATATTGGCTTTAAGGTGATAAAATTATTTCACCTGCATAATACCGAAGAGCGCGTCACAATTGGCTTAAACCTGCCTTCATCAGCCTTAGGTCGCAAAGATTTAATTAAGATTGAAAACATCTGGTTTAGTGAGGCTCAAGCTCAACGGCTCGCGTTATACGCCCCCGACGCCACTGTCAATAAAATTGAAAATTACCAAGTGGTTGCCAAATTACCACTCAACCTGCCGAGTCATATTACCGGCGTATTTAGCTGCCCTAATACTAACTGCATCACCCATGTAGAGCCGGCGGTTGAAACCCGTTTTGGCGTGACTCTCAAGCAAGGTGATATTCAATTGGCATGTAAGTATTGCGAGAAAGTCTTTAGCCGCGACGTGGTCACCGAGCGCGATTAACCCCAGCGTGTGATTTAGCGAGAACGGCGCCTAAGTGAGCCCTAGGCGCCGACATTGCCGTTTATGACAGTCGAGTGGTTTTTAAGCGATTGGCATTGGTCACCACAGTAAGCGATGATAACGCCATCGCCGCACCGGCCACCACAGGACTTAATAAAATCCCAAACACAGGGAATAACACCCCCGCAGCGATTGGAATACCTAAGGTATTGTATATAAACGCCCCAAACAGATTTTGCTTAATGTTTCTCATGCTGGCTCGCGCTAACGCTAAGGCATCCACCAAGGTGGTTAACTGATGCGATAACAACGTGATATCTGCACTTTCTATGGCCACTTCAGTCCCAGAGCCCATGGCAATCCCCACGTCGGCGCTCATTAAGGCGGGCGCATCATTAATGCCATCCCCCACCATGGCCACCACCTCACCTTCCTGCTGTAAGCGCTTAACGACCGCCTGTTTTTCCTGAGGCAATACTTGAGCAATGACCTCATCAATACCGACGTCGCTAGCCACTGCATCGGCCGTGGCTTGGTTATCACCGGATAACATCACCACTCGTAAGCCTCGCTGACGCAAGTTGTGTATCGCACTGGCGGCATCAGGCTTGATGGGATCACTAATCAAGATTAACGCCAACACTTGCCCGTCACAGGCCACCCACACCGGCGTTTTACCCGCGCTAGCAAAGTCGTTTTGTTGTTGTAACGCCGCCTCACTCATCTCGGCGCCATGGTGAGCCAGTAACGCTTGATTACCCACTAGCCAAGTTTGGCCTGCCAGCTGAGCGCTAAGCCCTTGGCCTTGATGATTAATAAATTCATCGACCTGATAAACCGGGCTTTCTCTCGCATGCGCACTTTCGATAATCGCCGCCGCCAACGGATGAGAAGAAGCCACTTCAATCGCCGCAACCTTTGCCAATAACTCCGCTTGTGCCAGCATTGGCGCTAACATGACGACCTCGGTCACTTGCGGCTTACCTAAGGTAATAGTGCCCGTTTTATCTAACACCACAGTGGTTACCTTGCTGGCGGTTTGGAGTGCTTCGCCATTTTTAATCAACACGCCCATTTGCGCCGCCCGCCCGACGGCCACCATAATCGACATAGGCGTCGCTAAGCCGAGCGCACACGGACAAGCAATAATGAGGACGCTAATTAATACCACTAGGGCATGACTCAAGGCGGGTGCGGGGCCAAACAGCAACCAAATGCCGCTAGCCACTAAGGCAATCATCACCACCACAGGCACGAAATAGGCCGCAATCTTATCGGTTAACCGTCCGATGGGCATTTTCGATGTTTGGGCTTCTTGGACCAAACTAATGATCTTGGCCAATTTGGTATCACGGGCACTCGCCGTGACCTGATACGTTAAAGCCCCATTGCCATTGACTGTGCCCGCACTGACGCTATCCCCCACCTCTTTGGCCACGGCTAATGGCTCTCCGGTCAACATGGATTCATCAATCACGCTGTGGCCCGACAAGATCACACCATCAAGTGCTACGCGATCACCGGGTTTTAATCGCAACACATCGTCAATATTGATGGCACTAATGGCAACGACTTCGTCGCCTTGCTCACCAATCCGCACCGCCGTGTTGGTTTGTAAGCCTAATAATTTTTGCACCGCTTCACTGGTTTTACCCCGAGCCCTCAACTCCAAGGCATGCCCAAGATTAATCAAGCCTAAAATCATGACACTCGCTTCAAAATACACATGCCCAGTGCCCGTCGGGAACGCCGAAGGGAGTAACACCACCAGCATAGAAAACAGCCATGCACTGCCAGTACCTAAGGCGATAAGGGTATCCATATTGGCCGATTTCGCCTTGAGCGAACGCCAAAATCCGCGATAAAAGTGACTACCGGTCACCACCATCAGCACTAACGTCAGCACCCCCACCACGCCCCAGCCAAGTTGGGCGGCGCTGGAGCTTATCGTCATGGTACCGCCAAGTAATCCCCATAACATCAAGGGTACCCCAGTGGCGATGCCTAAGGCCGCTTGCCAAATTCGAGTCCGGTATTCCCGTTTATCATGTAAGGCTTTATCGGCCGCAGCGCTTGCGGCATCCTCGATGATTTGACCTTGGTAACCCGCTTGAGTTAGCAAAGATAACACCCAAGCACTATCGTCAGTGCCCGTGACTCGTACCTGTTTATCGGCCAAGTTAACCTTGGCCTCTACGCCACGGTGCTTAGCAAAAGCCGATTCGATTTTGGCAACGCAGCTAGCGCAACTCATGTCGGCAACAAAGACACTCAATACCCTTGGCGAGGATAGCTCGGCTGACGCGATTTGGGGCGTGGCGGGTATCGATGCCAATGATGCTGTGCCTTGGCTCTGCGGCATCTCGCTGGCGGGATAGCCCGCCTCGTCTAAACGTGCCAATAAGGTGGCGCGACTGGCCGCACTGCGCAGCGTTAAAATTTTTGAATCAAAATCAGCGGAAATATCATCGGCAATATCCGCTAACGCCGTACCGATGGTTTGTAAGCAATGCTGGCAAGTCATCTTGGCCACCAACAATTGATAGTGTGGTGCCACAGGGTGGGTGTCAGCGGCTAATTCATGCTCCGCCACCGCGACAATGGCTTTGGCGGGGTAACCGGCACTGGCTAACCCAGCCAGCAACTCAGCACTGGAAGCGGCACTGCGAAGTTGCAGAATGTTAGTGTCAAAATTTGCACTAAACTCTTGTGCCAAACTCGCTAACGCCGTGCTAATGGTCTGCAAACAATGTTGGCAGGTCATGTTGGCCACATAGAACTGCTGCATCAAGGCCTGCGTTTGTGCAGCAATGGCGGCAGTCACCTGAGTTTGCGCCGCTTCGATGTCGTGCGCTAAGGGGACAAGTACCGCCAAATTTGCTTCAAAGGCGGTCTCAACTGAGGGTTGGAGCTGCCATTGATACCCAGCCACAGTCAAGGCGACCTTTATCGCCCCTAGCGACATAGGCCCCGTTAGGGTTAAGGTTTGCGTCGCCACCTCGGTGGTGACTAACACCTCAGAAAATGCGGCATTGTCGGCAAATAATGCCTGAATTCGTTTAGCACAACCGCCGCAATTCATATTGGCAATGTGAAACACAAAACGTGACATAACAGCTCCTGCACTGGGCAGTTGAATAACAGATAGCCACAGAGTAAAGTTTCCCCCAAGGGGAGAGTCAAGCCATGGCGAGATAATTAATGAAAATCGGTGAAGTAGCAAACAAAACAGGTATGTCTATCAAGAGCATACGATATTATCATGACATAGGATTAATCACGGCTGCTCGGGGTGAAAATGGCTATCGTGATTACCGCGATCGCGAGGTTGATGCACTGATGTTTGTTCATCATTGTCGCCACCTCGGCTTTAGTTTGGATGAGTGTCGTGAATTATTATCCCTCAAACAAAACCAGCAACGCACCGCCAAAGAAGTGAAGCGCCTAGCGCGCGAGCACCTTGCTGAGGTCAATCAACGCATTAGCCAATTAACCATGTTAGCCAATGAGCTGACACAGCTAGTGGCGCAATGTCGTGGCGATGACGGCAATGACTGTTTCATCATTAATGGCTTAGGCAAAAACCTGAGCGACAAAAGCACTTAAGAGCGTTTGTTAAATCGTTGCCGACACCAGTGGATCACCGCCAATTGATCTGCCGTCGACAAACCAAAGAAGATACACAGCCAAGGGGATATTAAGAAAAACCATGAAATCGACTCAGTCGAGTGACCACTCAATAATAAGTATAAGAAGCCGAAATTAATGACCACCACCCCGGCGATCCCAACGACCAGTAACATCCTTCTTGTCCAACGCTCTAACTGCTGAGCAAACCGCTCCATCAAGACTCCTTTGCAGTGTGATGTTCACCTAATGGCTTGAAAATGGTTAACAGTGACCATTGTTCAATGATGCCTATGGCTTGTCAATCCACAAAAAACCATGGCTTTGCAAAACAAAGCCCGCACAAGCGGGCTTAAACATGACATCATAGGCAAGCGTCTGGCTTACATTGACAAACCACCATCAATTTCAATGACTCGGCCGTTGATATAGTCGTTTTCGATAATAAAGCGCGCGGTTTTTGCCACTTCTTGGGCTTCACCTAAACGGCCAACCGGTACCATCTGACTTAATCGAGCCAGCGCTTCGGGTTTCATGGCGGCCGTCATATCGGTAGCGATCACCCCTGGTGCAATCGCGGCAGCACGAATGTTATAGCGACTCAGCTCTTTAGCCCAGCCCACCGCCATGGCGGCCACCCCTGCTTTGGAGGCGGAATAATTGCTTTGGCCCACATTACCGGCACGGGCAATGCTAGAAATATTAATAATCACCCCGGCTTGTTTGGAAGTGATCATCGCCGCGGCGGCTTCACGGCCACACAAAAAGCTACCGGCCAAATTGACATCGATCACTGAGCTAAACTGTTGCAATGACATTCTGTCGCTAACCACACCATCTTTGGCCTTCAATAACATGCCATCACGCAAAATGCCGGCGTTATTGATCAGCACATTCACTTGACCAAAGTCTTCCAAAATATATTGGAACACAGCCATTACATCTTCTTCATCTGTGATATCAACCGCATACCCCTGAATTTCGACCCCTGGATTGGCCCCGGCTAAATCGGCACAGGAATTCTCCAGCTTGTCTTGATCGCTATCTATGATGGCCAGTTTAGCCCCTGCTGCCGCCAATTCATTGGCCATAGCTAAACCTAAACCACCGGCACCACCGGTGATCACTACCACCTTATTTGTTAATTCCATGCTCACCTCACTGTCATTTTGACCTAGGGCCAAAATGCTCAAAAATACTGGAAAAGTCCAACGAGCCATGACCTTCTCGGGCATGACTAACATACACATTTCGCGCTAACGCCCCCATCGGGGTGCTTGAACCGCTTGCTAACGCTGTCGCCATCGCCAAGCCTAAGTCTTTCACCATCAAGTCGACCATAAAACCCCCTTGGTAATGATTGGAGGAAGGCACTTGCGGCATAACCCCTGGACAGGGATTATATTTATCCAGCGTCCAATTACCACCACTACTGACTTTCATTATGTCAGACAAGACCTTAGGGTCGAGACCATTATCAATCCCCATGGCCAAAGATTCACTGGTGGCTATCATCAACACCGACAACAGCATGTTGTTACAGATCTTGGCCACTTGGCCTGCCCCCGCGCCACCGGCATGAAAAATATTCCCCCCCATATTGGCTAACACCGCCTCGGCCCGAGCAAACGCCTGATCACTGCCACCACAAATAAAGGTCAAGGTGCCTGCCGCCGCGCCGGCGGTGCCACCTGAGACGGGCGCATCAATAAAATCTAATCCTAGAGATGCCGCTTTGGCGGCCACAGTGCGAGCTACATCGGCTTCGATAGTCGAGCTATCAATTAATAAACACTCAGGGCCAACTAATTCAAGGATCCCCTGGGTATTGTCATCGCCCAAATATAAATTGAGCACATGCTTACCGGCCGGTAGCATGGTAATTAAAATATCAGCCCCCGCCGCGGCCCCACAGGCAGTGCGAGCGAGTAATCCGCCTTGACTGGCAAATTGACTCATGGCCGCTTGGCTTAAATCAAAGCCTGTAACTGTATGACCTGCCTTAAGTAAATTGACCGCCATCGGGCCGCCCATATTGCCTAATCCGATAAATCCAATGCTTGCCATATGCTTACCTTATAACTTATTCAGTGGATGATCATCAGCATGCCATGGAGAGGTCATGAGGGTGGTCATCATCTCTTCAGGGACATCACTCACGTGGGGGACATGCCAATGCGGGGTCTTATCTTTATCTATCAATAATGCTCGGACACCTTCGACAAAATCGCCGTGAACAGTACAGTTAACGCTCCAGTCCAGTTCTTGCCGAAAACACTCAGCTAAGGTCATCTCGGTGCCAATTTGTGATTGCGCATAGCCTAAACAGATACTTAAAGGACTACCGGCTAAATAGTTATTACGGGCTTTCGCTAACCATTCCACCTCAGTCTCCAAGGCCACCAATTTGCTATCAATCTCGCGTAAGTCTCCGCTAAACAACTCATCGATTAAGCCTTGGTTTTTCTTAAGCGGACTCACCGCCACACTACGCCCCAATTGATTACGCAGTGCCACTAACACATCGCTAAACTTTTGCTTATTGAGACTAGTGTTCATGCCCCACTTGACCTCAGCCAACTTATCGAGCAGCAATTGTTTATCATCACGATGTAAATAATGGGTGGCTAAGCCACTGTAGAGACAATCAGATGCCTTTAACCCATAGCCGGTTAATGCTAAAAATAATCCAAGCTTACCCGGCATGCGGTTTAAGAAATAACTGCCGCCCACGTCGGGATATAAACCAATACTCACCTCGGGCATCGCCAAACGCGAATGCTCGGTCACCACCCGATGACTGGCCCCCACCATCAGGCCTAAACCGCCGCCCATCACTATGCCATCACCCCACACTAATAGGGGCTTATCGAAGGTATGCATCAAATAATCAAGTTGATATTCGTGGCTAAAAAACTCAGTGACCGTTGCTGCCACTTCGCCATCGGCCGCTTTCGCCGCTTGATATAAGGCGCGAATATCGCCGCCAGCACAAAAGGCCTTTTCGCCGCTACCATCTAAAATGACCGCCACCGTTTTATCGTCTTGCTGCCAAGCCGATAATTGCTGAAATAGCGCCTTAACCATCTCCAAATTCAAGGCATTCAGAGCCGCCTCGACATTCAGTGTGGCAATTCCTATATGTTTGCCACAGGCCGTGCCTAATGTTTGAAATACCACATCGTTAGTCATAGCCATTAGCAATTCTTCCATTGTGGTGGGCGTTTCTCTAAGAAGGCATTGACCCCTTCAGCCTGATCTTCGGTGTCGAATAAGCCGATAAACAGCTCACGCTCGATCGGCAAGGCCTGACTGCGCGGCATGGCACGTCCAGCTTGGATCAACTGCTTACATACGGCAACACTGCTGGGGCTCTGCTTCGCCACCGACAAGGCCATCGCTACCGCGGCATCCAGAGCTTGGCCTTTTTCGACCACTTGCTCCACTAAACCAATGGTATTGGCACGTTCAGCAGTGACGCGCTCGCCACATAAAATCATACGCTTCGCCCAACCTTCACCGACTAAAGCCGTTAAATTTTGAGTGCCACCCGCACAAGGTAACAAACCGACACTGGCCTCGGGTAAGGCCAAGATGGCTTGCGTTTCAGCGATACGAATATCACACGCCAGCGCGACTTCTAAGCCGCCGCCCATGGCATAACCATTAATGGCGGCAATGGACACTCCCCGAAAGTCACTTAGGGTTTCAAACGCATCGCCAAATGCCATGGCCATGGTGGCAGCCGTGCCTTTATCGCCATCGGCAAAGACCGCCAAATCGGCGCCAGCAGAGAAGAACTTTTCACCATCGCCAGTGAGCACTAAGGCGTAAATATCGGGATCGTTATTGAGATCAAGCACGAGATTGCGCAAATGAATTAAGCCATCGGCAGTCCAAGTATTGGCCGGTGGATTGCTAATGGTTAAAATGGCGACATTGCCCTGAACCGTCTTATTAATTTGAGTCATGTCAGTCCCCTTTATCTGATCTCATTTGCCTGTTCATCTAGCAGACGTCTGGCGATAATTAAGCGCATAATTTCATTGGTGCCTTCGAGTATTTGATGCACCCTGACATCCCGGAAAAATCGCTCCAATGGGTATTCACGAATATAGCCATAACCCCCATGAAGTTGCAGGGCATTGTCACACACTTTAAAACCCACATCCGTGGCAAAACGTTTTGCCATGGCACAATACGCGGTGGCTTCGGGATCTTGCTCATCCAGCTTACAAGCGGCCAAACGCACCATTTGCCGAGCGGCCACCAACTCAGTGGCCATATCCGCTAAGGTGAACTGTAAGGCTTGAAACGCGGCTAACGGCTTACCAAATTGCTTACGCTCGTTGAGGTACTGGGTGGCTCTATCCAGCGCGGCTTGAGCTGTGCCTACTGAGCAAGTGGCAATATTAATGCGGCCACCATCCAGTCCCTTCATGGCTAAGGTAAAGCCTTGGCCTTCTTCTCCCAGTAAATTAGCCACTGGAACACGGACATTGTCAAAGGTCACCAGTCTGGTTGGCTGGGCATTCCAACCCATTTTGTGTTCTGCCTTGCCATAAATAATCCCATGCTTGTCGGCCGGGACAGCAATCGCCGAAATGCCTTTAGGGCCAGCCTCACCCGTGCGACACATCACCACTAGCATTTCGGTGGCGCCAGCGCCCGAGATAAACATCTTGGCGCCATTGATCACATACTCATCGCCATCACGCTCCGCCTTGGTGGTTAACGCGGCGGCATCACTGCCAGCCCCCGGCTCAGTTAAGCAATAAGAGGCTAACTTTTGGCCTGAAGTTAACACCTCGCTCCATGCGGCGCGTATCGACTCGCTGCCCCAGGTGGTCAGCATCCAAGTGGCCATATTATGAATGGTCAACATCGCGGTGGTTGCCGTGCACCCTTCAGCCAAGGCTTCAAAGATTAATGACGCATCGAGCCGAGACAAGCCAAGCCCCCCTTCAGACTCGGGAGAGTACAAGCCACAAAAGCCCAACTCTCCCGCCTTTTGAAGGGTTTCCTTCGGGAAGATGTGTTGTTCATCCCATTGCGCTGCATATGGCGCTAATTCTTGCTGGCTAAATTGACTGGCCAATTCCACAAATTGGCGTTGATCTTCATTCAGATTAAAATTCATAGTGACTTCCCAATCTTGTCTAGTCTTCCGTTACTTTAAGGCGATGGTCATGTTAGGTGTGCTGCCAATGTCCTCTTCAAACCAACGGGCGGTAATGGTTTTGGTTTCAGTAAAGAAACGCACCGCTTGCTTGCCATAAGCGTGTTGATCGCCATAGAAGCTGCCCTTCCAACCGGTAAACGAGAAAAAAGGTAATGGCACTGGGATCGGGACATTAATACCCACCTGCCCGACTTCGATTTCGTGCTGATACTTGCGCGCAGCCGCCCCACTGGCGGTAAAAATTGAAGTGCCGTTGCCATAAGGGCTAGCATTCACTAAGGCAATGGCCTCGTCTAAGGTATCGGCCTCCATACAGCATAAGACAGGACCAAAGATTTCTTCGTTGTAGATGCTCATGTCGGTGGTCACCTTATCGAATAAGGTCGGACCGACCCAGTTACCTGACTCATAACCGGCGACAGTGGCATCACTGCCATCGAGTAAACATTGCGCCCCCTGAGCCTTACCTTCGGCAATGAGCTTTAACACTCGCGCCTTGGCCGCAGGGCTAATTAACGGGCCATACGCCGCATCTTTATCGTCCCAGACCCCTGGCTTGACTTTAGCGAGCGCGTCGCGCAGTTCAGGGATCCATGCTTTAGCTGCCCCGACAAACACCGCCACCGATAGCGCCATACACCGCTGCCCTCCGGCTCCCACCGAGGCACCGACTAAGTTATTAATCACTTGCTGCTTATTGGCGTCAGGCATGATGACACAATGATTTTTAGCTCCCGCAAAGGCTTGCACCCGTTTTAAATTATCGGTCCCTGTCTTATAAATATATTGGCCAACCGCCACTGAGCCTACAAAGGAAATGGCTTTAACATCGGGGTGAGATAGCAAAATATCCACCGCAGACTTATCACCATGCACCAATTGCAATACCCCTTTTGGCGCGCCTGCTTGCTCAAATAACTGCGCCAAACGCAATGGTGTCATCGGATCTTGCTCTGATGGCTTCAGGACAAAGGTATTGCCGCACGCGATGGCTAGCGGGAACATCCATAAAGGGATCATCGCCGGAAAGTTAAATGGCGTAATGCCAGCGCACACGCCTAACGGTTGGGTATAGGAGTAAGTATCAATTTGGCGAGCGACATTTTCGACCGTCTCCCCCATGGATAACGAGGCAATGTTGCACGCATGTTCAGCCACTTCAATCCCGCGCCATACATCGCCTTTGGCGTCTTCAAAGGTTTTGCCGGTTTCTTTGGCCAATAGGGTCGCCAGTTCATCATGATGCTCTTTGAGCAAATGCTGATAGCGGAGCATCACGCGAGCACGCTCAGAGACTGGGGTATCACGCCAAGTGAGAAACGCCTGCTTAGCACTGGCGATTGCCGCATGCACTTGCTCATCACTGGCGCAATGTAGGCTGGCTATGGCTTGGTTATTGGCAGGGTTGGTGACGATTATCTCGCGCTCGCTTGCGCCTTGAACATACTGACCATCGATGAAATGTAACACTGTGCTAGACATGGTAATTCCTTATTAAGCGGCCCATTATCATATTGTTGTATTTGGGCGAGTCTTGTTGATTTAAGCTTATTCCACTGCGATTGCGAGTGCCGTAGCTTCGCCACCACCGATACATAAACTGGCCATTCCATGGCGAAGTCCGCGCTGACGTAAGGCATGCAGCAAACTGACAATGATTCGGGCTCCTGAGCAACCAATAGGATGACCTAAGGCACACGCGCCACCATTGACATTCACCTTAGCCACATCGAGTTTGAGCTCTGAAATAGCTAACATGGTCACCATGGCGAAGGCTTCATTGATTTCAAATAAGTCAAAATCAGCCAGAGGGATGTCGAGCTGCGTGGCCAACTTAGCCATGGCCTGCACAGGCGCAGTCGTAAACAACTCAGGGGCTTGCGCATGGGTTTGGTAGCCCATGATGCTGGCCAGTACGGGCAATTGCAGTTGCGTGGCCGTCTCGCGGCTCATCAGCATCAGGCTGGCCGCGCCATCCGAAATTGAACTGGAATTCGCTGCGGTAATGGTGCCATCTTTGGCGAAGGCTGGCCGTAAGCTCGGGATTTTTTCGGGTTTAGCGTTGCCAGGTTGTTCATCTTGGCTAATGCACTGCTCTCCACGACGAGATTGCACCACCACAGGCACTATCTCGGCATCAAACGCCCCCGAGGCGATGGCCGCCTGAGCACGGGCTAACGACATTAAGGCATAATCATCCATCTGCTGACGACTCAGGCCATAGTCATCACTGGTCTTTTGAGCAAAGGTCCCCATGGCCGCGCCAGTATAAGCATCCTCTAAGCCATCGAAGAACATATGATCGAGCACTTGTCCATGCCCCATGCGCATACCACCACGCGCTTTATCGAGTAAATAGGGGGCGCGACTCATACTTTCCATGCCACCGGCAATCACCACCTTGGCACTGCCACTGCGTATGGCATCGGCGGCCATCATCACGGTTTTCATGCCGGAACCACAGACCTTGTTGACTGTGGTCGACGCGGCGCTATCAGGCAGCCCGCCCTTCAGTGCCGCTTGTCGTGCCGGCGCTTGGCCCAGTCCCGCCGGCAGGACACACCCCATGATGACTTCATCCACTAACGCTGGGGCAATGCCAGTTTGTTTCAGCATGGCCTCGATGGTTATCGCACCAAGCTGCGGGCTGGGAACCTCGGCCAAAGCACCCATAAACCCGCCCATCGGGGTACGCTGGGCTGCAACAATCACGATATCTGTCATCGCACTCATAACTACTCCACATCCATTGCTTAAACACATCTGTTGTTAGATGCTCTCAATTCACTCAATCAACAACGCTAACCGTTGTTCATTAAATCGACTAGCAACACTTTGACGTTTACGCGAACGTAAAGCAAGTGTTAATTAGTCTAACAACAAGGTGTAAATCCGTAAAATAGCGTGAGCAAATGTAACTGATATTGCATGGAAGGAGCGCCTAAGCTAGCGCCACAAGGCTTATCGAAGCAATAAGGTTGGTTGGGTTGCCAGCAGCGACACTTAGGCAAGGCCATGAAATGACAAAGGCATAACCAGCGTGTGCTGGCAAGTCACGGCTCTTAGCCGCTGCGTTAGGCCTGGCGCCTTAAGCGTCGGGCCTCAGGTCAGTCTTTATCGGGTTTCCCATGGCGTCAGCGCCGTCATATCGCTCAAATCATAAGGCGTCATCTGATACACATAGTAATTCAGCCAATTGCTGATCAATAAACTTCCATGGGAGTGCCAGCGGGCAATCGGCTCGAGATCAGGGTTATCATCAGGAAAGTAATGACAAGGGATCTCGGGATTGAGTCCTTGCTGCGTATCGCGTTGATACTCATCTCTTAGGGTATATTTTTGATATTCAGGGTGGCCTGTAACAAATAAATTGCGGTTATTTTCGCTGATAATTAAATACGCCCCCGCCCGCTCGGAGGAAGCGAGCACTTGCAGTTGTTGATGCTGCGCTAACTGATCACACGGGATTTGCGCATAACGCGAGTGCGGCACAAAAAACTCATCATCAAACCCACGTAATAAGGGCACCGGCAGATGCACTCGTTGATGCCTAAACACCCCTGAGCGCTTTTTGGCTAATAACTCTCGTTCTAGCCCGTATAAATGATACAGTCCGGCATGAGCTGCCCAACATAAAAATAAGACCGACGTCACATGGGTTTGTGACCAATCAATGATCTCGGTGATATGCTGCCAATAGGTAACATCGGTAAAATCCACTTGCCCTAAAGGGGCTCCCGTGATGATCAAGCCGTCATAGTTACGCGAGCGCACTTCATCGAAGTCTCGATAAAAGTTATTCATATGATCGCTCGGGGTATGCTTGGAGTGTTTGTCATGGATCCGCAATAAATCCACGTCAACTTGCAGCGGGGTATTGCCTAGCAGGCGTAATAATTGGGTTTCGGTCTCAATTTTATTTGGCATTAAATTGAGGATCAGCACCTTCATCGGTCTGATGTCTTGCAGCGCAGCCCGAGACTCAGACATCACGAAAATATTTTCCGAGGTTAAGATCTCGGCTGCGGGGAGATTATCCGGGATTTTTACCGGCATACTGCGCCTCTTCCTGTTGAGGAGTTGGCGCAGAGATTAACTACTGACCAACTCGATTAAGCAAAACCGACATGGGTTCATTACTATTTAAATCAATACGATAACTACTAGTGTTGATAAACATCAACTCACCATTCAAGGTGATTCTGGCAGCAATACTATAGGTATGACCTGGCTCGAATTGATCTTTCCCTATCACAAATGAAAACGGTGCCGGCGTAGTGACATCATTGCGCTCTAATTCAGCCAGGACCTCAGCGGCGACGTCAGCTTTTGAGATATCTTGCACTTGCACGGTTAATACGGCGTCAGGCGGCAAAATCATGCGCTCTCGATACCAAACTTCACCTTGGATTTCTACCATGGCATCAGGGGTTGCACACCCGCCAAGGGACAACATGGCCAACACGGGAACCATGCACAATTTCATATATGACTTCATTGACGCTCCTTAATCATACAACAAGCCTTCTGGATGTCTACACTTCCAACTCTAAAAGTTATCTCTGCCACCACAAATCCACATGAATAATTTTCACCGCGCGATTTAACTGGTCAAGACAGCACCACAAACCTAGGATAATATCCTTGTTCATGGTGGCAGATGTTTCTATCATAAGCCACACACTTTCAGCCAGATACCCTTATGACTCAAGCCAAAGCCATTATTGTTGGCGCCAGCTCACAATTAAGCCAAGAAATCGTACGCCAGATGTGTAATCAAGGAGTGCGATTGCATTTGTTACTCGCAGAGCCCGAATCATTGACTGAATTTGTGCAGCAATTACCGGCGCCAGTGACCTTAGAAAAACTCGACCTACAAAACCCAGACGCTGCCATCGCGACCCTCAAACTTGCTTGGCAACAGCTCGGTGGGGCCGATTTAATCTTAGTCAATACCGGCCTTAATTTGTATCACCCAAGCCTGCCTTGGCAAGCGGAACAACAGATGATTGCCATCAATGTTCAAGGCTTTAGCGCCATAGGCAACACCGCCTTTAACCTCTTTATGGAACAAGGGTATGGTCATTTAGGCGTGATCAACTCTATTGCCGGCCAACGCGGTGGTTCATCAGTGGCTTATCATGCCTCTAAAGCTTATGCGGCCAATTATTTGCAAGGCTTATCCATGCACGCTCAGCGACTAAAACTGCCGCTGACGATTACCGATATTCAATTGGGGTTATTAGATAAGGCGGCCATGCACCAGAGTCGCTTATGGTCGGCACCATTACCTAAGGTGGCCGGACAAATTATCAAGGCATTGAATAAAGGCAAACGCCGCGCCTATGTCACTAAGCGTTGGGCATTGATGGCATGGTTATCTAATGTCTTGCCGGAATATATTTATAATACTCGGCGCTGGAAGAAAAAAGGCGAGAAAAAATAATCAGTATCAATCACCATGGCGCCAATCGGCGCCATGGTTCACTCAAGTGGTGTTACCGCTTAGAACACGTAGCCCACACTCACCATATAGACCCAAGGGTCAATATCGGTCTTAATGGTTACCGGGTCGGCACCAAGATTGAATTTAACGTCGGTGTCAATTTGCGCATACCATACCGAGGCATTCACTAACCAGCGCTCATTGACTTGATAATCGATACCCGCTTGCGCAGCGAAACCCCAAGAATTGCTCAAGCTCAGATCAGTTAACGCACCGCCTAAATCATTCGTGAACTCATTATCAAAAAAGTTGGTAAAGTTAACACCCGCGCCCACATAGGGACGGAATTTTGAGGCAGGATCACCAAAATAATACTGAGCCACTAAGGTTGGTGGTAAATGTTTGGTTTCGGCAATTTTACCGACACCAAGCAGAGACACATTATGACTAAAGGGAGTAGCCGCTAATAATTCAATGGCCACATTGTCGGTGATCATATAACCGAAATTTAACCCTAGTTGGGTATTATTACTGACTTGAAACTCACCAAAACCTGCCACATCCTGACTAGATTCATTGGGAGCAACCACCACAGCACCCGCACGAACAATAATATCTCCTGCTTGATGGGCCATTACCGGGGCGGATAGTAAACTCGCAGCCAACACACTCATCAACATTTTATTCATTGTTACACTCCATTACTACAACGACACCACCAGGGTGGCAACTCAATTAACATTGCGTTCACACTGCCACAGTGGATGATTAACAATATTGATGTAGATCAATAATTAACCTCAGTTCACGCCAGCTACAACGAAACTGCGATCATGATCACTCTTGCGCACCCTCTCGGTATAAAAAAACCGCGAACTCAGTCGCGGCGTTAAATCATCTGCTGATTTGGCTCAGAAATAATTAGTTGGTGGGATACATAGGTTTCATCATTACCTCAGTGGTAAATTTACCATTATTAATCACTGGGTATTTATCATAAGTCTGAAATAGCACTTGCCCTTGATATCGGATCATCGCGACCACGCCATAATTGACACTGGCGTCAATCGTATCGGCAGGCAATAAAAACTTAAACGGCACCGGCACCCTGGCTATGGTGAAATTCTTTTGCGCAATAATGGCTCCCGGAGTATCGAAATCAATGATCGCGATATTAATCTCACTGCCTTGAGGCAAACTGATTTTTTCCAGATAACCAGCAGCACCATTAACGACGATAGGTTTCGCTGGCTCAACGGTGACACAGGCAGTGAGCAATAAGCTCACGATCATAACAAGTGAGGTGGCTAAATATTTTCTCATCTGATGGCCTTTATCCTTTCATTTGACGTATCAAGCCTTCCTGAGTACAAGAAGCAATTAATTGACCTTGACGGTTAAAGAATTGCCCACGGACAAAACCGCGGCCATTGCTTGCACTTGGGCTATCTACACTATAAAGCAACCAATCTTGTAAATCACATTCCCGATGAAACCACATCGCATGGTCAATCGTGGCTAGACGCATACCTGGGGTCAAAAACGAAACGCCATGAGGCTGCAAGGCGGTGACTAAAAAATTAAAGTCTGACGCATACGCCAATAAGAAATCATGGACACAAGTATCTGTTGGCATCGCACCATTGGCACGGATCCAAATGTGACGTTTAGGTTCGGTGGCCGCGGGTAACACTGGATTAAGGGCATCGACGAGGCGCATTTCTATCGGCGCGTCAGCCATAAACTTTTCCAGAATTTTAGCCGGCACTTTATCACGTAAAGTCATGGCTAATTCTTGCTGATTTAGCAGGCCCTCAGGGCCTGGCACTTGCGGCATGACATCTTGATGCTCAAAACCTGCCTCTTGCGCTTGGAATGAACACGTCATATAAAAAATCGGCCGGCCTTTTTGAATCGCCTTAACTCGGCGGGCACTGAAACTGCCGCCGTCACGCATATTTTCGACATCGTAGACTATCGGTAATTTCTCATCACCCGCGCGTAAAAAGTACGAATGAAAGGAATGTACTTTACGGTCACTGGCGACCGTTTGTTTGGCCGCGCTAAGTGCTTGCCCCATCACCTGACCACCAAACACATGACCGAAGCCTAAGTCCTGACTTTGGCCGCGGAATAACCCTTGTTCAATGGGTTCTAAGGCCAAAAGGGCCAGTAAATCATCTAACACCTGACTCATAAATCTACCTATTACACGAATGCTCACGCCAAGATAAAGGTCAGCGGCGGCAATGGCAAGTCAAGCGCAGCAACAATCCCGAGGATTAAGTCAGTTTAATATCATGTTCCTTGGCGCCTCGGGTGGTCCAAGCGCAGATTTTAGACTCGGCGCTGACCAACACCTCTGGAGATCGTTTAGTGCCCAACTCAGACCAATGACGGGCAATCACCTCGGGCGTGCATTGTTCCGCCGTGAAATATTCACTCGGATACTCCACAAACATGCCATGGCTAACACTGCCCGCCGCGGCTAAAAAATGCTGGCCATTGGGCGCTTGGCTGCTCGCCAAAAATAACAAAGCCGCCACTGGCGTTTGGCAAGCAAAAATGGGTTTCACCCGCGCCGCTAAATGTTGCTCCGGTAACTCAGTCACCGCTAAGCCACATAAGCTATTAACATGAATATCAATGGTGGCCCCTCGCTGAGCTAGGCTATTGACCATCCCGACCACCGCCATTTTAGTCACCGACTCATTCACTCTCAGCGAGTCGCCATACAGCCCGCTAACACTGGTCATCATCACAATCCGGCCGTATCTTTGTGCCTGCATTAATGGCCAAATCGCTTGAGTCAACTGTAAGCTAAACATGATTTCTACTTGCCACTGCAACGCCAAGTGACCAGGCTCTGCATGCCTTAGTTCATCATGCACACAGGCACCATGAATTAACGCCGCCACTTTAGGCGTTAATGCCTTGATGTCAAGCAGCAATAAATCACAGTTATCTTTTTGATAGTAATCATAAAATAAATATTCAGCGCGGCCACCAAGCGCAGAGATATGCGCCAGTAACTCACTCACCTCATCACATGTGGCCGCGTATCGGTCAACGAGGATCAGCTGGGCGCCCCGTTGTGCCAGCGCCAAAGCATAGCGGCGTACCAATCCCTTGACCGCCCCAGTGATCACTATTTGTTGCTGTTCAAATCGCATCTTTTCTCTGTCCTTAGCAAGATGGTCGTCCTCCAGTAATAGACCACAAAACATCCGAACAAACTTTGAACTAACAAGCATTTATTAAGACTCATACCGAGCAATTATCGTCGCCTTTAGAACCGTCAATATTTTTAAGAATTTATGTTATTATTTGCCGCCATGGCGTCGGCCATCTTGTTCAGCTCAACGCTCTTATTTTACTAACTTAGAAGAAAAACTCAGATTATGAATCCTTGGTTGTTAGCGATTAGACCACGCACTTTGCCTGCGGCCATTGGCCCCTTGCTCGTCGGCAATATGTTAGCCCTGCCTCTGGCCAGCTTTAATTTGACCATTGCGGTTATTTCCACCTTGTGTGCCGTGTTATTGCAAGTCGCAGTCAATCTTGCCAACGACTATTTCGATTTTAAAAGTGGCGTCGATACCGACGAGCGCTTAGGCCCAATACGAGTGACACAATCAGGCTTATTGCCAGCATCTGCGGTGAAAAATGGTATGATTTTATCGCTAGTATTTGCCATCCTTATCGGCTTTATTTTAATCTGGCATGGCGGCTGGGTGGTGGCCTTGTTAGCCATATTTGCTGTGCTGGGTGCGCTCAGTTATAGCGGTGGCCCTTATCCGTTAGCTTCTCACGGCTTAGGCGAAGTCGCCGCCTTTATCTTTTTCGGCTTAGTTGCCGTGGTAGGCAGTTACTTTATTCAAGCAGGTGATACCAGTCTGAGCGCCTGGTTGTTAGGTTCGGCCATCGGCTTATTTAATGCCGCCATCATGTTAGTGAATAATACCCGGGATATCAGTACCGATACTAAGGCGGGTAAACGCACGTTAGCCGTTAGGATTGGTCAGGAGGCGGCAAGAAGTCTATATCAAGCCCTAGTTTACTTACCTTTCGCCTTGATCATTGGGGGGTTTTTAATGGGGGTGCTGGCGGGGCTGCCAGTGTTATTGGCGGGAGTCGCACTGATTATGGCGCGCAATTTAGCGCAAGCATTCTTGGTCACTCAAGGTGAAGCGCTCAATCCATTGCTCGGTCAAACGGCAAAACTCACCATGATATTTTCCGGTTTATTCAGTCTCGGCTTGTTATTACAGACGGTGGTTTACAACTAATACCATGAGGGTGGCGGTCGGCTCAGGGCCGCCAAGCTTGCGAGTTAACTTCGCCGCGTTTTGGCAAGCTTAGGAAATTTAGACAAAAAAATAGCACGTTAACAACGTGCTATTTAAGCGATTTGACAGCGATTAGATCACTTCAAACTCGTCATAGGTCAAATCTTGTAATTGACCGAGTTCAGGTGCTGACACCATAGGGTGCGCAGCTAACCAAGCAGCAAGGGCGTCAATCGCTGCTGGTTGTGGCGCACCGTAACGCGCTTCAGGCAGAACAATCGCGTCACAACGACCGTTAGAGGCACCACATACTGTGCATAATTCATGGGCTTCTAAGAAAGCAAATAACTCATCAGTGAACTGGTCGTATTCAGCCTCGGTTTGACATGACAGCTGACATTGCAGTTGGAAACCAAATACTGCAAACTCTCCGAGGTAGAGTTTTTTACGCAAGCGCTTAGATTTATTGTCAATTTTGTCTAATTTCATCACTTACCACCTAGCATAACTTGAATACTCAATTTTAGACATGCATCTTACTGTGCTCTGAGGCCATGCACCAGCAGATTTCATTGATTAAGCAAGGAGAGTGATCCGCAGCGGCTATCGCAGCTCGCCTGCCAGTGCATCCCCCCGCTTGCGTCACTTTCGCCACTGACGCTTTCGATTGAGGGTAAAAATCGGGACAAATCATCCCCGCCCGCTTTTGCCCGCATCATTACTCGTGTTTCTTGCCATGAGCTCTCATATTGAAGCCACAGGGTTGGCATAGCTCACATTAACCATCAGCGCTTACACATGGCATTTAACGATTAAAGATGCGTGAGCATGTCCCCAATCAGACTGCAAAGATGACTTGCCGATGACTCGAATTGCGCGTTCGTCTGTTAAGTGCGACAAACTTATCATCCTTGCGTCTTGAATCTTGAAGTAGCGTTACCAATCAACTTTGGAGAATCGACATGGATATTAGAACCACAAGCGTAAAACTGACGGCAGCATTAAGCTTATTAATCTCATTAGGTGCCGTGACCATGGCACAAGCCGTGCCTTGGTGTCATCGCGGCACCATAGTCCAAATTGCGGATGTGAGTTGGAGTCAGGCGCAAATTATGGCTAATTTTACCGGCTCTATTCCTAGCTTTGTAGCCGATCCTGAGGTGTACACGACTTTCACCGCCACCCATAACTATGCCAATACCTTTGCCGGTGGCGGCGGTGGGTTTGGCGGCTACAGCGTGCCGGGTTCCGGTCAAGTTCAAGTGCATGAGTACGCCCCTTATACTCTGACAAATATGGTTGGGCCTGGTTATTACTTTACCAGCCAAGGCGTCAAGTTTAAGTTGAAAAAATGCTACACCATACCGCCAATGACTGAACATAAAGAAGTCGCCATCTTTGAGCCAACCAGCCCCAGCGGTGGCATTGATGTCAAACCCTATGAGCGCCTCTATGAACTGGAAAGCTTCTGGAGCCAGAGCCGCGAAGAACAACCGCAGCGCTAGTCTATCGACGCCACGTTCAGGCCTCTCGGCCTGAACGCCTCCCCCACTTTTAGTATTAAGCAAATGCAACTTTAGTTGACCCGCGAAATAGTGTTACCTTTAATTAACATTTATTGGCAACCTCATCGTGGACACTGTGAAACTACCGCTCATTATCTGGATATGGATAGGATGGCTTACCCTATGCACTCAAAGCTATGCCAATACTACAGGTTACTCCGATTGTCTCGACCCAGAACTCGCTAACAACCAACGCCTTTCCAGTTGCGACCGCTTAGTGGCAGAACATGAACAAGACCATCGTCACTCGGCACAAATATTTGATATTCAGCTGCAACGTTTGGTGATCTATACCAGCGAAGGCCAATATGATCTTGCCAACCAGATCAATGCATTGCTCGCCAATTGGGAAAGCGACATCCTTCCAAATCAAGAATTTTCGTTTTTACATCACAGTGGGATTTTGCATTACCGCCAAGGCGAATACCCGCAGGCATTAGCGATATTCAATCACGCACTTGAGCTGGCCAAAGGCATCGATGACCCCTTACTTATCGCCAAAGCACTCAGTGATATTGGCACGGCAAATATGGCGATGGAGAATCACCAGCAAGCCATCAGCGCCTTCCATCAAAGCCTCATGATCAAACAGCAACACGCCTCGCCTAATAGTTTGGCGGTCACGCTCAATAATTTGGGGTCTGTCTATTTGAAGATGGAGGACTGGGCGCAAGCCGAACACTTTTACTCATTAGCCTTAGCTATTTATCAAGAACACCAACACGCGGCTCGCCAGGCGCATACCCAAGAAAATCTGGCTATCGTGCATATGAAACAAGCGAATTACAGCCAAGCCTTGGCAGAATTAACGGCATCATTAACCTACGCGGTTGAGCAACAAAATGAAGTGGGCCAATTACGGCTACTGATCCATTTGGCTCAATTAAGCTTGCAGAGTAGCCAATGGCATCAGGCGAGTCGCTATATCGAGCGCGCGAAAATATTGGAGCACAAACGCCCTCAAAGCGCATTAACCGCGCCCTTAAAGCTAGTCATGGGCTAATGCCGTTCACTTAGTGTGAACGGCATTTTTCTTAGACTTAATGGGATACTTGTTTTTACTCATTTTTAACGCACGTGGATAGGCCCTATCCCGTTTCCCATCAAGCTTGAACTGTCTCGC
>NZ_JAHUTT010000048.1 GCF_019209865.1 Shewanella sp. NIFS-20-20 | reverse complement strand
TTGCATGTTATGCGGACATCTTCGTTGAAGTCTCTTGCGAGACGTTTTAAATCGTTGTCGATTTATCAACTACTGTGAATGTCCACACAGATTTGCTTGTCTTCTACTTGTTAAAGAACGTTGCCGCCGTGGGCTTTGGAGCCAACTTCTCGTCAGCTCAGGGAAGCGTATTCTACGCATTTCCCAATGTGCGTCAAGTCATTTTTCAATTTCTTTTCGCGGCCACTCAGTGCGTTAGTCAGTGAGTGAATCTTCACTTCAAGTGACGTTGCCGCCTCATCTCGTGTCGATGGGGCGCATTATAGGGCCGCAAACCATTTGCGCAAGCGCTTTTTGCCATAAAACGTCATTTTTTATTTACACCCAATTTAGTCCCATCAAACTCACCGCTTACCCCCAGAGTTATCCACAAACGCCTGAAAAAAGTACAAAATAACCTTGGGGGTATCAAGGCATTATTCGGGTGACCCTATTATAGCTAGATGCAATTAGGCCGCCAGTTAGACGCCATTGCTGCAGTTTGAAGTCTTGAGGGGTAAAGCAAGAGCTTAACAATGCTAAGCTCTTGCGCTGCGCTACTGAAAATGTGCCTACTGGAGCACGTCTGCCAATGCCTTTAAGCACAAGGCAATATTCTCACGCCGAGCGCCATAGCCCATTAATCCGATACGCCACGCCTTACCGGCGAGATCACCCAGTCCGGCGCCAATTTCAAGATTGTAACGTTCGAGTAGCTGCTGACGCACTTGCGCATCATTGACACCGCTTGGGATATAGACAGTATTGAGTTGTGGCAGGCGACTGGCCTCATCAACCACAAAGGTTAAGCCTAACTGTTGCAAGCCCACTTTCAATTCTTGGTGCATCGCTTGATGACGTTTCCATGTTTGCTCTAACCCTTCTTGTGCCAACAGACGCAGTGATTCATGTAGCGCATATAGCGCATTGACTGGTGCGGTATGGTGGTAACTTCGTTTACCGTCGCCACTCCAATACCCCATCACTAGACTTTGATCGAGAAACCAACTTTGCACCGGTGTCTGGCGGGCTTGCAATTTAGCCACTGCAGCAGGCGAAAATGACACAGGTGATAATCCGGGTACACAAGATAAGCATTTTTGAGAGCCAGAGTAGATAGCATCAATGCCCCACTCATCCACTCGTAGTTCGCTTCCCCCTAACGATGTGACGGCATCGACTATGGTCAAGCAATCATGTGATTTGGCAACCTCACAAATTGCTTTTGCATCTGACAAAGCGCCAGTGGATGTTTCGGCATGGACAAAGGCAACAAATTTAGCCTCCGGATGCGCCACTAATGCAGCCTCTACATCAGCGACATTGACCGGCTCACCCCAAGCATTATCGACAACCACGGCTGTCGCGCCAATGCGTACCACATTTTGACGCATACGCTCGCCAAATACGCCATTGCGGCAAACGATGACTTTGTCTCCAGGCTCAACTAAATTGACGAAACACGCTTCCATGCCTGCACTGCCAGGAGCTGAGATAGCGACTGTCATCTCATTGGTGGTTTGGAAGGCATATTGGATTAATGTTTTAAGTTCATCCATCATACCAACAAACAAGGGATCCAGATGACCAACTGTTGGCTTAGATTGCGCAGCTAACACTTGCGGGTAGATATCTGACGGCCCTGGGCCCATGAGTATCCGACGCGGTGGGTTGAAGGCCTTAAACTGTGGTGCGACTATCATCTGCTCTCCTTGTATGTAATCTCAACGTTGACCTTAAGGTACCATAGTTGGCTCTATCTACTCTTTGAACCCTAGCTATTTGTTATCAAAGTCACTTTCGCCATGCGCTAAAAATAGCTGATAGGCAGGACTATTCGTTTGCTCTTGATAGACAAACCCTAATTCATCTAAGAACGCTTGGAATCCTAACTCATCACACGCGGGCACCTCAAAGCCCGCCAACACTCGCCCATAGGCTGCACCATGATTTCGATAATGAAAAAGGCTAATGTTCCACTGGCTTTGTAGTGTGGTTAAAAACTTGAGCAGGGCTCCTGGGTGCTCTGGAAATTCGAAACTCAGTAAGCGCTCATTTAGAGCCTGCGGTGGCCGACCGCCCACCATGTAACGGATATGCAGCTTGGCAGTTTCATCACTAGAGAGATCTTGCACCGCAAACCCCGCCTGTTGCAGTTCTGCAATTAAACCGCCTAACTCATCGAGGTTATTTATTCTAACGCCGGCAAACACCACCGCTTGATTGCGATTATTAAATCGATAATTACACTCAGTAATCGCGCGAGGTGAGAGTAATTGGCAAAACGATAAAAAACTCCCCGGACGCTCAGGCACAGTCACGGCCAATACCGCTTCTTTATGCTCTCCAAGCTCGCACCGTTCAGACACATAACGCAAACTATGAAAGTTAACGTTCGCTCCGCTTAATACGGCCGCCACTTTATCAAACTGCGTTGTGGTGGCATGTTTCTTTAATCCTGCTAAGGCAAGTGCGCCAGCAGGTTCAGCAATTGCACGGGTATCTTCAAAGATGTCTTTAACCGCCGCACATATTTCATCTGAGCTAACGGTAATGATCTCATCGACATATTCTTTAGCTAAACGATAAGGCTCATCACCGATGCGCTTTACCGCCACACCATCGGCGAATAGACCAACATGATCTAGCACCACTGGATGGCCAGCCTGCATCGCCGCCAACAGACAAGCGGCATCTTCTGGCTCAACAGCAATGATTTTAACTTCCGGCATCACGGCTTTATAAAAAGCAGCCATTCCCGCCACCAGCCCACCGCCGCCGACCGGAATATAAATGGCTTGCAAATCGGCTTGTTGTTGCAGCATTTCTTGAGCGACCGTGCCTTGACCGGCAATGACGGCTTCATCATCAAAGGGAGCAACATAGACACGACCTTGCGCCGCCGCTATCCCTTGGGCATGGGCATTGGCTTGATCAAAGCTATCGCCAAATAACACGACCTCACCACCACGGCGTTTGACGGCATCAATTTTTATCGAAGGTGTCGTCGTCGGCATCACGATGACCGCACTCACCCCTAAGGTCGATGCTGACAGCGCCACCCCTTGGGCATGATTACCGGCAGAGGCACAAATCACCCCTCGTTGGCGCTCTTCCGCTGTAAGAGTAGCAATACGGTTATAAGCCCCCCGTATTTTAAAGGAATGCACCGGCTGCATATCCTCACGCTTTAAATATACTTGGCGAGCCAAGCGCGAAGATAATTTAGGCATAGTTGATAATGGCGTGACTTTCGCGACTTCATAGACTTTAGATCGCAGTATTCGCTGTAAATAGTAGTTAGCCAATGTCAGCTGAGATTCTCGCGCTAGTGCTAGCATCACTAGTCCTCCAATTGACTGCGGTCACGCACCGCGCCTTTATCGGCACTGGTGGCCAATAAGGCGTAAGCTTTTAGCGCCCAAGACACATTGCGTTGACGGTTAGTCGGCTTCCAAGCTTGGGGACCTTTGGCGAGCATCGCCAATTGACGCTTGGATAACTCTGGCTCGCTCACGGCCAATTGAATACGTCGACTCGGGATATCAATGTCAATCCGATCGCCAGTTTGTACCAAAGCAATCATTCCACCAGCCGCGGCTTCGGGTGATACGTGACCGATAGACAACCCCGAGGTACCTCCAGAAAAACGCCCATCGGTGATCAACGCGCAAGCCTTGCCTAAACCACGAGATTTCAGGTAACTCGTTGGGTACAACATTTCTTGCATGCCAGGCCCGCCTTTAGGGCCTTCGTAGCGGATCACGACCACATCACCGGCAACAACCTCCCCCCCCAAAATACCAGCCACCGCATCATCTTGGCTTTCATATACCCGCGCATTACCGCTAAACGTCAGGTTATCTTCATCGACGCCTGCCGTTTTTACGATGCAACCATCCGCGGCCAAGTTGCCAGTCAACACCGCCAGCCCTCCTTCTTGGCTAAAGGCATGCTCTAGGCGGCGAATACAACCCGCTTGCCTATCGGTATCCAAACTCGGCCAACGACATTCTTGGCTAAATGCCTTAGTGGTAGGTATTCCTGCGGGTCCTGCACTAAACATTTGTTTAACTTCAGCACTCTGGGTTTGCATCACATCGAACTGGCCGAGCAGATCGGCCAAGGTGCCATTGTCTAGCGCCACATGACCCACATCGGTATGCAAGAGGTTGGCCCGCTGCAATTCCCCTAAAATAGCCATCACCCCACCCGCTCGGTGAACATCTTCCATATGATATTCAGGGGTTGAGGGTGCGACCTTACATAGGTGAGGCACTCGGCGCGACAATCTATCAATATCGGCCATGGTAAAATCGACATCAGCCTCATAGGCTGCAGCCAATAAATGCAGCACAGTATTCGATGAGCCCCCCATGGCAATATCAAGAGTCATGGCATTTTCAAATGCTTTGAAATTGGCAATATTACGCGGCAACACCGATTCATCATCCTGCTGGTAATAACGCTTAGCTAACCCCATAACGCGGCGCCCAGCTTCCAAAAACAACTCTCGACGATCGGCGTGAGTCGCCAGCAGTGAACCATTGCCAGGCAAGGACAAGCCCAATGCTTCCGTTAAACAGTTCATTGAATTGGCGGTAAACATCCCAGAACACGAACCACAGGTGGGACAAGCACTGCGCTCAATCTGCTCGCTATCACTATCAGACACGCGGCTATCGGCGCCGGCAACCATGGCATCGACTAAGTCGAGTTTAATGATCTTATCGGATAGCTTGGTTTTACCCGCCTCCATCGGCCCACCAGACACAAACACCACGGGTATATTGAGACGCAGTGCCGCCATTAACATACCGGGGGTAATCTTGTCGCAATTAGAAATACAAACTAATGCATCGGCGCAATGGGCATTAACCATGTATTCTAAGCTATCGGCAATCAACTCCCGCGAAGGCAAACTATACAGCATGCCGCCATGCCCCATCGCGATACCGTCGTCCACCGCAATGCTGTTAAATTCCTTGGCTATACCGCCGGCCTCTTCAATAGCGCCAGCCACTAACGCCCCCATGTTTCTTAAATGCACGTGACCCGGCACAAATTGGGTAAAGGAGTTGGCGATGGCAATGATCGGCTTGCCGAAATCCTCATCTTTAATACCGGTAGCACGCCATAAGGCACGAGCGCCCGCCATATTACGACCTTCAGTGGTGGTTGCTGATCTTAACTTTGCCATATTCTGTCCTTATCCTCTGGCTTGTTGGGCCAATACTGTGGTTACCTGACACTCGGTAACATCTAATAATTTTGTCAACTGTCTGGTCAACAACTCAATCGCTCGCTCCGCTTCGACTTGAATTTCAAGGGTATTCACCCCCCCCTTACAATCCATCACCATGGCAGTTAAGGTAAATCCACGATGACGCACGACTCTAAGTACCCGCTCAAGCACTTCGGGACGGTTTTGGGTCACCAAGTTGATGTGATGGATCATAATACTTTCCCCTTTGTCGCAATTGGCTGTTCTATCATTTGATCGTTGGCAGCTCCAGGTGGAACTAGAGGCCAAACATTGAATGCTTCGTCGATTTTAACGTGCAGTAAAAAGGCTCCGGGATGCGCCAACATCTGTTCCAAACCAGCCGTCACCTCATCGGCTCGGCTAATACAGCGCCCCGCAATATTGAATATGGCCGCCAAAGCAACAAAATCAGGGTTATCTGATAAGTCAGTTTCCGATAAACGCCCCTCGAAGAACAATTGCTGCCACTGTTTAACCATGCCTAATTTGCTGTTGTCTATCAGAACAATTTTGACATCGAGTTGATAGCGATTGATGGTTGCCAACTCTTGAATATTCATCATGATGGAACCATCGCCACAGACAGCAACAACCATGGCATTGGGCCGCGCAAATTTAGCTCCGATGGCCGCGGGTAAACCAAACCCCATAGTCCCTAAGCCGGCACTGGAGAGATGATCTTCCGGACGGCGAAACCACATATGTTGCGCGACCCACATTTGGTGTTGGCCAACATCGCAACTGACCACATTATTCTCTGGCAACTTATCCGCTAACTGACGCAATAGCTTGGGCGCGTAAATCAACTCACCCGGATGGTCATAGTTCCATTGATGTTGCTGCGCGAGTTGGTGCAACTCTTGCTGCCAAACATCAATAGACAGGGGACCACTTAAATAAGTTAATGCCGCATGAATGTCGCCGCAAAACGACACCTCTGGTTGGCGTAACTTGCCACATTCGGCAGGATCAATATCCAAATGGATAACCTTGGCATTAGGCGCAAACTTCGCTAACTGGCCGGTGACGCGATCATCAAAACGAGCTCCCACCACCAGCAGTAAATCACATTGTTGCACGGCCAAATTGGCGGCCTTCAACCCATGCATGCCCAACATCCCGAGGTAATAAGGATTCTTGGCATCAATACAGCCCAAGCCTTTGAGGGTCGCGACCGATGGCATACCGGTTTGTTCAAGAAAATGTTGTAGCGCGCCAACCGCCCCAGCCATACCGACCCCTCCGCCGGCGTATACCATAGGTCGCGTGGCGGCTTGAATAAGCAATTTAGCTTGGGTGAGTTCAGCCTCATTGAGACTAGGAAGCTCGTCGACCGCCATTAATGGTGCGCGATACTTAAGCTTTCCCAGTTGAATATCTTTAGGTATATCCACCAATACCGGGCCTGGGCGACCGCTGGCAGCCAGCTCAAAGGCTTGATACAGGGCCGGCAATAATTCATCAAGGTGACGCACCATGACGCTGTGTTTAGTGCACGCCAAAGATAATCCTAGAACATCGACCTCTTGAAATGCATCCGTACCAATCAGGCTTTGAGGGACTTGCCCAGTAATCGCGACCAATGGCACTGAATCTAGTAAGGCATCAGCAAGCACGGTGATGAGGTTAGTTGCGCCAGGTCCTGAGGTCGCAAAACAGACCCCAGTTTTACCGCTCGCTCTGGCATAACCGAGTGCCGCAAACGCCGCGCCTTGTTCGTGCCGAGCAAGTACATGCTCTAACTCGCTCCCATGCAAGGCATCATAAATCGGCATAATGGCACCACCAGGGTAGCCAAATACTTGAGTGACCCCATGGGCTAGTAGCGCTCGGATAACCGCTTGCGCGCCATTAATCTCTTGCTCATGTTCCATTAATACTGCCTCTGCCTAGAAAAACAAAACCCCCCGGTCCTGTGGGAGCGGGGGGTTGACGTTAACTGCGTTCAGTGTGGTCAATGCGCCTTAGGCCGCCCCCGTGATGAGATAATAATCACCAAGGTAATAATCACAGACACGAGCACGGTTAGGCGGCCTAAAAGGCTGGGCTTAACTTGCTGCAGAGATGTGATTTGGGCTTGATTGGTCATTGCTACACTCGTTCCCTATTTGGGGTGCGTTCACTAATGCGTTACATATATGCATACAGGTTTAACACAATAACCATTCAAGCCCAACTAAAAAAGTGGCCGAGTGAAGTATTTTCATCAACGAGTCACTTCGATTCAGCTTCAGTCGAGATTAATACGCTTCATATTTTTCATGTAACCCCGTAATTTCGCGCCTACTTGCTCGACCTGAGTATGGCGGATCGCATGATTGACGCGGATCAACTCTTGGTTATCGACCTGGTTGTCATCGAATCTTAAGCCAGCACCTAAATACTCAGGAGCCAATTGCATGACATATTCCCGCAGCAACGGCACTGCAGCATGATTAAACAAGTAACAGCCATATTCCGCGGTATCCGAAATCACTACATTCATTTCATATAAGCGCTTGCGGGCAATTGTATTAGCAATCAGCGGCGTTTCGTGCAGCGACTCATAATAAGCGGACTCTTCAATGATACCGGCGGCAACCATGGTATCGAATGCGAGCTCAACGCCGGCCTTAATCATGGCCACCAGCAAGATCGCTTTATCGAAATACGCTTGTTCCAATAGCACTTCATCGCTTTGGGGAGCTTGTTCAAAGCCGGTATCATTGGTTTCGGCGCGCCAACGCAATAAATTAGCATCATCATTGGCCCAATCATCCATCATAGTGGCGGAAAAATGACCACTAATGATGTCATCCATATGCTTTTCAAATAAGGGCCTTAACTGTTGCTTTAGCTCATCAGCAATTTTATAAGCAGCAATTTTGGCTGGGTTAGACAACCTATCCATCATGTGGGTAATCCCACCGTGCTTGAGCGCCTCGGTGATGGTTTCCCAACCTTGCTGAATTAACTTAGCGGCAAAGCCTGGCTCAAGACCATCGGCAACCATTTTTTCATAACCTAAAATCGCCCCGGTTTGCAGCATGCCGCATAAGATGGTTTGCTCTCCCATGAGATCGGATTTCACTTCGGCAATGAACGACGAGTGCAAAACGCCAGCGCGATCGCCGCCGGTGGCACTGGCATACGCCTTGGCGATCTCAAAACCTTGGCCGTTAGGATCGTTTTCAGGATGAACCGCAATCAAGGTCGGCACCCCAAAGCCACGCTTATACTCCTCGCGCACTTCAGTGCCAGGGCATTTTGGCGCTACCATGATCACCGTAATATCAGGGCGAACTTGCATGCCCTCTTCCACAATATTAAATCCATGAGAATAAGAAAGGGTCGCTCCTTGCTTCATCATCGGCATAATCGTATTGACGACTTGGGAGTGCTGTTTATCTGGGGTCAGATTTAACACCAGATCGGCCTCAGGGATCAGCGCCTCGAAGCTGCCAACCTTAAAGCCATTGGCACTAGCTCGTTTAAAGGACTCACGTTGTTCATCGATCGCTTGTTGACGCAAGGCATAGGAGATAGTTAAGCCAGAGTCGCGCATATTCAACCCTTGATTCAGTCCCTGCGCACCACACCCCAAAATAACGATATTCCAATCACGGATAAAATCGCAGCCTTGACGAAATTCGTCTGGCTGCATAAAACGGCACTGACCTAATTGTGTCAGCTGCTCTCGTAAACTTAACGAATTGAAATAATTGGCCATGGTTAACTCCTGTCGCCGGATCGTTGAAAATGACTACTGCTATAGATTGACTATAACTTGTATCTTTAGTTGCTTAAAATGATATATTCGGCACATAACGTTTCATTTTTTGCAACATGAGGTTAACTTTGGACATTCGCAGCCTGAAACTGTTTTTACACCTATGCGATACCTTGCATTTTGGCCAAACTGCGCAACAAATGCATGTCAGCCCATCGACCCTAAGCCGACAATTACAACGATTAGAAACCCTCGCCGAATGCCGATTATTCGAACGTGACAACCGCCAAGTACGGCTGACTCAAGGGGGGGTAGCCTTTCGACGTTTCGCTCAAGAAACCGTTAACCAATGGCACTTTTTGCAACAGCAACTCACACCGACCACCCAGTTAAGTGGTCAGTTGCGTCTCTATTGTTCAGTGACCGCCGCTTATAGCCATTTACCTCAGTTACTCGATAAATTTCGGCGCCAACATCCCTTGGTAGAAATCCATTTAACCACCGGTGATGCCGCCAACGCTCCAGAACAAGTGCAGCAAAATTTGGCCGATATTGCCATTGCGGCTAAACCCGAAGTACTGGCTAACAGTTTAGACTTTAAGGAAATCGACTCTATCCCTATGTGCCTGGTAGTCGCTCATCACGATCCGCTGCCAAACCACACAATAACTGATTGGTTAGCTCTACCGCTGATCTTGCCTGAGCGAGGACCCAGCCGACATCGAGCCGAGAATTTATATCGACAATTGGGATTGAAGATGAAGATTTATGCGCAGGTGTCTGGCCACGAAGCTATGGCCTCAATGGTCGCGCTGGGGTGTGGTATCAGTATTTTGCCGGAAGTCGTGATTCAACATAGTCCGGTGCGGGAAAGATTAACGGCCTTACCACTGTCGATGGTCAGGCCGTTGGCGTTAGGCTGCATCTCGCGACGGACTATGGCACAAGATCCCCGCTTAGCCGCCTTTTATCAGTCGTTATCTTGAGGCTTTGCATCCATTAACGGTGAAGCATTAATGTTTTCACCTAACAATTTGTCTTGTTCGATGCGAGTGACTAGTAATTGATCGACCCGATAAGCATCGATATCGACCACTTCAAATTTATAGCCCCCATGGACGACGTAATCGGTACGCTTGGGAATTTTACGCAGCATATACATGATAAAGCCGGCGACAGTCTCATAATTCTGACTCTGAGGAAATTCCTCAATATCAAACGCACGCATGACATCGGTAATCGGCGTTAAGCCATCCACCAGCCAAGAATTCGTATCGCGAGCAATAATTTGCTCTTCGCCTTCGGCGAGGTTCCAAGACCCCATGACTGCGCTCTGTAAATCATTGGTCGTGACCACCCCAACCACCAGCGCATACTCATTCATTACCACAGCAAAATCGGCACGATTATTTTTAAAATACTCCATCGCCTCAGATAAATTCAGGGTATCGGGAATGATCAATGCCGGATGCAGTAAATCCCCTTTTTTCAAGTCAATAACTTCACCATTGATCACGCGGATCAATAACTCTTTAGCATCCACAAATCCTTTGATTTGATCGAGTTGACCATCGCACACCAAAAACTTGTTATGTGGATCTTCGGCGATTTTACGCTTCATGTCTTCTTCAGTGTCTTGTTGCAAAAAGAACACCAAGCTCTCGCGCACTGTCATGGCCGCTGTCACGGGCACGGTTTGCATTTCAAACACGTTTTCCATTAATTGCTGCTCATCTTTATGCAGCACCCCAGCTTCAGTACCCGCCGCCATCACAGCGTAAATATCGTCTTCAGTAATCGCATCGTTGCGTGCCATTGGGATCCCAAGCAACTTAAATACGCCATTAGCAATGCCGTTAAATAACCAGACCAATGGTTTTAGCATCACGATGCAAAATGACATGGCCCCCACTAACGCCATGGCAATTTGCTCGGGCATCGCCATCGCCACACGCTTAGGCATCAAGTCGGCAATTAAAATAAACAAACTGGTGACCATCACAAATGACAGGGTAAAACTCACTTGGGCTAAGTAGGGCTCGGACAATAGCGGCGCTAATGCCAGTTTAAAGTAAGGCGTAAAGGCCGACTCCCCCACAATCCCCCCCAAGATTGCAACCGCATTCAATCCAATCTGCACCACAGTAAAAAAGCTCCCAGGTTGAGCTTGTAACTGTAACACTCGGCCAGCCCTAAGATCGCCCTCATCAAACAGCTGACGCAAACGCATTTTACGCGAGCCCGCTAAAGCAATTTCAGACATAGAAAAAAAACTACTGATGCTGATTAACAGAAATATGAGTAACAAATTCTCGAACAAGCCCATGGATACACCCGGAAGAAGAAAGGATTAACGCGTGAAAGCGTACACAAACAACAGCTAAATATATGCCTAACAGAGTAAGGTCGCCAGCGACCAGTTAACAAACAAACAAAAAATAGCATTTTTAGTCATTTGACTATACTTAAATCACGTTAATCACGGTGATTTGCATGACAATTATTGCTGTATGCTTGGTTTTTATTGGTTTGATAGGCTTAATTGCCTCCGTCAGGCCGGCCTATATTATTCTACATTTATCCGATTATCAGCATAAAGGATGGCTGATGTTAGTCGGGATGATTGGTATGTTTATTTTAGGCTATATCGGCTTCATATACATGTTGGTGGACCATATGGTGTCGATGCTCGAACTGGTGGTTGCTGCTATCTTTTGCGGCGGCGGCGCCTTTGTGTTTGTGATTACTTGCATGAGTCGCCAAACCATCGGCGATTTAATGCGTACCCTTAAAGACAATTATTACCAAGCGCACCACGACAGTTTGACCGGCCTTGACAATCGCCATCAATTTTATCTCGATTTAGAAAAGATGTTTGGCTCTCAAGCCCCGTATTTTTGCTGCATGATGCTAGATCTCAATAAATTCAAACTGATCAACGATAATTATGGCCACAGCTATGGCGACCACGTGTTAAAAGTCGTGGCTGAGAGATTAATCAATTCCGTGCCAGAAGATGCCATTACCGCACGCTTAGGCGGAGACGAGTTAGCGGTATTATTGCCAGGTTATGACTCTGACATGGCGATCAGGATTGCACAAACGATTCAACAAAGCTTATTAACCCCAATAGAATATGAAGGGGCTACTCTGTCTATTGGGGTCAGCATTGGCATCTCCCAATACCCGACTGATGGTCATGATAAAACCAGCTTAATGATCAATGCTGACATTGCCATGTATCAAGCCAAGCGTAATGACAGTCATTATCAAATCTATCAACCAGAACTTTCCTTGGATAGTGTCGTCGGTCATGAGCAGTAAGCTGTTAGACTCATTCTCGTTCGAGCTAGCACCATGGCGCTAGCGACTACCCTTACCCGCGCCCAATTTGGAGTCGATGCCCCACAGGTCAAAGTCGAAGTGCATATCGGTAATGGCCTGCCGAGTTTTTCCTTGGTGGGTTTACCCGAAACATCGGTCAAAGAAGCAAAAGAGCGAGTTCGCAGCGCACTGATCAATTCGGGGTTTGAATTTCCGATGCGACGAATAACGGTTAATTTAGCCCCAGCAGAATTACCTAAACAAGGTGGTCGCTACGACTTACCCATAGCGATTGCCATTTTAGCCGCATCCGGGCAAATCCCACCATCAAGCCTCAAAGACACTGAATTTGCCGGCGAACTCTCGTTATCTGGCCAGATAAACGGTTGCAGCGGATTATTGCCCACACTAGTGGCGGCTAAAAATGCCCAGCACCGGCTAATTATCCCCATTGAAAACCATGCAGATGCCGAGTTAGTTGGCCATCAAGCCTGTTATTTGGCTGGCCACTTACAACAAGTAAGTGATTATTTGCATGGCAGAACGGAGCTCGCCAATAGCGCTAATCAACCCCATTGGATAGAACAAAGCCTGCCCAATGACGCGTTATGCTTAAGTGATATCATCGGCCAACACCAAGCGAAACAAGCGCTCGAAATTGCCGCCGCAGCCGAATTTAATTTACTGTTAGTTGGGCCTCCGGGGACGGGGAAAACCATGCTGGCTAATCGAATTTTGCCCTTGTTACCGGCGCTCAACTACCAAGAAGCACTGGAGGTTGCCTCACTGTATTCCATTGCCGGCATGACCCTTACGCCGGCGCAGCTCCGCCAGCGCCCATTTCGTAATCCTCACCATACCAGCTCCGCTATCTCCTTAGTTGGCGGAGGCTCCCAGCCACAACCGGGGGAAATATCACTCGCCCATAAGGGCGTATTATTCCTCGATGAATTAGCCGAATTCCCAAGAAAAGTCCTCGATAGTTTGAGGGAGCCGCTAGAAACCGGTGAGGTGGTCATCTCCCGAGCTAAAGCCAAATTAAACTTTGCCTGCCAATTCCAGTTAATTGCCGCCATGAATCCTAGCCCTTGTGGCGATGTTGAAGGTCAACGCCGCTCAACGCCGGATCAAGTGCTGCGCTATTTAAGCAAGCTGTCTGGGCCCTTTTTAGACAGGTTTGATTTGAGCATTGAAGTACCAAAACTCCCAAGCGGCAGTTTGTCCCAAGCCAATAGCCAATCAGGCGAAACCACCCTCCAAGTTCGCGAGCGGGTTTTGCGCGCAAGACAAGCTCAGTTGGATCGTCAAGGGACGCTCAATAAATACCTAGCCGGCAAGGCGTTAGATCACGCCTGTCAGCTCAGCGCGTCCGATCGCCAATTTCTTGAATCAAGTATTGAAAAGCTCGGACTCTCTGTGCGCAGCTTTCATCGCATCATGAAGGTCAGTCGCACGATTGCCGATTTGCAACAATCATCCATCGTTGAGCGGCGCCACGTGGCACAAGCGCTTAGTTTCCGCGCTATGGATAGATTGCTGCATAACCTCAACCAGTACTGATCATTACATAATCCCGGCGAAACTAGCGAATCCCAGTGAACCACTAGCCAATCGCGGCCGGTTGGATCACCTGCCGCACCGCCTCGAGTAACGCTTGATAGCGCGTGGGCAGCAGACGATGTCGTTTCTGCACGACATATAAGGTTTCATGCACCCTCTGTGGCGATTGATAACATTGGATGGTGGCGGGCAAGGCAAAATTATCCACCGCACTTTTAGGCAAGACGGTAAAGCCAAAACCGGCAGCAACAGGCATCAGTATTTGCGACAGTTGATTCACATAGCCACTGATTGGCAACGAATCTAATGGCAGACCTAACAATTCATCGTTACCGCATTGACGGCAAAATAACGATAAATATTGCATCGCATCTGGATGCTTAATTATTCCTAGTTGGGTCAGGGAGGCGATAGTCACTGGCGCTGTAAAACTGGCGGGTAACAGTAAACATAACGATTCATAGCCGATAACTTCACTGTCAAACAACCACTCATTGCTGAGATGAGTGACGATCCCCATATCAATCGTGCCCGCCTGTATTTGTTGCAGTATCGATTGATTCGGCGCGACCTCGAGCATCATGCTCAGGCGTGAATGCTGTTGTTGCAACCTCAACATTTTCGGATACAGGCTTAAGGCTAAGGCGCCCGAACAGGCCAAGCGGCATTCACCAACAAATGCTTGGTCTTCACCTAAAGCCGCCAATAACTCGGCTTGTTGCAGCTGTAAACTCAGGCTGTATTGATAGACTTTTTTACCGGCGTCGGTCAGTTCAAAACGTTTACGGTGGCGCTGCAACAATGCATATCCACAAGCTTGTTCCAACTTCTTGATATGTTGGCTGACCCCAGGCTGGGTCATAAAGAGCTGTTCAGCGGTCCGAGTAAAACTCCCCAGTTCAACCAAGGTCTTAAAAGTGAGTAGCCATTGTTGATTGAGCACATTAGCATCCATAAATTTAAATTATCAATATTAGAATAATTAATAATTTTATGTATTGATACTGACTAATTAGACTAGCGGGGTTCACTTATTGTATCGAGGTCACTATGACAGCAAGCACAACCTATCCCCGCAGTTTTTCTCATATTGGTATTTCAGTGCCCGATTTAGAGGCTGCCGTTCAGTTCTACACTCAAGTGTTAGGCTGGTATCTCATCATGGAGCCCACCGAAATCATTGAAGACAATTCCGCCATTGGCGAAATGTGTACCGATGTCTTTGGTCAAGGCTGGCAACGCTTTCGCATCGCACACTTATCGACCGGCGACCGCATCGGGGTTGAGCTGTTTGAGTTCAACAACCAACAAAATCCCGAAGATAACTTTGAATATTGGAAAACCGGTATTTTCCACTTCTGTGTGCAAGATCCAAATGTCGAAGAGTTAGCCGAAAAAATTGTGGCGGCTGGCGGCAAAAAGCGCATGAAAGCCCCACGCTATTACTACCCTGGAGAAAAACCCTATCGCATGATCTATATGGAAGATCCCTTTGGCAATATTCTCGAAATTTACAGCCACAGCTATGAATTGCACTACAGTGCCGGCGCGTATTCTTAAGTCGCATCCGCGCGCAAGAAGCCCAATGATGGGCTTTTTTATTGGCCATAAAAAATTCAGCACCAAGGTTGAGACAAAATACGCCAGCACACCGATACTAACCATCTGATATTCAGTTAATAAATTTCATCCGCGAAATAATCGATTACCGCGATTGCTAAATCGTCACAGCAAGCGATACCCACTCGACTATAGTCAATGGCAGAGAGCACAACCTGTTGCCCGTTTCACCCCACTTGCGCGAGGGAACTTATATGAACAATAGTAATGGTGCCGGCAAATGCCCGGTGATGCATGGCGGTAATACCCATGTTGGCGGACAAGGCAGCCAAAATATGCATTGGTGGCCGAATCAACTCAATTTAAAAATATTACATCAACATGGTCGCCAATCGTCGCCGATGGATGAGGGTTTTAATTACCGTGAAGCCTTTACAAAACTCGATTTACAGCAAGTAAAACAAGACATAAAGCACATATTAACTCACTCTCAACCGTGGTGGCCGGCCGATTATGGCCATTATGGCCCTATGATGATCCGCATGGCGTGGCATGCCGCGGGGACGTATCGCAAAGGCGATGGGCGTGGCGGCGCGGGGACCGGCAATCAGCGATTTGCTCCCATCAATAGTTGGCCAGATAACGGTAATCTCGACAAAGCCAGACGCTTATTGTGGCCAGTTAAGCAAAAGTACGGCAAGCAATTATCTTGGGCCGACTTGATCATACTCACCGGCAATGTCTCCCTCGAATCGATGGGATTTAAAACGTTCGGTTTTGGTGGCGGTCGTGAAGATATTTATGAACCCGAAGACGATATTTACTGGGGCGCTGAAGACGAATGGCTCGGCAATAAGCGCTACAGTGGCGAGCGTGATCTAGAAAACCCATTAGCCGCAGTCCAAATGGGCCTGATTTATGTGAATCCTGAAGGCCCAGATGGTAACCCAGATCCACTGGCATCGGGACGTGACGTTCGAGAAACTTTTGCCCGTATGGCCATGAATGACTATGAGACGGTTGCCTTAACCGCTGGCGGTCATACCTTCGGTAAATGTCATGGTGCTGGCGATGCCGCGTTAGTCGGCCCCGAACCCGAAGCCGCACCAATTGAGCAAATGGGGCTAGGCTGGAAGAGTCGTTATGCCAGCGGTAAAGGCCGTGATGCCATCACCAGTGGCTTAGAAGGTGCGTGGACTCCGACCCCCACTCAGTGGGATAACAGCTATTTCAATATGCTGTTAGGCTATGAATGGCAATTAACTAAAAGCCCCGCTGGCGCCCATCAATGGGCTGCGGTCAACCTTGCCGCCGAAAATCACGCGCCAGATCCCGCAGACAATAGCCAAAAGGTCGCCATCATGATGACTACTGCCGATATGTCGATGCGCGAAGATCCTGAGTACCTAAAAATCTCGCAACACTTCCATCAACACCCCGATGAATTTGCCGACGCCTTTGCCAGAGCTTGGTTTAAATTAACCCATCGCGATATGGGGCCTAAGTCTCGCTATTTGGGGGCGGAGGTCCCTGCTGAAGATCTTATTTGGCAAGATCCTGTGCCCTTAGTAGATCATGCCTTAGTGGATGAGCAAGACATTGCCAGTTTAAAACACACCATACTAAATTCGGGCCTGTCGATTGCGGAGCTGGTGTATACCGCGTGGTCATCGGCATCGACGTTCCGAGGTTCTGATTATCGCGGTGGCGCCAATGGTGCGCGCATTCGTCTCGCGCCGCAAAAAGATTGGCAAGTGAATCAACCCAAGCAATTAGCCAAAGTGATCACAACCTTAGAAGGCATAAAGTCAGATTTCAACTCTGCGCAAACGGGTAATAAAGCCATATCACTGGCTGATTTAATTGTACTTGCGGCTGCCGCGGCCATCGAGCAAGCGGCTCAGGCCGCCGGTGTCAGTGCCAGTGTTGGTTTTACCCCCGGACGCACCGATGCCACCGCCGCTCAAACCGATATTGAATCATTTGAGGTATTAGAGCCTGCCGCCGATGGCTTTAGAAACTACAGCCGCGCAGTGTTCACCGTGGCAGCGGAAGAGTTGCTCGTCGATCGCGCCCAGTTATTACAATTAAGCGGCCCCGAAATGACGGTATTAGTCGGTGGCATGCGAGCGTTAAATGCTAACTATGACCACTCAAGCCATGGAGTGCTCACCCACAGACCCGGTTCACTCACCAATGACTTTTTTGTCAACTTGCTGGATTTATCTATCGACTGGCAACCCACCTCTGATAGTGCCCAAGTATTCGAAGGCCGCGAGATGGCGACTGGCAAAGTCAAATGGACGGCCACCCGAGTCGATTTAGTGTTTGGCGCCAATAGCCAACTACGCGCCATTGCCGAAGTGTATGGTGCTAATGATGCGCAGGAGAAATTTGTTCATGATTTTATTCAAGCATGGAACAAGGTCATGAATGCCGATCGGTTTGATCTCAATTAGTCCAAACTAGTCTCAGCACAAGCAGCCGCACTCCCCCGAGGCAGTGCGGCTCTTTTTTATCTCTCAGCGCAGAGCACCACGGGCAAGCCAATTGGCAACGCTCGCCACCCAATTGTTAATTGATTCAGCCTTTCCCTTACAAAAAACCGCTTTATCACGCCAAGCGGCAACCAAAGTTTGAGGAAAATCTACACAAGCGGTACCATATCGCTCCAATTGGTGTCAGGAGAAGAATGAATGAAGCAGTTGTGGTCACAAATCCGCGGATCGATAGTCTTTTGCGGTTATGTTATTAATACTCTTTTTTGGGCGACACCACTTCTTCTGCTCTGTTTGATCAAACTTATCCCTATCAAACCATTGCAGAACACCTGCAGCAGCATGCTGGATTTTTTAGCCAGCTGTTGGATCAGTTGCAACGGCTGGATGGAAAGGTATTTACACCCCATCAGTCTGTCAGTCACCGGAGCAACCGACTTGAGCAAAGATGACTGGTATATGGTGATCTCCAACCATCAATCTTGGGTAGACATTTTAGTGCTGCAGGGCATATTTAACCGCAAAATTCCTTTTCTAAAGTTCTTTCTTAAGCGGGAATTGATTTTCGTGCCCGTGCTTGGCCTCGTGTGGTGGGCATTAGACTTTCCATTTATGCGGCGCTATAGCCCCACCGAACTCAAAAAAAATCCCAAACTCAAAGGCAAAGACATAGAGATCACGCGTAAAGCTTGCAGTAAATTTAAATACAAACCGGTCAGCGTGATGAATTTTGTTGAAGGCACCCGCTTTAAAGACAGTAAGCATGCCAAACAACATTCACCATTTAATCACCTGTTAAGGCCTAAAGCCGGCGGCATGGCCTTTGCTTTAGCGGCCATGCCCGAAATCAACAAAATAGTCGATGTCACTATCCATTACGCCGATGGTGTCCCCAGTTTCTTTGATTATCTCAGTGGTAAAGGTGGCAAGATCAGTGTCGACATTCAAATCAGACCCATTACCGCAGCAATGCGTGGGGATTACCAAAACGATCGCCAATTTAAGCAACAATTCCAACAAGAATTAAATCAGATCTGGCTGCACAAAGATCAATTCCTATGTCAGCGAACATCTGATCCTCAACACCTCCAAGGCGAATGCTAATATGCTCAACTTTTTACCGGGTCCTATTCTATTCTTGCTGTCAGGGCTATTACTTATTATCAATACTTCCTTATGGGCAGGGCTTATCAGCATTGGCGGCCTGCTAAAATTATTGCTGCCTTGGCAAGCTGCTCGCACACCATTAACCCGCGTCATGAACTCTTTTATGTGGGCATGGGCCAGTTGTAATGGCGGCATTCTTAAACTGATTGCCAAAATTGAATGGGATATTCAAGGATTAGAGCATCTCGACAAGCAAGGCTGGTACTTAATCATTAGCAATCACCTCAGTGGCTTTGATATTGCCGCTCAGACCTATGTCCTACGTAATCATATCCCGATGTTGAAGTTCTTCCTGAAGAAAGAGCTATTGTACGTGCCCTTCTTAGGGCTTGGGTGCTGGGCATTGGATATGCCTTATATGAATCGTACCAGTGCAGAGAAGCTTAAAAAGAACCCTAAGCTCAAAGGCAAGGACATGGAAACCACGCGTAAATCGTGTGAGAGATTTCGCTTGTTACCGACGACCATTATTAACTACGTCGAAGGCAGTCGCTTTACCGAAGAAAAGCGCCAACGCCAACAATCGCCTTATCGTTATTTATTGCGCCCTAAAGCCGGAGGCAGTGCCTTTGCCCTGTCAGCCATGGGCGAGCAATTTACCCATGTATTAGATATCACCATGGCTTATCCTGATGCCCCTAAAGATATCCTCGCGAGCGTGATGCATGGCAAGGTCAGCAAAGTGGTCATGCACATCAAAGCCCGCCCGGTCCCCGTCGTCGACGACCAACGCTATATCAATGAACCCAGTTACCGAGTCGAATTTCAACGCTGGCTCAATCAGCTGTGGGCCGAAAAAGATGAACAAATTCATCAACTGCTTCTCAAGCACAAGGCCAATACCAGCAGTTTCCCGCAATTAGCCGAGCAAATAAGCAAAGACTGAGCCTGAGCACACTGCGCCTGCCAGCAATCTCCCGCCAGGCGCAGCCATGCTGCATGACCGCAGTGATGCACTGAACACCCCGTCAATCCCAACATTTTTAAGCACGATGTGACCCCGCTCAATAAAGCCTAACAATCCTAGTGACGCCATAAACTAACCATGGTGATAATTGTCACAACTACTCAATACAAACAATAACTTAGCTATAGCTAATATTGCGAACCCAAGAAATCATTATGAAAAAATCTCTGCCAGCCTTACTCGCTTTATTACTGTCGAGCGTAACCGCTCATGCCGATATTAACCAAGCTAATCAAGCCTTGAGCCAAGCGAATTACGCTGACGCCTATCAACTGTTATTGCCACTAGCACAACAAGGTGATGCTGATGCCCAATACCAACTGGCTATTATGTATTCTCGCAGCCAAGGGGTCCCTTTAGATAATCAGCAAGCGGCTAGCTGGTTTGAAAAAGCGGCCAAGCAAGACCACGCCGAAGCCCAATTTAATCTCGGACTCAGTCACACACTCGGGCGCGGCGTTGCTAAAGATGATCAGCTCGCGATTAAATGGTTTAAACAAGCCGCCGCCCAAAACAACGCTGATGCTCAATTTCATTTAGGCAATATGTACCAAAATGGCCGTGGACTTTCCCAAGATATCAAACAAGCATTTACCTTGTACGGTCAGGCCGCCGCATTAGGGCATGCCGAAGCGCAGATGAACTATGGGGTCATGTATGCCAATGGCCAAGGGACGGATAAAGATGAGCAGCAAGCGGTTCATTGGTTTCAACAATCTGCTCAGCAAGGGTACGCCGATGGCCAAAATAATCTAAGCATCATGTATGCATTAGGTCGTGGTGTGCCAGAGAATGCCAAGTTAGCTTATATGTGGGCTAATTTATCGCACTACAATGGTGGCAGCGGCGATGAAATTGTGGAAATGCTCAACCACACCATGAAAGGCACCGATATTCGCAAAGCGGTAGCGATGGCGAACGCCTGCCTTAAAAACCAATATCAAGGGTGCGAACGCCTCTAACGCACCGCCCAAGTGCTCGTTATCACCACTAACGAGCACCATTCACCCGCAAATGCCCTGCTTTCACTTCAATATACTGTCCTAGCAAAAAGCCTCATTGTTAACAATCTTCGGCAGGATATATTTCTGAGATTAATTAACATCTGATTAACCAGCACTTTTTTCACCGACAACAATTACGTGTCATTTTAGTTAATTTATTGTTGACAATAATGATGGCAAAGCCTACATTTTGACTAACTTTTAGCCAAAGCAGCCCGCTCGCATGGATAGCTTTTCAACTTCCTTAGCCACTGACGCCAACAAAACCCACAAGGGGGGGCGCTTGGTCGATCAAATCCTCGAGCAACTCCAAACTAGTATCATCAAAGGTGACATTCCTTCGGGCAGTAAAATTAATGAACAAGATCTCGCGGCGCGCTTTGGTATAAGCCGTGGTCCCACACGAGAAGCCTTACAAGCACTGGAACGCCAACGCTTAGTGGTTAGGGCGCCACATGTCGGTGCCAGAGTCGCCAAGTTATCGATTGAAGAACTTAACGAGCTTTACCAATTACGCAGCGTGTTAGAAGCCATGGCCTGCGAGTTAGCGGCTCGTCATATCACTAGCGAACAACTAGATAAGTTACATAAGTTAATCAATGACCAAGAGTTGGCTCTCAACCATAGTGACCCTTACTTTCAACAACAAGGGGATGTTGATTTCCACTATCAGATCATCGTTGCCAGTGGCAATCGCCATTTACAAGAAACGCTCATGGGCGGCCTCTATCATCTATTACGTATGTATCGCTACCAGACATCCAACCGCAAGCGTCCGACTGAAGCCATCGCCGAACATAAGAAAATTGTCGAAGCCATCGCGGCTCAAGATGGTGAATTAGCCGCCCTATTGATGCGCCGCCATATTGAGCGCGGACGCCAAAGTACAGCACGTAAACTCACGGCCATACAACAAGCCAACCTTGAAGCCACATCACTTAAGGGATCTATCAATGAATAACAGCGCCGGAAAAAAATTTAGACACGCACTGGCTCACGCTAAGCCACTGCAAATTGTCGGCACCATGAATGCATATTTCGCCAAAATGGCTGAGCTCAGTGGGGTTGAAGCCATTTACCTTTCCGGTGCTGGCGTGGCCAATGCCTCCTACGGCTTACCGGATCTTGGCATGACCTCCATGAATGATGTGCTCATCGATGCCGGACGAATTACCTCGGCAACCCAAGTGCCGTTACTGGTCGATATTGATACTGGTTGGGGAGGCGCTTTCAATATTGCTCGCACCATAAGAGAATTTGAAAAAGCCGGTGTTGCTGCGGTCCATATGGAGGATCAGGTCGCCCAAAAACGTTGTGGCCATCGCCCCAACAAAGCCGTAGTCAGCATCGATGAAATGGTCGATAGAATTAAAGCTGCCGTCGATGCCCGCTGCGATCCGGACTTTGTGATCATGGCGCGCACCGATGCCGTCGCGGTTGAGGGATTAGAGGCAGGGATTGAGCGCGCCCAAGCTTACCTTGAGGCTGGTGCCGATATGATTTTCGCCGAAGCCCTGACCGAATTAGATCAATACACTCGCTTTCGCGCCGCCGTCAACGCGCCAATCCTGGCCAATATGACGGAGTTCGGTCAAACCGAACTCTTTAGCACCGAAGCACTTAGCGCCGCCGGTGCCGACATGGTGCTCTACCCGCTGAGTACTTTCCGAGCCGCTAATCAGGCTGCGTTAGAAGTGATGCAAGCCCTGCTAAAAGATGGCCACCAGCGCAACGTGGTCGACAAGATGCAGACTCGTAAAGAGCTCTATCACTTCCTTGGTTACCACGCCTTTGAAGATAAATTAGATCAGCTTTTCAACCAAGATAAGTAACCACTTAAGTTACTCTGCAACAGCGGGGCGGGATGCCCGAGGTCGTTGTTAACATCCATCAGATCCCACTTGGATCTGAGGCCAAAACAAATAAGAACACGCAAAGAGGGAAATGTATGACGGACAAAAAATTAAGTGGTGCGGGTCTTCGTGGTCAATCTGCAGGTGAAACCGCATTAAGCACTGTGGGGGTCTCAGGTTCAGGCTTAACCTACCGTGGCTATGACATCAAAGATCTCGCTGCCAATACTACCTTTGAAGAAGTGGCTTTTCTTATTCTCTACGGTGAATTGCCCACTGAAACCGAGCTGGCGAATTACCGCAACAAACTAAAAGGCTTGCGCGGCTTACCTCAGGCGCTCAAAGAAGTGCTGGAGCGAATTCCTGCCTCGGCTCATCCGATGGATGTCATGCGCACAGGCTGTTCTATGTTGGGTAATCTCGAACCCGAGCATGATTTTAGTCAACAAAGTCAAATCACCGATCGCCTACTGGCGGCCTTTCCTTCCATTATTTGTTACTGGTATCGATTCAGTCATGACGGTGTCCGTATCGACACTGAAACCGATGATGAACAAATTGGCGGCCACTTTCTACATTTGTTGCATGGCAAATCACCTTCGGCCCTCCACACCGCCGTGATGGACGCCTCGTTAATTTTATATGCCGAGCATGAATTTAATGCCTCAACCTTTACTGCCAGAGTGTGTGCCTCGACCCTATCGGATATGCATTCATGTGTCACCGGTGCCATTGGTTCGCTGCGCGGCCCACTTCATGGCGGCGCCAATGAAGCCGCTATGGAATTGATCCAAAACATGAAAGATGCCGCCGATGCCAAAGCGACCTTACTTGGCATGCTAGAGCGCAAAGAAAAAATCATGGGCTTTGGTCATGCGATTTACCGCGAATCCGACCCTCGTAACGCCATTATTAAGGCTTGGTCAGAGAAACTGGCGGCAGAATATGGTGATACTCGTCTGTATGACGTGTCGGTTGCCTGTGAAGAATTAATGTGGGATCAAAAGAAACTCTTCTGTAATGCTGACTTCTTCCACGCCAGTGCTTATCACTTTATGGGCATTCCAACCAAACTGTTTACCCCAATATTTGTTTGTTCGCGGGTTACCGGTTGGGCAGCTCACGTGATGGAGCAACGTGCTAACAATCGAATTATTCGTCCCAGTGCCGATTATGTGGGTGTCGCGCCGCGTAGCGTATCCCCGATTTCATCGCGTTAATTGACCCCTGTGGCTCAGGCCATCGGCGACTAAGATCCCGTGAACCTGCCATGTTGAACATGGCAGGTTTCACCGTTTAGTGGATATACACATGAACACAGCCTACCTCAAACCTTTACCCGGCACTTGCCTTAAGTATTTTGACACCCGCGCCGCCATTGATGATATTGCGCCGGGAGCTTACGCTAGCTTACCTTATTGCTCGCGGGTGTTTGCCGAAAATTTAGTCCGACGTTGCGATCCCAGCACCCTCACGGACTCGCTTAAACAACTTATTGAACGCAAACGGGATTTAGACTTCCCTTGGTTCCCTGCCCGCGTTGTTTGCCACGATATTCTTGGGCAAACGGCCTTGGTCGATTTGGCTGGACTGCGAGATGCCATCGCCGACATGGGCGGCGACCCGGCCAAGGTGAACCCTGTGGTACCGACTCAATTGATTGTGGATCACTCGCTAGCCGTTGAACATGCTGGCTTTGAAGTCGATGCTTTTGCTAAAAACCGCGCGATTGAAGATCGTCGTAATGACGATAGATTTCATTTTATCAACTGGACCAAAACCGCCTTTAAAAATGTCGACGTGATCCCGCCGGGCAATGGCATCATGCATCAAATTAACTTAGAGCGGATGTCTCCGGTTATTCATAACGATCATGGCATTGCCTACCCTGATACCTTAGTGGGTACCGATAGCCATACCCCTCATGTCGATGCCCTTGGGGTTATCGCCATTGGCGTCGGTGGTCTGGAAGCTGAGAGCGTCATGCTTGGGCGCGCCTCATGGATGCGTTTACCGGATATTGTTGGGGTCGAATTGACGGGCAAACCTGTTGCAGGGATCACCGCCACCGATTTAGTGTTGGCCCTCACGGAATTCTTGCGCCAACAAAAAGTCGTGTCCTGTTACCTCGAGTTTTATGGCGAAGGCGTGTCGCATTTAACTCTGGGTGATCGAGCAACCATCTCGAATATGACCCCCGAATATGGCGCCACTGCCGCCATGTTCTATATTGACCAACACACCATCGACTACCTCAAATTAACCGGCCGCGACGACAGCCAAGTCGCCCTCGTAGAAACTTACGCTAAACAAGCTGGACTGTGGGCCGATAGCTTAACTAGCGCCCAATATGAGCGGGTGCTTAGCTTTGACTTGTCGTCAGTCGGGCGCAATATTGCCGGCCCGTCTAATCCCCACAAGCGGGTAGCCACCAGCGAATTGGCCGAACACGGCATTACCGGCTCGATTGAGCATAACCCTGATCTCATGCCTGATGGTGCGGTGGTTATTGCCGCCATTACCAGTTGCACCAATACCAGTAATCCTCGCAATGTCATTGCGGCCGGCTTACTGGCGCGCAACGCGGTGGCCAAAGGCTTATACCGTAAACCTTGGGTCAAAACATCCTTGGCGCCGGGATCTAAAACCGTGGAGCTGTATCTTAAAGAAGCGCAATTGCTATCGAGCTTAGAGCAGTTAGGCTTTGGCATTGTCGCCTTTGCTTGTACTACCTGTAATGGCATGAGCGGCGCACTCGATCCCGCTATTCAACAAGAAATTATCGAACGCGATCTGTATGCCACGGCGGTTCTGTCGGGTAACCGTAACTTCGATGGCCGGATCCACCCCTATGCCAAACAAGCCTTTTTAGCCTCACCACCACTGGTGGTCGCCTATGCCATCGCCGGTACCACTCGCTTTGATATTGAAAAAGATGTTTTAGGTACAGACCAGCACGGGCAGCCCGTCACCCTTAGCGATATTTGGCCAAGCGATGAAGAAATCGATGCCATTGTCCAATCCAGTGTAAAACCCGAGCAATTTAGGCAAGTGTACGAACCAATGTTCAAGCTTGATGTCGATTATGGCCAGCATGTCGATCCGCTCTACCAATGGCGACCACAAAGCACCTATATTCGCCGCCCTCCGTATTGGGAAGGCGCGTTGGCAGGCGAGCGCAGCCTAACCGGCATGCGGCCTTTAGCCGTGCTCGGTGACAATATCACCACCGACCACCTCTCACCCTCGAATGCGATTATGGCCAACAGCGCTGCCGGTGAATATTTGGCAACAATGGGATTGCCAGAAGCCGACTTTAACTCCTATGCCACCCACAGAGGTGATCACCTCACGGCCCAACGAGCCACCTTTGCTAACCCCAAGCTGTTTAATGAAATGGTGCGCCAAGACGGCGAGGTTTGCCAAGGTTCACTAGCGCGGATCGAACCCGAAGGCAACGTCACGCGCATGTGGGAAGCCATCGAAACCTACATGGAACGCAAGCAGCCTCTGTGCATTATTGCCGGCGCCGATTATGGTCAAGGCTCCAGCCGAGATTGGGCGGCTAAGGGAGTACGTTTGGCCGGGGTTGAAGTCATTGTTGCCGAAGGTTTTGAGCGGATTCATCGCACCAACCTCGTGGGTATGGGGGTATTACCGTTGGAGTTTGCACCTGGAGACAATCGCCATACGCTCGCCATCGATGGTACTGAAACCTTTGATGTTAAAGGCTCACGCACCCCAGGTGCTCACCTGACGCTAGTCATTCACCGCCGCGATGGCTCCAGCCATGAACTGGCGGTCAAATGCCGGCTTGATACCGCCGAGGAAGTTTCGATTTACGAAGCCGGCGGCGTATTGCAACGCTTTGCCCAGGACTTTTTAGCCAACTCATAAGCCGATGGGTTGATGAGTCACAAGGCGTGAGCGCCCGCGTGACTCATCCCCTCGTTTACGCCTAAGGACGTCAGTCACATGTTCAAACCACAACTCAAAATCCCCGCCACCTACATGCGAGGAGGCACCAGTAAGGGGGTATTTTTTCGCCTTGACGACTTACCTGCTGCCGCGCAACTCCCGGGGGCCGTTCGCGATGCCATCTTGCTTAGAGTCATCGGCAGCCCCGATCCCTACGCAAAACAAATCGATGGTATGGGCGGCGCCACCTCCTCAACCTCTAAAACAGTGATTGTCAGTCGCAGCCAACAAAGCGATCACGATGTTGACTATTTATTTGGTCAAGTGGCCATTGATAAGGCCTTTATCGATTGGAGCGGTAATTGTGGTAATTTATCGGCGGCAGTCGGTGCTTTTGCTATTACCTCTGGCTTAATCGACACCGCCAAAATCCCCACCAACGGCCACTGTACGGTTCGCATTTGGCAAGCCAATATTAACAAGACTATCGTTGCTCACATCCCAATCACTCAAGGACAAGTGCAAGAAACTGGGGACTTTGAACTTGATGGTGTCACCTTTGCTTCGGCAGAAATAGAAGTCGAGTTTATGGATCCTGCCGCGGGTGATGGCGCGCTATTTCCCACCGGAAAATTAGTGGATCAATTGACGGTACCAACCAGTTTGGTCGCAAGCGGCGTGCTCAATGCCACCTTGATCAATGCCGGCATCCCCACCATTTTTCTCAATGCCGATGAGCTCGGCTATCAAGGCTGCGAATTACAAGATGCCATCAATAATGACGAGCAGGCTTTAGCAAGATTTGAAGCGCTGCGAGCAATAGGCGCCTTAAAGATGGGCTTAATTGACCAATTAGAACAGGCAAGTCGTCGCCAGCACACCCCTAAAATTGCCTTTATTGCTAAAGCGCAAGATTATGTCACCTCGAGTGGCAAAAATGTCGGTGCCGAGGAGATCGATCTACAAGTGCGTGCACTGTCGATGGGTAAACTACATCATGCCATGATGGGCACTGCGGCGGTCGCCATCGGTACCGCAGCCGCCATTCCTGGCACCTTAGTGAATATGGCCGCTGGCGGTGGCCAACGGACTAAAGTGTGTTTTGGCCACCCGTCGGGCACCTTAACCGTAGGTGCTGAAGCCCAGCAGCTCTCTGGCCAATGGCAGGTGACCAAGGCCATCATGAGTCGTAGCGCTCGCATCTTGATGCAAGGGCAGGTGTTTATCCCTAATGAGTTTAACTCATAAAGCGTCCGGCCGATGATGGTCTGGCAGCCACCTGGCTGCCAGACTCTATCGCCATCACGCGCAGCCGCTCTCGCCATTGACCCGCAAAAATCATTTACAAAAAAAAGAATAAATGAAACACTTACGCCACATGTAACCACATTGTTTCGGAATTGTAAGTGAAATCAACAAGCCAAACACTCGCCCTATTGCTGGTAATTATGTTTAGCGCTGGCTGCAGCAGCACGGCGACGACCCCGACGCTTACCTATCAGCGGCCAGTCAGCTGTGGATGGTCAAAGGTGAGATTGTCGATTGGGAAAACGTATTTAGTGACAAGGTAAGTTTTGATGCCAGCTGGACTATCGATAGCCAAGGTCGAGTGCAAAATGTTCGACTCGAAAACATAGTGCCACAGCAAGAGGTGACCCAAGAGCAGCTGGCCTATCTCGAATCGATTCGGTTTATAGCTATGCCAGATAACATCGAGCGCCAAAGCATCAGAGTGACCACCCGAATTGAATTATTGTAACCAAAAGCCTGCCGCAGCTTTTGGTTACATAAGCGCTGGACTGACTAGTTCCTCACTGGAATAGGCCTTACCCAGCCCGGAGGACCTTGCACCTTACCCAATTGGATATCGGTATAGAGTTGGTAAATCCGCTTAATGTGCGGGCCGACTTTACCATCGCCAATCGTGACAACCCGGCCATCTTCAAAGATATATGAGCCAACGGGCGATACCACAGCCGCCGTACCAAAGCCACCCGCCTCAATAATCTCACCGGATTCAATATCGGCGATAAACTTATCTAACATCACCGTCTCTTGACGCACTTCACAACCCAGCATAGGTGCCAATTCGATAATGGAACGAGAGGTAATTGACTGCAATATGGTGTCGGTAAAGCTCGGAATGATCACTGTGCCATCTTTAAGGATGTGGAAATGGTTCATCGCGCCCACTTCTTCAATCTGGGTATTGGTAGAATCGAGGTACAACACTTGGGCAGCACCGTATTCCGCTGCGGCCTTACCTGCTCGTAAAGAGGCGGCATAATTCCCCGCCGCTTTGGAGGCGCCAGTTCCACCAGACACAGCACGATGAAAAGTTTTACTGATCAATAACCGAATCGCATCGCCAAAGCCAGCGCCATAATAAGCCCCGCTGGGAGATAACATCACACAAAAGGTATAAGCTTGACTAGGGCTGACCGATAACCTGTCTTCGGTAGCAAAAATGAACGGGCGAATGTATAAACACGCACCTTTTTGCTTGGGAAACCACAATCTATCCACATCAATTAATGCTTCAATGGCTTGTACTTGCCATTCCTCTGGGATATTAGGAATACAGACAATATCGGCAGAGCGATTCATGCGTTTGGCATTTTGATCTAATCTGAACGAGTAAATCTCACCATCATCATGCATAAATGCTTTGGCACCCTCAAAGATCGATTGGCCATAATGCAAACTCATGGCACCCGGCGCCATGTCGAATGGACCATAAGGCACAATGCGGGCATCGCCCCATTGTCCATCACGAAAGTCCATCATAAACATATGATCGGTTCGAAGCTTACCAAAACCGACATTCCCTTCGGGTTCAAATTGCTGTTGACGGCGTTCGGCCGTACTTTTCAAACGATAGCTAATTTCCATTGCGCTTCACCTTTATTCTTATCCCAGCAGACTAGGGAGCGCTGAAAATAAAGTCAAGGGCTTCGCTGTTAACCAAGTTAAAAAGCACTGTAAACATTTCATTCACAGCCATATTCGAGAGCATTACAAGCACTGCAATTCATGGCGAATGATTGATTACCGACAAAATATTGCTGGGTTAAGGCCAAAAGCGAGTCGAATAAGGCTAAATCCACCGGCTGTTTCCAACCATATTGCGACATTAACTTTGCCAAGTGACGAAAACAGGTGTGCTGCTGCGCGCTTAAAAACTCTTCATCGATTAATTGACTTTCAAACTGAGTCAAAATGCCCGTCAGATAAAATACGATGCCTTGAGTGAGTTCTTTCACCTGCAAAGGGCTCGCGCTCAATTCTTGCTTGGCCACAGCCTGCATCAGTGTCTGCTGCAGCCAACCCCAGAACGCATTAATACGACGCTTAAAGCGCGCCACCTTCTCATCACTGGCTAGCGGCCAAACCATGTGATTGACCGACACAGATCTGAGTGTAAAAAAAATGGGGCTGCGTTTGATGGTTTCAAAGGTAAAGAAAATCGGCAATAACACCTTTTGTTGTTCGGTCAACTCCGGGTGCTGCTGGACACATAGGGACAAATGATTGGAGGTGGCATGACGCATAAATAAGCACACCAAAATATCTTCTTTGCCTTTGAAGTGCTTATAGAGAGTCCCAGTAGAACAACCAACATCGTGCGCAATTTGAGAGAATTTAAATGACACTATCCCTTGGGTGGTAATCAAATGCTCAGCGACATCCAATATTTGGTTGCATCGCAATAAGCTCACGGGATCAGCAGGACATTTCATATCGTGGTTTCAGTTATTTCGATTTACTACTTTAGCGGATTATGAAACAGAGCCAAGCAATCACAAACCCAGGGATGATTGAATGACTGCCTAATTCACATTTTTCACAGAGTTTTATCAAAAAGCGTGAACAAGCACTGATATTCATTACTCACAAATAAGTACTCATCACGCGTGTCCCTCCGGATTCGGGATACTGCCCATCAAGGACGGCCTTGATTGCCTTAACTAGATAACACAAATATTTAAACCCAGTCACAATCAAGCCAATTAATTCCCAAATTAGTGTTAACCCAGTCACTGATTAGCAGCATGATTGCTGACTCCAAGCCATGTGGGAAAGTACACTCCGAGACCGCGACAGCCGCAGTCAAGGATTGCTCTGTCACAACGACCAAGGATTAGGTATTTACATCCCTGACATCGACCATCGCCACAGCCCATGCTCGAATGCGACCGAATTTGTCATGGGGCTTGCTAACCATAGCTAGCCCCTTAGGTGAGTCGCTGGAAGACGCAGCTATACATTGGTGCACCCTATATAGCAAACCACCAACAGCCACTCGCCCGAATAATAATCAATAATCATAATGACCAGGAATACATGATGAACACTAAGTTTATGTTGTCCTTAGTGGCAATGGCGGTTAGCTGCGCTAGCATCAGCGCTCAAGGGCGTTGTTGATCAAATGGTTCACGTAACGTACTGATCTAATGACACTTACTCTAATTACTCAACTCGGTAACTAACAGGCATACCTAGTCTTATGACTTTGTTCATTGCCTTGACGTTAGCTAAC
>NZ_JAHUTT010000047.1 GCF_019209865.1 Shewanella sp. NIFS-20-20 | reverse complement strand
TAGAGCATCCGTTGCTAACCAAGGAGGCGTTTCAGTCTTACCAAGCATGCAATGCCAACTAGACCACAACCATTCATCAGGTGAATTCACCATTTTGGCTCTTACTGGGTTTAAAACGATGTATCTGAGTGGTGCAAGGGTCAGGTCTTGAATTTTGCTATAATGCGACTGATTTGTGAGTAATGCAGTCCAAAATGATCACCTATCTGTTTTTGCGTATAGCCACCAGAAGCATAAGCATTAACTATCGCCTCATGTTGTCCCACTGCCTGCGACAGGTATTCATCGAGAGTTAACGGGGTTGCAGTGCGTTGTTTTAACGGGATTTCAAGTAAATCACCTTCTAGGTCATCTTGCATGGCTTGATGCCTAACTACAAAAGCCTCATCACCTAAAAATATTTGATGCTGTAAATCATCCCAAATCGTTTTACCTACGCCACAATTAACAAACTCAATATATGATTCAATTGCATCATGGCGATTATTAGAAAATAAGCGCAATAGAGCATCCGTTGCTAACCAAGGAGGCGTTTCAGTCTTACCAAGCATGCAATGCCAACTAGACCACAACCATTCATCAGGTGAATTCACCATTTTGGCTCTTACTGGGTTTAAAACGATGTATCTGCATAATTCTAATAAGTAAGTATCTTTATCGACCAAAATGGCCTTATAACGCCCTTGGAATAAATGCCCTACTTTATGATGTTTACGATTTATCGATTGAGTAAATACACCATTTAATTGCCTCATTCCTTTGCTGAGGTTGGCATCAGGCGTCTCCACCAGCAGGTGATAATGATTGGTCATCAAGCAATAGGCATGAACTACCCAGTTGTATCGTTCGCAAACATCAGATAACACATTCAAAAATAACTCGAAGTCATCTTCTTGCAAATAGATAGGCTTACGCGCATTACCTCTGGAAGTCACATGGTAAAGCGCACCAGCAAACTCTAATCTCAAAGGCCGACTCATTTTTTGCACCTAAAAGAGAGAACAATAAAACAAATCTAGTTGAGATTAGAGAAAGTGCAAAAATCAAGACCTGACCCCGAAGTTTGGACCCCGAAGTTTGGACCCCGAAGTTTGGAAGTTTGGACCCCGAAGTTTGGAAGTTTGGACCCCGAAGTTTGTGACCCCGAAGTTTGGACCCCGAAGTTTGAAGTTTGCGAAGTTTGGACCCCGAAGTTTGTGACCCCGAAGTTAGACCCCGAAGTTATGACCCCGAAGTTCTTGTTCGAATGCGAAAAAGCCTTGCAATTTGACTGTAGAGATAATTCATCAATTGAATGATAATTCTGAAATGTACATATATCATTCATATTATCAATTAAAAAGTTCAACTCTGGCTCTTGTGGAAAATGTTGAACAGAAACCTTGGCTGAAGATTGGATGCTTTGTTACACCAATTCGGAATCCATTTGTCGCTAACCAGTGAATTATTTTTCCGTCAATATGTTCATTATGTGGTTTTCCATCAAACGCATTCATTACCTCTTGCGCACAACCATTAGTTATGAAATAGCCATCAAAGCCTGAAGCTCTACCATTAAAATGAAAATTTTCTATACCATCAAAATCCCTGCACTCTTCATTTAATACATTATGCCTATTTGCACATAGAACGAAGTCATATTTACCGTTAGCATTATCTAAAAATTTTGTATCATGACAAAGTCGACTCAGGAATGCATCAGACTCAGTTACGAGTGCATAATCATCACGGTGTGCAATATCTTCAATAATCTTAAGGTGTGATAAAGATGCACCAACAATTCCCTTTTGACCTTTGCCACCTAATAACTCTAGAGATTTAGTCGTCAATCTATCAGATTGAATACCAATTGATGGAATAAGTTCCATTCGACTCGAACTAAATAGTTTCTTCTGCAATTCTATTTGATTAATCGTATAGAAGTTGAAAAGTGAGTATAGCTTTAACTTTTCATCACAACATTCATTCCCAATGTCGATACAATAACCAGACAACTCACTTAAATATTGACTGTCACATTTTCGACTTAATGAATGCAATCTTTCCCACTCATTAAGCTGCCAATAAACACTCATTGCAAAATCATAGTTTGCACTTGATATCTCAACAAGCTTATTAGTCATTTCCAATGCAACATCAATATGTCCAAGAGCAATGTTCGATTTAACTTTTGCCCTTTCTACCCAACCAAAAGTAAGTTCACGAGCAAGTTCAAGTGATTTTAATTGCAACTCATATTCACCAACAGACAGGTAAATATATGAGGCAATTTCTATATAAAGCAACTCATTGATCTGGGGACGTATTAAACCAAGTCTCTCAATGGTTTCCTTAACTCCCTTCTTGGCGAGCATTAATTTGAAAAAACAGAATACATATAAACTGTCGAAATCAGCGAAACTAGAATGTTTTACATTCTGTAACTCATTGATTTGCTCATCATCCAAATATTTTAATGCAATTACATCAATACTTTTTATCTTATTTAGCAGTTCAACATTCATATTTTTTTATCTCATTTAATTTCATCATCAAAGAGAAGTCAAACTTAGAGTATCCGGCAATCTCCTGAGACTCAAGTGTCACTTTAGGTGGCCACTTCTTAGTAAATCCTTCATATATTGTCTCTAGAGTTTCGATTTCCTTCATCCAACCCTTATCCCTCTCAACACAAATCATCGGATAATTACTTCTTTTAGAATGTACTGCAAATCTCAAATCTACATATTTCTGAGAGCCACGCATAAAGTCGAGCTTAGGACATTGCCAGCCTTTACAGTGGATTGTACCTGTTCCCAATTGGTTAACCATTCTATCTGTTTTTAAACCTAGCTTAAACGTGAAAACATTTCTGTGACTCTGATTGCCATCGAAAAAGTCGGAGTAAATAACTCCATGATAACCAATTATTGGATTGAGAGATGCGTACTTTTGCCACTTATGCATACTATACTCGATATAATCATCTGGATAAATAATATCATCGTCCACATAAAACACATCATCTTCGGCGTTATATTCAGATATGAACTTTCCGACGTCTTTGAAATCCTCATCTGGTATAACTGCTTCTACATTAGGTATAGATTTTAAAAACTCAGGAATATGTTTAAATTCATTTAAGCACAATACTAGTTTATCCACCTGCTTGGCAACTTGTGGAACCGTTATTTTGATTACCTCTTCTCTGGCGGGGTAAGTAGCCATATTAGCGATAATCATAATCAGTACTCCGTAACTCGACTTTCTGGCATATAAATATTGATTTCTTTTAACTTACCATCAACAATCTGATCTGTGATGATTTCATCACCTAACAGTCGCTGTTTTGCAGAGATTTCAGAGTAAGCTAATCTTCTGGGTGCTACATATCCTGTATGCTCAGCATTTAAATTAGCCATTTTTGTCAATGACCCACTCCCCCATAGACCAAGAATAAGAGGGTTATCAAGGTGCACTATCTGCTCTGTGGGTAAACTATTTTTACAGTACTCATAAAATTCTGTATCAGCCGCAACTAATGATTGTCTGAATTTTGAAATACTCTTCATGTATTTTGTTGTTACCATCGCAGATACCACACAAAACCGCTTCAGAATGCCGTCAACAAAATAGACAAACTGACCATCAGGCATAATCCTGATCCATCTGCAGAAGCATAATGTTGCGTTACTGTTATTTATTGCTTCTACTTGACTCTGGATCCTGGTTGGTAGCGCGAAGTCATCAGAGTCTTGGAAGGTGATATACTTACCTTCTGCTCGCTCAATCATATGGTTCCGAATATTGTATGTACCTTGATTATTGCTGGAGCTGAATACCTTGACCCTTGAGTCACGGTCTGCAACAGCTTTTGCAATATTCAAAGTGTTGTCAGTGCTATTATCCTCACATACGAGAATTTCAATATTCTTATATGTTTGATTAAGTAAAGACGTTATCGCATACACAATAGTTTCTTCAGAGTTATAGGCTGACATAATAATGCTTACTTTGCCTAAGTCCGTCCATTTTTCATGCTTGGCTTTAATGTCAACCTTAGACAGACTATTTTCTGCAAAATACCTAAGGCTAAAGTTAATGTTACAACCTTCCTGATTTAAGTATGACCCGACAATCGCACCATATCTGGCACTATCACCCTTCCTCGCATAACCATTAGCCATAAGCATCTTCAGCTCAATGTTTTTGGTCATCAACTCAGAATTATCCATTAGAAGATCAATAATTTTGTCGTTGTTCTGCAGATCAAATATAGCATTTTTATTTATCTGCTTGTATCCACTAACATCAATGGGCAGTTCAAGCCAACTTGCCATCTTTGACTTAGGAAAGTCGAGCTTGAATAGCAACTCTATCTTTTCATTTATAAAATAACTCAGTAGTTCAATGTCATCTGTCAAAAGTAGAACATTTTTTATATGAGTATTTAAAATGTTTTGTAGTCTTTCAATAAACTGATCATGATGTAGCGTCAGATACTTTATGACTCCTACATAGCTTTCAAGACAGCCTGTCTTTCTCAGGAATCCCGCATACTCTAACAAGTAGCCTAATTCATTCTTTTTTATTCTACCGGCATAATCATGATTTAGCTGAGCTAGCTCATTTTTTACCACTGAGTTTTCTGAAAGAACGCGAGTCGTTTTTGAAATCCGTCCTTCCTTTTTTCCATTTTGAATAAAATGTAATAGAGGGTTAATCCCTGCAGCAGTTACGTCTGAGTTGCTCTTTAGGTAGTAGTTAGTGTCAAACTCGCTGGAAGGATTACGCCCCATCTTCCAACCATATTCGAGATAGTGGTCTAATGGGGAGAGATTGTTCTTTTCTACATCCGGATACTGCTTCAAATACCACTCGGCATCAAACAGACCACTGTTTTGAATTTCTTTAATCAGACTTTGCATAGTGTTCAATAACTTCAATAATTTCTAAAACGGCAATTGAATGTGCTTAAGCAGGCGGCTCTCTTTATGGCCAAACTTGAGATAGTGGAACAATGGGTTCATTCCTGAGTTTTTCACATCCTGATGGGTTTGCAGGTACCAGTTACCGTCAAAAGCAGCAGACGGGTTGGCCCCTAATTCCACAGCCTTTTCCAGATAGTGACCCGCAGCACCATGCTTGTGCATTTTGGCCTCAGGGTATTGAGCCAGATACCAGGCTTCATCAAACAGTTCTGATTGACGGATAAGCTCTACATCTTTGGCAAACTGGCGGGCTTTGGCGCGTCGTTGTTTGGCGGCTTTATAGCTGTTTTTGAGTTTGTCGCTAACGGCGCTGGCTGGCGGCTGGGTTAGCAGCAACTGCGCCGCCTGCATTTCGTTGATAATTGCCTCAAACTCCTGCTCTTTTTGCTGCAGCATATTGGTCAGGGTGGCCAGCTCATCGAATCTGTCATTCAGTGATTGCTGCAGGTTCAACTCAGATTGCTTCAGCTGAGATATCTTGTCTGCGGCTACCTGTTGATCCCGCTCCAGCAGCGCATTCAGCTCTTGTTGCTTTTTCAACGCGTTATTGGCGGCGGCTAACTGATTTTTGACGGTACTCAGCTCCTGCATTTTTTCAGCCATCTGCTTGTCATGCTCAACTTGCAGTTCACTCAATTTACGCTTGGTAATGTGTAATTCATCAGCCTGCTCTTTAGCCTTCGCGGTCGCTTCGGAAGCCTGCTTTTGTGCTTGATTGAGGGAGTCTTTCAAACGACTGTTGTCAGCTTGCTGTTGAGTTAGCCTGGCATTCAGTTGTGTACTGGTTTCGCTCAACTGCTGTTTGCTGGCGCTTGCTTCAGCTCTGGCCTTTTCCAGCTCGACTCTGGATTGATTCAGTTGTTCACGCAGTGCTTGATTGTCCTGCTGCAAGGTTTCCAGTCTGTGCTCTGCATCAACCAGCATCTGCGTCAGCTTGGCCAGTTCATCAAAGCGGGCGTCTATGTCTTGCTGCAGTTTGGCAACATCATTGGCCGCCAGTTGACGACTTTGCTTCAGTTCCAGCAATTCTTTATCTAACCTGGCTTTCTCTTGCTCGAGCTGCTGCTTCTGCTCGCGATTGGCTGCGGTTTCTTCACCCAAGGCAGTTAACTGCTCTGCCAGCTGAGCTTGGTGCGCTTTTGCCGACGCAATCTCATCGTTTGCCTTAGCCAGCGTTTCAGCCATGGCCTGCTTGGCACCCTGAATTTGCTGGATGTTGTGAGTTTGCGCTTGTAACTCGGTAGTTAGCTCATGAACCCGGCGCTCATACACCTGACGCTGCCAGGCATCTTCATTGGCACTGCCCAAGCGACCATAGATGTTCTGAATCAAACGCTGAGCGCTGACATCTTTGGCCTGATTGATAAGTAGCTCTAGACGCTCCGGGATTTGCTTACCCATGCAAAGTAAAAGCACCCCCTGGCCCTGAGTGAGCTCAAATGACGGATAGGTTTTACGTAAAAAGCTACACAGCTTGCGAACATTACTGAGCTTGCTGCCATGAATAAGTACGACAGCGTTATCTGTCAGCTTCTTCTGCAATTCGGCTCGCCCGGCTTCAGAGGCCAGCATCGGGCTGTCATGCTTGAGCAGCAGCAGGTCGATGCTGGCATCGTCGAACTCGTTGATAAATTCCTGCTCGGGCCAATCAGACAGATGAGAAAACTCGCGATAATGATCGTGGTTATAAGCTGTGACTTTATTGACATCACACTCTTTGCCAAATGCAGCGTAAGTGAAGCTGTCCAAATTCAGCTTATCCACAGCCTGACAAATGGCGAAATAACCTACTGCGCTGTTGAGGTTAGGTTCGACCACAGTTTTTGGCTGCAATACCTCCGCCAACCAAAAATAGAATGGAATATGCTGCAACCACTGAGACTCAGACAAGTATCTTGGACGCCAGAACATGACTTTGGACGACAGGGTTGGCAGGTGATGTTCAGATGTTGTGATTGTGTGAGATGGCTCTGTCATATCAATATCCTTTTGAAGTTGAACCTGAGCTGTAACTTGAACTTGTTGCGTCATGGATTTCGACTTTCTGTGTTTGAACTGTTTAACTTTCATAGGTTGGCTGTCTGCGGATTAGCACTGAGTTGTTAGCTCGAGATGGGGTTTTCTTAAGGGCTTAAAAACTTTGGACCACGGAGCGCTTCGCTTCTCAGAGGACACGGAGGGTAAGACCAAGAGCAGTTGTTGCTTCTGCTTTTCTCTGTGACCTCTGTGTTCTCTGTGGCCTCTGTGGTAGATCGCTTTTTCGGTTGCGATGGTTATATCGACAACACCACCGCAGCTGACATGGCGATTTGGAAGATAATTTGAGTAATATCTTTAGCAAACTGCATGCTCTTTTCATCAGGCTTTGATAACACAAAGATTTCATCACCGGGCTCGATGATGCTCTCTTTAGTCAGCACCTCATTAGCAGTGATAAAGCTGCCATTAGGTTTCATCACTAAAATATTCATGTCATCGATATCGCGGTTAGCACCTCCCGCTTTAGCAATAAAGTCTTCAGCATTCATCTCATTGCTGTAAGCAATCGCGGTGGGGAACATGACCTCACCGTGAATGATGACTAAATTACGCTTGGCGGGGATCACTATGGTATCGCCCTGCTGCAGGATGATTTGACTTAAATCACTGTCGGCACTGAGTAATACCTGACCTTTAGGTTTGACTTGGCGCGCTTTTTCAATCCATTTGAGGATAACTTCCCCCTCGGCTAAGCGCAGCTCGGCGGCCTCTTTGGTGTTAGAGCGGGTGGTTAATACCGATTGCTCAAGGTTAGATAATGAGGCTTGCAGCATGTCGTATTGCCTGTCGGCCACTGATTGGCGAAATAACTGCACCGCACCTTGATTAGATAACCGCGTAAATTCAGTGTTACTTAGCAAGTCTTGCAGGCTTGCCCCCCAGGGTAATACCATTTCTTGGGCTGAGTTATGCTCACCAATTAAATCGATGCTAATCGAGTTGGCCCTAAGTTGCGCCGACACTTTAACGATGGCACCGGGGCTGACTTGAATATTGCCAGCTTGATTAATCGAATACTGCAGCGCATTAACTTGGCGATTACCGCCTTTTATAGGCCCTTTGCTATGTGTTTTATCTAGCTCAGGGCTGTTATCTAGCTCAGGGCTGTTATCTAGCTCAGGGCTGTTATCTAGCTCTGCCGCCACTATGGTGATATGGGTGGCTTGCTCATCGGCCACGACTGCATCGAGTATTGGCTTTAACGGATTGGCTTGATTACCGCTGGGCTTAAGTTCATATAAGCCCTGAAAGCCGACTTTACCCTCAATGCTAATCTCGCCTTGCTTAGGGCCGATAAAAATGACATCGCCATCTTGCAGCTGCAGTGCCGGCATGGTGCCGAATTGTAAAAATTGATACAAATCGATGTTTTGCAGCAACTTATTACCACGCTTGACCTGAATGTTGCGATAGCTGCCAATATCATTGCGAATGCCGCCAGCCTGATCGATAAAGCGCAATACGCTGTCGGCGCTTTGGCCTTCATACAAGCCAGGCTGACTGACCATGCCAGATAAAAACACCTTGACGGTTTGGCTCGACATTAAGGAGGCATACACTTCAACGTTAGACTTATACACCCGCTTAACACTATTAAGAATGACCTTATTGAGCTGGTTATTGCTAATGCCCATCACCTTAATCGGGCCCACTTTAGGGATAAAAATATTCCCTTGAGGGTCAACAGTGACTTCGGCTTGATAGTCAATACCGCCCCACACCTGCACCAGTAACTTATCGCCTTGGGTAATGCGATAGTCTGGGTTAGTGGCAGAAAATGAATACTGGCTAAAACCGCCATTAAACAGCCAACTGCCATAACGTGGCAGCCCGTTTTTAGCGTCAGCCATGCTGGCCACTTGTTCGGCATTGGCGTCTTGGGTTAACGATACAGCAGCTTCGGCGCTGCTGGTAAACAGCAGCGGCATCACCACTAAAGGTGCGATGAACCAAGGCCGTAAGGCCGCGGTAAAAGTAGACATACGCATAAATTATTCTCTGTGTTCTTTGATCACGGCGACCGCGAGACGACCAATAAAGTAAATCAATAGCAGCACCGCAAACCAAGTGATGATGCTATAACCACGTTTGGGATAGGTATCTTCTTCGGCGAGCCTTGGATATTCAACTATCAATAAATGCTTGAGCTTCTTATAAGCCTCAGAGCGCACCAGCTCTAAACTGGTTAAGGCCGACGCATACAGGTCGGCGCCTAACTTGGCATTAAGCTCTATCTCTTTAAAGTCGGCGCCCAATTTATTAAGTGACGCCTGATCTTTGCTGGTAAGCTTGCTTTGCTCTTGCTGCAACTGCTCTGTTAAGGCATCAATACGGTATTGCAAGGCACGCACTTCGGCAGTGTCGGCTCGCATATAGGCTTGTAGCCCTTTTAATTCGGTCTGCTGGCTAATCAGCTCTGCCTCCAACTGATGCACTGCGCTGAGCAAGGCACCACTTTGGGTTTCAGGGCTGAGCAATTGGTGCGTATCTTGAAACGCAATCAGTTTAACTTGCTGTTGCTTGAGTATGTTATGCGCCCGCTCAACTTCCGTTTCAGCATAACTCAATTGCTGCTTGGCCATCTTCAGCCCGAGCTGATTAATAAAGGTCTCGCTTAGCTCAAGCAAGCTGTTAGCCAGCAGCAATGAATAATCAGCATCAAAACTTTGCACTTCAACCAGCACTATTTCAGACATTTCATCATAAATGACTGAAATTCGTTGCTGATAGTACTCAAGATATTCTTCTTGAGTGCTGTTGGCTTTAAGGCGACTTAACGCATCCCATTGCGGCTGTTCAAAGTGGGCTTTTAAACCGACTGATTTATCCAGTGCCAGCGCCATTTCAGATGACAAAATGTATTTTTGAATAATTAGCGCGTCACGGGTTGCAGGCGATGCCGCGCCAATAGCAGCCAGCCCAGGTATGGCTAGCTGGTTATCATCGGCTTGCTTAACCACAAACTGGGTTTGACTGGTATAGCGCGGTGAGGCAATAACTGAGTAGTACACCACCACTAATAATGAGGCCAACAAGACTAAAATAAACGAGCCGAGTTTTGCCCAGGTGAGGTACAAGGTCTTTCGGGTGCCAACATAAGCTTTAGAGTCGACCAGAAATAACTTTGGATCGCGCTTAAATTTGCGCAGCTTTCGCTGCATTGGGCTTAAATGCTGCTCATCGGCAACCGGGCGTTCAATTTTTGACATAGGTACTTTGGTACTCTTGGATGGCATCATCTAACTCATCGTAATAACACAGGTTTTGATTTTTAATCACCACACCTGCTTGGCAGAATTTTTTAAGGCTACTCAGTGAATGATTGACCATGACTAACTTGGTGCTTTGATATTTACTCAGCAGTAGTTGCTCACTTTTTTTACGAAAATTGGCATCACCCACTGCGCCAAGCTCGTCAATCAGTAACACATCAAAGTCAAAATCAAAGGCCATGGTGAGGCCAAAAGTAATGCGTGAGCGCATGCCGCTAGAATAGTTTTTAACTGGCTCATCGAAAAACTTACCGATTTCAGCAAAGTCTATCACCCGCTGCTCTATCGGTTTGGTGTCTTTATAGCCATGGATACGAGCCACAAAGCGCACATTTTCACGCGCTGTCATAGAGCCTTGTAAACCACCCTGAAGCCCAAGCGGCCAAGAGATATTTTGGGGTGACCAAATTTTACCGCTGTTGGGCATATCGGCGCCGCCCATCATGCGGATTAAGGTCGATTTGCCGACACCATTGGGGCCCAAAATGGCAATATTTTTATCGGTAGGCAGTGATACATTGAGCGACTTAAACACATAGTGGCGCCCTTGCTTGGTGGTATAAAATTTACTGACGTTATCAAAGTGGATCATGAAGTAATAAACCGTTGGCGGTTAATTTGAAAAGTCATTAACCCTAAACTAAAACTGGCTACGGCCCACAGGCTCAAGTATTGAAAGTCGCCAATGGGAGTCACATACGCACTAAAATAGGCGGCGCGGCTTAATTCGGTAATATGAAACACTGGGTTCCACTCAAATAAGTACCAATATTTTGGCGGGATCATGGTGGCACAAAACATCACGCCCGAAATAATCATCATTGGCATCATGATCATGCCCACCAGCTTGCTGGTGTCTTTCCAGTAGGTCACGGCACTACACAGCATTAGCCCAAGGCCAACGGACATCACCACAGTCAGGCTACTCACCGCCAATAACCCCAGTGGGTCGGCTGGCAGCACATCAAAGCCCAACCAAGCCATAATCGCCATCAGTAAGCAGTAGACAATCACAAAAGTCACCACCTCAATGAGCACCCGACTTATAATCGGGTCCATAGCAGTCACTTGGCGATAACTGAGCAGACCTTTGTTGGCTTCTATCGCGGCGGTTAATTGCGGCAATAATTTGCTGAATAATTTAAAAGGTAAAATCGCCACCAGCATAAACATGGCCACAGGTATGCCAGATAAGCTATTGCGACCAATCAAGGAAAACATTAGCGCCATAATACCCGCTTGCGCCATCGGTTCTACTAAGGCCCAAAAGTAGCCTAGGCGGTTACTGCCAAAACGGGTTTTTAGCTCGCGAATAATTAAGGCAAAAACCACATCGCACATGATTTGCCAATGGCTTCGACTTGGTGGACGGCTAGCTCGCGCATTTGATTCTGGATTAGAAGTAGGCATAACACCGCATGTACTTAAATAATGTATATATTACACATTCTTGCAACAAATTACGTTAGCGAATGACTGAACTGCCGGAGTGGCGTATTTTTCGGAACAACTTGCTTCACCGCAAGTGACGAGCAACAACCGCACAAGCAAAAGCACTCTATTAAAGGCTTTGTGTATGTGATCTTTTCTCGCTGTTCTCTGTGGTGAGCGCACTGTTAACTTTGAGTGTTTAAAAATCCAAAGCGTTGCAGCACGGAGGCCACCGACCGTTGCACTCCACGAAGAAGAACAATGGCAAAGTTAGACGCATGAAAGTTAAAAAACAATCAGTGTATTGTTGATAACTCACCAAGGATTCAAAAAAAAAGCATGGCTACCGCAGGGACATTGCAACTTTGAGGTTGTAATGCCGCATGATTGAACTGCCAACTACTATCTACTTGGAGGTACCACCGAGGACGGCTAATTACATCTACAGCCAAGTGAGGCTTGGTGACAACAAGCATTACGCATTTCGCGCAATTCAAATACCAAATTGTGGATTGGGAGATTAACGCCAACATCTCCAGCCGAATGTAAAATTGCGGCGTTGAGAATATGCTAAGGCTTAAAATAATAAACAGGTGTTTTAAATATCTCGTTGAAGATCCCTGTTAGCTCAAATGCAGTCGTGACTTGATATGAACTCATCCCGAGCGAAATGTGGAGTGATTTGGGTCAAGTGTAAAACCTTTGTTCATCAATCCCTGATTCATTGCGCGCATTATCAATCACTGCCAAGCCGAATGTCAACATAATGACAACTAGAGGTGACATTGCACTACAATGCATCAGAATAAAAAACCAAAAAAGGAGCAAAAACACAATTAAACACCAACCACAAGAAAAAATTAGCATTTACTACAACAATCTATTCAAACTACTTTTTCAAAAGATCCTTTTCACTTGGATGAAAGCACCACTAAAGAAGTAATTGGCGGCATTATCATTCGACTTTAATAAAAATACCAGCGACAAACCCCCATGCGGAACTACCTATTTATGAGTAAACACCAGAAGTGCAACGGAGATCATAAAGTTGAATTTATTTTGCGAAACAAATGCACTAAAAACAGTAGACCAGATTTATTCCAACACCTAACCACAAGTCATTGATGCTTAAATCCTATCAGCCATCGAGTTACTAGCGTAATTCAATGTTTGAGCATTAACTTCTCATTTCGAATACCAAAAAAAAGCCCCTTGCGGGGCTTTATTCTATTTTAGATTGTCTTCAAATAGTGCATAAATGCGGCGGTATTCGTCTAACCAGCTGGATGGCTGTTTAAAGCCGTGGGGCTCCACTGGGTAAATGGCGGTTTCGAACATGGGTTTTTCGAGTTCAATTAAGCGCTGCACTAAGCGCACGCTATCTTGGAAAAACACGTTGTCATCTAATACCCCAGTCATGATCAGCAGTGGCTTTTGTAAGCCCTCAGCATGTTCAATCGGCGAGCTGCGCTCGTAGGCGAGAGGATCAACATCAGGGGTGTTAAGAATATTAGAAGTATAAGGTGCATTATAATGAGCCCAATCGGTCACTGGCCGCAGTGCGGCGCCAGCTTGGAATAGCTCAGGCTGGGTAAACAAGGCCATAAAGGTTAAGAAACCACCGTAAGAACCGCCATAGGTGCCAACTTTAGCGGCATCGACATTGGCATTCGCCTGCATCCATTTTACCCCGTCACTGAGATCCTCAACTTCTGGGTGGCCCATTTGTCGGTAAATGGCGGTGCGCCAATCGCGACCATAGCCTTTAGAACCGCGGTAATCCATGTCCATGACCACGTAGCCTTGCTGGGCTAATAAGTTATGGAACATGAATTCGCGGAAATACCCTGAAAAACCATAGTCGGCATTTTGTAAGTAACCGGCGCCATGATTAAATATCACGGCGGGATACTTGTCCGCTTGGCTAGCATCATACCCTTGAGGTAAATACACCCGCGCATAAATATCGTTAGCGCCATGACTTGAAGGCACTGCCACTACCTGCGGTGCTTGCCATGGATAGGCTTTGAATTCAGCACTGGTGAAATCAGTCAGTTGGCGCAGCTCACCGCCAATGGGTTGTAAATACAGCTCATTAGGCTCGGTACGGCGCGATGCGGTTAATAGCAATGATTGACCGTCAGGGCTGAGTTGATAATCTAAATTACCGTCCCAGTCGGTGACCGCTTCATCTAGGCCGGTAGCAATGTTGACACGATACACATTGTAAATCCCCGGATGAGTCTTGTTGGCTTTGTAGTATAGGTATTGGTTGTCAGGGCTTAAGCTGACATCACTCACCACATAGTCGCCTTGGGTTAAGGCTTTGGCCGTGCCAGATAGCGGCTTGATATATAACTGGGAGTAACCGGTTTTTTCGGACAAGAAATAGAGGCTGTCTGTCGCTGGGATCCAACCAAATTGGTTGTAGTCATAATTAATCCAAGCATCATCATGCAGTCTATCTTGAGTGATCAGCTTGCCGCGCTTAAGATCGACCGTGGCCAGCCAACGATCCTTATTGTCTTGTGCCTCAATCATCAGAGCCAGTTTCGGCTCGCTGTCATGCCATTGAATGGCACTTTGATCCCAGCCCCAGTCTTGCATCAGTTGCACGTTTCGCACCTGTTTTTCACTGTGGTAGCTGTCGCCTTTGGCTTTGGCATTTTCAGCTTTAACACTGGCTAACACGTCGGCATCATAACCGGTTAAGCCTTCAATGGTGATCGGGATTTGCTTGTGGTTATTTAAATCGAGCAAGATAAATTCTTGGCCAGGTGGTTGCGCTTCTGCCACTCGTGCCCGCACAGGTACTGCCTCAACATAACCATCTTTGCCGAGGTAATTTGGCATGATGTCGTGCTCTTGACGCCAACTGGCATCCTTAGCGGTCACTGCCAAGACCACATATTGGCCGTCTGGGGATAGGCTCATGTCCACGAGGCGTTTATTATCCCCCAAATACCAAGGCTTGGGGGCTAAAACTGGATCTTGTGCCTGCAACTGCGCTTTATGGGCGGCTTTATCTTTGGTGCGTTGGTGCTCGTCAGCGACATATTTGATCAAGCGGTGCTGTTGCTTGGCAATATAACTGCTGGGCTCTTGGATATCCTTAGGAGCATCTTGCCATTGAAGATTTGCCAGTAGTGTCGTGGTGCCGTCGGCCAAATCTATCGCATGGATCTGATCTTGCTGCCAATAAGCCAAGGTGTTGTTGTTGAGAAAGCGTATGCCGTCAATGGCATTGGCAGGGGTAATCATTGGGATTAAGCGATTGTCACTCTGTCGCTTCACCATCAAGTTACCCTGATGCAAATAAGCCTGATAATGACCATTTGGGCTATTGTGCACATCTTTTGGCGCTTGATGAAATGCATTGATAGCCAAAGGCGTGATTGCATTGGTTGCAAGGTTTACGCTAAAGCGCTCTGCCACTGCGGCTTGACTTGGCTGGCGTTCAAAATAAATGGTGTTACTGTCAGCACTAAAATACGGGCGCTGCGCTAAAATGCCCATCCAATCCGGATTGGCCATGATTTGTTGCAAGGTGAGCGGGGCATCGGCCACTGGCGGCTGTGTCAGGGTCTGGTTAACCTCTGGATTAACTGATACTTGAGGCTGGGTTGAGACCGCTGACAAACCACAACCACTGAGTACGGCAACAGCCACTGCACTAAGTGCAACATGTCGTAGCAGGGATTTCATGACATTTCCTTCTCTTTATTGTTGTTATCGCCGATAAAGGCTCCTTTTAGGCTGTTGTTATATCACAGATAACAAGGTTAACAGAAGGTGCTGGCGGGTTAGTTAGATAAGTTTAAAAAGTTAGCCAAGAGTTCGAGCCCTTGGTCTGTCATGATAGACTCTGGGTGAAATTGCACAGAATACAACATTTTAGCTGAATTACTCATGGCCATAATTTCACGGCCGTGGATCTCGTCATCGAACCAAGCATCGAGGGTGAAGCCCGCGGGAATTTGGTCAATTAATAACGAGTGATACCGGGTTACCCGTAACTTTGGTGTTAGTTGGTGGAATAATCCGCGGCCATTATGCTCAATGATGCTGGTTTTACCGTGCATCACCCGCTTGGCGCGCACGACATTGGCACCAAACACTTGGCCTATGGCTTGATGGCCCAGACAAACCCCTAATAGCGGTATTTTACCGGCAAAATGGGCAATCGCAGCCAGCGATATGCCGGCATCGGATGGCGTACATGGCCCAGGTGAGATGACTAAGTGGGTTGGCGCTAACGCTTCAATTTCGGCTAAGGTGATCTCATTGTTGCGCTTGACCAATACCTCTTGCCCTAACTGCTGAAAATATTGCACCAGATTGAAGGTAAAGGAATCATAGTTATCGATCATTAAAATCATGCATTTGGCCTAGCTCAAATCAACTGCGCAGATGCTATCACAGCAGGCTACGGCGATCATCCCCCAAAACTGACCTACAATTGGTATACGTCCCGAGTATTGTGCTCAGTGGATAATTCTTAGGGGCAGATCAAGGAGAGTTTTTGAAGTTATTATCGCCTCTATTAGCCATCGGCAGTCAACACCCTATCAACCAAAGCCAACAGCGTAAATTACTGTTGGTGAATTTGGGCGCCTTGTTGATGCTATTGACCACCCTTGCCTTTTGGTTGGCATATTTGATGATTGGCAATACGGTGTTGGTGCGGACCGGCAATGCCCAAATGTTATGCCTAGTGGCAGTGCCATTAATCTACTTTCTTAATTACCGTGGGCATTTATTTTATGCCTGCTTGCTGCTGTTTGCTTGTTCGATGCTATCGACTTTATTGGCCATTTTGCTCGGACAAGGCACCAGCTTTAACACTCAGTATTTCTTTGTGTTGTTCGCGATTTTACCCTTAGCCATGCTGGAAAGAAGCCGCTGGCCTGTACAGCTACTCTTGGTGATTTTAAATCTTGCCACTTATATTTACTTTGACATATTCCAATGGCCACCTGCCCCTGAATTATTAGTTGTGCCACAATCCGTGCTTAATTTAATCCAAATTTCTGTCATTTGCTCTTGTGTCAGCTCCTTACTCATTATTCAAGTCATTAATGAGCGTAACAGCGAATTAAGCGAACTCAATTTAGAGAATATGGCCAATACTGATCCCTTGACTCAATTAGCTAATCGACGCATGTTTATGAAAGCGCTACAACAACGGATAGCAAACGTTACTTCCCCGTCCGATTGGTTATTGTTACTAGATCTCGATTTCTTTAAACGGATCAATGATGAAGCCGGCCATGAATGTGGCGATTTGGCGTTAATCCAAGTGGCAAAAATTTTAGGGCAGCATATTCAGCAAGATGAATGGTTAGCACGCATTGGCGGTGAGGAGTTTGCCATTATCCTAAAACATGATGATCACATCCTGCAACGCTGTAATGCCATACGTCAAAGCGTGGCGGCAACGCCTTTGATGTTCCAAAGTCATACCTTTAGTCTCACCGTGAGTATAGGTTTATGCCAAATATCGACGCAAGATAGCTTACAGTCGCTGTTAAGTCGCACCGATCATTGTCTCTATCAAGCCAAGGCCAAAGGTCGAAACTGCGTGGTTCCCGGCTTACAACAGGCATAAAAAAACCAGCCTGTTGGCTGGTTTTTAGACTTACTTGACTAACGTGAGATGGCTTTTGCGCTTAGGTTTGTCATCATCGGGACTTGGAGGTTCGATGTCGCTGACCTCTGCTATCTCTTCATCTGACACCTCATAGGCATCTTCCATTTCAAACACCATGCCAGCTCCATTTTCACGGGCATAAATAGCAATAATGGCTGCCATAGGTAATACCACGTGATGCGGAACACCACCGAAACGGGCATTAAACTGGACATATTCGTTATCAAGGGTCAATTGACCCACTGCTGATTGAGCAATATTAAGTACGATTTGACCATCTTTAACAAACTGCTGGGGAACTTCGGTGCCCGTTACGTAGGCATCAACCACCACATGCGGTGTTAACAGATTGTCCGTTAACCAATCGTAATAGGCTCTAAGCAAATATGGACGGTTTGGTGTTAATGGCTTCATTAGATACCCATGCGCATTTCGCGCTCGGCCTCGGTCAATGAAGCTTTAAATGATTCACGTTCAAAAATGCGCGTCATATAAGCTTTGATGTCTTTGGCAGCCGGCGTATTTAGCTCAATGCCTAATACTGGCAAGCGCCATAACAGTGGGCCTAAGTAGCAATCGGCTAAACCAAATTCTTCGCTCATGAAGTAAGGCACTTCAGCGAATACTGGCGCGATAGCTAATAAGCTTTCAGTCAGTTCTTTACGCGCCGCATCGGCACGCTCACCCTTACGGATACGATCAACCAACACATACCAGTCAGAATCGATGCGGTGCATCATCAAACGGGTTTGACCACGTGATACTGGATAAACCGGCATCAAAGGTGGGTGTGGGAAACGTTCATCCAGGTATTCCATAATGATGCGTGATTCGTACAGAACCAATTCACGATCCACTAAGGTCGGCACTGAATTGTAAGGATTCACTTCCAACAGGTCCTCTGGCATGTCGCTAGGATCTACCTGCAAGACATCAACAGTAACCCCTTTTTCTGCCAGTACTATACGTACCTGGTGGCTATAAAGATCGTCGGCACCTGAGAACAGGGTCATAACTGAGCGTTTGTTGGCAGCAAGAGCCATTGGTACCCTCCAGAATAAAAAACAATGCAAACGAGGGGTAAAACCCCTCGTTTGCAATTTGCAGATACTATATTTTACCTGTTATTGCTGCCTAGTGTACATCTTTCCAGTACTCTTTCTTCAAGAGATAGGCCACAACAAAGAAGATAAACAAGAATCCGAGCACCCACATCCCTAATTGCTTGCGTTCCATTTGACTTGGATCGCCAGCATATTTGAGATAGGCGGTGATATCACGAGTCGCTTGTTGATACTCTTCCGCATTCATAGTGCCGCCGGTTGCCACGATAGTTCCATCGTCTTGCATGACAGGAACACCTTGAATTGTTTGCAATACATGTGGCATCCCTACCAGCGGGAATACCGTATTGTTTACACCAAATGGGCGAGTTGGGTCAGCATAAAAACCATTTAAATAGGAATATAACCAGTCTTCCCCACGAACGCGGGCCACCAAGGTTAAATCTGGTGGCGCTGCACCAAACCAATTGGCCGCATCTTTGGTTGGAATAGCGTTTTCCATCAGATCGCCGACTTTGGCGTCGGTGAACATGTATTTTTCACGCATTTCATCGATAGGTATACCAATATCATTAGCCACACGATCGTAGCGTTGATATTGAGTGCTATGACATCCGGCGCAGTTTTCTTGGAATAACACAAAGCCACGCTGTAGAGACTCTTGGTCATTCAAATCCACATTTGCTGGCTGCAATGGCACGTTACTGCCCGCGGCGACGGCAAGCCCAGGTAACAGGGCGATTAACACAATTAGAAGCTTTTTCATGATTAGGTCAACCTCTCTGGTACAGGCTTGGTTTTTTCATTCTTGCTGTAAAGCCACAGAGCAAGGAAGAAACCAAAGTAGGTCACAGTGAATATCTGGGCAGCAATGGTTAATGCAGGTGTTGATGGCACGGCACCTAAATAACCAAGCACAACAAAAGACACCGCAAATTGGGCAATGTTGAACTTGTGCAGCGGGCTGCGATAGCGCACAGACTTCACCTTACAGCGATCTAACCATGGCAACACAAACAAGACGGCAATCGACAGCCCCATCATGACGACACCACCTAACTTATCAGGGATAGCACGTAAAATGGCGTAGAAAGGCGTGAAGTACCATACTGGCGCGATGTGATCCGGTGTCTTCATTGGGTTAGCCGCTTCAAAGTTTGGCTTTTCAAGGAAGTAACCACCGCCTTCAGGCATAAAAAACAGCACATAACTAAAGAAGATTAAGAACCCAGCAACACCGAGGATGTCTTTTACTGTGTAGTAAGGATGGAATGGGACGGCATCTACCGGCCAACCGTTTTCATCTTTGTTCTTCTTAATTTCAATGCCATCTGGGTTGTTAGAGCCCACTTCATGCAATGCAATCAAATGCAGGAAGACCAACACTACCAACACTAATGGTAAGGCAATCACGTGTAAGGCGAAGAAGCGGTTGAGGGTTGCCCCTGAAACCACATAGTCACCGCGGATCCACAGGGTTAAGTCATCACCAATGACCGGGATGGCACCGAACAGTGAAATAATCACCTGAGCACCCCAATAAGACATTTGTCCCCATGGCAGCAGATATCCCATAAAGGCTTCGGCCATTAACACCAAGAATATCAACATACCAAATAACCACAACAGCTCGCGTGGCTTTTGATATGAACCGTAGATGACACCACGGAACATGTGCAGATAGATCACCACGAAGAAGGCTGAAGCCCCAGTGGAGTGCATGTATCTTAGCAACCAACCGTATTCAACATCACGCATGATGTATTCTATCGAGGCAAAAGCGCCTTCAGCGGTTGGCACATAGTTCATGGTTAACCAGATACCGGTCAGTAACTGATTGACCAATACCAGCATGGCCAGTGATCCGAAGAAATACCAGAAATTAAAGTTTTTTGGGGTTGCGTATTGTCCCACATGACGATTATAGGTCGCCGTTAATGGGATACGCTCATCGATCCAATCAATTAGCTTTGCCATTATGCAGCTCCTTCGTCAACACCGATAAGTACCGTGCTGTCATCCAGATATTGATGCGGTGGGATAACCAAGTTCAATGGTGCCGGAACACCTTGGAATACACGGCCTGCCATATCAAATTTAGAACCATGACATGGGCAGAAGAAGCCAGAACTGATGCCTTCGACTTTTTCACCAAAGCTGTCTGGTAAATAGGTAGGAGAACAACCTAAGTGGGTACATAAACCAACAGCAATAAAGTATTCAGGTTTAATTGAGCGAACTGGGTTAGTCGCGTAACTTGGTTGCTGGGGTTCTTCCGAGTTTGGATCTCGTAACTCGTTATCAATGGTAGGTAATTGTTCAAGGACGGTGTCTGTACGGCGAACAACCCATACAGGCTTACCACGCCATTCAACTCGGATAAGTTGACCTGGCTCGACTTTACTCACATTTACTTCAACCGGGGCGCCTGCAGCTTTTGCTTTGGCACTCGGATTCCATGACTTAATAAAAGGAACCGCGACAGCGACGGCACCTGCACCGCCTATGACTGCGGTTGCGGCTGTCAGGAACCTGCGACGTCCGGTATCGACTGGCGCATTGCTCATCCACTTATTCTCCACGAGGGTGTTGGAATTATTTTAATAGTTTGCCTCACAACATTGATTCTATGTTGAAATTTGAGGCGCGACTCATTATATCGAAAAATCAGAAGCAGATCATAGTAAAAACACGCAACATTCATGGGGAGTTTGTCATTTTTGGGCAAAAAACAGTGAAATCGACAGCAAACTGTCAACAAAAAGTCGTACACTTGCCTAAAAATATGGTGGCAACAGAAACAATTGGCGTTGCTAAATTAGCCACTTAAAGCGAGAGACACAGTGAAACAGCAGACATAAAAAAACCCAGCGCTAAGCTGGGTTTTTATTATGTCGGGAAATTTATTGCTTTCCAGACTCATTACGCATGTAACGGAAAAATTCGCTATCAGGCTCTAAGACCATAATGTCAGAGTTGTTATTAAAACTCTCACGGTATGCTTCTAAGCTTCTGATGAAAGAGTAAAACTCTGGATCTTTCGAGTAAACATCAGCATAAATCTTGGCCGCTTGTGCATCACCTTCACCACGCACGGTCAGGGCTTTACGTTCAGCATTCGCAATCTGAATAGCAACCGTCGCATCGGTAGTCGCACGGATAATTTCCGCTTGCTCTTTACCTTGGGCTCGGTGCTCTTTTGCTACGGCTTGACGTTCGGCGCGCATACGCTGATAAATACTGTTGCTGACGTTAGCGGGCAAGTTAATTTGCTTCACTCGTACGTCAACCACTTCAATACCCAGATCTTTTGCACTTTCAGAAGCGTTTTTCAAGGCATCGGTTTGCAGCTCATCACGGCTACCAGACACGATTTCTTTAATGGTACGACGACCAAACTCTGTGCGTAAATCGTTATTGATTTTACGCTGCAACAGAGACTCGGCATTGGCCTTGATACCACCATTCGTCGATAAGAAGTACTTTTCAAAGTCTTTGATCCGCCATTTCACATACGAATCGACCATCAAGTCTTTCTTTTCAGAGGTAACAAAACGATCGGCGGCACCATCTAAAGTTTGAATGCGTGAATCAAGGTAGCGAATCTTATCGATCATCGGGATCTTAAAGTGAATACCTGGACCATAAACCACAGTGACATTATCCACTTTGGCCACTTTACCAAATCTCGATACGATGGCGCGTTCGCCTTCGTTGACCACAAAAATTGATGAGGCCAAGATAGCCAGCACGATGGCGGCAATAATCAATCCAATTCTATTCATGATTATTCTCTCCCTTGACGCATGCGTTCTTCGCGGGTCATACGACCAGTATTCTGATACGTCGGTGTCAACGTTGAATTTGAGTTCAACTGTTGGATTTCAGAATCAGGGCGGACTGGTTGAGATTTTGAGTCGTTAGGTTTGCGATCCATCATCTTATCTAACGGCAGATACAACATGTTGCCACTGCTCTTGGTATCGACGATCACCTTATTATTACCAGACATCACTTGCTGCATGGTATCTATGTACAAACGCTGACGGGTCACTTCTGGTGCTTTTTGGTATTCAGGCAGCAGCTTATCAAACTTAGCCACTTGACCTTGGGCTTCAAGCGTCACTTTCTGCTTATAAGCTTCAGCTTCTTGCGCCATACGCTCAACCACACCACGTGCTTTGGGTTCGACTTCACGAGAATAGGCTTCAGCTTCACGAATAAAGCGTTGCTCATCTTCTTGTGCAGAAATCGCATCATCAAACGCATCTTTGACTTCTTCTGGCGGACGAGCCGGCAGGAAGTTAACGTCAACAATGGTTAAGCCTAAGTTGTAAGGCTCGATGATGCGTTCTAATTCTTTCCACGTGTCATTACGAATCGCTTCACGACCGGTAGTCAAGATGTCATCCATCTTGTTATGGCCGACTACATAACGTAATGCACTGTCAGTGGCTTCACGCAAACTTGAGTTTGCATCAACCGCACTGAACATAAATTTGTACGGATCGGTCACCCGATACTGAACGTCTAATTCTACTTTAACGACGTTCTCATCGGTGGTGAGCATACTGCCGCTAGCAGGAATTGAGCGTACAGTTTCAACATCGACTGGGTACACTTCTTCAATAAATGTTGGTTTCCACTGTAAACCAGGATCTTTTAGACCGACGTATTCACCGAAACGGAGGGCAACGCCACGCTCGGCTTCCTTGACCGAATAAAAACCGGAAAGTATCCAGACGACGACCAGAATACCCAGTATCAATAAGATACCTTTGCTTCCAAAGCCAGACCCTGAATTTGAAGAACCGCCTTTCTTGCCAAATCGCTTTGACAGATTACGGAACACTTCGTCCATATCTGGTGGCCCTTTATCATTGCCACCTTTATTTCCCCAAGGGTCATTTCCCTTGTTACCGGGCTCATTCCAAGCCATTTAGTACTCCATAAGTGGATAGAATATAAGAAAAAGTATTAATCAACCTATACTGTACCTTGAACAATATAGGTTTCCAACTCACCTTGACTTTGTTTTGTCATTCGCCGCCATTCGGTATCCGACAAACGGACAGACAAGATACAGTTCCCCAAATCGTCATACTCTTTCTGCTGTATCGCATCCAGCCGGTAAAACTGGCCAAGATAATGCCCAGCGGTTGCCGGGACATGTAAGGTCAGCTCAACAATCGTCTCACCAACCAGCAAGTTAATGGCAGTTGCCACTAAATCCAGCCCAAGCTTACGCTGCGCTGAGACCCAAACTCGATAAGGCTTACCTTCTGCATCATAATCGATCCTTGGGCTTTGCTCATCAAGTAGATCGATTTTATTGCAAATAATCAGCTGCAAAATATTGTCTGCATTGATTTCTTTAAGTACGGCTTGAACCTGCTCAAAGTTCTCTGCCATGTTGTCATCGGCACAATCCACCACATGTAACAATAAGTCCGCATCACGGGTTTCTTGCAATGTCGCTTTAAAAGCCGCGACTAAATCATGGGGAAGGTGTCGAATAAAGCCAACGGTGTCAGCGAGGATCACGGCACCATCGTCGATGGCAAATTTGCGTAATGTTGGATCTAATGTGGCAAATAGCTGATCAGCGGCATAGACATCGGCTAATGTTAACGCATTAAACAGGGTGGATTTACCCGCATTGGTATAACCCACCAAAGACACCGTCGGCATCTCACTGCGCTTACGCGCACGCCGACTCTGTTCACGCTGTCTATCGACTTTGTCTAATCGCTTATTGATGGCTTTAATACGCCCACGCAGCAACCGTCTATCAGTCTCTAACTGGGTTTCCCCAGGACCACGTAAACCAATACCGCCTTTTTGCCGCTCAAGGTGAGTCCAACCACGAATAAGGCGAGTCGACATGTGGCGCAATTGCGCTAGCTCCACTTGCAACTTACCTTCGTGCGTTCTCGCCCGCTGGGCAAAAATATCCAAAATGAGCGTAGTACGATCTAATACACGGCACTGACAGACAGTCTCGAGATTGCGCTCTTGTGCTGGTGTTAATGCATGATTAAAAATCACGACATCAGCGTCTGTAGCAGCCACTAAGGTTGCGATTTCATCCGCTTTACCTGAACCCACAAAAAATTTGCGATCTGGAGATCTGCGACTACCACTGATCACCCCAACTTCGCGGGCGCCCGCCGATTCCACCAACAACTGCAGTTCGACTAAGTCTTCACGGCTGTCTTCGTCAGTAAAATCGATATGGACAAGTACCGCATTTTCGCCTGCCTCATAACGATCAAACAAAGAAACTCTCCCGCCAATAATTATTCAGCGTTGCTATCATCAGACTGTGAGTTATAACCACTCGCTTGTGGCTGATGGTTAGTTACATTAAATGGGCGCGAAGGCACGACAGTTGAAATTGCGTGCTTGTAAACCATTTGACTCACAGTGTTCTTTAATAAAATTACAAACTGATCAAATGATTCAACTTGGCCTTGTAATTTAATACCGTTTACCAGATAAATTGATACTGGAACACGCTCACGACGGAGAGCATTCAGAAATGGGTCTTGTAAAGATTGCCCCTTAGCCATTTTTATTTCCTTTTTTATTGAAATTCAAAATTAAATTTCACGGTAACATCTGATTGCATTTTAGTATTATACAGTGCTGTACAATATGCCAGCAGTAACTGAATAAAGATTCAACCAAACATTGTAATTAATTAAATATTATTACAATGTGCAATTAACCGTGACAAATTTGTCTCATCGCCAGTTTCTAACCATTCGAGCTGAGGCCAACCCCTTAACCAGGTCAATTGACGTTTTGCTAATTGACGAGTGGCTGCGATCGCCTTTTCTCTCATCGTGGCCTCTGAAAATTCGCCGTCAAGATATTGCCAGCATTGACGATATCCTACACAACGCATCGACGGTAAGTCCAAGTGTAAATCGGGACGTGATTTAAGTTTAATCACTTCGTCAATAAACCCATGACTCATCATGATATCAAATCTTTGCTCAATTAAGCTATGTAACTCATGTCTTTGCGACGGTGCGATGGCAAATTGAACAACATCGTAAGGCAATGCCGGTGCTTTAGTCTGAGTTAACTCAGTTAATGATTTGCCCGAAATTCGGAAAACCTCTATGGCCCGTGACAAACGTTGTGGATCATTGGGATGGATACGAGCCCCTGCCACTGGATCAATCCTGACCAATTCATCATGTAGCGCTTGCCATCCTTGCTGCTCAGCCTCGCGTAATATTTGCTTACGAATCTCTTCATTCGCACTGGGTAAAGGTGATAAACCTTCCAGTAATGCTTTAAAGTACATCATGGTTCCCCCTACCAGCAAGGGCGTTTTGCCACGACTAAGAATATCCTCGATAAGCCGTAAGGCATCGGCGCTAAAATCTGCCGCCGAGTAACTTTGGGTCGGTTCTAAAATATCGACCAAATGATGCGGGGCGAGTGCCAACTCTGCTGCGGTAGGCTTAGCCGTACCTATGTCCATCGTGCGGTAAATTAACGCACTATCGACCGAAATAATTTCACAATGATGGTGCTGCGATAGTGCCATCGCTAAACTTGTCTTACCTGAAGCGGTCGGCCCCATTAAACATAACACTTTGGCTTTAGTCACTGTGATTCTCTTTTAAGTAGATTTGCCACGGTAAATCTACTTGCTGCTGGGATAAAGCGTGCGCTTGATCCTCTGGTAATTGGGTAAAATACTGCCAACATTCTTGCGGTTCACCATGACGACTGTGCCGTGCTAGCCACGCCGCTAACGCTTCATCAGCCGGCTCATCAGCTAAAAGCCACTGCAGAAATTCGGGAATAATTCGCTCTAGTTGGCTGTCTTTAAGATATGGGGGCACTTTACGTATTATCAACTGTTGCTGACGAATTATCAGCTCGAAACCCAGTCGGCGCAATAAGGTGTCCTTAGCGGATATTAACTCAGTCCAATCGCTATCTGAGTGAATCGCAATCGGCATCAATAACGGCTGGGCAATTAAACCCGTTTGCATCCGCGTGATGATTTGCTGTGACAACATGTGCTGCCTCACGTCAGCAATGGCTAGTAACTGCAATTGTTCGCCGGCTACCATCACCCAATAGCGATTAGCCAACAGCGGCGGCATCGGCCTAGTGCGCTGCTCACTCGGTTCATAAGCGCCTTGCAATAATTGCCCATAACTCCTGGCGGCACCCGCTGAAACAGAAGACGCGCCATGAGGCTTAGCCGGCTGATGACTATAATCACTGGCGCCGCGCGCATAACCGCCCGAATAACTGGATCTTGTATGCGTTTGCTCGCGCTCAATTGGCTCTTGGCCATAGCCTCCCCCTCGAGGGCTAACGCCCACCGAGCCGGCTGATGGCAACGACGGTTCAATCGCCGCGGGGCTGACGGCTTGTGCCAATTGAGACAACGCTGACTCTAGCGCTTGCAATATAAAGTCATGGACATAGCGCGCTTGATGAAAGCGCACTTCATGTTTAGCGGGATGCACATTCACATCCACTTGCTGAGGCTCAATGGTCAGCATCAACACAAATCCGGGCAACAGGGCTTCCACATAGCTCGAAAACGCTTGTTTGATGGCATGATTCACCAGTCGATCTCGCACCAGGCGACCATTAACATAAAAATAGTGCAAATCTGGATCATTTAACGCTACCGCCGGCGACTGTAAATATCCGGCCAAACGCATACCATCGTGCTGACAATCGATATGCAGAGCGTGTTCAGCAAACGCTTTGCCTCCAATTTGCCCGAGGCGCTGAATGTACTGGGCATCGGTGTTAGCCGGGCGTAATTGTCGCACCACTTTGCCGTTATGACTCAGCACAAAATGAATATCAGGCCGCGCAAGTGCGATGCGCTTTAGCCATTCATCTATGTGAGTAAACTCGGTCTTGTCACTCTTCAAAAATCGGCGCCGCGCCGGCGTATTAAAGAAAATATCTTTAACTTCAATGGTCGTGCCATTCGGGTGAGCCGCCGGAATGATGTTGACCGCCATTTCAGAGCCTTCGGCATAAGCTTGCCAAGCTTCACTCTGGTCAGCGGGCTTAGAGGTTAAGGTTAAGCGCGATACCGAACTGATACTTGCTAACGCTTCACCACGAAAGCCAAAACTCATGATGGCTTCGAGATCGTCGAGGCTGTGCACTTTTGAGGTTGCATGACGCGCCAACGCCAGCGCTAATTGATCCTTGGCGATACCCGAACCATTATCGCGAATGCGAATAAGCTTACTTCCGCCTTTATCGATATCGATATCGATTCGGGTGGCGCCAGCATCTAAGCAATTTTCTACTAATTCTTTGACAACAGAGGCTGGGCGCTCGACCACTTCTCCCGCCGCAATTTGGTTGGCAAGTTGCGGTGGTAATATGTGAATACTTGTCATTTTACGCCTTCGGAATGGTTAATTGCTGACCGACACGCACCACGTCAGATTTCAAATTATTGGCTTTTTTAAGGTTAGATACCGACACTTGATAACGCTGGGCAATCACGGATAACGATTCTCCGCGGGCGACTTTATGCTTGCGACTGATATTGGCAGCAAACAGACTCCCTTCCGGAGGGTTAGCTTCAAAGTAGCGCACCAATCCACTGTGAATAGCTTTTGCCAGCCGCTCTTGATGCTTATGATTAACGAGATTACGTTCTTCGCCAGGATTGGAAATAAAGCCGGTTTCGACCAATATTGACGGAATGTCTGGGGATTTTAGCACCGCAAAGCTAGCGGCCTCAGGCTTACTCTTGTGTAAATGGGTCACCTTGCCGAGATCTCGCAAGAGGTCATCAGCAATCGAGTGACTGACAGCCATTGATTTATCCATCGACATATCCAGCAGCGTCATGGTGAGGTACTGCTCACTGTCGGTACTTTGGATAATTTCACCCGCGCCGCCCAATAACTCGGAATGCTTTTCTTTTTGCTCTAACCAACGACCAATCTCACTATTGGCTCGGCGACGAGACAAGACCCAAACTGAGGCTCCCTTTGGCTGAGGCGAGGTAAAGGCATCGGCGTGGATTGAGATCAATATATCCGCTTTGCGGTCTCGGGCCAGATCAGAGCGTCGATTGAGATTCACAAAGTAATCCCCCGTACGGGTCATCACAGCTTCCATACCTGGGGTGCTATTGACATGTTTAGCAACGCGCTTAGCGATTTCTAGAACGACCTTTTTCTCATAGACACCACTTGGGCCAATGGAACCGGGATCTTCGCCTCCATGACCGGCATCAATCGCCACAATAATGTCACGCTTATCCTGAGGCTTTTTAATCACCACTGGTTTTTTGTCGGACTGAGTATCGCTAAGATCTAACACCAAACGATTACCATAGGGTGCCGTTGGCGCTAAGGCGTAGATATTAGTTTTGACCGCACGATTTAAATCTATCACCAATCGCAACGTGCCTTTTTGGGGCGGTTTACTCAACCGTACCCGCTTAACTAATTGACTTTTATTATCGATTTTATCCAGCTTAAGCTTGGTCTTGGTCTGTTTAAGATCAATCACTAAACGCTCAGGGTTACTGAGCGTAAAAAAACTATAATCAGGACTTTCAGACAGATCGTAAACTACCCGCGTTGATTCAGGGGCAGCCCAAATCCTGACCCCTTGCAACTGGTTGGCCAACGCGGAAGAGCTCAAGCTCAACAGAGCCAGCAGCGTAAAATACGGGGATATCCTTAACAGTAATCTATGCATTATTTCTTATAATTTTGCTATCAGTGTTTCACCTAAGTCGCTGTTAGCTTCAATCACTAACTGCCGACTTTGACCATCATAACTAAGATGCAAATGTAAATCAGCTTCAGGCAATAAGCCTGCTCCTTGTTCTGGCCATTCCACTATACATAAGCTCCGGTCGCTAAAGTAGTCTCGAATCCCCATAAATTCTAATTCTTCAGGATCTGCTAATCGATAAAGATCAAAATGGTAGACATCCATATCAGCCAGTTCATAAGGCTCAACCAGCGTGTAAGTGGGACTCTTAACCGCGCCACTATGCCCCAAGCTTTGAATAATGCCGCGGCTTAAGGTGGTTTTACCAGCGCCTAAATCACCGGTCAGATATAAGGTTAATGGCGGGGTGACTATTGCCGCAAGTTGACGCCCAAAGGATACAGTGTCGGTCTCATCTTCTAAGAAAACGTGTTTTACAACCATATTAGTTCAATCTCTTGATATCAAAATTGTATAAATTGGCACAACTCCATTAATCATTTATGAGCAATGCGCGGGGTAATAGTCAACTGACAAACTTTTGAAATATTCTACAAAAGTCAGCAATTATACCAGACAAATTGCGTGGACTCCCAGCTCAGCAAAGCTCAATGTGTTTGCGCCGGTAAGTCATAAATGAGGTAATCCATCACTAGGGACCATGGTCGAGTCGTTTACGTTAGCTAAAGGCAGCGACAGCATGAGCTTGTACATAGGAAATCAGAGCGGAACTATTGCCCAACTGGCCTCGCAAGAACAGGGGAAGGCAGTAACGGTTCATGACTAAATTAACGCTAAGAAGCTATCACATGGGTAGATTACATATCTTCCATACGAGTGAGGTTATGCATCAGTCGCTGCCGCTTCACTTTGGCAGTACTGACGATAGATGATAAGGCCGATCTAACATCATTGTTTATGGCTAAATTGAGTATTTTATCGAGAACAGACATCACTTCAGCATCTAACGTTAAATGTAAGTCCATCACTTGATCTGTCGTCATATCCGCCGGCAAATACACCTTGTCGCAGGCAATATGAATGCTCTCAAATCTTACATTTTCAAACCAGGTATCCAAGGTACGCTTAGCTGAAGTATCAATGTAGGCGGCGATAGCTTGAGATTTCGCTAACTCCTCACTTTGGAGGTAATTAAGCAAGAGTTTGACTCGAGTACCATCAGCAAAATGATATAAGCGTAAGTACAGTTTATGCATTTCTAAGCGTGATTCAGTGACATGCTCTAACACACTTCGTAGTTGCTGGACTCGCATGAAAACTCCTACATCATCATCTCAGTACACTCATCGAACCAGCACAGTGTAGAGGTAAGCGGTCTCATTTCGAACAAAAGGCTGCCAAAATCGACAATTGAGTTGGCATAATTTGAAATCCATCACGAAATAGGCAGTTTTGGGGCTTGTTATAAGAAATCACTGACAGGCCAATTTAATGTCAGTGTTGGCATTCCCTTCATATTCACGAGTGCATGCTTTCAGCGTTTCAACGATAACTTTCATTCGTGGCACTGACGCAAGATCAGAGTCTTTCACATCCAGACTAAAATAGATGTTCAATTTCTCCGCATGCTAAGAGTACAGGGCAATTTGCTGCGGCATTCCGTTCACACTGAATGGTTCGAATCATGGACTTCTACCTTGGTACGGTATCGGTTCTGGCTTAGTGCACAACTGAGTCATGCCTTAACAATTAACTGGGGGGGGGCAAGCTGGGAGATATAGATATCAAGGAGAGTTGGTGCAGTCCCATCTTTTCACAAAGAGTGGTTCGAACCGATGACCTATACCTTGGCAAACAAAGACGGTATCGATTCTGGCTTAGTGCACAACTGAGTCATGCCTTAACAATCAACTGGGGGGGCAAGCTGGGAGATATAGATATCAAGGGGACTTGAAGCGGCCCCATCTTTTCATCAAGAGTGGTTCGAACCGATGACCTATACCTTGGCAAACAAAGACGATATCGATTCTGGCTTAGTCCACAACTGAGTCATGCCTTAACAATTAACTGGGGGGTTCAAACTGGGAGATATAGATATCAAGGGGACTTGGAGCGGCCCCATCTTTTCACAAAGAGTGGTTCGAACCGATAGCCTATACCTTGGCAAACAAAGACGGTATCGATTCTGGCTTAGTGCACAACTGAGCTAATGCCTTAACAATTAACTGGGGGGGCAAGCTGGGAGATATAGATATCAAGGAGAGTTGGTGCAGTCCCATCTTTTCACAAAGAGTGGTTCGAACCGATGACCTATACCTTGGCAAACAAAGACGGTATCGATTCTGGCTTAGTGC
>NZ_JAHUTT010000046.1 GCF_019209865.1 Shewanella sp. NIFS-20-20 | reverse complement strand
GCGAGACAGTTCAAGCTTGATGGGAAACGGGATAGGGCCTATCCACGTGCGTTAAAAATGAGTAAAAACAAGTATCCCATTAAGTCTAAGAAAAATGCCGTTCACACTAAGTGAACGGCATTAGGCCATTGCCGCTGTTTTTGTCTCTAGGAGCTGTATTCGCGTATTTCAACTCGCTCGCCTCTTCGTATGCAACAGCGCTGTGTCATGGTGCTGTTGTCTGCCTCCGCTAAGCTTGGGCTCAGCAATCAAGGTGATGCCATCACAGTCGCCTTCGTATTGATGTTGGTGGTGTCTACCATTGCTTCATTCTTGCTGCGCTATCTCAGTTCGTAATATCCGTCTCGCACGTTTGACGCCATGGCTGGTCTATCAGTGATGGTGTTGTTTATATCGACGTCTGTGGTCTATCACTTGAGGTGGCAGGTGCTATCGATGGCATGTTAACCCTCGGTATTTTAGAACTGAGGGTGTTGGCTGGTGTGGTTGAAATGAGATATAGCCGTTTATCCATAAAAAGTGAATGATAAGCCGCGTTGCGGTTGTTAATGTTTGGTAATAATGTTGTTTTTAATGGTGTTCTCGGCTATAACATTTGAGTTGATGAGTGCTGGATGCGCGGATGAACCAAAGGTTTGGGACAATAATGTTAATGGTCGTGCTGCCACTATCTGTTGGGGCTATGGCTTCTGGCCCCATCGATACGGACGGTGACGCAGTTGCCGATCATTATGACGCTTGTCCTGGGACTCCTGTCGCGACCCCAGTGTATGCCAATGGTTGTATCAAGCAATCCCATGGACAATTGTGTATTGCCACTGATGATGGTGCTTGGTTTCCCGCGGATTGCCAGCAAAACAATATTCCACCGATATTGTTTTCATTTGCAAAAGATGATGTCAGGTTTGATCAATGGCCACAATTGGCCATGGTCAGTGAGCTGCTGAGTCAGTATCCAGACATCAGGATTATTTTGAATGGTCATGCAGATATCATCGGCCTCGAGTCGAAAAATCAAGCATTATCAGAAGCTCGTGCGCAACAAGTGAGATACGTGCTTAGCTACAAATTTGGTTTTCATCCCAATCGTATTGAGATCCGGGGGTTTGGAAGCCGACTGCCTGTGGCTGAGAATGTAAGTGAGCAAGGACGGCAAGCCAATCGCAGGGTCGATTATCAAATTTCGTTTGGGTTAGAGAATAACAATCATTAAAGAGGTATACAAAGATGGGTGACTGGAATCAAATGGCCGCAGATTTACCAGGCCTAGTAGTGACATATGGCGTCAAGATTTTGTTGGCGCTGGTCATTTTTATTGTTGGTAAATATATCGCAAACCTTGTCAAAAAACTGACCAACAAAACCATGGCCAATCGTAAAATAGATAAAACCGTGTCGAGTTTTGTTGCCAATATTGCTTGGACTGTGGTGTTTGCGTTCACTGTGATTGCAGCCCTTGGACAAGTCGGTGTGCAAACGGCGTCATTGGTGGCTGTGATAGGTGCGGCGGGCTTGGCGGTTGGTTTAGCGCTGCAAGGGTCGCTGGCTAACTTTGCTGCAGGGGTATTGATGGTGCTGTTTCGCCCGTGCCGAGTAGGTGATTACGTCGAGGCTGCCGGTGTGTCAGGGACAGTTGATGAAATTACCATCTTTTCGACCCGCTTGTTAACCCCTGATAATAAAGTCGTTATTGCGCCAAACTCAGCGATGATGAGTGGCACTATAACCAACTACTCGACCATGGATACCCGTCGAATCGACTTAGTGATTGGGGTGTCTTACGATGCCGATATTAAACTGACCAAGCAGATATTAACTGATGTGGTAGAAAAGTGTGACTTGGTGCTTTCTGAGCCTGGTTATACCATTGCGTTAGCTGAATTAGCCGACTCTTCGGTTAACTTTGTGGTGCGCCCTTGGGTTAAAACTAGCGACTATTGGCCAGCACGTTTCGCACTGATGGAAGCGGTTAAGGTATCACTGGATGACGCCGGTATTGGTATTCCTTATCCGCAAATGGATCTGTATCTCAAAGAGATGCCAAGCGCATAAACGTTCAGGGTAGCTGTGATGTCTAAAGGCAGCTACCCGTTATTCCCTCATGTTTAATGGCTATGTTGGTCGTTACCCGATTGGTAATCAAAGGTCGGGATAGACCAATGATACTTGAGGGCCAGCATGCGCAGGCTAAAGCCTGTGACGATGCAGATACTCAAGTTTATCCATTCTGGGATCCCTAGCAGTTTTAACCCCACATAAATGGCGGCAGTGAGTAGAGAGATCACCGCATACAGCTCTTTTCTAAAGATGAGTGGCATTTGGTTGCATAAAATGTCCCTTATGACACCACCAAATACCCCAGTGACGAGTCCCATCACTATCGCCACTAATGGACTGTAACCTAGCATCAGGGTTTTTTGCGCCCCAACAATGGAAAATACCGCTAACCCTAATGCGTCAATGGCCAAAAAGAAACTCGATAAGTAGCGCATGATCGGCGCAATCATCACAGTTAAGAGTGACGCGCAAGCTATGGCTAATAGATAGTGGACATTCTCCACCCAAATGAGAGGATAGTTACCTAGCAGCATATCCCGCAACGTACCACCACCGATGGCGGTGGCGCAGCCGATAATGACGACCCCGAATAAATCCATTTGCTTGCGACCCGCAGCAAGGGCGCCGGTCATTGCTTCGGCTAAAATGCCAATTAACCAGAGTGCTGAAATAATCTGTGTTTCGTGCATGGGGACATCGTCAATCGAAAAGGGCGGCAATTTTGCCTCAATAAGGCCAGTTTTCCAAATGACAATTACTACATGTTTGGATTATATTATCTAATGCGATTCTGTTTTTATTAACGTTGGTTTCACTTGTTAATGAGCTGTTGCTGAGGTTTTTGTTGGAAAATAGCATCGTGCTATCCAAAATTATATTAATACATAAGGGTACAGAATGACGATGGAAGTGTTTGATTTTCGCAGTGACACTGTGACTCAGCCCACGCCGGCAATGCGACAGGCGATGGCCAATGCCGTGGTGGGTGATGATGTGTATGGCGACGATCCAAGCGTTAATCGACTTGAAGCCTTAGCGGCAGAGATGCTGGGCTTTGACGCGGCAATCTTTACTTCCAGTGGCACCCAAGCCAATTTATTAGCGCTCATGGGCCATTGTGAGCGCGGCGATGAATATATTTGTGGGCAGCAAGCCCATAATTATAAGTATGAGGGCGGCGGTGCCGCTGTGCTCGGTAGCGTGCAACCTCAGCCGTTAGCGAATCAGGCGGATGGCTCCCTTGAGCTTGCCGCGATTAAGGGCGCGATTAAACCTGACGATCACCATTTTGCCAAAACGCGTTTAATCAGTTTAGAAAACACCATTGGCGGCGTGGTGTTGCCACAAAGTTACTTGGCTGAGGCCCAAACATTGGCGTTTGATCATCGTTTAAAAATCCATTTAGACGGTGCCCGTTTAGCCAATGCCGCAGTGGCGCAGCAATGTGATATGGCACAGATAGCGCAATATTTTGATTCAGTCTCTGTGTGCTTATCAAAGGGATTATGTGCTCCAGTCGGCTCCTTATTACTGGGAGATGAAGCTCTGATAGCGAAAGCTCGGCGCTGGCGAAAAGTGTTAGGTGGGGGGATGCGTCAAGCGGGGATTTTGGCCGCGGCAGGTGAGTTGGCATTAACGACTCAAGTGGCTCGTCTACAAGAAGATCACCAGCATGCCACTTACCTTGCCGAACAATTGCAGAGTATTGATGAATTGTCGATTGATATGACCTTAGTGCAAACCAACATGGTATTTGCGAAGCCTGCCGCCAGCCTTGATATTCAAGGATTGGTGAAAAGGTTAGCAGAACAAGGCGTGATTATTTCCGGCGGTAGCCAATTACGCTTTGTGACCCATAAGGATATTGATGCCAATGGGGTCGATAAATTAGTGCAGGGCATTAAAGCCTTTTTAAGCTAATCCATGCCCTATGATCGTTCAGCTGAACCAATAGGGTGCACTTAGCGAGGGGGTGACTACGCGACTCAATATTTAAGGTATTGTTTTGTAAGTATTTAAATCTTGGCCTAAGACTTGCTTTGCCTCTGTGTCATTAACGCTTGTGATGGGAGCTTTGCATGAAATATTACAGTCGACGTTGGGTGAAACCTGAACATTTAAACCCGGTCAATACCTTATTTGGCGGGCAGCTATTGAGTTGGATTGACGAAGAGGCAGCCATTTTTGCCTCTTGTCAGATGAAAAGTAATTTTCATGTGACCAAAATTATTTCTGAAATTAATTTTTTGACCCCCGCAAGGCAAGGGGATGTGCTTGAGTTTGGATTGGAAGTCATCCACATGGGCTTAACATCTATCACCATTGCCTGTCATGTTCGCAATAAAGAGTCTGGTTTGGCCGTTGTGAGCATAGATAAAATCGTATTTGTGAATTTGGATGCGCAAGGTAAGCCAACGCCTCATGGCATCAAGTCTCTCGCGGCCTAACTAGGCAGAATTTTGGCGATCATTTTGATCGCCAATTTATTTTCATCGTCAATCTCATTTCTCTTGCTAGTCATAAATTTAGTCGCCATATTTAACTATGATTGATGTGGGCCTCGTTTGGTTACATATCGTGTTCAGCCTTGATTTTTAGCTTATGTTTTTGGCAATGGAGAGTCGATGTTTTCTCAAGGTGTACAGGCGTTGTTCCCAGGGATAAATTTACTGGGAGAATATCAACAGCAGTGGTTCAAGGATGATTTGCGTGCCGGAGTTTCTGTGGCCGCGGTGGCATTACCTGTCGCGGTTGCTTATGCCCAGTTAACGGGGGTTAACCCCATGGCCGGATTATATTCCTGTATTTTACCTATGTTGGTCTACGCCATGATGGGAACGTCTAGGCAGTTAATTATTGGGCCCGATGCCGCGACGTGCGCCGTGATTGCCGCTGTCGTGGCGCCGTTGGCAGCAGGCGACCCAGTAAAATATTGGCAATTGGCTATCACCATGTCATTGATGACCGGCGTTTGGTGCTTAATTGCCAGTAAAGTGCGCTTGGGACTATTTGCCGATTTCCTATCGAAACCGATTCTGCTCGGATTATTGAATGGGGTGGCCATCACGATTATTGTCGGCCAGTTATCAAAAATTATTGGGGTGAAGTTCGATAATAACTATCTCCTAGAACGTATCTTGTCCATCCCTAACATTATTCAGCAACTGCATATACTGACCATGGTCATCAGTTTATTGTGCGTGCTTATTTTTTTTCTGGTCAAACGGCTAAGGCCTGAATGGCCCGCTGCCATGGTAGCGATGGCTATATCAGCCTTGGTGGTGTGGCTATTTAATTTAGATAGTCGCGGGGTTGCTATTGTTGGGCCTTTGAGTGGTGGCTTACCTGAGTTTCAAACCCCAAATTTTGAATTGGGTATTTTACGGGAGCTGGTCATTCCTGCACTTAACTTAGCCTTAGTGAGCTTTGTGAGCATGATGTTGACCGCACGTAGCTTCGCGGCCAAAAATAATTACGAAATTGATGCCGACCAAGAGTTTCGTGCGCTCGGGGTTGCCAATATTGCCTCAGCGTTGTCGCAAGGCTTTGCCATTAGCGGTGCTGACTCAAGGACGGCGGTGAATGATGCTAACGGTGGCAGAACCCAATTGGTATCGATTATTGCTGCGGCAATCATTGCAATTGTTGCGTTATTTTTGACGGCGCCATTACAATACATCCCATTAGGAGCCTTATCTGTGGTGCTAGTAATAGCATCGGTATCATTGATAGATTTAAAAGCAATTTGGTTATTGAAACGTCGTGATAAAACCGCTTTTGTGCTGTCAGTGGTGACGCTCAGTTCAGTGATTTTTATCGGGGTAATCCCAGGGATTACCTTAGCGGTATTACTCGGGTTATTTCAATTTATCTTGGTGGTGATGCGCCCGACAGATCAAGTCTTAGGCTTAGATAGAAAAGGTATTTTAAGGAGTATCGATAGTTCCGATAAAGCCAAAGGGATCCCGTCAGTGTTAATTTTTCGTTTTAATTCTCCGCTGACCTATTTCAATGCGGTCTACTTTAAACGCCAGTTATTATTGCGGATAAAACAGCAACCAGAGCCAATCGAATGCGTCATTGTCGATGCTGTCTCTTGTTTTAGTCACCTCGATCTTAGTGTCATGACCATGTTGCAACAGTTACACCATCAACTTAAAAACCATGGCTGTCGTTTGGTATTGGCAGGGCGTAAACGACAATTATTAGCTTGGTTTGATATTGCTGGTATTCCTACTGGGGATGGTGCAATTTTAGTGCGTTCTGATTTGTATCTGGCTATCCGCATGAATCAGGCCTACAAAGAAGCCTTAAAAGAAGGTGAGGCTCCTTTGGTGCGTAAGGAGCCTGATACAAATGCCATTCTATCTCATAGTATGCTCTAGGGGACTATTGCAATAATTCTTTAGCATTGGCTAAGGTGTTTTCTGTGATGGTATCCCCTCCGAGCAGGCGGGCTAACTCGGTGATACGTTGCTGTGGATTGAGTGGTCTCATAACGGTTTCGGTTTGACCGCCTTTATTGGTTTTATCCACGAACATATGCTGGTGACCATTGCCAGCCACTTGGGGTAAATGCGTCACACAAAACACTTGGGTCGATTGGCCTAGTTGCCGTAACATCCTTCCTACTACCGCGGCAGTTGAGCCTGAAATCCCCACATCGACTTCATCGAATATTAGGGTCGGTGTCGCGACTTTTTTGGCTGTGATCACTTGAATGCCGAGACCAATTCTCGAGAGTTCGCCACCCGAAGCCACTTTGGCTAATGGCTGTAAAGGTTGGCCTGGATTGGTGGTTACTTGGAACTCGACGCTATCACAACCTAGTGCTGAAATCGTTTGATCAGTAAAGCTGACGGCAATTTCAAATTTAGCCTTGGGCATATTGAGCTCACGGATCGACTGACAAACCAGTTTTTCTAATTCTTTCGCATAGCGACAACGACTCTGATTTAATTTTTGAGCTTGCTGGAGATACACGGCTCGCTTGTTGGCTAATTCATTTTCCAGTTCGCTTAGCATCAGGTCATCAGAATCTATATTGCCAAGCTCAGCAGATAAGGTTTGGTGATGTGCAAATAGTTGTTCTGGCATCACTAAATGCTTACGAGCCAGTTGCATGCATTGAGTCAGTCTGGCTTCAAGCTCGCTAAAATACACGGGATCGAGTTCTAGTTTTGACTGGAAATGATTGAGCTCGTTTGCGCTTTCTTGGATAGTGATTAATGCTTCGTTGAGCATGGTGCTGACGTTGAGCAGCACAGGGTCAAACTCACTGATCTCTTCCGTCAGGTGGATGACTTTATTCAGCAAGTGCTCAATGGTGGCATCGTCGCTGTCTTGGATGAGTTGCAAACTGTGTTGGCAGTTTTCCAGCAGTGCAGAGCCATTGGCTAAGCGCTTATGTTCGGATTCGATTTGCTGGAATTCATCGGCTTGTAAATTAAATTCATCTAACTCTTGCACTTGATATTGCAACAATTGACGTCGGGCTAACCGCTCGTTGCTCGATAGCGTTAGGCGTTTCAGCTCGGCCTCACCTTGGCGCACTTGTTGATAGGCGTGTAATACCGCATCTTGCAGGAATTTATGGTTGGCATAACTGTCCAGTAATGCCAACTGTTGTTCGCTTTTTAGCATGGCATGATGGGCGTGCTGACCGTGAATGCCGACCAATAATTGCCCGAGGGATTTTAACTGAGCAAGTGGGACTGGATTGCCATTAATATAGGCGCGGCTGCGGCCTTCGGTGGTGATAATTCGCCGCAATATGCACTCGTTATCGAGTTCAAGATCGTTATCTTCTAACCAGCGTTGCGCTGCAGGCACGTCGCTCAAACTAAAGCGGGCGCTCACCTCTGCTTTGTCACAGCCAGGTCTGACACTCGCGGCATCGGCGCGATTACCCAAGCATAAGCCTAAGGCATCAATGGCAATAGACTTACCGGCACCCGTTTCACCAGTAATACTGGTCATACCGGCACTGAAGTCTAATTCCAAAAAACGAACAATGGCAAAATTGTGAATGCTAATTTGACTGAGCATAGTGAGTTCCTGTCACGACAAAACACTGTATTGATAAACAGTATATACTGAATTTTTATACAGTAAACACTTGTGGGTTATTTTTACATAAATTTATCATCTACCCGCGATGCCTGTGGGGGATTGCTGCTAGTAGTGCGCTAGCATGAGTCCAAGCTAATGGGGCGCCAACGGGTTTATGACTCAGTCACTTTGCGTCATGTAAGTTGCCGTCTGTCATGACTAATCTTGGGCGTTGGCTCCTATATTTGTCGGTTGCTGGCTGATAGAATTCTGCCCAGTCATTTAAGGGGAAGTGTATGCGAGAACTTGGTGGGGCGGATTTACATTTGGTGTATTTATTTGTGCACCTAGTCAATGCGGGCAGTTTTTCGCAAGTGGCTAAAGAGCTGTCGATGCCGATTGCAACGGTGAGTCGTCAGTTAGCAAAATTAGAAATGATTCTCGATCAGCAATTGTTGATGCGCAGCACCCGCAAATTTCGTTTAACCGAGAAAGGATTAGCGCTATTTGAGCGTTATCAAGGTGTCATTAATCAGTTTGATGAACTCAATGATGACGGCTTAGATAGACCCGAAGGTACGTTACGTATTGCGGCCCCTATTTCGATTATTTCTATGGTGTTACTTAATGCCCTCAATGACTTTTGCGATACATATCCAGACATTCGGCTGCATATTGCTCAGTCGAATCAAGAAGTCGATTTGATTGATAAAGCGGTTGATATTGCGATTGTTGGTGGTGCTCAACCGGATTCTTCTTGGATCGCTACCAGCTTAGGCGTGCTGGATTATTGTTTAATGGCGGCGCCTGAGTATTTGGCTGCGGCAGCGCCGTTAATTGCGCCGACGCAATTAAGTCAACACAAGCTTATCAAGGTTTGGCCCTTGTTTAATTGGTCATTGACTCATCGCCAGGGTGAGCACTTTTATTATGATGGCCCGGCGCGGCTCACCTTGATGGATTTACACGGTGCCATTAAAGCGGCGGTTGCATCGGGGGGCGTGCTTTATGGGCCGGCATTATTTGCCAAAGAGGAGTTAGCCAGTGGCCAGTTAGTGAAGGTGTTACCCGATTGGCGGGGTGAACAGAGAAGGATCTCCATGCTGTACCATCAAAGAAGCCAGCAACCATTGAAAGTTCAATTGTTCCTGGCTTTTATGCAAGCGCGAGCTCCGCAGCTCTTTGCGATGGCATCTTGAGTAGTCTAGCGCCCCCACTTGGGTTCACGCTCATCGATGTCAGTGGCTTTACCTAAGAGGTTCGAATACCCTGACTTGGGGAAGGACTTTTAATTCGACATAAAAGTCAACAAGGCGCTTTAGTTCAAATAACGAGCCTTGCCGGTGCTCTTGGCCTATTCGTAACTCCCACGAGTCTGTCGCCCCTTGGGAGTTAGTGAGCACATAGCCTTGATAAATCAATTTACGCATCAGGGTCGATACAAATCCCAATATTTGATACACCAGATTGAACTATTTCCTTGCGTAATGCCTTAATAAACTCGGCTTTGGCAAAAGGTTCTTGTTCAATAATATCGAGCAGATTGGACTGCAATTCGCGCTCTTCGACCATGACTTCATGGCTGAAAACTAATTCGTCCAGAGCCGATTCTTTAATGTTTTCGCTAATTTCCTCGCTGATACTGGCTTCGATGTAGTTTGCCACAGTGCTGGAAGATAACTTGGAGATATTGACCATATCCTCTTCATCTTGGCACTGAATACCACTGAGCAACGAGATCACTGCTGAAACGGCATCTTGGGCGGGGTAGACGCCATACATATCGAAATTGCTGGCATCAGGAACGATGTTTTCCAGACGATCTATATATAAATCAATATTTAACTTTAGTTTCTTATCATATTGAGATTGCCACAATAAGTTCAGGGCAGTATCCAACACCTTAGCATCACCAAACTCGGTGACTTCTGAAAATAGGTGATAGTTTGGGTACATGCGCTGACATAAAGCCAAAGCAAATAATTGTTTTTGTGCCGAATTTAGCGCTTTTAAGCGTTTGAAGAAGCCCACTTTATTGGTCATCTAATGAATCCGCCGATAACTGAGATAGTATGTATTTTATGGCAGATTCTACCTTAGTTAGCTCATCAAGTAACTCAAGTATTTCTGGCTCTAATTCACAAAGTGCCATCTCGTGCTTTAAGGCAGACTCGATCGTGCTACAAAGCTTTTGCGTATTCGCTACTCCGCAATAACAACTGGCGCCATGGAGCTTGTGAACTATCGATATCAACTCCGCATTGTCTTGGGCGCGATGAGCCATGTCGATCTGTGCCATTGTTTCAGGTAATGACTCCAGTAACATGCTGAGCATTTCCATGGCTAACTGCGGCTTATTATTGGCCTGGATCAAACACAAGTTCCAATCGAGTACCTTATTGTCTTGCGATAAGATATTGGGCTTAGCTGTCCATCGCATTATGATTTGCTTTAAGGCTGCTTCATCGATGGGTTTGGACAAATAGGCATCCATGCCACTGCCAATAATGCGCTCGCGCTCTTCGGCGATGGCATGGGCGGTGACGGCAATGATGGGGGTGTGTTGATTACGCGACTGACTTCGAATCTCCTTGGTGGCTTTAATTCCATCAATATTTGGCATTTGGATGTCCATAAAGATGAGGTCAAATTTATTTTCTTTGGCTAAAGCAATCGCCTTATCACCTCGATTAGTGGTCACCACTTCTGTGACTAATTCTTCCAGCAGACTTTTAATCAATTTAAGGTTAGCGACATTATCATCGACAGCTAACACCGTCAGCTGTTGTTGGTTTATCGGAGTTTCCAGCGCTGGCTGCGGTGGTGCGATGGTGTCTGCCGATGGATGGGCTGGATACGCTAACAGCCGCAGCAAAAGATTCTCATGAACCGGAACACTCAATACGCTGTGGACTTGGCGCACAATGTCATCGTTGACCAAATTGGGGTCTTGGGCATCATTCATTAACAACACTTGTAAGTTACGCAGCTTAGCTTGCTGGATTATGTGCATTAATCGTTCGCTATCGAGCTCGCGACAGCTCATTAATAATACATCCAGTGGATTTGCGTCAGAGATCAAGCGATTGAGCACCTCAATATTGGCGGCACGGCGCACGCCGATCTGCCAGTGTCGACAATGGCTGAGGATGATGTCGGCACTTAATTGCCGAGGCTCATATAAGAGTAGGGTTTTATCGGCAAAGCTGTCCAGTGGCAGGGGGTCGTTGGCCGGTAACGCACTGCGCATTAAGGGCAATACAAACCAAAAAATGGAGCCACTATTGGCCTCAGAACTGAAACCGATTTGCCCACCCATTTGGTTGATTAGCCGTTTAGTAATGATTAATCCCAAGCCCGTGCCTCCAAAACGGCGAGAAATGGATGAGTCCGCCTGGCCGAACGCTTGGAACAATATTTCTTGCTGGGTCTTGTTAATACCGATGCCGGTATCTATGACCTCACACCTTAAGTTCACTTTTTCTTTATTTTGGCTGGTCTGACGTACCTTTAAGATCACATGGCCTTTGTCAGTAAATTTAATGGCATTACCTACCAAGTTGGTAATGATTTGGCCAACCCGCAATCCATCACCATTGATATTGTCGGGGACATCTGGGGCGACATCAATAATCAGCTCTAAGCCTTTTTCTTTGGCGCTTCCTGCTAATAGGTTGACGGTTTCATTCAGCATATCGCGAAAGCTAAACGGCATGGTTTCAAGTACCATCTTGCCGGCTTCCAATTTAGACAAGTCAAGAATGTCATTAATAATGCCAAGTAAATTGAGAGCGCTGCGCTCAATGGTACGAATATAATCTTGTTGGCCGCTTTGCAAAGGCGTTTTCATTAATTGGCGAGCAAAGCCAATCACACCATTGAGGGGGGTGCGAAGCTCGTGGGACATATTGGTTAAAAATTCTGATTTTATGCGACTGGCTTCCAGCGCCCGCTTTTTGGCGAGATCCAACTCCACGTTTTGGATTTCAATTTGCTCTAATGTTTCGCGCAGATCTGAGGTGGCTTGGTCGATATTTTGCTGCATCTCATTGTGGTATTCCTGCAAGGAACTCGCCATGGCGTTAATGCCGCGTTTTAGTAAATCGAGCTCGCCAATCAGATTGCCTTGTAAACGGGTATCGAGCTTACCCTCTCGAATTTTTGCTACTACCCGCACCATTTCAGTGATCGGTTGAGTCACATTTTTGACCAGCCTAAATGTGAACAGCAAATTAAGCTGTACCCCAATAAGCACTATGATAAAGGCGGCCACAGCTGCACGATGTTGCTCTAATAAGGCTTGTTCCTTATTGACCACCATGGCGATATACCCGAGCTGATGCTGGCCACTTAAGTAATTGGCGGCTGCAGGAACCGCCATACTGGTATGGGGGAGGTTGATGGAGGTCAGGGCTGAGTCTGAGGTGAAAATGGGGGTGCGTAGAATTAAATTGTCACCTAAGGTTTCGTGTTCAGTGCTTAATAGATTATCTAAGGGTTCTCGATAGCGCATGACCTCAAACTCTTTGTTGTAGTTTGAGGTGATAAATAGTTGGTTTTGTTGATCAAAAATCGCAATCGATTTAATTAACCCCGATTGGCCTAACTGGCTGGCGGCCAATAAGCGTTTGCTACTCTCTCGATTGTTGGTCAGTAAACCCAGTTCACTGGCAATGGCTAATGGCTCTATAACATTACGGCCTTGAACTAAAAGGCTCGATTCAAGCTCATAGAAGCGATTTATGGTTAAGTAGCTGCCCAATAAAATCCCCACCAAGATGGTTGGGGCCAATGCGAGCACCAATACCCAGGAGCGTAAGCTGTATTTGGTCATATTGTTGCTATTCGTCATGGGATAGAGTGTAAATTTAAGAGTAGATGAGTCTTAGTAAATAGACTGCCAGATAGTCGGTCTGCTCACCAGTAATTTTATGATTTTGAGAATAAAATGGCGCAATTTTTTAAACCTAAAGCAAATCTACAGAAGCGGCTGTCTCCCAAATTGGTCTTGCAGGTGACCGACATGGATCATCTTGGTGCCGGCATGGCGCAGCATAACGGCAAAGTCGTGTTTATTGCCGGGGCTTTGCCCACGGAGCAAGTGACTGCGCAATTGACCGAGCAAAAAAAGTCTTATGCAAAGGCCAAGTTAATCAGCGTAGATAGTGCATCAGCCTTAAGGATCTCACCAGAATGTGAGTTTTATCAGCAATGCGGTGGCTGTGATTTACAGCATGTGGCGATAGCGACCCAGCGACAGTTTAAACAGGATGCCTTAGCCAATAGAATGGGACGAATAAGTGAGGCTGTCCCTCTGGTGGCCACCATAGAATCTCAGCCTTGGCATTATCGCCGCCGAGCCCGTCTAGCCACGGCATTCGACAAGCACAGTGGCAAATTGAGCTTAGGTTTTCGAGCCAAGGCGAGTAATCAAGTGATAGCGGTCAGTCATTGTAAGGTGCTCGCCTTACCCTTGAGTGAGCTAATTGCGCCGTTACATCAGTTACTGAATCGCTTGAAGTTGAAAGCGGCCTTAGGGCATGTCGAACTGATCATTGTGGAAAATGGCCAATTTGTGGTGTTGCGCGTCACCAAGGCCGTCAATGAGAAAGACAGAGCCGCATTGCAAGCGTTTGCCAACACTCATCAAGTGCAAGTGCTATTACAAGACAACCAAGGGTTGTGCTTAGATGTCCATGGTCAAGCCAGTTTGCCGTATTACACCTTGCAAGATGGTTGTCAATTACAGTTTACGCCAGGAAATTTTATCCAGGTTAATCCTGAGGTCAACCATGGCATGATTGCTCAGGCTTTGGCGTGGCTCGATCCTCAAACTAATGACCGTATTTTGGATTTATTCTGTGGTGTGGGTAATTTCAGTGTGGCCTTGGCGAAAACGGGAGCGCAAGTGATTGGGGTTGAAGGTGTGCCCGCCATGGTTGAACAAGCCAAAGCCAATGCCAAGGCCGCAGGGTTGGATAACCTTGCGTTTTACCATGGTGATTTAAGTGCCGATTTGACTTATGAACCTTGGCTTGGACAGATAGATAAATTGTTGCTCGATCCCGCCCGCGCTGGCGCTTACGAAAGTCTGCAATGGTTACACCAAATGCAACCTAAGAAAGTGGTGTATGTGTCATGCGATCCGGCGAGTCTGGCCAGAGACAGTCAGCTGTTACTGGACAATGGCTATCGACTGGTGCAAGTCGGGATGTTGGATATGTTCCCGCAAACACATCATATTGAAGCGATGGTATTATTTGAACTAAAGTAGCGCGATTTCTGCGCTGACTTGTTGGTTTTTTGTGGTTGTTTGCGAAAATTCATATAAAAATTCGCCGACTATTGCATCTGAGTTTGACAACTTGGCCACAATCCTCATTATAGTGCTTTCTAAGTAGTGGCCGCAGGTCAGCGCGTCTTTCGATAGAATCAAGGAATACACTATGGTCTCAGTACGTGAAGCACACTTTAACGATCCTGACTTTCAATTGGATAAGTGGGTGAGTCGTTATGTGACTGATACCAAGGATGCGCAAACCTTATTAGATTTGATCCACGATATTGAGTCGTTACCAGTGCCTAATGCGGAGCAAGTAAAAGCCTTGTGGCAGCGGGCGCGGGAGTTGGTTGAGATTTTGGCGCCGCTCAATATGGATATCGACACTTTACAGGCCGCGATTCTGTTTGAAGTGAATCAAGCCGGCATGTTGAGCTTAGATCAAATCAGAGAGCGCTTTAGCGACGCCCTAGCTAATCTGGTGGCGAGCGTGATCACCATGAATGCTATTGGCAGCTTACAAGTGGGTCGCGATAATCGCACCAATGAAGGCCAAATCGATAATATTCGCCGCATGTTGTTAGCCATGGTAGAGGATGTGCGGGCGGTTGTGATTAAATTGGCGGAGCGTATTTGTTTATTACGCGCAGTCAAAAATGCCGATGAAGAAACTCGGGTGTTGTTGGCCCGAGAAATTGCCGATATTTATGCGCCATTAGCGAATCGCTTGGGGATAGGTCAGCTCAAGTGGGAACTTGAAGATATCTCGTTTCGCTATTTGCATCCTGAAACCTATAAGGAAATCGCCAAGCAGTTAGACGGCAAGCGTCTCGATCGGGAAGTGTTTATTGATAACTTCGTTGAACAACTGCAACAACGACTCGATCAAGATCATATTCGCGCTAAGGTCTACGGTCGGCCTAAACATATTTACAGTATCTGGCGTAAAATGCGTGGTAAACAACTGAAATTTGATGAGTTGTTTGATGTTCGCGCGGTACGAATCGTTACCGATAGACTGCAAGATTGTTATGGTGCTTTGGGGGTGGTTCATACCCTTTGGCATCACATCCCCCGCGAGTTTGACGATTATGTCGCCAACCCTAAGCCTAATGGTTATCAATCCATCCATACCGTGGTCGTAGGCCCTGAAGGCAAGACGGTTGAAATTCAAATTAGAACCCAGCAAATGCATGAAGATGCTGAGCTTGGGGTCGCTGCCCATTGGAAATATAAAGAAGGCAGCGCCAGCGGTAAACAAAGCGGCTACGAAGAAAAAATTAATTGGCTACGTAAAATTTTACAGTGGCAAGAAGACGTGGCCGAAAGTGGCAATTTGGTGGACGAGATTCGCAGCCAAGTCTTTGAAGATAGAGTCTATGTCTTTACTCCAAGTGGTGAAGTCATTGACTTGCCCCAAGGCTCTACCGTACTCGATTTTGCCTATTACATACACTCCCATGTTGGGCATAAGTGTATTGGCGCCAAGGTTGATGGTCGCATTGTGCCTTTTACCTATCAGGTGGAAACCGGGGCCAGAATTGAAATTATTACTTCAAAGCACCCTAATCCAAAGCGCGATTGGCTTAACCCTAATTTGGGTTATATCCGCACGTCTCGAGCTCGCTCTAAAATATTGCATTGGTTTAAACAGCAAGACCGAGATAAAAACTTGGCCGCTGGGCGTGAGATGCTTGATCATGAATTATCACGCATTGGTCTTAATCTAAAAGATGGCAACAGTGCGGTTGAGCGCTTCAATATGACCAATATGGATGATTTATTAGCGGCCATTGGTGGCGGAGATATTCGCCTCAATCAGGTCGTGAATCATATCCAAAGCCGCTTACGTCAAGATGAGATCAGTGACACCGCTGCGGTCGAAGAGTTGGTTAAGAAAAACCAAAACAAACCCTTGCGAAGTAATCGAGATCAAGTCGAAGTCAACGGGGTCGGTAACCTGTTGAGCCATATTGCTCAATGTTGTCAGCCCGTACCAGGGGACGACATTTTAGGTTTCATTACTAAAGGGCGCGGTATTTCTGTTCATCGGGAAGACTGCGAACAAGTGAAAGAATTGATGCGCCAACATCCAGAACGCACTGTGGATGTGGTGTGGGGCGACAACTACTCTGGCGGCTATCACGCGCGGATCCGAGTGGTTGCCCATGATCGTACCGGACTGCTACGTGATTTGACCTCGGTGTTGGCCAGCGAAAAGTCTAACGTGCTCGCCATGAACTCCAGTTCAGACACTAAGAATCAAACCGCGACCATCGAACTGCAAATGGAATTGTATAACTTGGATGCCTTATCACGGGTGTTAGCAAAGCTTGACCAAGTGGTCGGTGTGATTGAAGCGCGGCGGTGTTAATTTTGAATCATTGCCGCAGTCGTGTCACGACGCGTGCCTAAGGAATTTATGTGACTGAGTCCCAAAACATCCAGCGCTTATTAGCCATCATGAGTAAGCTGAGGAACCCCGATGGTGGCTGCGCTTGGGATCAAGCGCAGACCTATCAAAGTCTGGTGCCTTTTACGCTTGAAGAAGCTTATGAAGTCGCGGATGCGATTGAGCGGCTAGCCCTTGAGGAATTGCCTGATGAACTGGGGGATTTGCTCTATCAAGTGGTGTTTTATTGTCAGTTAGGCAAAGAGCAGGGGCTATTTGACTTTGCGGTGGTGACTGAGCGTATCTGTAACAAATTGATCCGTCGTCACCCCCATGTATTTGCCGAAACGTTAGCGGCGAGCAGCGCCGATAGCGCCAAATTACAATGGGAACAAATCAAGGGGCTTGAGCGCGAAAAAAAAGCATTACACTCGCAGCTGGATGATATTCCCAAGGTATTGCCCGCATTAAAACGAGCCCAGAAAATTCAGCAGCGAGTCGCCGTCGTTGGTTTTGATTGGCCAGAGCTCGCGCCTGTGATTGACAAAATTCATGAGGAAATCGCGGAAGTCTTGGCCGAAGTAAATGCCCAGAAGGTCGAGCAGGCCAAAGTGCAGGATGAAGTGGGGGACTTATTATTTGCGGTGGTGAATCTTGCCCGCCACTTAAACATTGACCCGGAATTAGCCCTGCAAGGGGCGAATACTAAGTTTGAGCGCCGATTTCGCTTAGTCGAGCAGCAAGTGCAACAAACCGAACGTAGCATCGAACAGCACAGCCTGGACGAGCTTGAGCAGTATTGGCAGCAGGCCAAGCGACAATTGTCTTCACAACAATAACGGACCCAGCTCAAATTTTTTTGCGTTTGATATTTGTCGAATTGCCATAACTTTGGTATACTGTTGCCCCGTCCTGGTGCTCTCTTTCAAGCGCCGTTTATCTTATTCTTATTTCTCAGGTTCAGCATGACTACAAGGTATATCTTCGTTACTGGTGGCGTAGTTTCATCACTAGGTAAAGGCATTGCTGCCGCGTCTTTGGCAGCGATTTTAGAGGCACGGGGCCTAAATGTAACCATAATGAAGTTGGATCCCTACATCAACGTCGACCCTGGTACCATGAGCCCAACTCAACACGGTGAAGTATTTGTTACCGAAGACGGTGCCGAAACCGATCTGGACTTGGGTCACTACGAGCGTTTTATCCGCACTAAGATGAATCGTCGTAATAATTTCACCACGGGTCGTATCTACGAAGAAGTACTGCGCAAAGAGCGTCGTGGTGATTACTTAGGTGCCACTATTCAGGTGATCCCGCACATCACCAATGCGATTAAAGAAAAAGTATTAGCCGGTGGTGAAGGTCATGATGTTGCCATCGTTGAAATCGGCGGCACTGTCGGTGATATTGAATCCTTACCATTCTTAGAGTCGATTCGCCAATTAGCGGTAGAATTGGGACGTGAGCGTAGCTTGTTTATGCATTTGACTCTGGTGCCATTTATTGGCCCAGCGCAAGAAGTGAAAACCAAGCCAACTCAACACTCAGTCAAGGAGCTGCGTTCTATTGGTATTGCTCCAGATATCTTAGTTTGTCGTGGCGATCGTGCAGTGCCTGCGTCTGAGCGCGCTAAAATTTCGTTATTCTGTAACGTCGAAGAGAAAGCGGTTATTTCTCTGCGCGATGTCGACAGCATTTACAAAATTCCAGCACTGCTGCGCTCTCAAGGTTTAGATGAGCTTGTCGTGCGTCGTTTCCATTTAGATTGTCCAGAAGCGGATTTGTCTGAGTGGGAAAATGTAATTTATCAAGAAGCTAACCCTATTGCTGAAGTTACCATCGGCATGGTGGGTAAGTATATCGAATTACCAGATGCCTATAAGTCAGTTAACGAAGCATTGAAGCATGCCGGCTTGAAAAACCGCGTGACCGTCAATATTAAGTATATTGACTCGCAAACCGTAGAGGCCAAAGGCGCCGATGAAGTCTTAGCGGGCTTAGATGGTATCTTAGTACCAGGTGGTTTCGGTGAGCGCGGTGTTGAAGGCAAAATCATGGCGGCTCAGTACGCTCGTGAAAATAACTTGCCTTACTTCGGTATCTGTTTAGGTATGCAAGTGGCCTTGATTGAGTTCGCCCGTCACGTTGCCGGCATGGAACAGGCTCACTCAAGTGAGTTTAACCATGAAACGCCATTCCCAGTTGTTGGTTTAATTACTGAATGGGTGAATGAGGAAGGTAATGTCGAACAACGTCATGAAGCGTCTGATTTAGGTGGCACCATGCGTTTAGGCGCGCAATTGTGTCATTTACTGCCAGGCTCTAAAGCGGCACAAGCTTATGGTAGCGATACCTGCATTGAACGTCACAGACACCGTTATGAAGTTAACAACAAGTACGTGGCTGAATTAGAAAAAGCCGGCCTTGTGTTCAGTGGTTTGTCTTCTGATCGTAAGCTAGTTGAAATGATCGAGCTACCAAATCACCCTTGGTTTGTGGCGGGTCAATTCCACCCAGAGTTCACATCAACCCCTCGCGATGGTCATCCATTGTTTGAAGGTTTTGTGGCTGCCTCTGCGGCTTACCAAAAACGCGTAAACGATTAATCAATCGTTCAACCGGCCTCGAAATAGGCCGGTTTTTTTTTGGCGAAATTTTTTGCATTCAAGCTTAAGATTATGCCGAGTCGGCTTGAAATTACCCTAAACGCCCTAATATTGAATAGGTGGCGCTTGAAAGCATACATCCATGCAAATATTCATGGATTTGTGTTTTTACTTTGAACTTATGTTGAGGATTATATGGCTAAGATTATCAATGTGTTGGCTCGTGAAATTATGGACTCACGCGGTAACCCTACTGTTGAAGCGGAAGTGCATCTTGAAGGTGGATTTATTGGCATGGCCGCGGCGCCATCGGGTGCTTCAACCGGTAGTCGTGAAGCCTTAGAATTACGTGACGGCGATAAGTCTCGCTATTTAGGCAAAGGTGTACTGCAAGCCGTTGCCAACATTAATGGCCCTATCCGTGAGCTGTTGACCGGTAAAGATGCCACGGCTCAAGCTGAATTAGATCAGTTAATGATTGACTTAGACGGCACCGATAACAAAGACAAGTTAGGCGCCAATGCGATTTTGGCCGTGTCATTAGCAGCGGCTAAAGCTGCTGCTGCCAGCAAAGGCATTCCATTATACGCCCACATCGCCGAATTGAACGGCACGCCAGGTCAGTTCAGCATGCCTGTGCCGATGATGAACATTCTTAACGGCGGCGAGCACGCCGACAATAATGTTGATATTCAAGAGTTTATGGTTCAGCCTGTCGGAGCCGAAAATTTCCGTGAAGCATTACGTATGGGCGCTGAAATCTTCCATCACCTTAAAAAAGTGTTATCCGCGAAAGGCATGAGTACTTCCGTGGGTGATGAAGGCGGCTTTGCCCCTAACCTAGCCTCTAACGCTGATGCCTTAGCTGTAATTAAAGAAGCGGTTGAAGCTGCCGGCTATCAATTAGGGACTGATGTCACCTTAGCATTGGATTGCGCTGCTTCTGAGTTCTATAAGAATGGTCAGTATGACTTGGCGGGTGAAGGCAAAGTGTTTAGCGCCAATGAGTTCTCTGAGTTCCTTAAGAGCTTAACTGAACAGTACCCGATTGCTTCCATTGAAGATGGTTTGGACGAATCCGATTGGGATGGTTGGGCTTATCAAACCAAAATTATGGGTGATAAGATCCAATTAGTTGGTGATGACTTGTTTGTGACCAACACTAAAATTTTAGATCGTGGCATCAAGAACAACATTGCCAACTCCATTCTGATCAAGTTTAACCAAATTGGCTCACTGACAGAAACCTTGGCTGCCATCCGCATGGCGAAAGAAGCCGGTTATACTGTGGTGATTTCGCACCGTAGTGGTGAAACAGAAGATGCCACCATTGCTGACTTAGCCGTGGGCACTGCCGCAGGCCAGATCAAAACGGGATCACTGTGTCGTTCTGACCGCGTCGCTAAATATAACCAGTTACTGCGTATCGAAGAGCAGCTCGGTGAAAAAGCACCGTATTTAGGTCGCGCTGAGATTAAAGGTAAGGCGTAATTTCTAAAATTTCGCTGTAAAATATAAAAGGCCGCCACCAAGCGGCCTTTTTTGTTGTAAAATCATCAGCAATTACCTCTAATAATCTTGAGTCAAGATGAAACGTTTTGTGTTGCTAATGGTCATACTGCTGGCTGTTTTACAATACCGACTGTGGTTCGGTGAAAACAGCGTGCCTGAGTACTTTCAATTAGAGCAACAAATTGCCAACCAACAGCAAAGTAATACAAAATTGGTGGAGCGCAATGACATCTTGCGCGAAGAAATCAGTGATTTACGTCGCGGAACTGGGGCGATTGAAGAACGTGCCCGCAATGAACTTGGCATGGTCAAACAAGGGGAAACCTTTTACCGTGTTGTCGGTTCAACCTCATCTCAATAAGCTTTCTTTAGCCCTATTTGGAGAATATCCATGAGTCAAGTCGAGCCTAGGCTTGGTCGCGTTATTGCGGTAGTGCCCGCCGCAGGCATTGGCAGCCGTATGGGGGCGTCAATGGCCAAACAATACCTAGTCTTAGGTCAACAAACGATTTTGGCCCATACCTTAGATATTTTATTGAACCACCCTGAGATAGCGCAGGTGGTTGTCGCCTTACATCCGCAAGATCAATTGTTTGCCCAGTTGCCACAGAGCAAGCACCCTAAAGTGACAACCGTCATTGGTGGCGGGGAGCGTGCGGATTCGGTATTGGCGGCACTGGAGCATATCACCACAGAGCACCAAGGCGATGACGTTTGGGTCATGGTTCACGATGCTGCGAGGCCATGTGTGCGCGTCGCCGACATTGATAAGCTCTTGGCAAGTCGCGATAGCTATCCTCAAGGGGCTCTATTAGCAGCCCCAGTGCGAGATACCATGAAACGCGCGAGTGCTGATGGCACCGTAGCCACAACTGTTTGTCGTGAGTCATTATGGCATGCGCTGACGCCGCAAATATTTAATGCTCAGCAATTGAAAAAGCATCTTGCCATGGCGTTGGCAGCCCATGTCGCCGTGACGGACGAAGCCTCGGCCATGGAGTGGGCTGGAATGCAGCCTGGCCTAGTGCAAGGGCACAGCGATAACATTAAGATTACCCACCCTGATGATTTACCTCTGGCGGGGTTATTACTGAGCTCGCAAGGGCGCTAGCGAATAACGAGGATACGATATGAAAATACGCATAGGTCATGGCTTCGACGTTCATAAATTCGGTGTCGACAGGCCATTAATTTTAGGCGGTGTCATCGTCCCTTACGAGACTGGCTTAGTGGCCCACTCAGATGGCGATGTAGTGCTGCATGCTATCGCCGATGCGTTATTAGGCGCGATGGCGTTAGGCGATATTGGCCAGCATTTTCCTGATACTGATGCCCAGTTCGAGGGTGCCGATAGCCGAGTATTATTGCGGCACTGTTATCAACTAGTTCAAGCCAAAGGGTTTGCATTAGGTAACCTTGACGTCACAATTATTGCGCAAGCACCGAAAATGGCCCCGCACATAGATGCGATGCGACAAGTATTAGCAAGGGATTTGCACAGCGATATTGATAATATCAATGTCAAAGCGACCACCACCGAAAAACTCGGGTTTACGGGTCGAAAAGAAGGTATTGCAGTGGAAGCTGTGGTGCTACTGAATTCTCTCTGCTAAGGCCTAGTGCCTGGGATCCCAATGAGCATAGACAGCTTAACTTATTTACATGGCAAACCTGCCATCAACGTTGATATTCGTACACATAATGCTGATTTCCAAGTTCAGGAAATCTTACCGTTTTTACCCAGTGGTGAAGGCGAGCATCATTTATTGCATATCCGTAAAAATGGCTTAACCACTGTCATGGTGGCTAAGCAATTGGCTGAGTTTGCCAAGGTACATCCGAAAGAGGTGACCTACGCTGGCCAAAAAGATAAGAATGCCATTACCGAGCAATGGTTTGGTGTTCGTATCCCTGGCAAAGAGACCCCTGACTGGGCGTCATTAAATTCAGACGAGCTGACCATTTTGACCAGCAGTCGCCACGGCAAAAAATTACGGATTGGTGCTTTAAGTGGTAACCGTTTTAAATTGACCTTACGTCAAGTCTCAGATGTACCAGGCTTACTCACTCGTGTGGCACTGTTAGCCGACACTGGCGTGCCTAACTACTTTGGCGAACAGCGCTTTGGTCACAATGGCAGCAATTTACGCGGTGCTTTAGCCATGTTTGCTGGCCGCAAAGTGAAAGATCGTAATAAACGTAGCATGTACCTGTCAGCCAGTCGTTCTGATCTATTCAATCAGGTGGTGTCGCAGCGCTTACAAGAGCATGGCACCCAAGTGCTAGCCGGTGACTGCGTGATGTTGAGCGGGAGTCGTAGCTTCTTTACTGTTGAGCAATGGGATGACACCTTGATGGCGCGTTTAGCCCAAAAGGACATTCAATTATCAGCGCCCTTGTGGGGGCGTGGTAGTTTAGCTTGTGTGGATGAAGCGCTGGCCTTCGAAGAAGCCGCATTAGTTAATTACCAAGCGCAGCGGCTTGGACTTGAGCAAGCCGGCCTTGATCAGGAGCGTCGCAGTTTGCTATTGCGCCCTGAGGGATTAAAGGCGATTGCCGTTAGCGATGATGTTGTGCAGCTTGAGTTTATGCTACCTGCTGGCTGTTTTGCGACCGCGGTATTAAGAGAATTATGTCAATACCAAGATGTGCAAGAAATGCAGTTCCAAGCATTGATGGCCGAAAAAGATCGACTAAAACAGGAAGCCCAACAGGATGCAGATCCTCGTTAGTAACGATGACGGTGTACAAGCACCGGGTATCTTTGCCTTAACGCAAGCGCTAACAAGCTTAGGTGAGGTGCTAACCGTAGCACCTGACCGAAATTGTTCTGCCGCGAGTAATTCTTTAACCTTGACGAATCCTTTACGGATCCATAGGTTAGAGAATGGATATATACAGGTAAATGGTACGCCGACGGATTGTGTGCACTTAGCGATACGCCAGTTGTGCCCAAGCGAGCCTGATATTGTGGTGTCAGGCATCAATGCGGGCGCTAATCTTGGTGACGATACCTTGTACTCTGGCACCGTGGCCGCAGCGATGGAAGGGCGATTTTTGGGGTATCCAGCTGTGGCAATCTCATTAGTGGGGAGTCAATTGCAGCACTATGAGAGTGCGGCCTGGTATGCCACTCATATCGTGAAAGGCTTACTAGCCCACCCATTACCTGGTAACCAGATCTTAAATGTGAATGTGCCTGATCTACCGTTAGCTGAAATTAAAGGTATTAAGGTCACTCGCTTAGGGGCAAGACATCGCGCTGAAGGGATAGTTGCCACCCAAGATCCTAGCGGGCGAGCGATATATTGGCTTGGTCCACCTGGTGAAGTACAAGATGCCGGTGAGGGCACTGATTTTGATGCGATTGCACAAGGGTATGTCTCAATTACGCCGTTGACAGTGGATCTCACGGCTTATCAACAATTGTCACCACTTAACGATTGGATAAAACAACTATGAAGCCAGTGTCGCTTGCGGCGGCTCAACATTTAGCCACCAAACTACAACAGGCCGGCATTCGTGACACTAAGGTATTGCAGGCGGTGGCGAGAACCCCGCGGGATTGGTTTGTCGATGCCGCGTTAGTCAATCGTGCCTTTGATAATACGGCCCTGCCTATTGGGCAGGGACAAACCATTTCGCAGCCCTATACCGTGGCGCGGATGACGGAAATTCTAATTCAAGCTCAGCCACAAAAAGTGTTAGAAATTGGAACGGGCTCTGGCTATCAAGCGGCAATTCTCGCCTCCTTAGTGCCTCAGCTATTTACCGTTGAACGGATCAAAAGCTTACAAATTCTGGCGCGGCAGCGACTTAAGCGACTGGATTTACATAATGTCGCTTTCAAGTATGGTGATGGTTGGCAGGGATGGGCTAATCGCGGTCCGTTTGATGCCATCATGGTGACCGCCGCCGCAGCAGTGGTGCCTGAAGCCTTGTTGGCGCAGTTGGCTATGGATGGGCGCTTACTCATTCCCGTGGGCGAAGATAATCAGCAATTACTGTTAATCCGACGGACCGCTGAGGGATTCGTACAGCAAATTATTGAAGCCGTTAAATTTGTACCATTAGTCGCGGGTGAACTCGCTTAACTGGCTAGCGCTGAATGAAAGGATGAACAAGTGTTGTTGAAGGCGAGGCTCGGCAGGGGATTCATTATTTGCATACTACTAGTGGGTTGCAGTTTGCAGTCAGAACGCCCAGCGCCTGTGATCAGCTTGTCAAACGAGGCCAGTGCTAATTACCAAAAAGGCTCGATCGCAGGTAGTCGCTATACCGTTAAAAAAGGGGATACCCTGTATTCGATTGCCTGGGGAGCTGATCGTGATTTTAGCGAAATTGCAAAATTAAATAAATTAAATGATCCCTATATAATTTTTCCCGGACAGCAGTTAACCCTTAGATCAAATTCAAAAAAAACAAGCACTTCAAAAGCAATTAAAACAGGTGTTTCAGCGACGTCGGCCACCAGTAATACCAGCACAAAAACCACCACTTATAAGCATGAATCCAATAATAAACAACAGGTTAACTCCAATTCAGCTAAAATTAAGGAAATTGCCCCAAGCACAAAAAAAGTGCTTGCGTCAAGTACAACTACCACATACCCTGTAACAACTGCTCAACAGAATGTTAACCGAGATATCCACAGGCCTGATTTGGGAATACCCACTAAAGTCAGTCGTTGGACATGGCCAGTCAAGGGTCGGTTAATTAGTCGCTTTTCTGCGGCAGGGCAGGGAAATAAAGGGATAAAAATCGCAGGGAATCGAGGCGATGTTATCGGAGCTGCAGCAGTAGGTAGAGTGGTTTATGCGGGTAATGCATTAAGAGGCTACGGCAACTTAGTGATTATTAAACATAGCGAAGACTATCTTAGTGCGTATGCTCACGCAGACAGTATCCTAGTAAAAGAAAAACAGCAGGTCCAGGCAGGACAAGCGGTAGCGAAAATGGGAAGCACCGGGACTAACAGGGTAATGTTACATTTTGAGATTCGTTACCATGGTTCTTCAGTCGACCCATTAAAATATTTGCCTAAACAATAATTAGTTTGGCAGCCAATTTGGCAACGGAGGATATACCAGTGCAGTAGATACTGTAATTTACATGATAGGTTAGGGAGTCAACATATGAGCCGTATTAATAATACTGTTAGCGCAGACGAGCTTGTAAAAGTACCCCGTGATATGGCTGAAGCAGTTACGGCTACATCAAGGGACGCCACGGAAGAAAAAGACTGTCAAGTACAAGAAGATCTGCAAAAAAATCTAGATGCCACTCAACTCTATTTAAGTGAAATTGGTTTTTCACCGCTATTAAGCGCCGAAGAAGAAGTCTATTTTTCACGAAAATCACTCAAAGGCTGTGAAAAATCGCGCAATAGAATGATCGAAAGTAATCTTCGACTCGTGGTGAAAATTGCCCGTCGTTATAACAACCGAGGTTTAGCTTTACTCGATTTAATTGAGGAAGGTAACTTAGGCTTAATTCGTGCGGTAGAAAAGTTTGATCCTGAACGTGGATTCCGGTTTTCGACATATGCCACTTGGTGGATCCGTCAGACGATTGAACGAGCGATCATGAATCAAACTCGCACCATTCGTTTGCCCATTCATGTTGTTAAAGAATTGAATGTCTATCTACGTACGGCACGTGAATTGGCGCATAAACTCGATCATGAGCCTACCGCTGAAGACATTGCCGCGAAACTCAATCTCGATAGTGGTGATGTCAGCCGCATGCTGAAGCTCAATGAGAAAATCACTTCGGTCGACACCCCTTTAGGTGGTGACAACGATAAGGCTCTGCTTGATGTCTTAGCCGATGATGATAGCGTCGGTCCTGATTATAAAGTGCAAGATGAAGATATGCGTCATTCCATCGTGGATTGGCTCAATGAACTCAACAGTAAACAGCGAGAAGTATTAGCGCGTCGCTTTGGTTTACTGGGTTACGAGCCTTCGACGTTGGAAGATGTTGGTGCAGAAATTGGTTTGACACGTGAGCGCGTTCGTCAAATTCAAGTTGAAGCACTTAAGCGATTAAAGGAACTCCTCAGTAATCAAGGTTTGTCAGTCGAAGCCATTTTCCGAGAAAATTTTTAAAGTCGTTACGGCCTAAAAAAACCAGTCATGTATGACTGGTTTTTTTTGTGAAATTTACGAGGCTAGTTTATTAACGCCTTGATTTCATAGAGTTTGGCTAAGGCTTCTCGTGGAGACAAACTGTCAGGATCGAGTGCGGCTAAATACGCTTCGATTCGACTGGCGTGATCAAGCGCTAATAGTTGCTCAGGCGATATGCTCATTGGGTTATTCGGCTGATGACTATGCTGAGCCTGCTGATATTCGAGTTCTTTTAACTTCATACTTGCCGCGCGGATCACTGTTTGCGGTACCCCCGCGAGTGACGCCACTTGTAAGCCGTAGCTTTTACTGGCTGCGCCGGGTTGGACGGCATGCATGAAGGCAATGGTCTCACCGTGTTCTATCGCATCGAGGTGAACATTATGTACCTCTGGGATCTGTTCGGGTAAGGCGGTCAGCTCAAAATAGTGAGTCGCGAATAAGGTCATTGCCCCAAGTTTTCTGGCTAAGAAATCCGCCGCTGACCAGGCTAAAGATAGGCCATCATATGTTGATGTGCCGCGACCAATTTCATCCATTAACACTAAAGAGTTAGCTGTGGCATTGTGCAAGATATTCGCCGTTTCGGTCATTTCAACCATAAAGGTTGACCGTCCAGAAGCGAGATCATCTTGAGCACCAATACGCGTAAAAATACGGTCAATAGGGCCAAGAGTGGCGCTGTCTGCCGGGACAAAGCTACCAATATGTGCCATCAAGGTGATTAAGGCTGTTTGGCGCATATAGGTAGATTTCCCGCCCATATTAGGACCAGTGACGATCAGCATGCGTCGTTGCGGGTGTAGCTCGACGGGGTTCGCAATAAAAGGATCTTTACTGACACGCTCTACCACAGGGTGTCTGCCACCACGGATGTCAATGCCCGTTTGTTGGCTGAGGATAGGACAGCAATAATTGAGCGTTTCTGCGCGCTCGGCAAAGTTGGCTAATACATCTAGCTCGGCCGATGCCATCGCAAAATCTTGCAAGGCTTGTAGTTTGGGCAGCAACTCATCAAATAATGCTTCCCACAGTTGTTTTTCAAGCGCCAGTGCCCGCCCTTGGCTTGACAGTACTTTTTCTTCGTACTCTTTGAGTTCAGGCGTGATGTAACGCTCGGTATTTTTGAGCGTTTGGCGTCGCTGATAGCTGATAGGGACTTGGGCTGATTGCAGGCGGCTTACTTCGATGTAATAACCATGCACTCGGTTGTAGCCGACCTTGAGGGTCGAGATGCCGGTTTGCTCTTTTTCTCGATACTCTAATTGCTCTAGATAGTCGGTCGCGCCAGTACTGAGTTGCCGCCATTCATCGAGCTCACTGTGATAGCCATCGCGGATCACACCGCCATCGCGGATGAGCACCGGTGGGTTATCGACAATGGCTCGCTGCAGTAGATCAAGCTCCGCTGGGAATTGACCCAGGCGCGATTGCAACTTGTTTAGATGCGCAGTACCAGTGTTAGCCAACAGCGCGTGTAACTCAGGTAAAATGGCTAAGGCTTGTCTTAGGCGAGCAAGATCTCGCGGACGTGCCGTGCGCAGGGCTAACCTAGCTAAAATGCGCTCGATATCACCTAATGCTTGCAATGGTGCTCGCAACTCATGACTTATCCCCAGCGCCAACAGCTCGCTGACCGCTTGGTGTCTGAGCTGGATTTGGGCTTGATTGGTAAGCGGCTGGTGGATCCAGCGCTGCAGCATGCGACTGCCCATCGGCGTCGCGGTATTATCTAAAATCCATGCCAGCGTATGCTCTCTTTGTCCTGCTAGGCTGATAGTTAACTCTAAGTTGCGTCGGGTCGCCGCATCGAGCACTATGCTGTCATCGGGATTCATTTTAGTGATGGAGTGAATATGCGGCAACGCTGTACGCTGGGTATCTTTGACATATTGCATTAAGCAGCCAGCGGCTTGCAGTGATAATCGTGCATCTGTGATACCAAAGCCTTGGAGATCTTTGGTGCCAAATTGGCTTAACAGGCTTTGAATGCAAGTGTCATAATCGAATTCCCACTCAGGACGACGACGACGGCCTTTGATGGTGTCGATAAATGCGAGCTGGCTACACTCTTCATTGTATAGAAGCTCTGCTGGGCGGGTGCGCTGTAGCTCGGCCTCTAAGCCTTCTTGATTATCGAGTTCAATAATACAGAATCGACCTGAAGCAACGTCTAAGGTCGCATAGCCATAGCCATGTTTTCCCTCATAAATTGCCGCGAGTAGGTTATCTTGACGTTCTTGTAATAAGGCTTCATCCGTTAAGGTGCCTGGGGTGACCACTCGCACGACTTTACGTTCTACAGGGCCTTTGCTAGTCGCGGGATCGCCAATTTGTTCACAAATTGCAACCGATTCACCCTGATGAACTAGCTTGGCGAGATAACCTTCTACTGCATGGTAAGGCAGCCCTGCCATCGGAATAGGATCTCCGCCACTTTTCCCGCGAGCGGTTAACGAAATGCCTAATATTTCAGATGCTTTTTTGGCATCGTCATAAAACAGTTCATAAAAGTCGCCCATACGATAAAACAGCAACATGTCAGGATGGGCAGCTTTAAGCGTCAGGTATTGACGCATCATCGGTGTGTGCTTTTCTAATTCGGCGGTAACCATACTCATCATTCAAACATCATCTTGGTCAAGTGGAGGATTGGGCACTAGGCCCAAATTTTTGTCGATTTTAGCAAGCTTTTTATCTGAATGATGCACGGCAAATAACTTTCTTGTGCTCTAGTGGGATCGGCGGCGGCAAAAAATTTTGTCCAACAGGGGTTGATACTGTATGACTGTACAGTATACTAAGCCTATTAAAATAAGTGCGCCTTATTCGAACTCTGCCACTTATTGACCACATTATCATGGGCCAGCGGCCATCAACGAGGGATACATAATGAAGATAGATCCAAACAAAGAGAAAGCACTCAGTGCCGTGTTGAGCCAGATTGAAAAGCAGTTTGGCAAAGGCTCTATCATGAAACTGGGCGAAGATCGCTCTATGGATGTGGAAACTATCTCTACTGGTTCATTATCATTGGATGTTGCTTTAGGCGCCGGTGGTTTACCCATGGGCCGTATCGTTGAAATTTACGGGCCAGAGTCGTCGGGTAAAACCACATTAACGCTTGAAGTGATTGCTGCCGCGCAGCGTGAAGGTAAAGTCTGTGCCTTTATCGATGCCGAACATGCACTTGACCCAATTTATGCTCAAAAGCTTGGGGTTGATATTGATAATTTACTGTGTTCGCAGCCCGATACTGGTGAGCAAGCATTAGAAATTTGTGATGCCTTAACCCGTAGTGGTGCTGTTGATGTCATTATTGTCGACTCGGTTGCGGCACTGACCCCTAAGGCAGAAATTGAAGGTGAAATTGGTGACTCACATATGGGCCTTGCGGCGCGAATGATGAGCCAAGCCATGCGTAAGCTCGCTGGTAACCTCAAGCAATCAAACACTTTACTGATTTTCATCAACCAAATTCGTATGAAAATCGGTGTGATGTTTGGTAACCCTGAGACCACCACTGGCGGTAATGCTCTTAAGTTTTATGCATCCGTACGTTTGGATATTCGCCGCACCGGTGCCATCAAAGATGGTGATGAGGTTGTGGGTAACGAAACCCGTGTGAAAGTAGTGAAAAACAAAATTGCGGCTCCCTTTAAGCAAGCCGAGTTCCAAATCCTTTATGGCTTGGGTATTAACCGTACTGGTGAGTTAGTGGACTTAGGTGTGGCGCATAAGTTGGTTGAAAAATCAGGTGCTTGGTATAGCTACAAGGGTGACAAGATTGGTCAAGGCCGTGCTAATGCTGGCAAATACCTGAAAGAAAATCCGGCCATTGCTGCTGACATTGAATCACAATTACGTGCTTTGCTATTAGCCAAGCCAGATGCGGCCAAGAGTGCTGGCGGTGATGAAAACATCGACTTAGAAACAGGCGAAGTGTTTTAATCTCCATGTCGGGTGAGGTTAAGTTCGCGCTGACGGCCATGTTGGCTCGGCGTGATCATTCATGCAAAGAAGTGACGGATAAACTGCTGGCCAAAGGCTTTAGCGGTAGCGATATTGATGCCGTGGTGGCTGAGTACTGTGCCAGTGGTTACTTAGATGATGAGCGCTTTGCGCAATTATTATTAAGAAGCCATATCAATAAAGGCCACGGCCCGGTGCGGATCCAGCAAGCCATGATGTTAAAGGGCATTGCTAAATCAATCGTGAGTGAGAGTTTGGCAGGTTCAGATTGCGATTGGTTTGCGCTTGCTCGCGCTAAAGCGACACGTAAATACCGCGAATTTGGCGCGATTGACCCCAAAGAAAAAGCGAAACGGATACGATATTTGCTGTCACAGGGGTTTAGCTACGAGCAGGTCAACTTTGCGCTCGCCCCCCCGGAAGACTACGACGTTTAATGCCATTAGCCCAAACCACAGGTTTGGGCTTAATTAGATGGTCCGCCTCACCCCTAAGCTAAGCTTAGGGTTAGGCAAACAAAGAGGCGAACCATCATGTCTACTATTAAAGTAATTGGGATCGATTTAGGCAAAGCTTCTTTTCATCTTGTTGCTCATGACTATAGCGGTCGAGAGCAATTTCGAAAGCATTTATCTCGCGCAAAACTTATTGAGTTTTTAGCTCAAACACCCGCAACAATCATAGCCATGGAGTCATGTGG
>NZ_JAHUTT010000045.1 GCF_019209865.1 Shewanella sp. NIFS-20-20 | reverse complement strand
AAATCACCGAATTTGCATGTTATGCGGACATCTTCGTTGAAGTCTCTTGCGAGACGTTTTAAATCGTTGTCGATTTAGCAACTACTGTGAATGTCCACATAGATTGTCTGATAAATTGTTAAAGAACGTGACCGTGATTCCTCACTGGTCAGGGCTGCGTATTCTACACATCCCGTTTTTAGCGTCAAGTTATTTTTAAAATTTTCTTCGCTGAAAATTTTGCTAACTCCTTAATGCCCAAGCCTTAGCTGGCTAATGCCTCTAACACTTGACTGACTCGTTACGCCTTGCGTTAAGCAGGTTTGCCGTGTCAGTGGAGGCGCATTATAGGGAAGCTATTTCTAAGCGCAACCCTTTTTCAATCAAACCCGCTCAAGCGCTCACCTTTGCATCAGTTTGCGCACTTAAACAGCACTTTCTGACGCTAATCGCGCTTTCTGAGAAGAATAAGGCTTACAATATGGGAGATTAATGCCATCAAAAGCAGTTAAACGCTAAAAATGACTGAAAATGACTGAAAAAACACCAACACTCTGGTTTATTTTCATACATTTTATTAAGATAGGCAGGTTATTAACAGAATTTTTATTTCTTCTTCACTTAATCAGAGATTTTTTTATGTCTAAGTCATTACTTCTGACTGTTATCGTCGCAGTAATAGGTGCTGTTGTCTTTTATCAATTCCTGCCAACAGTCAATCCTGCGATAGCCTTTGTTATTGGCGTAATGTTAGCTGCCCTTATCGTTAATATAAATTCTGCTCCACAAGCCGTAAGCAATGAAAACTACAATGGCCCAACCATGACTCTCTATATAGGTAATTTACCTTATAAAGTTAGAGAGTCTGAAGTTGAAGAGTTGTTTAATCAACATGGACCTGTCATCAGTGTCCGTTTAGTTCGGGATCGTAAGACTGGACGCCGCAAAGGTTTTGGTTTTGTCGAAATGTCAGAAAAAGGGGCTAAGTCGGCCATGAAGACATTAAATGATGCGTTATTCCAGGAACGTACAATTAAGGTCAGAGAAGCTAAGACTCAGGATTCTGATTCAGACAAATCTGAACAAGCATGATAGGAAGCCAACTTGGTGAAGCCTTGTTGCATTAAGCCTTGATACAAGCCCGGACTGATTTGCTCTGTCGTATATATGCCAATCAGTTCAGCTTGTCCTTCCCCCACCTTCTGCTCACACAGTAAACTTTGCACTCGTCGTGCGACAGCCTCTCCTGAATCAAGCAACACCACAGCATCACCCAATACCTGTGATATCTCGTCTTTTAATAACGGGAAATGAGTACAACCTAATACTAAGGTATCAAGTTTATCAGCTTTGATGGGGGCCAATATCTGCTGTAATTGTTCAAGCTCAATCACATGACCCGCTAATTTCCTCTCAGCAATCATCACCAATTCTGAAGAACCATATAAGCTCACATGACAATCAGGCGCAAATTGATCTATCAATTGTTGGGTGTAAGTCCGCTTAATCGTGCCCGGTGTGGCCAATAAGCCTATGCGTCCATGGGCACTGATATTGGCTGCCGGCTTAATGGCTGGTACAACGCCGACGACAGGGATAGATAGTTTTTGACGTAAAGGGGGTAATACTAAGGTGCTAGCTGTGTTGCAAGCGACCACCACCAATTTGGCATCACTTAATTCAACTTGCTGACAAATTAATGCCACGCAGCCATCGATTAACACTTGTTCAGCCAATTCCCCATAGGGTAAGCGCGCATTATCAAACAAATACAGATAATCAGCTGCTGGTATTAGTCGTTTGATTTCTGCTAGCACAGACAAACCGCCAATACCTGAATCAAAAACTAAAATAGGCTGAGACAATGTGGGTTCCAGAAGTAGCAACAGTGCAGGGATTTTCCCACAGCAAGTCATAAAGCGCAAAAGCTGATACTGGACAAGTTCGCCATCTAGTATAATATTTGCGCCCCAATATAATGCCAATGGTACCACAGCTATGAATTTTGCAGCGTTAGATCCCGCCAGTTATCAAACTCAACTCGATCAAAAGATCCAGCAACTGACAGCAGATTTTGCAGAATTCTGTCCACCTCAGGTACAAGCCTTTGCATCCGCACCGATGCATTATCGTATGCGCGCCGAATTTCGTGTCTGGCACGAGGGTGACGATCTTTTCTACTATATGTTTGATAATGAAACGCAACAGAAGGTTCGCTGTGATCAATTTCTGCCTGCGAGTAAACTAATCAATGACATGATGTTGGCATTGATGGCTGAATTGCGCCCCAATCCGATATTACGCCATAAGCTTTTCCAGGTTGATTTCTTATCGACGGTCAGTGGTGAGATCTTAGTGTCATTGCTTTACCACCGCCAATTAGATGCTGAATGGCAACAGCAGGCCGTCGCCTTAAAGCAACGGTTATCAACAAGCTTTAACGTTGATTTTATTGGTCGCGCTCGCAAGCAAAAGATTGTTCTCGACCGCGATTTTGTGGTGGAGTCGTTAGCGGTTAATGGCAAAACCCTGCAATACAAACAAATTGAGAACAGCTTCACGCAACCCAATGCCGGTGTGTCAGTGCACATGCTGGAATGGGCCATCGACGTGACTAAAAATAGCCAAGGTGATTTATTGGAGCTCTATTGCGGTAATGGTAATTTTTCGATTGCATTAGCGCCCAACTTTAATCGGGTCTTGGCGACTGAACTTGCAAAACCCTCAGTCGACTCAGCCCAGTACAATATTGCCATCAATCATATCGACAATCTGCAAATCATTCGTATGTCTGCGGAAGACTTCAGCGAAGCCATGAATCACGGTCGTCAATTTACCCGCTTAAAAGATATCGACCTGAAAAGTTACCAATGCAATACCATTTTCGTCGACCCACCTCGTGCTGGGCTCGATCCTGACACGGTTGCTTTAGTGCAAGGTTATGAGCGCATCATGTACATCTCATGCAATCCCGACACGCTCAAAGAAAACCTTAAAGTACTGACGCAAACCCATGAAATTAAGCAGTTTGCTTTATTTGATCAGTTCCCTTACACCCATCATAAAGAGTGTGGCGTGTTATTAGAGCGAAAATAAGTAGTAACAATAAAGGAGCCATAAGGCTCCTTTTTAGATCACGCTAGCCGTCAGCTTGTGCTGTAACATCTCAGCACCTTTAGCCACCATACGCAATTGCATCACCAATTGTTCAGCCAAGATTTTACGCTCAATTCGCTTCATATCTAATGCCGAGGCGCCGGCGTTAAAGACTAACGTCACCAATGCCTCTGCCTGAGCTCGAGCAAGATCAGGCGCACGGCCGGTCGAAGCTTCAATATAATGAGTCAACTCTGAAATGAAATGTTCGATTTCTCGAGCCACTGCAGCACGAAATGCGGCAGACGTGCCAGAACGCTCATGGAGCAGGATACGGAAAACGTTAGGGTTGGAATCCAGCACTTCCATAAAGGTTTCCACAGAAATCCGAATAACACTACCGCCAGCTTCTGCTCGTTGACGCCCCTTACGCATCATTTGACGCAAGGTTAGCCCCCCTTCATCAACCATGGTCAGACCCAACTCATTCATATCTTTAAAATGTCGATAAAAAGAGGTCGGTGCAATGTTGGCTTCTCGGGCAACTTCTCGCAAACTCAGACTAGAAAAGCTGCGTTCAGCACTCAATTGATTAAATGCCGCATCCACTAAAGCTCTACGCGTTTTCTCTTTTTGTTGCGCGCGGATACCCATGTCGATTTCCATAATGATAAAGATTTCACGAATAATACCGTTTTTATTCAGGAAACACAGCCCTTAAGCTTGACCAAAAAATAATCCAAGGCTAAATTAGCTTACAGATGTACGCTCATTTGAAATGGAAGCACTGATGCGCAAACCCTCGCTAATTTGGACAAATATTCTCATATTCTCAATCACTTTTACTATTGCTTGTCTCTTTGTACCTTGGCGAGCAATCGTTCATGGATTCGATGGTGTTGAGTGGCTCGCGTTTGTATTACTCGCTTTTTATAGCGGATTATCAATCACAGCCGGTTATCACAGACTCTGGTCACATAAAGCCTATAAAGCACACGCTAGCGTCAGGTTCTTTTATGCCTTAGGTGGCGCGTTAGCGTTGCAAAATAGCGCCTTGCATTGGAGCAGCGACCATCGTATTCATCATAAGCATGTCGATGATAATGATAAGGACCCCTACTCTGCCAAGATGGGATTTTGGTACAGTCACATCGGTTGGATGCTGCGTGAATATCAGAGTCAACGCTATCATGATTATAAAAATGTTCGTGATTTACAAAACGATCCCATTGTCATGTGGCAGCACAAACATTACGTCAGCCTGTTATTGATCATGAATCTTGGTTTACCGATATTTTTAGGTTGGCTCAATGGTGATATTTTGTCGATGTTGTTGCTCGCTGGCTTCTTACGGCTGGTCGTTGTGCATCACTGCACCTTCTTCATTAATTCCTTAGCCCATATTTGGGGCTCGCAGCCTTACACCGATAAAAATACCGCCCGTGATAATGGTTTCTTAGCCCTACTTACTTACGGTGAGGGTTACCATAATTTTCACCATATTTTCGAGTATGACTATCGCAACGGTATTCATTGGTGGCAATTCGATCCAACTAAATGGCTGATTAAATTACTGTTTTACCTCAATCTTGCCCAAGATTTGCGCAAAGTGCCTCAGGAAAGAATTGAAACCGCCAAACTGCAAATGCAACTTAAACGCGCCCAAACCAAACTGGCGCACTTACCCAATGCAGAGGTGTGGATTGATAAGTTGCAGCATGAATATGACGAATTAAAACAAGAGCTTATCCTCTACTACCAAGCAAAGAAAGCCTTGCTTGATGCTAAACGCCAAGCAATTTGCCATCGCGATTTAAAACAGGAGGTGGCTCAGTTGCGTACCAATTTGGCCACCCGCTTTAAACATTGGCAACGCGTCACCCGCGAACTACCATTTGAAACATAAATAAATTTGCGCTAGTCAGCTTATTTTCACTGCTAAGTTGCATGACGCCTGTATCTGGCTATTATGTTCGACATACTATTCCGCTTACAGGTGTCAGCAATGGCAATTGATATCAAATTAACCGAATTTAGCCATGGTGCTGGTTGCGGCTGCAAAATTTCCCCAAAAGTACTCAGTACCATTCTCGGTTCGCAACTGCCTGAATTTAAAGATCCTAACTTATTAGTTGGTAATCAAAGTCGCGATGATGCCGCCGTTTATCGCTTAAACGAAGACACTGGCATCATTAGCACCACCGATTTTTTTATGCCGATTGTGGATGACCCATTCACCTTCGGTCGAATCGCCGCGACCAATGCCATCAGTGATATTTATGCCATGGGCGGCACTCCGATCATGGCGATTGCCATCCTCGGTTGGCCAGTGAATAAGCTGAGCGCTGAAGTGGCCCAGCAGGTGGTCGATGGTGGCCGTCAAGCCTGTGCCGATGCAGGAATTGTCCTGGCCGGCGGTCATAGCATTGATGCACCCGAGCCTATTTTTGGTTTGGCCGTGACCGGACAAATACCGCTTAGCGAGCTCAAGCAAAATGACACGGCGAAGGCTGGTGATTTATTGTATCTTACCAAGCCACTGGGTATCGGCATTTTAACCACAGCGCAAAAGCAGAAGAAATTAGCCGATGAACACCTGCACATTGCGCCTGATGCCATGTGCCAACTGAATAAAATTGGCGCTAAGGTGGCTAAGCTTAGCGGTGTCAACGCCATGACCGATGTCACCGGTTTTGGTTTAGCAGGCCATTTACTCGAAATGTGCCAAGGTGCCCAATTATCGGCACAATTGGCTTTCGACAAGCTTCCATTATTGGATCATGCCCGTCATTATCTTGATCTGGGTTGTGTGCCTGGCGGTACCTTAAGAAACTTTGACAGTTATGGCGAGCATTTACCCCCATTGACCCAAGACCAACAAGCCATTCTTTGTGATCCACAAACCAGCGGAGGCCTATTAATCGCGATTGCTCCAAGTCAAGCATCCGCGTTAGAAGCTATGTTGACGGAGGCGGGCCTTGCTATCCATCAAGTGGGTGCAATGACAACCAAAGGTCAGCACTGGCTGGAGCTTTGCTAATATGACAATGGAACCCATCCCAGCCTGTGAGTTCAACCGTATCTTTTTATCTGGCCATCCCATGATGGATACCAGAGCACCGATTGAATTTGCGAAAGGGGCCTTTCCAACGTCGGTGAACTTGCCACTCATGACGGATTCAGAGCGGCAAAAAGTCGGTACCTGCTACAAAGAACAAGGCCAAGAGGCCGCATTAGCACTGGGGCATCAGTTAGTCAGAGGCAAAACCAAGCAGCAACGAATTGATGCCTGGTTAGGGTTTATCAGTGCTCATCCTCCGGCCTACCTTTACTGTTTTCGAGGGGGATTACGATCACGCATCAGCCAACAATGGTTAGCAGATGCCGGCGTTAATATTGCGTATATCGAAGGTGGATATAAAGCCATGCGCCAGCATTTAATCAATGTGATTGATCATGCGCCAACACTGGGAATGATGCAGATAATCAGCGGTAGTACTGGTTGTGGCAAAACAGATTTCCTGCTCGAAAGAGCGGAGGCCGTTGATCTCGAGGGGATAGCCAACCATAGAGGCTCAAGTTTTGGTCGTAAACATGAACCACAGCCTAGCCAGATAAATTTTGAGAATCAATTGGCCGTCGCCTTACTCCATCATCAACAACAGCAGCATGCTCGCTTGTTACTGGAAGATGAAAGCTTTCTTATCGGCCGCTCTGCTTTACCAGTGAACTTCTACACTAAGATGCAGCAAGCCGATATTTTGGTACTTGAGGAGCCTTTAGAGCAACGACTGAATCGCTTACTCGATGAGTATGTCCATAAGATGTATAGCGGCTATGTGGAACGCCTCGGCATTGACACTGGCTTGCAAGCCTTTAGTGACTATTTGCACCAGAGTATTTCTGGGATCAAAAAACGTCTAGGTGGTAAATTGCATGATGAATTTCAGCAGCTTATTGATCAGGCGATCAAGCAACAAGTCTCGCAAAATGACACCGCAGGACATCTACGCTGGATTGCCTTATTGCTAGAAAAATACTATGACCCCATGTATAGCTATCAATTGGAAAATAAAACCCCGCGGATTAAATTCAAAGGCAGCCATGCCGACATGCATCAATGGCTAGATCAACCCGCCAACTAACCACAGCCCTCTACCGAGGGCTGTGTGACTATCGAGCCACTGAGGTATCAGTGGCTAACGCCACCTGGTGACGCCGACATAGCGCAATAGTGCATGGCGGTATCGCGGTTGCAGCAAGCAAAGCCAAATAAATACCCCCAGATTCATCGCCGCAACCATTGCCAACAATTGCGGAATCGAGCCATCAAAGACCTGTAACACTAGGATGGCGACAAGCGCGGATATGATCATAAGAATTGCATTGAAAATATTATTAATGGCAATCACTTGTGCTCGTTGCTCTGGCATAGATTCCGTTTGAATAAAGCTATATAAGGGCACGATATAAATGCCACCACTCACCCCGATCATCAAGAGATCACACAAGAGACGCCAATGGTGATCTTGACTCATAAATTGCACTAAGGTGATAGCTGGCAGCTCATGACTCACAGGCATATCCGGCATAGCCCAAGCAAAGTCCAGACCAAATAAAGTCATGCCCCCAAGTCCAAAGGCAATGATCCCCAGCTCGACTTTCGAGCGCGCTAAGCGCACCGATAAAAATGATCCGAGCCCAATTCCCACCGAGAATACGGCCAACAACAATGACACCACTGTCGGGTTAGCCCCCAACCACAAGCGGGTAAGGTTAGGAAATTGCGTTAAATATATCGCCCCTAAGAACCAGAACCAACTTATCGCTAAAATTGCAGCAAAGATAGCCTGATCCGCCTTCACATCTTTAAATACCTGCCAAAAACTAGCGGATTGTCGCTGCAAAGTTAAAGCTGGAATAGGCAAAATCCAGCGACTGGCTAGCCATCCTAATGCTGCTAACCCTATCACAATCGCACTCGCCAGCAGATTAGCATCCTGGCTCGCCATGATCACACCCGCGCCGATAGTACCTGCTAATATGGCAAGAAAAGTACCAACCTCGACCCAAGCATTGCCCTGCACCAATTCATCGGCGGCCAAGGTTTGCGGCAATAACGCGTATTTTACCGGGCCAAAGTAAGCCGACTGGGTTCCCATTAAAAATAAGAACGCCAGCATCATCAAATAGCTCTGGGTCATGATGGCGGCGGCGGCAGCTAACATCAACAACAGTTCGATAGTCTTGAGACGCCGAATGAGCCACGCCTTATCACAACGATCCGCTAACTGACCGGCATGGGCCGAGAACAATAAAAAAGGCAAGATAAACAGGGCAGCAGCTAAGTTGATAAAGAGGTCAGCCGGCATAGGCAACTCCGCCACACTGGCCCAAGCCACCATTAATAACAGAGTATTTTTGTAAACATTGTCATTCAAAGCCCCTAGGCTTTGAACGACAAAATAAGGCAAGAAACGCCGACTAAAAAACATTTACTCTCCTGCGGCGGCTCATTAGGCTGATAGCGCCAGCGCCATCACTATCCGAGGCTGGTTGGGCCCAAAGTACTCGGCATCAAAGGCGATATCAGCAAAGCCTTGTGCTTGATACAGTTGCCGAGCGCTATTGGTGGGTGACACGGTTAATAACACCCGCTCAACCCCCGATGGCGCCTTACGGATCCCAGCCTTTATCAACTGTTTTCCAACCCCTTGGCCTTGACTCTCGGTAGCCACGGCGAGGGATAAAATCCAGTAATCTTTGGGATCTGAGCCGCGCACTGCCAACTGATAGCCGAGGATCTTACCTTGGCAATTTTTAGCGACCATCAAGCCATCATGCCAGCAATCAAATGCTTGTCTAAAAAAGAAGTCTGGATACGAATGCTCACCAAAGACTTGTTGTTCAAGGGCAAAGACTTGCGCCAAATCTTGCTTGGTAGCAACGTCAAGGATAAATTCGCTCACCTACTGCTCCTGCATGATCTCATCCCAAGGTAAGGATGGCATGCCAACCACGATAAAGTTCGGGTTTTCCATGGTTTCTCGTTCGTTATAAGTCAGCGGTGATAAGCTAATATCCATGATTTGCCCGCCGGCCTCTTCCACAATAATTTGGGCCGCTCCAGTATCCCATTCGCCGGTAGGACCGATACGCACATAACAATCCGCACGCCCTTCAGCCACCAAACAGGCTTTGAGGGCCGCGCCCCCCATCACCACTAACTCGCAATGCTTAGGGTTAGCAAACAACTTAAGCACCGACTTAGGATCTTGGCGACGACTCACAGCCAATCGTAAATCGCTATCGCGGCCTGCGGTTAAGGTTTTGGCCTGGATACGAAGCTCTTGTTGGCCGGCGCGCTTATAAGCCCCGAGACCAGCAATGGCGTAATAACACACGTCGGTCATCGGCACATACACCACCCCCATGATGGGGCGATTGTGCTCAATCAGGGCAATGATCACCGAAAAATCATCACTGCCGGCAATAAATTCGCCTGTGCCATCTAAAGGGTCCACGAGCCAATATCTAGGCCAGTCACTCCGCACTGCAAACGGAATATCGGCATCTTCTTCAGAAATCACCGGTATCGTCGGCGTCAACTGTTGTAAGCTCGCTGTAATTAATGTGTGGGCGGCGATATCGGCGGAAGTCACAGGGGTATTGTCTTGCTTCAGTTCTTTTTCAAAATGACCATCGAGATAAATAGACTTGATCGTTTTGGCCGCATCCGCTGCGATAGCAATAACGGCCTCTATCAATTGTTCTGGCTGCATACTCACTCCAGATGCTAATGGCAACCACAAGAGCCATCAGCACAACTCAGAATAAAAATGTAATTTGTCGACCTTCGACAACCGGTATGACTAAAGTTTGAGATACTTCAGTGCTAAAAACAATGCGCTAACGCTTCTGGATTCAGTAAAATCAGGATCTTCGAGTAATTTTTCCCAATCCGCAAGTGCCCAAGGCTCAACCTCTATCGGTTCTGGCTCGTCCCCTTCCAATTGGCTTGGCGTCAAATCTTGGGCCAAAAAAATCTGCATCTTACTGGAGAAATAGCCAGGTGCCAGCGACAACTCTTTCAACAAGGTTAAGTGCGCGGCTTTGTAGCCAATTTCTTCTTGTAATTCACGATTGGCTGCGGTGATGCCATCCTCACCGGGATCGATCAAGCCTTTTGGAAAGCCTAATTCATAGTTATCAGTGCCGGCGGCATATTCTCTGGCGAGCAATAACTGTTCGCCCAGCATAGGCACCACCATCACGGCACCACGACTTGAACCGGCCATCCGCTCATAAACGCGCTCGACTTGATTGGAAAACTTAAGATGAACCTGTTCAATCTTGAACAAACGACTATGGGCAACCACTTGCCTATCTAAAATATCGGGCTTTTGCCTTGTGCTCATAGTGGCCTCAGATTAAAGGGGAAATTAAATATCTTTTGCCTTCTAATCTTACTATGCTGCTGTTATTGCACAACTGAAAATATCGACAAAGGGCAGTTATGTTTCCTTGGCAACAAATTGATACCGTCTTATTGGATATGGATGGCACCTTACTCGACCTCCATTTCGACAATTGCATTTGGCAGCAACTAGTCCCCCAGACCTTAAGCCTGCAACGCCAGATTTCATTGACCCAAGCGCAAGGGCAAGTGGAAGCTGCCTACCAGAAAGTGGCAGGTACGTTAGACTGGTATTGCTTGGATTATTGGCAACAGACCTTAGGGCTGGATATTATGGCACTGCATTATCGCCTCATTGAACGCATTCAAATGCGACAAGACAGCATGCCATTTTTATTGGCCTTAAAGCAGGCCGGCAAAAAACGCTTGTTATTGACCAATGCGCACCCCGATAATTTAGCGTTAAAGCTGGAACACACAGGGTTAGAGAGTCAATTAGATGGGCAACTGTCTAGCCATACCAGTGGCTATGCCAAAGAACGGCCAGAGTTTTGGCAGTTTGCCATTGACCATTTTGATCTCGTACCAGAGCGCTGTCTGTTTATCGACGATAGCCCCAGCATCTTAGCCGCAGCCAAGGCGGCTGGGATTGGTTTTCAATTGGGGATCAATAATCCTGACTCGCAAAAACCCCATCAAGTCATCACTGACTTTCCGGCGATCCACGACTACCAAGTTTTATTGCAGGACTTACTCATTAGTCATTCATCCTGAGGCCAAGGAACAGCCTTGGCCTCAGGACGATGCGATTATAGACCGGGCACTCGGCCATTAAATTTGAGAGGATAATAACCTTGGCTGTCGGGCTGGCCTAAAAAGGTCAGCGCCTTTTTAAGATCATCCGGCATGGTATTGGTTTCACGGATCTTAGCCGTCAATGCAACCTGCATCTGCTCACCGACGGTCGCGCTGCCAGACAAGCCCAAACCATTGGTGGTTTCATCAATATTAACCATCACTTGACCGTCAGTGCAACTCATTGCCAACTGCAATTGTCCGAGCGGATATTGGCCAAATTGATTATCAACCTGCAATCCAGAGGCAAAGGCTTTACCATCCAGCTGCGAGCACCAAGGGGCGCCTTGAGTAAAATCGGTGAGCAACACGGTCACCTCCCCCTGCGCTTTGGTTCGAAACGGTAAACGGCTATTGCCAATCAACCAAGCGACAGGCGCTTCAAACCTAACATCGCTCAAGGCCAAACCTGACATGCCATAAGCTACATTCGCTTTAGCATTAACCAGTGTGGCACGGCTTCCCACTTGAATATGAGCCGCGACCTTTCCGCTCAATAGTTGCAGCGGAGTCATCTGCCAGCGCAAGTCATCGAGCTGGCGCCCATCAATAGATAACTGATTGATTTTTCCTGACCAAATGCTACCGCTGATCCCAGATAAGGTGAGATTTTTAGGCAAGCTCACCCAAGAGATCGCCACACTAGCAGGTAAATATGCCAGCATAAAAACGCCATACAAGAGAACGAAAAATAGGACTTTCTTAACAACTTTCACTACGGTTTCCTTATTGCGACAGTTGGATCCTGCGAACCTGAACTATCCCGGGAGTATCGGTCTCACTCACGTCTAAGCTATCTAGCGATAACCCTTGTTCTTGGACTAACTTATCCAAAAAGCTGATGAGGGTATTAAAAGGCACATCATCCATCCACAGTTGGATCGAATTGCCCTGAGGCTGCATTCGACTAATTTCTAACTGATAATCATTGGCCGCCTTCGTCACTATGGTGCTGATACTACCGCGCCGAGTACTTTGTTGGCCACTTTGTCGCAAAGCGGTAATTTGATTCGCCGTCGTTTTGGCGTATAACAAATTCTGTTGTTGAACTTGTAAATCTTGCTCGGCATCACTCAAGGCGTTAGTGATTGGGCTCCAAATTCCCCAATAACCTACCCCGATGATGATCACCACCACGGCGGCTGCCACCATTTGCCGTTCGCGTTGTGCCAGTGACTGCCACCAACTCTTCAAGGTCTGTTCCATTAAATACTCCTCAAGATCAGCGTACTATTAACTGATTGCTCGGCACTATTCATGGCTCCGGCCTCCACCTTAAAATCTTTGCTGGCTAACTCGCGAAACTTTTCTATCTGCTCAAAACTGTCCGCCGTGACTTGCAAGCGTAATTCACTGCGCTGGCTATCGAAGCGCAAGCCATTGGGTTTTAATGACGGCACCGCTTTAAAGACCGGCTCCAATTCAGCCAACATCACAAATAATTGACCACCACTGCCCTGGCCTTGTAGCTTACGCAGCTCAGCACCCAGCTGATTACGTAAATTAACGATCCGGCGACTGCCCGGTACCATGGTGGTAAAAATCGACTGCACTTGTTGTTGTACCACTTGGGTTTCTTGATTAATGCGATAAATGGCAACCCCTTTATCCACCAAGGACAAGACCAAGGCCAGCAGCACTAAGGCCGCGACCGGTAACCACGGCCGTAACGCCGCAGAATAGTGTTTTTTGGGTTGATAATGGCCACTTAATAAATTTCCCTTGGCCGAGCTGATACCGGATACCAGCACCTGCATTGGCAACTCTAACGGCTGCATGCGGATATCCGTGGCGGGTAAATCCATCTCGGTAAAACAAGCAACCACCGGCGGCGTCGGCAAGGTTGCCGTTAATTGTGTTAATGCCAGTAGTAACCATGATTTAGGCAGCAAATACCCTAAACCACCGTTAAGACGCAGCATAATATCGTCATCAAAGGCCATGGCGCTCCAGTCACAGCCATCAACCGCGGGTAAACATAAACAATCTGCCAGCATGACGCTTGGGGTGATTTGCGCGTCTGCTAACCACGCCAGCCAAGCTTGCATTTGTTGATGGCTCACGGCAATAACCCCGAGCAAATCACCATCGCGCTCGGATGGTACAAAATGCATGTCATCGACATTGCCAGCCAAATTTTCTTCCAGCATAAAGGGTAAGGCCTTTAATGCCTGACGCTGACCTTTTACCGGCAAATTGACCTGAGTCAGGGTTAAGCCCGCCGAGGACACTAAGACATCGACAGGACGATTGGCGGCGTGTTCGCTTAAAGTGGCTAACTCTGATGGTTTTGCCAAAACACCAGATGCGATGACGTCATTAGTCGCAGCCGACCAAATTAACCAACTGCAAGGGCTCGCATCATCTATGCCTAGACGTATTATCAGGCGTTCACTCACGTTTATTCTCCACTCCAGCATCTATGCAGGATTGTTATTTTTGTCCACCAAATTGACGGGCTACGACCGCCATCTTATTTCCGCTTTGCCGCTTAAGGACGCTATCCATCAAAAATACCGCATTATCCACTTTCGCCCCAGCCTGCAGAAAGAAGTACTGGCTATCGACCACTATGCTCGACTTCATTACCTCATCTTGCTGCAGATTGGCCAAGGAGCCAATTTCCCAGAAATCCGTGATTTTTTCAAAACCACTCATTGGGCGTTGGCTGAGAATACTCTCCGCCTCACCAACAGAAATTTTATTCTCAAACATGGCGGCCAACAGCGCCGCCTGCTCTTGCTCTAAGGTATTGATATTCAGCAATTGCCTATCATCCCCAGGGATGGCGCACACATAAGGCTGTAATTTTTGGTACACATCTTGGGTAAAGCCAATCACGGCGCGTAACTCACTACGATGTTGCAATAAGTTATTGGCCGCGCGATACGGCATCGTTCTGGCTTCATATTCCGCATCTTCCGCGCCATAAGGGCTGGTGACGTCATCGGCGTCCACATAATCTTTGAGATTATGACTCAAACGCTCGGCACTATAATCATCCATCCCCAATGCAACCAATAAGGCCTGAAACTGCCGAGTTGGCAATGGCATTTTTGGAACACCGTTTTCAGTATCCGCACTTTTTTGAGATAAGGCATTCAAGTTAAAGCATGAGCGCATGTCGGTGATCTTACCCGAGATCTCACCATACTCCGCTGGAAAAACCACATCGGCCAATGCCCAATATTGCTGTAAATGGACCGTGCCATCACTATCATCTAAATCTTGCTTCAATACTTTCTTAACTAATTGCTCCGCACTCATCGCATACCAGTAAGCTTGATCATACTGAGCTAAATTCAATGTTCGCCGCACTTCTAACTGATTACGCGAAGTGATCTCTGTGGCCAACAAGGCAATAATGGCAACAATAAGTAACACCACCAACAGGGCTACGCCGGACTCACGCCGAGGAGATTTCAACCTCATGTGCCATTATCCCCCTGCCCAGTGTCATCGCCGCCAGTACCGTTCTGGTCGTCATCCTTGTTATCGGTATCATCACCGCCGTTACTATTACCATCATCGTTATTGTTATTCTTCACTAACGAATTCTCGGGCAATAGAAATTTACGTTCAATCATACCGAACCCTTCTTGCTCCACTTTCATGGCGATGGCTAAGGGCATCTGAGTGCCATCGATTTTTGTTTGCCAACTATCATTGACAAAAAAGGCATAATTCACGGCTAAGACGTTATCCATTAACACTGTTTTTACTGGCTCAGCCCCAATATCAGGGTCTGGATAAGGAAAATGCCAGCGCTCTAAACGGTCTTCAATCAGCACATAAGCAATGGCCTGAACACTGCCTCGCGGCAATAAGCCATCGGGGTTTAACCAACCGATGCGATAAAACATGATCGCTTCGTCATCTGAATCCAGTAAGCCTGAACCCGATTGCAATACCACATTGCTGGCAGCGCCATCGGCGCCCCTTGGGGTTCTTGGAACCATTTGTTGCAGATCGCGGGTAATGGCACCAAATCCCAGCTGTAATTCTTGCAAGTGCTTGGCAAAATCACGGGTTACTTCATCATTCTTTATCACCGCCTGCAACACACTATTCGCCGCCAAGCCCAGCATGGCAAAAATCGCGATGGCGATCAGCATCTCCAATAAGGTAAAGCCTCTCAGACTGCGCTTATTGGTCTGGATTCGTGACATAACTACTCACTTGTGCATGCACCCTATCAAACCGGCGGTCATCACTCACACTGATGCGGATCATTCTAAAATTATCATCGGTGGTTTTGACGATTTCACGGCGCCAATACCATTCTTTGCCGGCCAACTCTTCACTGCCTTCTTTCTTGCCTATGGGCAAAAAGCCGGGCTCTAGTCGCGCGTCGACCATTTGATTGTCTGCCACCCATTGTGCGAGTGTGCGCTCTTCTAAAATCGGCATGTTAGCCATTAAATCACCAAGGCTCTTAGTAATCGCCAGTGCCGCGACCGCAAAGATCCCCAGCGCGACCATCACCTCTAGCAAGGTCATGCCTTTATTAAATTTCATCAAAAGGCTCCCGGCTCAGGCGACCCAAGCTATCAGCAAATACTTTAGCTTCTAGTGGTTGCCCTTTATCGTCGCGCACGGCAAAAATCAGTTCAAACGCTGTGACCTCGCCGCTTGGGAAGAGTAAAATTTGTGGCTCTGGGAGTTTTTTATCTTGGGTAAAGCCAACATCGGCCTCTTCAAAAGGGTCATCAAACCAGGATTCATCTTGCTCATCATCTTGAATTAATGGCATGCCTTCAACAATGACATCGAGGCGAGTTGGGTACTCAAGTTCGCGCTTGGCCAGCAATCTGTCCTGCGCTAATGCTTGCCATTTATCTTCTTTAAAGAGCACAAACTCATAGCTATCAGGCTCGATCACTACCCCAACAAACTGACCATTCAAAATCGCCTCATCTAACACGACTCGCACCGCGGTCATAAACTGATTGGCACTTTTATCCAGCTGTTGCTGTGGTCCATTATTGCCAATAGATAAGGTCACTGCCGTGGCCGCGATCCCCATTAAGAGGACCACGAGCAACACTTCAAGTAAGGTAAATCCCCGTTGACGATTGGTTCGCATCACTGGAAGTTCTGTAGATTCCAGTTACCTATATCGTCTTCGGTGCCGGCTTGGCCATCGGGACCCACACTGAACACATCAATCTTGCCATTCTCGCCAGGACTTAAAATTAAGTAGTCATTACGCCAAGGATCCTGCGGTAAACGTTTGATGTAACCATCGGTCCGATAATTACGCGGCTCAGGTGAACCACTCGGTTTCTGAATTAACGCTTCCAGTCCCTGTTCGGTCGTGGGGTAAATGCCATTATCTAGCTTGTACATGTCTAGCGTGTTTTCAAGGGCAACGATATCAGACACCGCTTTCTGTTGATCCGCTTTTTCTTTGTTACCCATTAAGTTAGGCACTACCATCGATGCCAGAATACCCAAAATCACAATCACCACCATGACTTCAAGTAAGGTAAAACCTTGTTGTTTTCTGTTCTTTTGCATCTATTACTTCTCCAAAAAAATGGCCCTATCGGCCGACGATATCATTAACCACTAATCATATTGTTCAGCGCCAATATGGGCTGCAAGATAGCTAATACAATAAAGAGCACCACCGCCGCCATAGACACCACGAGCATGGGCTCAAAGACACCCAAGGCAATGTTCACATTTGCCTCAAATTCGTTATCTTGATTATCTGCCGCGCGCTCAAGCATTTGCTCTAACTGGCCACTTTTTTCACCGGAAGCGATCATATACAGCATCATGGGCGGAAACAGTTTAGTGTTACCCAGTGCTGCGCCCAAGCTGGTGCCTTCACGCACTCTCGCCGTCGCCTCTTCCACCGCTTCACGCACTCGCACATTCTGCAGCACATCACAAGCAATCCGCATCCCTTCAAGCAAGGGCACTGAACTGGCCGATAAAATACTTAAGGTTCGCGCAAAACGGGCGGTATTCAACCCCTTAGTCACTTTGCCTACCACTGGCATTTTTAACAGGGTGCGATGGTACTTCATTTTTAACTGTGGGCGTTGCAACAGGCGTTGCATCAACACCGCAAATATCAGCACGAAGCCCAGCAAGAATACGCCGTAATTCTGAACAAAATCAGAGGCTGAAATTAAAATTCGGGTCGCCGTAGGCAACTCTTGCCCCATGTGCTCAAACTGACCAACCACTTCTGGCACCACGGCCACCAATAGAATGGAAATCACCCCGATGGCCACTAAGGTTAAGGTGATGGGATAAATCATGGCTTGCGTCAATTTAGATTTAAGTTGTTGGCGGCGTTCGGTGTAATCTGCCAAGCGATTCAGTACCACTTCTAAATGACCCGATTTTTCCCCTGAAGCCACCATGGCCCGATAAAGATCATCAAACACATGGGGAAACTCGGCCATAGAATCGGCTAACGAATAGCCTTCTACGACCCGCGATCGTACCGCCATGACTAAGCTTGCCAATCGCGCCTTTTCGCACTGTTGGCCAACGGCTTTCAGCGACTCTTCAATGGGGATCCCGGCAGCCACTAAGGTCGCAATTTGACGAGTGATCAGCGCTAATTCGGCCACCGAGACTTTTTGCTTGAAAAAGCTAAATCCTTGATGATTTTTGGCCTCTTTCGTGGTCACCGGTTGAATATCTAGCGGCATCAACTGTTGCTCACGCAACTGACTACGAGCATGACGCGCGCTATCGGCCTCAATCACCCCTTTTTTCTGGGCGCCTTGCTTAGTTAACGCCTTGTATTCAAATGCCGCCACCTTATTACTCCTCGCGCGTTACGCGCAGTACTTCTTCTAAGGTAGTCACACCACTCAACACCTTGCTCATGCCATCATGACGGATACTCGGGGTATGCTTACGGATATGCTTTTCAATCGCCAGCTCACCACGGCCGCTATGAATCAACTCGCGGATATGATCGTCAACAACCAATAACTCATGGATACCCGTACGGCCACGATAACCATTGTGACCACAAGCCGAGCAGCCTTGAGCCCGATAAATCACCGCGTCAGTGTCTTCACTAATCCCCAAGAATTCCCGTTCGCGACCATCAGGCGCATGAGGTTGCTTACACTCATGGCATAAGGTGCGGATCAGTCGCTGAGCTAACACCCCAAGCAAACTCGAGGACACCAAAAAGGGTTCAACCCCCATATCTTGTAAACGGGTGATCGCGCCCGAGGCCGTGTTGGTGTGCAGTGTCGAAATCACCAAATGACCAGTCAGCGAGGCTTGTACTGCAATTTGTGCGGTTTCTAAATCGCGGATTTCACCGATCATCACCACATCGGGATCTTGACGTAAAATGGCTCGTAAACCGCGAGCAAAGGTCATGTCGACCTTGGTATTAACTTGGGTCTGACCAATCCCATGTAACTCATACTCAATCGGGTCTTCAACCGTTAGGATGTTGGTGTCTTTTGAATTGATTTCAGTCAAGCCCGCGTAAAGTGTGGTACTTTTACCCGACCCCGTCGGACCGGTCACCAATAAGATACCGTGCGGTTTACGAATTAACGCATCAAAGCGCACTCGCACTTCTTCAGTCATGCCCAATTGCTTGAGGTCGAGATTACCGGCATTTTTATCCAATAAACGTAATACCACTCGCTCACCGTGGCTCGATGGCATGGTTGATACCCGCACGTCGACAGCGCGACCACCAATACGCAATGAGATACGACCATCTTGCGGCACCCGTTTCTCAGCAATATCGAGACGGGCCATCACCTTGATCCGTGAGACCAGCAATGACGATAACTTACGATTTGGTTTAAGGACTTCTTTCAATACCCCATCGACTCGAAAGCGCACCACTAACTGCTTTTCATAGGTTTCAATGTGGATATCTGACGCTTCTTCTTTAATGGCTTCAGATAACAACGCATTGATTAACCGAATGATTGGCGCGTCATCATCGCCCTCAAGTAAGTCTTCGGTTTGCGGCATTTCTTCCGCTAAGGTAAACAAATCCATTTCATTACCAATATCTTCCATCAATTGTTGAGCTTCAGATGAATTGGCTTGATAGGCTTGCGTTAATCGCGCCTCAAAGGCATCAATCGATAATGATTGCAGTGGTAGAGTGCGTCCGGCATAACGACGCACCTCCAGCAACACGGCCAACTCGGCATCGGCTCGATGGAATAACACCAGCTTATTGTCTTGCTTATCCAGCGCCACGCCAAAGCGATGCGCAAACGCAAAAGGCAAGCGCTCACGGCTATCGCTGACATAGACAGCATCGATATCTGATTCAGCAATCAGATCATGATTGATGTCGGCCAATTCCGCCGACAGTTCAGAAATTGACTGGGGTTCACTCATCGACTGCATCTTTTTGTTTATTTTCGTCTAAGACTTTTAAGGTATCGTCGCTTTTACGCATGCGGGTTTCTAAGCCCTTACCCTCTTTGTAACGCTCAAGGATGGTATTGACTTCATCCGATAAATGCTCGGACTGATCCCATTCTTCCAATACAGGCACATTGGTATTTGGCATCAAGTTAACACCTCGTTCCTGCTGCTGTAGTTGGAGCGCTCTAAAGTAGTTATACTTGCGACCAGCAATGCCTTCCATGGTGACGCCATCACGAATAATGGTGGGCTTAATGAATACCATCAGGTTTTTCTTTTTCTTGCCTGACGAGGAAGACTTAAATAAGTGACCGATAAAGGGGATATCTCCCAAGAAAGGCACCTTTTGGACACTTTCTTGCACTTCTTCATTGATTAAGCCGCCCAGCACAACGATTTGACCAGAATCTGCCATCACAGTGGTGGTTAACCGTCGTGTCGCAAACGTCACATCGACGCCAGTTTTGCCATTAATGCCTGACACTTCTTGCTCAATGGTTAGTTTGACCGAGGTGCCTTCATTAATCTGGGGGATCACTTTAAGCTTAACCCCAACCTCTTTGCGCTCCACGGTTTGGAACGGGTTAGAATTGCCGTTAGACGAGTTTTGGGCGCCCGTCAGTACCGGCACTTCATCACCAACGATAAAAGAAGCCTCTTGGTTATCTAAGGTGGTAATTGAGGGGGTAGCCAACACGTTGGAGTTGGTATCACTCGACACCGCTTGAATGAGTGCGCCAAAGTCGCCCATGGTCACGCCCCATGCCATACCACTGACCTTGCCTAAGGCTTGTGCCAATAGGGTAATATCGCCTTTGGTATCTGGATTCTGGCCAATGACTTGCCCAGTGTTAGGGTTGGTAATAAATGTGCCTTCCTCCCCTTGGGCTTGCCAAATACCGGCACCAATCTCACCAATGGTAGGACCTAAGTTATTAAACTGCGTACCGCCGCCAGCCGTCGTCGCCCATTGCACCCCAAAGCCGACATCATCGCCTTCGGCAACTTCGACAATAATAGCCTCGACTAAGACCTGAGCACGCCGAATATCCAACTGATTAATAACACTTTCTAGAGTGCGCATTTGCTCGGGGTCGGCGCTGATCACCAAGGCATTGGTGTCGGCATGAGACATGATATTAATTTCATTGCGACGACGATTATTGTTACCTGACGCAGCGCCGCCGTCTTGGCCTTCTTGCAGTTTTTCAGCAAATCCGGTTAAGACTTCCACTAAATCTTCGGCATTGGCGTAATGCAGGTATCTGACCTTAGTATTGCCATTGTTAGCCTGCTCAGCATCCAGCTTTTTGATCAGGGCGACAACGCGCTCCCGACTCTTCTGGTCGCCACTCACGATTACCGCGTTGATACGCTCATCAGCCACCACTTTAGGAGCCTGACCGGGTAACTGAGCCTGATTGCCGCTGGCACGATACAAACTATCGACAATCCTGACAATTTCACCGGCAGAAGCATGCTTAAGCTGTACCACTTGCGCTTCGGTATCGCCTTGCTTATCAACCCGCTGAACAATTTCTACCAACTTATTAACCACTGCTGCGCGGCCGGTCAACATCAAGACGTTAGAAGGATCGTAGTTGACCACATTACCGCCACCAGCATTATCATTGAGCTGGCGTAATAATGGCGCCAATTGCTTAGCTTCGGTGTTATACAGCGGCACGATACGTGTCACCAGTTCATCACCGACGCCGGGTTTGGCATCATCGGCCACCCTAATGGCCGATACTTTGGCATCCTTATCTTTGACGACTTTTAAGATATTGTTTTCCATCTCAACGATGGCATAACCATAGACTTGAAGCACATTTAAGAAAAACTGAAAATACTGCTCATCATTCAACATGTCATAGCTGCGAACATCTATTTTTCCACGCACCGTCGGGTCGACGATGATGGTTTTATCGAGATTTTTACCCACGATATTGATGAACTCTTTAATGTCAGTGCCTTTGAAGTTGGCGGCATATTGTTCAGACCAAGCCGGCGATGAAAACATGGCCGCACTGGCGAGCATGGTCGCGAGTAGCTTGCGTCGAAACTGGAAGTTTTTCATTGTTCTCTTTTCCCCTAAAACGAGTGTCATTGCGGCAGACTAAAGGATATTTCGATCAGTTGCCCTTGACGTTCAACCATCACAGACACATCAGTCAACTCAGGTAGCTGGGCCATCAATTCGATTGATTGAGCCATGTCAGTTAAGTCATAGCCATTGATTGTTTTTGCTAAATCATTGCCCTCAAACCCCGCATCGGCAAACAGTTGTCTGTCCTTGCCTGGGTTTAAGCGATAGCCCTGTAGCTCCCCACTTACTTGGACAGGGGAGATGGCGATAAAATCGGTAATCTTGGACGGGTCAGCCAATACATCTTCACGGGTAGCTTGCAGCTCAGCCATCAACTCGGCGTTATCGCTGTTATCCTGCTGCTGAACCTTGGCTCGCGGAATACTGTCATTACTGGCGGGAGTGTAACTTAAGCCATCGAGCATCAAGGTTTCATAACGGCCGCCATTGGTGATAATAATACGGTCAGCATAAACCTCTTTTAGCGAGGCGGAGGTGCCAACAATTTTGTCCCCTATACTATAGGTGTCTTGGCTACCTTTAGAGTCAATCACCGCTAAGCCATTTTGCAGTTCGCTGGACGCAACCACGCCAGTAAGCTGGATGGATAAATTGGTTTTGGGGGCATCGATAACCTTGGCCGTCTCTACTGGCTTCGGCTTTGCTACCGCACTGGCACGACCAAATAAGTTTAATTGGATTAACTCGCTGACATCGTGGCTGACTTGAGCCTGGTTACCCCCCACAGCTTGGGGCGTCCACGAGCTAACTTGTTGTTGACTGGGGTATAATTTCCAACTAAGTTGCGCGCACAGATAAGCAATCACAACCAGTAAGATCCAAACCAGAGTTTGGGTCAGCTTGGTCATAGGTAAGAGTTTAATTTTTCCCAATAAACGTTCGAGTGCTGTCATTGTCACCGGACCCTGTGAGGCCTCTATTGTAAATATCATTGATGCATGAAATACCATGCTACCTGAGCCAAACTAACACAACAAGTGATTAACTCGCTTGGGCCATTGGCACCACTGCCGCAATTATGATAACTTTCGCGCCGCATTCAATGCTGGCGGCAGTATACTGTTAAATAGAACCTAAGTGCTTGTTCGGGTTAGCACGCAATTCAAAATGATGAAATTGCGTTCAAATTCTGCCAAAATACCGGCATCCACCATGCCCTGTCAGGGAGCCCATATGCCGGAACAAGATACCGCTGTAAGACTCGATAAATGGCTTTGGGCGGCTCGTTTTTATAAAACTCGAGCGCTCGCCAAAGAGATGATCAACAGTGGTAAAGTACATTACAACGGCCAGCGTGCCAAATCCAGCAAGAATGCTGAGATTGGCGCCTTGATCAGATTACGGCAAGGTTTTGATACCAAAGAAGTCGTGATCTTACAATTATCCGGGATCCGCCGTAGTGCCACCCTTGCCAGTGAGCTCTATCAGGAAACGCCTGAAAGCCAAATTAAAGCCAAGGCCAATGCTGAGGCAAGACGTTTAAACATCTTGACCAACCCAGCGCCAGAGAGCAAACCAGACAAAAAACAACGCCGCCAACTGCAGCGTTTTAAAGACGTTTAGAAGTGAGATCACTATGAGTCAAGATACCTTATACCGCTACTTGTTTGATAATGCGGATGTACGCGGTGAATTAGTTCAGTTGCAAGATACCTATCAAAGCATCTTGTCTAGCCATGATTACCCTCCCGTGTTACAGCAATTACTGGGTGAATTAGTGGCCGCGACTTCATTACTTACTGCCACTTTAAAATTTGAAGGTGATATTGGCATTCAGTTGCAAGGCAATGGCCCAGTATCCATGGCCGTCATTAATGCTAACCACCAGCAAGAATTACGCGGTGTCGCGCGCTGGGAAGGCGAGCTAGCCGATGACGCGAGCTTAGCCCAGCTCTTCGGTGAAGGGTATATGGTCATTACCCTCACACCGGTTCAAGGTGAGCGCTATCAAGGGGTCGTTGCGTTAGATAAACCTAACCTCGCCGCTTGCTTAGAAGCCTATTTTGCCCAATCCGAGCAGTTACCCACTGCGATTTGGCTATTTACCAGTGCTAGCCATGCCGCCGGGATCATGCTGCAGGTATTGCCATCTGAGTCTGAAAACAATGAGATGTTCGATCATTTAAGCCAGCTTACCGCCACCATCAAGGCTGAAGAGATCTTGCACTTAGCCGCCGAAGAAGTATTGCATCGCTTATATCACCAAGAACAAGTTCGCCTGTTTGAACCGGTGGCCGTCAGCTTTAAATGCACCTGCTCACGGGAGCGCAGTGCCAACGCAATCCGCACCATCGATCGCGCCGAAATCGACGAAATTGTTAATGATATCGGCTATGTCGAGCTTGGATGTGAATATTGCAACAGCCAATATCGATTTGATGCTATTGATGTCGCAGGTATTTATGCCAATCATCACGCACCGGGAATGCAGTAACAGCGGTGGTATGATTGAGCAAAAAAACACGTCCATTGGGCGTGTTTTTTTTATATTCAATTTTGGTCAAACCCTTTTACCACGCGGTTTTAATTAGTATTTTTTATAAATATGCCTCCCTTTCTCCTGCCATGCTGGGTTACACTCGCAAAACAAAGCCGTAACAAATAACAACATCTAATTCGGCGCAGACCGAAAACCTCAATGCCAACAATGGAGACTTCACCATGGCGGATAGTGCACCCCGCGTATATACCAACCTTGGCCCAGCCGAGTTGATTGAACTTTCACTTGCCAAAGGAGAAGGGCAACTCACCGCCAACGGTGCTCTGGTAGCAACCACCGGCTCAAGAACCGGTCGCTCCCCCAATGATCGCTTTATCGTTAAAGATGCCGATAGTGCCGACAATATTGATTGGGGCAAGGTCAACCGCCCATTCGATGCCGATGCATTTGATCGCTTATGGCAACAAGTGACAACCTACTTAAGCGCCCAAGACACCTTTGTATCCGAGCTCGAAGTCGGTGCCGACCCAGCCCACTACCTCCCCGTACGAGTCACGACCGAGTATGCTTGGCACCAGTTGTTTGCCCGCAATCTATTTATCGTCCCTGAGCAGTTTAATCAGGCTGGCAAGGCGGAGTGGCAAATTGTCAACGCTCCCGGGTTTGTGTGTGTTCCCAGCGAGCATGGCACCCAGTCAGAGGCTTGCGTCATTATCAACTTTGCCCAGCGTAAAGTGTTATTAGCCGGACTTAAGTACGCTGGGGAAATGAAAAAGTCGATGTTCTCGGTCCAGAATTATTCACTCCCGGCCAAAGGGGTACTGCCCATGCACTGCTCAGCCAATGTCGGCGAAGCGGGCGATACCACCCTATTCTTTGGTTTATCTGGTACTGGAAAAACCACACTTTCAGCCGATCCTAAGCGCTTTTTGATCGGTGACGATGAACACGGTTGGGCTGCTGGCGGCGTGTTTAATATTGAAGGTGGCTGCTATGCAAAATGTATTGATTTAAGCCAAAAAAATGAACCCGTGATTTGGGATGCGATTCGTTTTGGATGCGTGCTTGAAAACGTCGTATTAGATCAACATCGCGTCCCAGATTTTACTGATGCCAGCCTGACGGAAAATACTCGCGCCGCCTATCCGCTGGAGCATATTGCCCGACGCCAATTAGAAAACCGCGGGGATGAACCTCATGCCGTGGTGTTTCTCACGTGCGATGTATCAGGAGTTTTACCGCCAGTCTCGGTGTTAACCAAAGAACAGGCCGCTTATCATTTTCTTTCGGGCTATACCGCCAAGGTAGGTTCGACCGAAATGGGCTCTTCTGCGGCCATTGAATCCACCTTTTCCACTTGCTTTGGCGCGCCCTTCTTCCCCCGTCCTGCAGGAGTTTACGCCGAACTACTGATCAAGCGGATTGAATCCTTTGGCAGCCAAGTTTACCTAGTCAACACCGGCTGGACCGGCGGCCCTTATGGTGTCGGTAAGCGCTTTGACATTCCCACCACACGTGCGGTGATTGATGCCATCGTTCAAGGGAAACTCAGCGGCGTAGCCACCGAGCACCTTGCCACACTTAACCTCAATATTCCCGTGGCAGTTCCTGGCGTTGATAGCCAACTATTGAATCCAATCAACACTTGGCCAGACAAAGCAGCGTATCAGTCTTATGCCAATAAGCTTGCCCAAGACTTCAATGCCAATTTTGAAAAATACCAAGTACCAGACTCTATTCGTGCCGCAGGGCCGACGCTGTCTTAGCATTGATAAGCGGACACTGGTCATAGCAAACTCAGACTGGCTTAACTCAATCGAGTTAAGCTAAGTTCAACAATATAGGAGGGCTAATGCCCTCCTATGATTTATGTGGCAATATGGCGTTCAGCCAGTAACATTAATGCAGGGATAGAGCATGTTTAGGTCCGTTATTCAGCCCGCCTTAGTCGCGAGCGTATTTATTATCAGCCTCAACCAAAGCTTGGCCAATGAACTGCTCCCCCCCGTCTTACCTTGGCAAGGCAGTAGCGAAGCATTGCTGCAAGCATCACACCCCTTGGCCACCGAGTTCGAACTCAGTCAAGGATTGACCAGCCCCGACTATGACAACACCCAGGCTTATTTAGATAAGCTCATGACCCATTCAGCGCAATTACAAAAAATCAGTCTCGGCATGAGCCCTCAAGGGCGCGACATTTGGATGTATATCGTCTCCGCCAATGGAGCCCAAGACGCAGATGCGCTCAAGGCAAATCGTAAGCCAACACTGCTGGTTCAAGCAGGGATCCATGCCGGCGAAATTGATGGTAAAGATGCTGGCATGATGTTAATTCGCGATATCGTTACCGGCCCTAAGGCCGCATTACTCGACCAAGCGAATCTGCTGTTTATTCCAATTTTTAATGTTGATGGTCACGAGCGCCAAGGACAATACCACCGCGTCAATCAGCGGGGTCCTGTTAATATGGGCTGGCGCACCACGGCCAACAACCTCAATCTTAATCGCGACTACGCCAAAGCCGACAGTATGGAAATGCAGGCACTGCTCAAGGCGATTAATCAATGGCAGCCGACGCTCTATATTGATGTCCACGTCACTGACGGCATCGACTATCAATACGACGTCACCTTTGGCTATAACTTAAAGCAAGGGCATAGTCGCTCTATCTATGACTGGTTTACGACTCACTACCGCCCAGCCATAGAAGCGAGTCTCACCCAGCTGGGTCATATCCCGGGTCCCTTAGTATTCGCCATTGATAATAGCGACATGGCTCAGGGCATGAACCTCTGGAATCCAGAACCACGCTTTTCCAATGGTTATGGTGATGTTCGCCATCTGCCCACGGTGTTGGTCGAGAATCACAGCCTAAAACCCTATAAACAACGAGTCCTTGGCACATATGTCCTGCTAGAACAAAGCATGATCACCTTAGGCCAACAGCAACGCTCGCTCAATGCCGCGATCACCAAAGATCAAAATCGCTATTCAAGTCTAGTCACCCTCAGTTGGATCAACGAACGCCAACCCCAAGGCTGGGACTTTAAGGGCATAGATTATACACTTGAAACCAGCCCTATCAGCGGAGATCGCGTGGTACGCTGGTTGGGAACGCCCAAGCTTTACCCCAACCTTACAGTGATAGGTAATACCCGTGCCGATAAACGTACTCGACGCCCAGCCGCCTACTATGTGCCGCCCCAATGGACTGAAGTGATTGCAAAGCTGCAACTGCACGGGATTAAGATGAGCCCACTGACGGGTGAAAGCCAGCTTAAGCTGCAACAGTATACTTTTAGCAGTCACCTGTTTAGCGCCAAGGATTATGAAGGGCGCCAGCGAGTCAGTACCCACGCTCGTTTAGAGGATGTTCGCGCCACCTTACCACAAGGCACAATGAAAATTAGTACACGCCAACCGCTAGGGGACTTGGCCATCATGCTGTTAGAGCCTGATTCGCCAGACTCCTTACTGCAATGGGGCTTATTTAATCCGATCTTTAGTCGCACAGAATATATTGAGGATTACGCGGTGGAGCCATTAGCTCGTCAAATGCTTAACGCTGATCCGCAGTTACAAGCGGAATTTGATGCGGCGCTGACATCCGATGCAGATTTTGCGGCCGATCCTAAGGCGAGGCTGAGGTGGTTTTATGAACGCAGCCCCTATTACGATCAACAATATCAAGTCTACCCAGTATTACGTGGTCAATAGCCGCTAAAGCTGACAGAGCCTCATTTGAGCCCAGTTTTAAGGCCTGAATGAGGCGCTCCCCCCTGATTCACGCCATGAACTCCGCCATCACCCGCCGCTGTCATTGAGTGCTGATTGAACCTAAGCCAGCTCGAGGTCAGAATGAGACGCCCCCCCCTGACTCTCGCCATGAACTCTGCCATCACCCGCTGCTGTTATTGAGTACTGATTGAACCTAAGCCAGCTCGAGGTCAAATTGACCACACCTTGACACCAATGCTCAATATGTCGCCAGCTAGCCCACCAACCTAAGAACGGCAAATAAATAAATCCAACAATACCAAAGACATACATCATGGCATACAAGTTGCTTAATAAAGCGCCGCCCTCTGCTTTTTGCCAAGCATAGCCAACATAATAAGGAGATAACCATGTTACGAATGCTAATATTCGCCCTCGTTACCACACTTGCCCTTAGCGGTTGCATCATTAATGTCAACGCCTCTGGCAGTGCCACCCGCTTACAGGAAACTCGGGAGCTCGCATTAGATAGTGCGGGATTAACCCAACTCAATGCCGACACCGGCGCCGGTTTTCTACGCATCACTGCCGTCGATGGTTTAGAAAAAATCCACGTTAAAGCAGATATTTACAGCGATGAAGATATCGAGCCTAATCTCAGTCTTGAGCAACAAGGTAATCAAGCCGTGTTGATTGCAACTATCGAAAACACCGCCTTCTCCAACAATAGCCCCTATATCAATCTAACGGTGCAAGTACCAAGCGCCATGATGCTCAAACTCAAAGATGGTTCAGGGGATCTCGATATCATTGGCGGCACTGACATAGATATCAACGATGGTTCCGGCGAAATTCGGATTGAGCAGGCCCATGGTCATATTCGTATCGTCGATGGTTCGGGTGACATTAAGATCAGCGGCGGTTTAACCACTGACATTACTGATGGCTCTGGCAACATTGAGATTGTGGGTAGCCAAGGCAGCATGGAAATTGAAGATGGTTCAGGTAATATCCTGCTAAACAATATTCAAGGCCAAATTGAGATTGATGATGGCTCAGGCGATATCTCTCTAACCACTAGCCAAGGCCATGTTGAGATTGATGATAACTCAGGGGAAATAACGATAACACAGGTAGTCGGCAACCTAGATATCGATGATAATTCAGGGGATATCACAGTGCGTCAGGTCAGTGGCATGGTGACCATCGAAGATGGCTCCGGTGACATCGATGTCGCCGACGTTGGCAACGTCAACATCATTGAAAGTGGTTCTGGTAGCCTCACCATTAATGGCATTAAGGGCGTGGATAACAAAGCCCAGTTAAAATAATCCGCCATCATAGCTAAGAGCAGCCGCGGCTGCTCTTAGGGTTGGGGAGCTCCCTATCAATCAACTGCAACTTCTGACTGCGACTGAGTTTTTTAACTGCAATTTCGCGACGTAAGGCGTCGCCATGACTACCAACGACTTCTTGATACATCAATTGTAATGGCCCTTTGCCACGCAAAAAGCGTGCGGTTTTGACTGAATTGGCTTGATGTTCGCTCAAGCGACGCTCAACATCCGTCGTCACGCCAGTATACAGTTGCCCATTGGCACACTTCAGCATATATAAATACCAAACTCGCGCAGGTGCTTCGCTGCTCATCCTTCGTTATCCTGTGGGGTCAATGCTGATCTTAAGGCCGCCATCGGCAACCATCGCCACCAAGGGCAGGTCAATAAACGAAACAAAGAGCCAATTTGAGGCTCTTTGTTTATCAAGGCTAACCTTTAACCGATATTAGGCGCCAGCGTCACTCATGATGCTCGCCCCCGATTGGCTGGCCATCGCCTCTAATTCTTTATCAATAAAGAATAACGCTTTACCGTCCTCACCGACCAGCAAAATGCGGTCGACGATTGATTTGAATAATTTTTCTTCTTCATGCTGCTCTGCCACATACCATTGCAAGAAATGAAACGTGGAGTAGTCTTGCGTCATAAATGCAGTATGGGCCAACTCATTAATTTTGCTGGTAATCAGTTGTTCATGCTCCAGCGTTAGCTGCATTAATTGCAGCAAAGAATGATAGTTATGCTCAGGGGCCTCAATTGCGCCAATCAGGGGGACACCGCCAGTCTCGCTGACATAGGTAAACAAGCGACGCATGTGCTCCATTTCTTCATCGGCATGACCACGCATAAACTTGGCTGCGCCTTCAAACCCCTTGTCCTCGCACCAAGCACTCATCTGCAAATACAAATTAGAGGAATAGAATTCCATATTAATTTGCTCATTTAACTTATCGATCATTGCACTTGCTAACATAGCTATTCCCTTTCACGGCTCAGAATCTTGGCTATTATTGTGCCTACCTCAGCTCGAATTGCAACCACTGGGCAAATTAACATATTGATTTAAAATAAAATTAAATATTATTAGTTGCTTAGGACGGCGCCAGCGCACACTTTTCTGTGATAACAGTCCACAAATCATGATCATCCCTTGCGGGCATGGCATAATATCAGCAACTTTTTCAGCGTAGAGAACAATCCATGTCGACCAGTCACGATCCCTGTTGCCAACCTGACTTGCTCCATCCCGATGCTGCGATCCCTTTGCTGCTGGGACAAGTCAATGCGATAACGGCAACTGAAGTGGTGCAATTACCTCAAGCCTTAGGGCGAGTGCTGGCAGAAGATCTGGTGTCGGCCATTGATTTACCGCCTTTTGCCAATTCGTCGATGGATGGATTTGCGTTTCGATATGCCAATTGGCAGCCTGATAGCCCCCTGACGTTAGTGGGGCAGTCATTTGCAGGCCACCCTTATCAAGGTCAATATCAGGCCGGCACTTGCATTCGGATCATGACGGGCGCACCAGTACCGACAGGCTACGACAGCGTTCAAATGCAAGAGTTAGCTCAAGTGGATGGTACCCAAGTCACCTTGGCCGCCGTCAAAGGGGTGGGTGAAAACGTCAGGCAACGGGGTGAAGAACTTAGCCAAGGCACCAAGGTGCTGACGCAAGGTTGTCAGATTGGTGCCGCTGAAATGGGCGTGCTGGCGACGATTGGCGTTCCGCAACTCAAGGTCTTGCGCCGACTCAAAGTCGCCTTTTTTTCTACCGGTGATGAGCTGATGCCAGTCGGCAGCGAACTGGGCCAAGGCCAGATTTATGATTCTAATCGCTACTCACTGCAAGGATTATTAAGCCGCGCCGGTGTCGACTGGCTTGATTTGGGCGTCATTAAAGATGATCCCGAGGCCATTCGCCAAGCATTTATGACGGCGTCACGTGAGGCCGACTTAGTGTTAACCTCGGGCGGCGTCTCCGTCGGTGAAGCTGACTACACCAAACAAATTCTCGATGAAGAGGGTCAGATTACCTTCTGGAAACTGGCCATCAAACCAGGTAAGCCTTTTGCGTTTGGTCATATTGCCAAGGCGATATTCTGTGGACTACCAGGCAATCCCGTATCGTCGATGGTGACCTTTTATAAAATCGTCATGCCTGTGATCCATAAATTGCAAGGCTTGCCGCCACAACCTGTCATTCGCATTAACGCCGAGTTACAACAAGCAATACGCAAGCATCCTGGCCGAGTGGAATATCAACGTGGCATTCTGACGACCAGTGCCGAGGGAGTCGCGACCGTAGCGACCACAGGTAGCCAAGGCTCGGGCATGTTAACCTCGATGACCTTAGCCAACTGCTTTATTGTGTTAGATCAAATGCAAGGCGATACCCCTGCGGGCACCCAAGTCATAGTCGAACCTTTTAATTACATCCTGGATTAGCAAGCATGTCGCACCCTATAGAGATCCTTAGCGATGCTGAAATGCTAAGATATAGCCGTCAAATCTCCATCAAATCAATGGACATCGATGGCCAAGAAAAACTCAAGCAAGCCAAAGTGTTGATAATAGGCGCTGGCGGCTTGGGTTGTACTGCCAGTCAATATTTAGTGGTGGCTGGGATCGGTCAACTGACCTTGGTCGACTTTGATACTGTGGAATTATCTAATCTGCAGCGACAAGTGCTCCACCATGATCACAACCTAGGCCAAGCTAAAGTAGAGTCCGCCAAACAAAGCTTGGAGCAACTCAACCCTCATGTGCAGATCAGCACCATTCAAGCGGTCTTAGATGATGCACAGATGGACGATATTATTGCCAAGCACGACATTGTGGTCGATTGCACCGACAATGTGGCCGTGCGCGAGCAATTAAACCGCGGCTGCTTTGCCCATAAAGTCCCCTTAATTTCGGCCGCCGCCATTCGCATGGAAGGTCTGGTGACAGTCTTTGACTATCAAGCCAATACGCCTTGTTACCAATGCTTTAGCCAACTGTTTGGCGAGCAGCAGCTCACCTGTGTCGAGTCGGGAATCTTGGCACCTGTGGTGGGCCTGATTGGCTGCCTACAGGCCACCGAGGCCATTAAAGTCATTACCGGCATGGGTCGCAGTTTGAGTGCACGTTTATTGATGGTCGATGCCATGACCATGGAGTTTCGCGAAATGAAGCTCGTCGCCCAAGCCAATTGCCCTGTCTGTGGTCAATGAGGTTAACCCCATAAAAAACCGCCCTTGGGCGTAATGCCGATCAGTTAAGACAGATCGCTTGACGATCTCACTGAAAGGATCAAAATCCGATGACCCCTTGTCATCGGATTTTTTTATGCAACTTTCAGAAGCTTTGGCGCGTACTCATATCAA
>NZ_JAHUTT010000044.1 GCF_019209865.1 Shewanella sp. NIFS-20-20 | reverse complement strand
CGGTAGCCTTTATCAAGTTATTGGTGAAGGCAAAAAAGCCGAAGTGCAGATTAGAGACTTTCAACTACTGCGCCACGGGTTCTCGCCTGAGCAAATCACCCAATTGAATTTGGCACCAAACGACTATGTTCATTGAACCCAAAAAAACAAAACTAGCTTCCGCTGGCTTTGGATTGAGAGCAAATATTGCTAGTTTGGTTGAATCCTAGCCCCGACTAGCGAGGCTTTGGATTCAAATATTAAAATTCATAGTCTGTAGGAAAAGGTCCACCAGTTTCTGCAAAACAAACATTCTGATAAAACTCTAATTTACCGTCTACAACAATGAACTCACATGCAATGTAACTAATCATCCAATAGTTCTCTAAAAAATTTAAGCTTTCAAACTTTTCTAGATCTTTGGATTTGGCTATCAATAGTGTGAAGACATCAGCTTTTTGCCAGATAATTTTGGTTTTAAAGTCGTTGATAGCGACAATATCATTCACAGCTTTTTGCTTGCTGTTGTCACCAGATTTATATAAAAAATTATATATATCAGGATTAAGCTTGCCATTTTTCGAAAAGGTGTTCGATGAAGCTAAATAATAAGTTACCAACTTAGCTTCATCTTTTTCAACCAAAGCTTTAACGAAAGTATAAATCTTTGCATCAAGATTTTGTTTGGAGTTTGAGGTGTTTGCATTGCATGAGAATATCAAAACAATGGTCAACAGGCTCAAAAATATACTGAATATTTTGCTTAACATCCGTTTCCACTCCCTTTCACACAGACCTCGCTCTTGGGCATATTTTTAAATTGAGTTTTCATAGGGTCAACTTTTGGTGTTGCCGCAGTCGCTGGATTACTTGGAGTTCCTTCTCTATAAGTATAATGTTGATGTGGAGCATTACCTGTCCCTGAGCCATCAGACTGGCCTATGGTGCTACCTTCAGCAACAGAGTCTCCTACAGCTAGCCCTTGAGAAGACTGAGTGTGAGCATGCCCACTCATACTGCCATCATCATTGGAAATCAATATATAGTTCCCCCCTTTACTACTTGACCCAATTGCAGCAACTGTACCATTTTCCGTTGCCTTTATGTCAGCACCATTTCCAGCCCGAAAGTCTGTTCCAGAGTGATTAGAGGAAGCACCCTTGATCCCAGTATTTCTTGGCCCAAATTTACTAGTCACAACAACTTGACCATTCTTATTTTTTTCAACAGGCCAAGACGTTTCGCCTGTTGGATCAATCATATTGATTGGGTCGTTATGCACATAAGCATAAAGATTCATCTGATCTTCATAACCTATTGGGTCAGTTTGCAGGAAACGCCCCAGCTTTGGATGATAAATCCGTGCTTTGTAGTAATAAAGCTCGGTACCCGGCAGCAAGATTTGCCCTGTGTACCTAAATCGCGAGGGGCTACTGGTCAGTGGCTCACCAAACGGTCCATATCGATGAACCGTTAACACACTCCCTGTACTGCTGGTTTCTGCAATAATGCTACTTTGTTCATTCGCTAACAAGTAACGGCTGTTATTGGTGCCACTGCCCACATATTCTACCAGTGGGTCATCCACCGCCATGCCATGTACATAACGACGGAGTAATGTGCCGCTGCTGTTATATTCTGCGACCAGCTCATCACCATCATATAAAAAATGGGTTTTAGTGCCATTTAAGGTTGAGCTGTGTAAACGGCCTGTTGGGTCATAGCCTAGCTGTAGGTTTTGCCCAGTTTTGAGTGCTGAGGTTAAGCGATTATGGCCATTAAAGGCATACGTCCAGCCGTCATATTGGGTCAGATTACCGTTGTTGTCGTAAGACAAGGGTTGGTTATCTATCTGTGTATATTGATTTAAATGGTTCGGGGTGTAGTCATTGCGGCCAATACGGGGAATGGCTATTTGAAATAAGCTATGACTGACCACTCTGTTGGTCATTTGGTTAACAGGATTGTAATCAAAGCTCGCGTTATTAATCCCCACATGGTCGAAATGCTTAACCGCATTGAGGTTATTAAAATCAACATTGGTGGTTATTCCGTTAGCGCGCTGAAGGTAGTCAAGTCTACCTGAGGTGTCGTAAACATAGTTCACCAGCACTTTGCTATTGAGCTCATTAATGCTGGTGAGTGCACCTGAGGTATCGTAGCTGTAGGTAACATAAAACCCGTCTGGATGGGTAAGCCGATTGCGACGACTCGCACTATCGTAGCCGTAGGTTAGCGTGCGACCGTTGGTGTTACGGGTTGCTTGTCTGCCTAAACCATCATAGGTATAGCCCACATAATCACTGCCGCGACGGACATACAATTGACGCCCAAGGCCATCGTACTCATAGGTGAGTGTGGTTTCTGCTGGCACTAACGTCGATATTTTATTGTTTATCGCGTCATAGGCATGGGTATGCACCTTGCCATCTCGTTTACGCCATGTTCGCACGTTGCCGTTATTGTCATACTCTTGCTGTTCATAGCTGTCATCGGCAAAGGTGGTTTGATGAAGCCTGTCGATACCGTCATAGCTGTAATGCGTGGTATTTCCATTACCGTCTTTACGGCGGTCGACTTGACCATTGGCACTGTAACTGAGCTCAATATCGATACCCGCGTCACTCGTGCCGAAACCTGAAATGGTTTTGGTCGGTCTTGAGAGTGTGTCATAGCGATGATAGGTGATTCTATCTGCACCAAAGCTGCTGACGGTACCTAATGCACACGCATCACTTATGGGCGTGGTAAAGGTTGCGGGGTCCATACGCTTGGCAACACACTTAAGCCGATTTGAGGCATCATAACTGTATTGGGTTAACCGCTCGATAGTGGTGGGCGTTTTTACTTTTACGGCCGTTTTCAAACCACGACTGTTGTAGTCGTTCTCAACCACCTGCTGTACAACCAATGCGGTCGATGATGCTGTTGGCAATGTACCTAATTCAATCGTTTTAGCTTGTTCATCTTGGGAGCGGTAAGTGGTACGCTGCGTGACTCGGCGCCCTTGCTGGTTCACCGCACCGATAGACCACGTTTGTCGTCCTGACAGGTCATAACGGTAATATGTCGCATCGGCAATGCCTGACAATGGACCATTTTCTTCCGTTTTACGCCCTGCACTATCATAATTATATTGGGTCACTTCACTGAGACTCATTACGCCATTCGTGCGCGTTACCGTAAGCGGCAAGGCCGTGTTTCCCCAGTAGGTATAATTGACGACCGACTCTTTAAGGCTGCCACACTCTGACTCCCCGCACGTCGAGGTTTTAGAGAGTCGAGCCAAACCGTTAATGGTGTCCCATGTGTTGGTGGTCAGGCGGCGCTGACCACTTTGACCATAGGGCTCGGTTTTGGTGAGCATACCGCCATGATGTGGATCAAATGTATAATCGGTGTGATTGCCGTTTGCGTCAATGGTGTAGCTAGGACGATAACAGGTCAGTTTATAACAGCTATTGATAGGGTAATACGCACTCACTACAATGTCTGGCTCATTACTGCCTGGTTTGGCGACGATACGTTTTTCTATCACGTTACCTAACGCATCATATTGATAATGTTCTTGGTTACCTTCTGGGAAGGTTATCGATTTAAGCGATCGGTTTTCATAGGTGTAATAAGTTGTTTGATTAAAACTGTTGGTTTCAGATTTTATCTGCTGATAAGGTTCTGGCGCCCCGGCTAAATTATAATCAATCTCTCTGTTGTACCCATCAGGCCCCGTTATCGTCAAGTGACTAAACTGTTTGCGTGGATCGAACCCCATTCCTGATTGTGCGGTGTAGGTATATAGGTATGCTTGCCCATTTCGAATGACGTGAGTAATGAAGTTATTATGGCTAACCCCTGCATAATTAAAGGTTGCAGAGCTAACCGAAAGAGTTGGATTACTGTCACCAGGAAGGGTTAACGAATAGCTATTGGTATAATCATTGGCGCCTAATGCACTGTTAAACCCTGAGTAGGTCCATGTTCGGTTAGACAAATCCTTTAATGTTGATTGATGACCTGTCGAGTAGGTTTGAGCCGCTAGAATGGTAGCCGGTGAACTGCTTTGAATGATTTTTGCATAAGCGATACTGCTCCAACCTGAAGCCCCCGTAGCCAGATTATTAGACTGATAGGACAAATGCATTTCGTAACCTAGATTACTAATGACCTTTTCAGGACGATAATAAGTAATTATCCCGCCTTCAGCACTAGAGTATGCTTGTGTCGCTGTTTGATACTGTAATGTATGATGTTCACCGTCGGGGAAATAAATGTTGCTCGCGTACCAAGTTCCGACTTTATCTTTAGTGCTGTATGCATCCGATCCATAATCAAAAAATGAAGATTGCAATGAATAAACGACTTTTATGCCAGTCTTGCCCTGTGTGTAAATGAAATGTCGCGTACTCATATTACCCAATAAGCGCGAGCCAATATCTGGCTGGGTAGTACACTCGTTGTCTTTGCAGCTAAATGACTCTGATGTTTTACCACCATAAGTTAATGAATAATTTTCTTGCTTAGTGCTGGAAAACTCAAAGGGGCCCGTTTTATATGACGTGCCTGTGATTTTCGAATCAAATTGTTGTAGCGTTTCTAGCGCCAAATTAGGGGCGGCGGGGATTCCCAATACGGGTAATTGGGGATAATACTTCCCTGACAATAAATCAACCGAATTGATATCTGGTGCAACTTGTGAAGGTTTAATTTGATAGATTTCTTCTGCAGAAACACCATTAATCACCAGTAGGCAAAACGCTGTAAATATCCTTATTAACTTATTCATCATGTTCAGTAATTTTGTTGTTATTCATACATTAACTAGCCGAGAGGTCATCTTCGTTGAGATACCCTGTTAATTTAATGGTCTACCGCCACCCGAACTGGTTGTTCTAACCAGTTTCCCTTGACTGACTGTCACATTATTTTTGTAACACGTTAGCGTGACGGCAGTATTTTGGTAAACGTTGAACGATTTAGAACCTGACGTACTGAGGTTGGGATAACTGAAAGAATCGCTGTATAGACCACAATAGGATGTTGAGGTTGAGGTCCAGCTTAATGTGACCGAGGCGCCAGACAGCACACTGCTAGGCCCGGTAAAGCTGGTGATAGTAGGTTCAAGGGTAAGCGACTGCGTTTCATCTGCTGCTGCGATACGGTTTCCTGCATCATCATAAGCATACTTAATCTCTTTGCTTGATGAATCGGTCACGCTAACCAATCGACCCCTCGCGTCATACTTATAGAGATTGATGTAATCTTGAGCTTGAGATATCGGGGTTAACGCAACACTCGTCAAGCCGAATAACATATATGTAGCAGTTCGTTTTTTGTTCATGAAACCAAATCCTTTGGTCAATTTTGGCGAAAGGTTATATGACTTATTTACGATTGCCAGACAAGAATGTGATAAATTTATAACAAAAATACAACAAATCTAATTGGTCAGTCAGAAACGTTGGTAAAATTTATAAAAAAAGCTTAAATTCATTACATTATAAATTTTATGACGTTGTATTTTATTCGCAACAAGGACTCAACCTCGCGGAATATTGTCAATGTCATAAGTAGGGACTGTTGTTCGCTCTTTATTCATTCGCCGATGTATCACCTTGGGAGTGAGGCACTTTACTCAAAGTGTGAAAGGTTCTGTTGACCATGTCACTAACAACCATTAACCGAACAATAAGCCGTACTTTACGCACCATAACACGTCTATTATTTGACCTGCATGGACTATGAACAGTGACATGGCATCGTAAATTTGAAGCGATGGAGCCACAGGAACATCAAAAATTCCTCGAGTCCCTCGGCATTGCTGCCGATGAAATCGCCCGTATCAGGAAAATATAATCTCATAAGCGAGCGAGCTTTTGATCTTGAGATAACCACCGTAAGCCATAAGCCCGGAATGAATTCGGGCCTATTTTATCTCACCCACCATGGACGCTAAGCCTCGGCGCTCTCGGCTTGCATTGGCGGCGCCACTATTTTTCGCCGAGCGCTGATATATTCACGCGAGCGAATACAGTAATGCGTCATCTTAAGCAAGGGCAAGCGCTCAGGCTGGGGCTGACCACCGCTAACGTCGCCGCCAGTATCGAGAGGATGACCCGACCGCCTGCGCAGCACGGTTCAAACCGATAACCCCATGATTGCCTATACATTATGAGTCGTAATAATCCACAAAAGCCGGTCTGGCCTAAGTGGCAGGTCAATTAAATAATTTACTGATGAAAACTAAGTGTCTCTCTGGTTTGTTGACTATATTTTTATTAACAACATAAGGAGAAAGGTCATGGATGCAGCACTACTTTTATCAAGAGTGGATGAATTACCTCGTTTACCAAAGGCCATCAGCGAATTATTAGATGCTGTTAATGATAGTCAGGCAACGATTAAGGGAATAACCTCCAAATTAGCCCAAGAGCCGATAGTGAGTGCGCGGGTGCTTAGGATGGCAAATTCAGCGTATTTTGGCAGTAGCCGCGAAGTGGCCTCACTCGATGAGGCCGTGGTGCGTTTAGGGATGCAAAAACTTCGAACCTTAGTCATTGCCTCGGCGTTGGTCGGAGCGGTGCCAGCATCAAAGGCGGTGAATTTAGGTGAGTTTTGGGGCAATACTTTTGAGGTCGCTTGTTGTTGTCAGGTGGTAGCGAAATCGACTAAGAGTGAGCCTGATGCCGCCTTTACCTGCGCGATTTTGCATAATATCGGTGAATTGCTCATTGCCACCATTATGGCTGATTCTGTGCACGAGATTGAAGCATTGATCGACGCTGGCGGCGAGGTTGAGAATAGCCAAATTGCCGTTTTGGGTTACTCTGCTGCCGATATTGGCTCGTTACTGGCCGACAATTGGAAATTTCCGCCGGCATTAGTCGATGGCATTCGTTTTCAAAATCACCCAACTAAAACATCACCTTACTCTGAGTTGGCGGGTTTGCTGTATTTTTGTAAGCAAGTCAGTCACGAATGGGATGATTGTGAAGATGACGAGCGCACGGCATGGTTGGCGGGGATTATGGTGAAGTCTGGTTTAAAAGTCCCTATGGATGGCTTGGCCCAGCGCCTCACTGCAGTCCGAGGCCAAGGCTATGAAATGGGTAAGTTATTAGCGTGATGTTTTATCTGCATATCAAGGCTTAATGGTGAGGTTAAGCCTTGATTGTTTATACGCCAAGGCTATCTCTGGCTTGATTTCTGAGTTGGATCAGCTCGCTGTGTTTTAGATAAAGTAGATCGGCGCAGCGGCGCACTATCTGATCTTCATATTGACATAAACGTCCGTCGGCGTAGGCTAGCTTCCACATAGCTAAAATCAATTGCTGCTTTTGTTCTAGAGTGAATTTATCATTGATTTCATTGGTAAATTCAAACAATGATGTGGCGTTTTGACGACTAAGTTTAGCTTCCTCAGACAATTCTTGTGCCTGTTGTTCGGCTAACCCTAAGAGGGAAACTAGCAGGCTTGGCAATAAATTAGCTTCTTCGTCGCTGACTTGCTCGTCGGCAAAAATCACTTCACACAACATACTGGCAGCCGCAATATTGAGGTGATGCTGTTGTTGCTCCGGCGTTTGAGCTTGGGTGTGTGATTGCAAAAACTTTTTGATTTTTGAGATCATAGCGATAAATATTGGCTGAGATACATACTAGAAGCCTAGCATATTTATTTGCGACTAAGTCAGGGGGGACGGTCATTAAAACGGATTCATGTCCGCTTGGCGAACTTGAGCATATGGTGAAATACATCACTGGTGAGTATGGATTCAGCCTGAACCAATAAGCGCGGGCGCCAAGCATTGCACCCGCGGCAGGCCAAGTGATTACAGAAGCGCACCTAAGCCTTTATTGAGCAAGCCAATGGCGCCGGTGTCACCTTGAGACTCTAAATAGGACTTAACCCCATTGATCATGGGGATCACCATATCTTTGGGGATACCTAATTTTTCGAAAGCGTCATACACCATGGCGCTGCCTTGTAAGCCTTTACCCACATCCCCCGCCGAGGCGAGTAGCCCACTGAGGCCGTTGTCGCCGCTTAGTACGGGGGCGGCCGCTAACAGGCTATCAACCCCAGGGATGGATTTACTTAAACTGGCAAACTCGCCATCGCCTAAGGTGCTTTTGGCAAGTTGTAAAATGCTGCCAATGCCCCCTTCCGTTTGGCTAGGATTTAAATTCAATGACGACAGGCTATTGACGAGGGCGTTATCACTGAAGGTGTTCGCAGTGGCAGCGGCGGGGGCCTGAGTTGGGGTTTCTGTTTTTTTGCTTGAGCCAAATAAGTCATCAAACCAACTGGCTTGAGCGCTGGCCATAGATAAGCTAGCGATGAGCAGTGTGCCGATGGCGGTGGATTTTCTCATTGGAACCTCAGACTAAATAAAAAGAGCCTTATTTTAGCGGCAAAACAATTTGATAACACCTATTTCTTAATGTATCCACGGATTATTTGTATTGTGCATTACTGCAGGATATTGGGTATCCTAGCGGCAGTTTATGTTGAATTTGTTATGGAAGGGCGCATGTCTTTGTCCGCTATCTTAACCGAAGCGTTTTATTTCTTTAAAAATCATCTTGGGCAATTAGCCAAGCTAACTATGCCTATCTTATTGGTCCAGGTCGGTATCCAGGTTTGGTTGAGCAATGAAATCCGCTTAGCCGATATGGAAAACCCGACATTTGGTGCCAGCCATGGTGTCGCCATGATGGTCCTGCTGCTAGTGTTTTCATTGCTGATAGCGGCCCTCACCTTGTTTATGGAATGGCGTAGCGAAGGTCATCAACCTACTACTATGCAGGTGCTGAGCCAGAGTGTTAGTTTTGTGCCACCGCTGTTACTGGCAGGGGTCTTCTCTGGGCTAGCGATTTTGGCACCTTTCTTTATCATGACCGCCTTTGCTGGTGGCCTGGGTATTATTGGGTTAGCGGTGAGTATTTACTTATTTTCACGCCTAGCCTATGTCAACTTTATGGTGGTGACCGAACGCTTAACTCCGTTGGAATCCATTAAGGCTAGCTTTAGCTTTAGTGGCCCCATTGCCCTGAAAACCATGCTGATCTTGTTTTTGTATTTACCTTTCTCTTTAGTGGGTGGCGTGATTGTTTCAGTGACTGTGTCACTCGGGTTGCCGGCGCAAATCCTGATCGATACCGTCATCGCGTTCTTGAGTTTATTTGTCAATATCGCGCTGTTCCGTCTCTATATGGTCAATCGAGCGCCTAACAAGGTCACCGCAGAATAATGATGCAAACTGACAGCCAGTGGGTCGCCAATATCGATACGTTATTGGCGGCGGAATATGATAAAGCGCGAGATTACGCCTATGAAGTACCGACGCAATGCTTGCTGCATATTCGGGCGTTTACCCACAGGTTGTGTCAGTTACTGGCTGGCGGCGAAGGCTTTGATAGCGTCAATTTATTCGACAATATCGAACAGCTGAATCGTCAGCGCCGTATCAATGTTCGCCTGGCCCGCGCGTTGCATAAACTGCGCGGCCATGGCAACCGAGGTGCCCATCCTGAAAAATACCACCTGACGCCCGATGCCTTGCTGGCCTTGGCTGAAAAAGCCTTGAGTGATGCGCGAGTGGTGTTGGCGTTAGCCTGCGAACAACTGTCCCCGCAATCGACTCATGATTATCAAATACAGCCGCTTGGACAAGATGCGGGCCGAGAGTTGTGTTATCGAGCGGTGATGGAAGACGATTGTCGCTCCCAGTATCTGTTAGGTATGTCTTTTAAGGCCAAAGCCCTGTTGTTGCAAGAGCAAGAGCAAGCCTTGAATGATGAGGCGCATGGAGATGATAACCCTGGCCACGCCAGTCAAGCGCTGCTAGCCAAAGCCATGTATTGGTTTGGTTTGGCCCACCGCTGCGATATGGATGCGCGCTTTGAATATGGGGTTGCTCTGTTGCATGGTTATCAAGGTGAGCCCGACCGGTGTGCCGGTGAGCGGCTAATTGCCGAAGCGGCCGCCGCAGGCATAGTCAATGCCGCTGCCTTGCAGGGATATTTCTATTTAACGGGCACGGAATGCATCGCTGCCAATCTTGATCAGGCCCAACGCTATCTTGAGACTGCGGCCGAGCAAGATAATGCCGAGGCCATGTGTAACCTTGGGGTCTTGTATTATCAGCAAGGCCAATTAACCCAAGCGTTTGATTATAGTGTCAAGGCTGCGGATGCCGGTTTTGCTCAGGCGCAATATCATTTGGCGTTAATGTTAGCTAAGGGCGAAGGTTGCCAAGCCGATGCGGCTCTGAGTGCGCATTGGCTAGCCGAGGCCGCCGAGCAAGGGCAGCTTGATGCCATGTTGCTACGAGCGCAGCAGTTACTCAACGATGAGAGCTTAGCCCCCAAAGATTTGACGCTGGCAGAGTCCTATTTGCGCCAAGTGATCCGTTATGGTCATAGTGTGCCGGCGATGATCGAGTTGAGTGTCGCCTTAACGGATGGGATGTTGGGGCGCATTGATGTCGTGGGCGCGGCCGCGTTATTGAGCTCAGCGCATCGTCACGCCGATGCGCATCATGGTGATATTATCCTCGCGCTACAACAATCCTTGCAGCTGCAATTGGCGCAAGTGATCCCCTTAACTCAAGACTGCGAAGAACTTAAAGCCTTGCAACGGGCCGAGCAGTTGTTGGCGGGCTTATCATCACCGCCAAGTTGAATGGTATATTGCATACAATAAACAAATTAAGGCATGCTGCCTCTCGTGTATCTTGTGCGGGATTTGCCTGTGTCTACTGTTCAACCAGCGGGTGGGATCGCTACCCTAGCGCACCACTATATTGCTTTAGTCCACAGCGTTGACTTACTGTTCCCTGGGTATATTGATGCCTGTTATGGGCCAGCCAAACAGTCGGCTCAGCACTTAAGCAATGAAGAGATTTGTCATCAGGCATCTGAGTTGTGCCGCCAAATCAAACATGCTTTATCCATTCATAATGATAGTGCTCAAAAACAGCGCCTGACTTTCCTCTTGGCACAAACGGCGGCTATTCCTGCCTATATGCAATGGCAACTCGGTCAACCTTTACGGTTTGATGCCGAAAGTCTGGCGCTATATGGCATAGTTAGCGATGAGATTGATGAGACAAAGTTGGTGGCGCAGGTTAGTCAGTTAGATGCTCGGCTTACTGGGCGAGGATCGCTGGCCGCAAGGTTAGCTCGCTGGCGCCAAGATTATATTGTGCCTCAGGCAAGGATGGCGACGGTACTTAGCTGTGCCCTAGAGCACGTGCGAGCGCTATGCTTGCAACAATTAGCCCAGGTTGATATGCGCTTGCCCCGTCATGAGGCGTTCCGCATTGAGATGGTGGCAGGTAAGGTCTGGACGGCTTATAACTGGTACCAAGGTGACTATCAAAGTGTGATCCAATTTAATACCGATATGCCCCTGTATTTAGATCGTGTAATAGAACTGGTCAGCCATGAAGGCTATCCCGGTCATCACTTGTTTAATGTGTTACAAGAGCAAGGGCTAGTGAACGGCAATGGCTGGCCTGAATATGCCATATACCCATTATTCAGCCCGATTTCTTCATTAGCCGAAGCCAGTGCTGACTTAGGGCTAAGCCTGTTGATGTCAGAGTCAACACGGCAAGCATTTGAAGCCGAGCGATTACAGCCTTTGGCGGGGATCGATGGCGATTGGCACGAGTATTGTCAGATTAAAGCCTTATTGGAACCTTTAAAGTTTGCCGATAATTTAGTGGCCCGCCAATGGCTGGAGGGTGACATCAGTGCATCCGAAGCTATGGATAAGTTAATCTACCTCTGTTTAAATACGCCTGCCCGCGCGCAACAACGATTGGCCTTTTTTGAGACCAATCGCAGTTATATCGTCAATTACCATAGTGGTTGCCAACAATTACATGGGTATTTGCTGGGACAAGGAAGGCGCTATCAACAACATTTTTATCAATTACTGCAACGGCCATTGCTCGCGCAGCAATGGCGCTAATCTTTGCGTTGCCAGTCAGTGCTAGGTAAGTCCAGTGTTTGAGCTTGATGCTGATGGGGCCTAAAGCGGTCATCAAACGGCGTGTTATCCGTGCTAAAGGTCTGCGTTTGGCTAGGCTCTTGGGTTTGGTATGCTTGACGTTGGCGTTTTTGCAGGCGTCGCCAAGCCATATTAATGCCAACGGCCCCAATGACTCCTAGCAAGAGCAATAAAGGCAATGCCACGAGAGTGAAGGCAAATGAGGCAACCATCAGCATAAGTGCGATCACTAGCTTCAAAGGGGATGCTTTGAACGGGCGGCTACCGCCGAGGTTAGCTGCGCTAAACGATACCATAGTAGCTCCGGTAACAATGAAGGGAAAATTGATAATTGAGTGTGGCACCAAGTGTGACGCAGATCACGTTAATTGCTGTTAATGAAAAACGCCAGCACGATGCCGTGCTGGCGCGGGGTGATCAACACTTAAAGGATTAATGACATTGCTGGCATTGTGTTTCAGGGGCAACCTCTTCATGGGAAATATGGCAATCATTACAGCCAATAACACCCTCATGGATTTGATGGTTTTCGCCAGCGATCTCTTTCATATCACCATGACATGATTGGCATTGTTCCAATTCAAATGCCATATCGGTTGATGGCTCACCGTTTTGATGACAAGCCTCACAACCTGACATTTCGGTATGAGAGTCGGCCAAGTTGGCGGCAGCGACGCTAAATGAACTGAAGACTAATAAGGCTATTATTGTTTTTAACATGTCGATTTCCTTACGCTAATGTCATTTGACCTGTATATAAAATGAAGTGTCTAAGCAAAATCACCCCCAACAAACTCATGCAGGCGGTGAAGGCGACATAGGCAAATTTGCGTTGAGATGACGCGCTCATAAAGACATTCATGGCTAAAGGCACTGATAAGCCTAAGCCGATGATGCCTCCCCAAAATACCCAGCCCCAGAATCCTTGACCGATGGCGTTCATTGCCGCAACCTGTTTTTGGCCGCCGCTCAGGATTAAGCCGAGGAAGAAGGTGAACAGCAGGACCAGCTCGAATAAGATCAGCGGAATTTCGATTTTATGAATAAAATGCACTTCTTTACTGTTGGCAGCCCCTTTGAGTAACACTCCCAGCAATAACGATCCTGCGGCACCTGACGATAAACCGGATGCTAAGAATAATAAGGGTAAAACTGGGTTGTTGAGCATGGGATAGCCCGGTAATGCGGACAGTAAAAATCCGGTATAAGCGCCCAAAGAGACGGATAACATCAGCAGTAACCCTGTGATGGTGGCTTGATGATGAGCCAACCATGCCAACAGCTTGCTAACGATAGCGAGTCGTCCCGCCAGCAGTCGATCGAGACTAGATTGGTATATTGCCCCGATCCAAGCAAACATAAAGACTTGGTAGATCATCAACACAATCACCCCAACGGACATGACTGACAGTGGGTTGTAAAATACTAAAATCTTCCAAAAATCAAATGGTTTAGTTAAATCGATCACTAGGATGCCGAGGCCCGCTAACACGGCCACTGGCGCGATAATACAAGCGCCGAGGATAAATCGGGAATTGTCTACCTCATCTTTCACACAAAAATGTTTGAGTAAGATGGCAAAGAAAATAGAGCCAGCTGAAATACCTGCTAAAAACAAATAAATTGCAATTGGCCAATGCCAAACCAATGAATCGAAATGAAATGGGCTCATATCAATACCTCACCGTTAGCCGCCATAATTTTAAATACTTTGGGTCGGGTACCTAACGCTTCTTTATCGCGATTCACCGCAACCGTTTTAATGATGTGACTGACTTCAGATGTCGGATCATTGCTATCGCCAAAGACTAACGCCTGAGTTGGACATGCCTGAACGCAAGCCGGCAATTCACCCAATTTAAGTTTGGTTTCTAAGCAGAAATCGCATTTATCGGCAGCCTTGGTCTTAGGGTGAATAAATCGAACCTTGTAAGGACAAGCCGCTATGCAATATAAGCAGCCAACACATTTCCATTCATTGACTCTGATAACGCCGGTCGCTTCGTCTCGATAAGCCGCCCCTGTTGGGCACACTTTTACACAAGGTGCATTTTCACAGTGCTGACAGGATATCCGCTCAAAGCGATAACTCTGATTCGGGTATTCACCATAAGGTCCATGACGCTTGATGGTTAAACGTGATACACCTTCAGGCACCTGATTGGTCTCGCGACATGCTTGGCTACATGCATCACAGCCAATGCACTTATTTTCATCATGGATCAGTACCAGTCTTTCTATCAGGCCAGGATTAGCCGCATGACTTACCCCAGTCATTCGATAAATTGACATGCCAAATGCCAGTGCACCAGCCCCTTTAAGAAACATTCTTTTACTTTTTTGCATTATGATTTTTCCACTGGCTGCTGGTGACAACGACGACAAAGTTCGGTTCGTGTGGTTGCTGGAATTTTGACCATGGGATCTTGATCAGGATGCAATTGATGACAATCGGCACAGTCGACTTTGTTGGAGTGGGCATTGTGGGTCCAATCATGACGAGCTAAAACCTCGGGATCATGGCAGGCAAGGCAGCGGTCTGTTTGAGCTTGGGGAGTGGATTGGGTGGAGTTAAATATCACCATTGACGAAGGTTTACGGGGATGTCCGCCTTTTTCGCCATGACAATCATTACAAGTAATGGCTAACGCATCGTTAGCGTGCACTCCTAACATGGTGCCATTTTTTTTATGGCATTTATAACAAGCATTATCATGGATTTGGCTTGCGGCAGCCTGGGCTTGCGCCCAGGGCATGCTAGCGCTCACCAACATCATAGCCATTATCGTTGGCTTCAGCGTTGTGAACATAGAAATGCTCCCTAAAAGATTTCGTTAGGCTGCGAGTGCTGTCTTGATTAAGTTAATGTCATAGGGTTGATTCGGTTTTACACTAATATGACGGATGTTAAATTTATTGAAAATATTGCTGATAACATTATTGGTATTCAGTTCTTCTTCAGTAATGACTAACTTTATTTCAGAAGACTCATGGTCAATAACTACATAGTTAAGTTTATAATTGTGCAATATTTCTTTTAGTTCATGGTTATCCTTAACTTCGATGACTTCATCAAGATTTATACCATATAGGATGTCGTATTTTTCTTTTGCTAATAGGTTTAAATCGTGGATTTGGTTTAACACGTGTTTGTTACAGAATTGAGGCTTGGTGTCTATCGCTAATTGATCGATGTTATAAGTGTGATCTTTTTTGAAAAACTTAATGCAGGTGAGCGTAAAGCTTACTGTCAATAAAGGAACGATTATAAATAACACAAAGTACATAAATGCATAGTTAGTAATTACGGAAGCAGACATGACATTCTCCTTATTCATCTTGTCCAGCTCAGTATTGCTTTTTTAACTTTATGAAAATTGATTGAAGTCAAAAATTTCGTAAATTGAGAAAGTAAATGCTAATAATTTGATAGTGTTTTGTTTTCTTGGAATGGCATTCTCATCTTGTGCATTTGCGAAGGTAGAATTGCATGAATTAGAATTTTATAACAGCGACCTTAGCGAGGCATTACGCATTATCTTGCTGTATATTAAGGTTTTTGTAGTTTATTAAATTCTCGATTTCGCAATTAAAAAATAGCTTCAAAAGGTTCTGGCAATAAAACTGTGATCTTGATTTGTATTTGGTTAGTAATGTGTTGCTTACATCTCGGTTAAATGGAATTGTGTAGAAAACAATTCTAAAGCCAAAGGAGCTGATTGTGATAAATATTGAAGGTATCGATCTTCTTAGTTTAAGTATTTTCGTACTTCTGTATGAATCAGAGTCTGCCACCGTTGTTTCCCGGCAAATGAATATTCCAGCACCAAAAATTAGTAGATGCTTAAAAAGCTTACGAGAAGCATTTAATAATGAGTTATTTATTCGTCGCCGTTATGGTATGTGCCCTAATATGGTAGCAGATCAAATATACCCTATCGCTAAAAATATTGTTGCCAGTGCAAATGAATTCAATAAAGTTAATATTAACAGTAGCGAGACAAATAATCAGTTTGCCATCGCATTACCAGATTGTTTTGCGTGCTCATTGACAAAAGACTTAATGACTCGGCTCAAAAAAGTCAATGAAAAATACAATTTAATATTAGAGCAGTGGCATATTAATTCTTGGCAAGACGTTATCAATGAAAAGTTAAGTTTTAGTCTGTGCTGTCATTCGTCTGTTCACGAATTAGAGTCGTTAAGCGACAAATTAGAAGTGATCCCATTGGTTGAACTGAATCAACTATATTTATTATCGCCCGCCAATCATCCTATTTTAGGTCAAGAAATTAGTTTAGAAACCATTGCAAATTATCCTTATGTGGTGACTGAATTTGCAAAATTAGAAGATCTGACCCCCTATCAACGTTTTTGTCAGCGTCAAGGTATTGAGCTGAAGATGGATATTACCATTAGAAATGCCAGTAGCTTAATTGATTATATGTATTCGCATTCTTGTTTAGCATTAACCTCCTATAAAACCCTATATGATAAGTACTCGCAAATTGCGGGCTTACACGCTTGCCAATTGTCAAAAGTCGAAGCCGCCAGATTGCATCAAGACCAAGCGGCGCCTTGGTTATTTCTGCTCAAGCGCCGAGATCTTCAGGATCCTAAGCTTGCACAACTGATTACAACCTTGTCTGATGTGGTGAAGGAGCATCTTGAGTAAGTTGCGCCATCTTGGCGCTAACTAACAAGGACTGTCTGACCCATTGATGACCCGGATCGTCCCGATGGCGCTGATGCCATAGCAAGACGTAGGCCATTGGATTAAAGGCTAACGGTAACGGTAATTCGATCAGTGGATAAATGTCCACCGCATGCTTTGCAAAGCTGGCCGGTACCGTAAAAATTAAATCACTGTAAGCACAAATATTGGAGGCGCCATAAAAATCTGGAACAATAACACTGAGTTTCCGGTGTTGCCCAGAACGCGCCAAATGATAGTCTAAAGCCCACCAATCATTGCCTTCGCAGCGGACTTGCACATGCGATTGGCTTAAATAAAAATCTAAATCCCAGCAGTCGTTAGCCATGGCCAAAAGGGCAGGGTGTCCCTGGCGCACTAGGCAGACTTGCTGATGGGTGAATAAGGTTTGGCAGACTAACTCTCGGGGCAAGTTTTCAAAAAGTTCACCGGTTTGTGGGGTCAGATCGCGACCGGTGATCCCAAAATCCATTTGTCCCATTAATAATGCTTGTAATGAATGTTCGGTCCACACATACGAACTGAATCTAACGTTAGGTGCTTGTTGGAGAGCTTTACCGATAAAGCGTGTCAGCAAGGTTTCGTAGGCACTTTCTACCATGGCAAAACTGAACTGGCGATCACTGCTGGCTGGGACAAATGCCGGCGGTTGGGTTAAATCAGACAAGCCTTGCAACAGGTTGGGTAACCGCTCAGCAATTTGTTGCGCATGGGCGGTGGGTTTGAGGCCATAAGCCGTGCGTTGAAATAACGGGTCATCAAGCATCTCTCGCAACTTGGCTAACTGCTTACTTAATGCTGATTGACTCAGGTTGAGGCGTCTGGCTGCCCGGGTGACATTTTGCTCTTCCAGCAGCACTTGCAAAATCACCAGTAAATTTAGGTCAATGCGGATTAACTTATCTAACTTCACGAGATATTCCTTCAAGGAAATTCATTGAGTAAATAATATCATTTCATTCATAACTTGGGCAGGTATTACAATGGCGCCGACTTAATTTTGTTCTTGTTGTTAGGGATATTATGCGACCCAATTTATTGCCGTTATTGATGTTTATGGTGCTATTAAGCCCAATGGCTATTGATATTTATTTACCTTCCATGCCAGTAATGGCCACTGAGTTTGGTGTGAGTGCCAGTGATGTGCAGTCGACCTTGGTTTTATTTTTGTTCGCCATGGGCGTAGGCCAGATCATTATTGGGCCTTTAGCCGATCGTTTTGGTCGCCGCCCAGTGGTGCTGGCGGGTATTAGCTTGTATGTGCTGAGTAGTCTACTGGCCGTGGTGGTACAAGATTTTAGTTATTTACAATTAGCGCGGGTATTGCAAGGCTTTGCTGCCTGCGCCGCATCTATCGTGGTCTTTAGTGCCGTGCGCGATTGTTTTAGCCCGCAAGAAAGTGCGAAAGTTTACAGTTATTTAAATGGGGCTATTTGTGTGATCCCAGCTTTGGCGCCTACCTTTGGTGGCTTGCTTGCATTGCAATTTGGCTGGCGTTCTACCTTTATGTTTATGGCCCTTTATGGCTTGCTGATGTTGCTGGTCGTTACCTTGCGTTTTCAAGAGACTCGCCCTGCCCATACCGTCTCCGAGGGACCCTTGTATCGCTGGAATCGTTATAAGCCAGTGTTATCTAACAGCCACTTTATGTTTTATGCCTTAACTTGCATGACCGGCATGGGGGCAATTTTATGTTATGTATCATATTCGCCGGTGTGGCTCATTGATCACTTAGGCATGGCCGAACTCAGTTTTAGTGGCCTATTTGCCCTCAACGCTGCGGTTAATATTATGGCTTGTTTTGGCGCCCCCTTGGTGATTAAGCGTTTTGGTAATCGTACGACCGTGCTGTTGGCACAAGGGCTGATGTTGCTTGCGGCGGCGCTCCTAGTGATATTGCACTCGGTGCTGACTCCCCAAGGCCTCGCGGGCGCGTTGAGTTTTATGCTGCCCATGATGTTGTTATGTACTGGCTTTGCCTTATTACTGGGCCCTGCGACATCGATGGCGCTGGCGCCTTTTGGTGAGCGCGCGGGGACGGCTACGGCGATGTTAGGTTTTATTCAGATGAGTGGCGCTTCGGTGATCGCCGCGATGATCCAGCAGACGTCTTTGCCGGCGCCGATGGCGGTTGCCTTGGTGATGGGCGGATTATCGGGGTTGTTTATCGTCATTATGATGATGAATCGCTTTGGTCATTGGCACCAAGAGCCGCTGGCTCACGGATAACAGCCAATCTTTTGGCGAGACTCAGTCCCTTTGAGTCGTCATCTTAAGGTTAGACAAGTCTATTTGCCTGCATAAAGCCCAGATTCTGGGCTTTTTTGTGAGCGTGGCATCACGTAAAATCATTGGGTCTTATTCTTTTGTGCCCCGTGTTATGTCAAAGCGTCGTTATTGCCCCGAGTGTGAATACCCACAAACTGCCTGCCTTTGTGCCAGCATAGTGCCGATTGCGAGTCGAATCCAATTGGTAGTATTACAACATCCGGCAGAAGCAGATCACGCTAAAAATAGTGTGCGCTTGTTGAGCAAGGTCGTGCCGAGTTGCCAAGTGTTTGTTGGCGAAACGGCACAAGAGTTTGCTTCGGCGCGTCAATATTTACAGCAGCAAGCGGGGCCGGTGTTGCTGGTGTACCCCAGTGAAAATAGTCTTGGGGTCGAGTCACTGCCCTTGGCGATGCCAGCATCAACCACCTTGGTCTTATTGGATGGTACTTGGCGTAAAGCCTTAAAAATGATCAAGCTTAATCCCTGGCTCAGTGCCTTGCCAGCAGTGCATTTGGGGGATGATTATCAAGGGCGCTATCGTATCCGCAAGGCCAAACGTAGCGATAGTTTATCGACCTTAGAAGCGGCGGCTTATACGGCGGCGGCGCTGGATCCAACCATGGATATTCAACCGATTTTAACCGCATTCGATGCCATGGTGGAGCGCCAGATTGCGGCGATGCCGGCAGAGGTGCGTGCCCGTTATCAGATTAAATAGCGTTGATTAAATTCGCTAGCGCGACAGGGATAATTAAATAAATAGCCCTGGCCGAACCCTTGTCCCATGGATTTAAAGTGTTGCCATTGGCGTTCAGTTTCTATGCCTTCAGCCACAAAATTGAGTGCTAACGCCTTAGTTAAATCGACGATGGCTTGGCAAAATTTAACCCCGGTATCCGAGTCCATTTGGCGGGTAAATTCCGCATCAATTTTTATACTATCTATGGGTAATGAGCTTAATCGGCTCAAGGATGATAGGCCGCTACCAAAATCATCGATAGCGATAGCAATCCCCATCTGCTTAAGCTGAGACAGGGTAGCTTTAGCTTGCTCTGGCTGACGCACTAATGCGCTTTCGGTGATTTCTAAAATCAGCAATTCTGGGGCGAGATTGGCTTGCTTTAGGGCGTGCTCAACATGCTCAATAAAATCTGGATGCTCTAGTTGCAGCGGTGAGACATTGACGCTTATTTGGATAGATTTGTTGTATTCTTTTTGCCAGGCAGCCGCTTGGCTACAGGCTTGGATCAACACCCAATGGCCGACGTTAACAATTAAGCCTGAGTCTTCTAATTGCGGGATAAAATCAACCGCTTCAATGAGTTTGTCACTGTCCATTTGCCAGCGTAGTAAGGTTTCTGCCGCCATCAATTCGCCGGTCACGGTTGAAATGATGGCTTGGTAATACAAGACAAATTGATTCAAACTGAGCGCATGGCGCAGGGCGTTGAGGTAAGTGACTTTTTGCTCCGCCAGTAACTGAAGCGTTTTATCATAAAACACCACTTTGTCGCTTTGCTTCTTGGCGCTATACATGGCGGTATCGGCACGGCTGATCAACTGGCTGGCATGCTGACCATGTTCAGGAAATAAGGTGATCCCTATGCTGGTGCCGAGATAAAACTTTTGGCCCTCAAGTTCAAACGGGGTGTCGAATAAGGATAAGACTTGGCGCGCCAATGCCGCCACTTGTTCGCGACTGCGGCACTTTTCGATTAATAACGTGAATTCATCGCCGCCGAGACGAAAGCAAAGGTTATCCTCGGGGCAGCCAGCTTCAAGGCGCGCGGCCACTAATTGTAAGACGCGATCGCCCATGGCGTGGCCAAAACAATCATTAATGTTTTTAAAGCCATTAAGATCCATAAACATCAACGCGCCCATTTGGGTATTGCTATCGGCAATATTGGCCAAGGCGGTTTGCAATGACAGTTTCAATTGGCGTCGATTAGCCAGGCCCGTTAGGCTGTCATGGGTTGCTTGATAAGTCAGTTGTTGCTGCAGCGCTTTTTTGGCCGTGATATCAGAGAAGATATTCACGCAATAATCCACGCCATCATTGGAGGTGAGCCAGCGCTGGCTCAACCACGCCGGAAAGCGGCCGCCATCGGCTTTCAATTTTAGCACTTCGCCTTGCCAAGCCGTCCCGAGTTCAAGCGGACGTAATCCCGTTTGCCCCTCGAAAAACAGTTGATGCTGATCCATACCGATCAATTGTTGTTGGCTATAGCCGCTGAGGCGGAACATGGCATTATTGGCGGCAATAATGCGGCGCTGGGCATTGGTGATGTAGACCGCTTCGGCACTGTGTCCTAAGGAGGCATCGAGTACTTCTCGGGGAATACAGCTAAAGGTCGTCTCGTTATTTGGCTCATTGCGGCGCTGTTGTCGCCGCTCTAAGGGGTGGATAGCTAATAGATGGCAGTGGCTATCGTTATAGTGAGTCGCGCTTAAGTGGCAATGCATTAATTTTTCTTGATTGTTACCACCGATAAATAACCAGGAAAATTGATGCTGTTCAGCCGGTTGCCATTGCGATATCGCGGTTAAGCTTTCCTGGCCGTTAGATTGCAACCGCGCTGATAATTGCGATACATCAGCGCCGATAATGTCTTTAGGGGGTAATGCCAAAAAGTGGGCAAATTCTGGGGTGCATTCGAGAATGCGACCTTGAGAGAGTAAGGCTAGCGCAGGTGTTTGTTGGCTATGCGCCTGAACGGTTTTTGGGTTAAGTAATTGCTGCCATTGACTCATGTCGTGAGTAGCTCCTTTATCTCTTTTTGCAGCGAGTTCTTAGCCATATGTATCCTGCTAGCTAATCTCGAAATCGGGTTTCGAATCGTGGACGTATATTATTGATTACGCACCAAGGTATTACTTACGTCAGTATTTTGACAGACGAACAAAAAATGTAAACTCCAAAAAAGCTAGTCACCTAAAAAAATACTAATTTATAAATATTATTAATTGTTTAATCAAAGGAAAGACGGCAATTTTTAATATAAGCTTGAGTGTTACTATCCTTAAATTAGTCGGCGCAGTCGCTGAGTAGTTAACCACTAATTTTGTCATGTCTAAAGTTGAGAGAACAAACTAACGTGAGAAATAACACCGGTGTTTTGACTAAGCTTGGCCTCATTGCAATCTTGTTCATTAGCGCCGCCGTGCTAGCCTTTGGCTTTAGCTATTGGTTGATCAAGCTGGAGGTCAAGAATGATGTCAATGACCTCGTCTATTTTATTGATAAGCAGCTTGATAACGCTTACCAAGATTTGTTGGTATTAGATAAAGTCGATTTTCAGTCATGCGATGCTAGCGGTCAAGACGCGCTCAAACAGCACTTTTTTAACTCGTTTGATACCAACCTATTTATGGTACGCGCCATCAATGGCAAGCCTTTTCATTACTGCAGCACTCTAGGTGAGCTGACCTTTGATCATAATTCTGCGGTAGCGCCCGTCATGATTGACGTGCCAAGATATCCGCATACCAAGCTTATTATCCATGACTGGATCGGTGGGGAACGGCATGATTTATATATGTGGTATCAAGGGCGACAAGTGAATTTACGGCGCATTCCATTATTTAGCAATTATCCTTTCTTTGAGCATGAGTCCCATCAGCTAAGGCGGGTTCATATTCATTTAGACACCGGCGATATTGTGCTCTCTATTGGCACGCTTCAAGATCATGGCCTTTCTATGTATGTGGCTAAAAGTCGGCGCTATCCCATCGAAGCCACAGCAGTAATCAGCTTCAAGCGAGTGCTAATTAGCTCTAAACATTATTTTTTACCCTGGTTATTATTATTAACTGTTTTGACATTGTTACTCACCCGGCTATGGCATTTAAGGCGGGAGTTACACCAAAGTATTGGCTATCGGCTGCGTGATGCAGTGAAAAAGGGGCAGCTGCAGGCTTTTTATCACCCCATAGTGGATATCCGTACTGGTGATGTTATCGCCGCAGAAGCATTGATCCGCTGGATCCAGCCCAATGGCCAAATTCTATCGCCAGTTGCCTTTATTGATGAACTCGAGCAAAGCACCCTCATCGCCAAGGTCACGTCTCAAGTGTTAGCAGCGATTCCCTCGGATTTGGCTGAAGTATTCGCGGCCAATCCTAAGTTTCGGTGTGGGGTTAATTTAATTGCCGCTCAGATTGAAACTGAGATGTTTACGGTGCTATGGCAGCAGCTTGCAGCGAAAGGCTACCCGGCTTATCGATTGGCGCTGGAAATTACCGAACGCTCACCTATTCAAGACATAGAGCTTGCCTCTGACAACTTATCTAAGCTGAAATCTTTGGGCTGTTTAATCGAGCTTGACGATGCTGGCACAGGTTATAGTGGCGGCTATTATGTGCAACGGTTACCCTTCAATGTGATGAAAATAGATAAATTATTTATCGATACTGTGGATGAGGAAGCCAATAAGAGTCAGGTGTTGGATGCGTATGTGGCAATGGCTCGCGGCTTGGGGATGGAAGTGATCGCTGAGGGGGTTGAAAGCCAGAGCCAATCTTTGGCGCTCTTGGCTCGCGGCGTGTATTTTCAGCAAGGCTATCTGTTTGCTAAACCGATGGCGGCAAAAGAGTTTACTGCTTGGTGTCGACAGCAAACATCTCGGCAATCAACCGCTAACTAACCTATTAAGGAAGAATGGATGAAACGTCATGGGATCTTGTTCGTATGCGCTACCGTGATTTGCCTACCGGCGTCGGTCGGCGCGCAAGAGCCAAGCAAGGATAACAAGCCTCATCGAGTACTGACCATGTCTCGTGATGGCAGCGCAGAGACAAAGCCCAATTGGGAAAGTGAACAGCTGCAAAAAGCCAAAGCGGCCGCCGCCAGCAAGGAGACATTTGCGCTTGAGGCACACAACCTGGATCGTCCAGATTGGGAAGCCATTCAACTCGAAAAAGCCAAGCAAACGCCGGAGTCAGATCGTGAGCGGGTCTTGATGGAAGCCAAAGCTGCCGCGGCTAAGCCGAGAACTTTGGCATCGGAACTTAAGGCCAAAGAGGCGGGTAAGTCACGGGATTGATATCCCAGTTAAAGGCGATGCAGTGCCTCATTGCAGGCCTAAGCGCCGCATTTAGTGATGGGCGACATGCAGCCAAGCTTAGGGGCGGCGGCGCAGTTGAGGCGGGTCTTAAGCTTGCTAAAACCCAAGTAAAGGCATGCGCTTTTACAGCAAGGGTTCGGTGGATCTGGTATAAAGGGCGGATATATTTTGCGGTTGGAGTCCGAAGTGACAAGCCTCGTATGTCCCTTGTGTCATGGTCAATCCTTAGTCTTATTTTGCCAAGATAAACGTCGACGCTATTATTGCTGCAACGACTGTCGATTAGTGAGTGTCCCGCCGGAGCAGTATTTATCTTCGCAACAAGAAAAAGCTGAATACGATAAGCACGATAATGCCAGTGATGACAGTGGTTATCGGCGCTTTTTAGGGCGTACTTGGCTGCCATTACTCGAGCGCTTGCAATTGATCTACCCCGATCTGAGCTCATTACGCGGCTTAGATTTTGGCTGTGGTGAAGGCGCTATCTTGAGTAAGATAGCCCAAGAAGCTGGGGTCACATTCGCCAACTATGATCTGTATTATCACCCTCATCCCGAACGATTAAATCAGCAGTATCACGTCATTACCTTAACTGAAGTAATAGAGCATATTGCCGATGCAGCGGGGCTAATGATCCAGCTTGATAACATGCTGGTTGCTGGTGGCGTATTGGCTATCATGACCAAGCGAGTCAGCGATAGCGATGCGTTTGGCCGATGGCACTATAAGAATGATCTAACCCATATCAATTTTTACAGTGGCGCCAGTTTTCAATGGATAGCTCAGCAATATGGCTGGCAGCTGGAGATCATTGCTGCCGACGTCGTGTTCTTCACTAAGGCGGGCTAGTGCTCTATGCAAGCTGGTGGCAATAGGCTTGGTTGCGTTTTATTACAATTAAGTAACTTAAATGTTGCGGTTGGGCTTGCGTCTTCTAAGTAATTGCTTTTAATTGGTGGTTAATATGACCTTTCGCCGCTCAGTCGTGAGTTGTGCGAGAGAATTTAGTGTCTCTAATGAGGAGTGATAATGAAGCCCTTATGGATTGGATTATCCTTGATAATCTTAAATGCATTGGTCCCAGTGCAAGCCAATACCAAAGACGATATCAAGAGTTTTACCCTAGAGAATGGGCTCAAGATTATGGTCTTGGAGGACAGTTCCATCCCTAACGCCAATATGTACCTTTTTTGGAAGGTCGGCTCGCGTAATGAGGTTCCTGGGATCACCGGTATTTCGCATTTCTTTGAACATATGATGTTCAATGGCGCTAAGAAATACGGCCCTAAAATGTTTGACCGCACCATGGAGGCGGCCGGCGGGGCCAATAATGCCTATACCACCGAAAACATCACCGTCTACACCAATTGGTTTCCCGCAGCGGCGCTGGAAACTATTTTCGATTTAGAAGCCGATCGCATCGCTAACTTAGATATTTCACCTGCCATGGTCGAAAGTGAGCGCGGCGTGGTGGCATCTGAGCGCACCACGGGCTTAGAAAATTCCAACTTTCGAGTGCTGCAAGAAGAATTAAAAGCCGTGGCCTTTCGCGCGCATCCCTATTCTTGGTCCGTGATTGGTCATGAGTCGGATATTAATGCGTGGACTATCGATGATTTGCGCCAATACCATAAAACCTATTATGCCCCCAACAATGCGGTGATGGTGATTGCCGGCGATGTTAAGTTTGAACAAGTGCAAGCGCTGGCGCAGCAATACCTAGCACCGATCCCGGCGCAAGGGGCACCTCGCGAGGTGAAAACCGTCGAGCCTCAGCAACAAGGGGAGCGCAGAGTATTTGTGCAAAAAGCTTCGGTGAGCACCCCGAACGTGATGTTGGCTTATCATGTGCCGGCCTCTGACTCTGCTGATTATTATGCCTTGGATTTACTTAGTGCGATCTTAGGGGAAGGTAAGAGCTCCCGCTTGTATCAATCACTCGTCAATAACCAAGTGGCATTAGCCGCCGACACCTATATGCCGATGAGTTTTGATGCTAACTTATTCTATTTTTACAGCGTGGCGGCGCCGGGGGTGACTCCGAGCCAGTTAGAGCAAGGCATGATCAACAGTATTGCCGAGATTATTCGTCATGGCGTCAGCGCGGACGAATTAGCCAAAGTCAAAAATCTGCGTCTGATGGATTTTTATCGCACCATGGAAACGATCAACGGTAAGGCCAATACCATCGGCAGTTATGAACTGTATTTTGGGAGTTATGACAAGTTATTTAGCGCGCCCGACGCCTACAACAAGGTGACGCCGGCAGATATTCAGCGCGTTGCCGCTCAATACCTTATTCGTTCAAATCGCAGCGTGGGTGTCTTGGCCGCACAAGAGGAGAAAGACCAATGATCAACAAAAAATTCGCCATGATCACGGCCTCGCTCACCGTGGCAATGACCTTAGTTGCATGTAGCACGGCGCCAAAGCCCACCGCAACCCCAGCGGTATCAAGCCCGGCTTTTGTGATGCCAGCCTATGAAACCCTGACCTTAAACAATGGCTTGACCTTAATGTTAATGCCGCAGCACGAAGTGCCATTAATTACAGTCAACGCCGTGGTGCGCGCCGGAAGTGTTCAAGATAGTCAAGCCGGTTTGGCTTCTTTGACCGCCAATAGTTTGCTATTAGGCAATGGCCTTAAATCCAAACAAGACACCGAATTATTGGTCGACTCACTGGGTGCCAGTTTGCAAGCTGATGCGGGCGTTGAGGGCAGTTTTATCAGCATGGACTTTATGGCGAAAGATGCCAAAGTGATGTTGCCCTTGTTAAAGTCGATATTGGTGGCGCCAAGTTTTGATGCCAGTGAATTTACTAAGCTACAACAGCAGCAAGTTGCCAGTTTGGCTCAGGCTAAAGAAAGCCCGCGGGCAGTGATAAATAATTATTTTGTGGCGCAATTGTTTGGTGAACATCCCTACGGAAATGCAAGCTCTGGCGATGCCAACTCCTTGCAGGCCATCACACGTCAGCAGGTCCAACAATTCCATCAACAGTTTTATCAGCCCAGTAATACTGCGTTAGCGATTGCCGGGGATTTTGACCCCGTGGTAATGAAGGCGTATTTGGGGCAGTTGTTTGCTGACTGGCAGGCAAGCTCTGCCGCGCCAGTCGAGCCATTAGCCGCAATAGGCGCACCCACGAAAGCGCAAGTGTTGCTGGTGGATAAGCCCGATGCGATTGAAACGACATTTGTGATTGGTGGCTTAGGGATTAGTCGGGATAATCCTGATTATGTATCACTGCAAGTGATCAATACCATTTTGGGGGGGCGCTTTACCTCCTGGTTAAATGATGAGTTAAGGGTTAATAGTGGTCTGACTTATGGTGCACGTTCGGGTTTTGCGGCCAATAAAGCGGGGGGCTCATTTCGACTGAGCACTTTCACTAAGACATCGACCACTGAGCAAGCCATTGATTTGGCGTTGGCAACTTACGCAAGGCTGTGGCAACAAGGCATAGATCAGGCAACCTTAGATTCAGCCAAATCTTATGTGAAAGGCCAATTTCCGCCCCAGTATGAAACCAGTGGCCAATTGGCATATCTCATGGCGACCATGTATCTCTATGACTTTGATGCATCATTTATTAATAACTTTGAAAAGCAAGTTGATGAGTTAGATCTCCAAGGTTCGGCGCGCTTAATTCAGCAATATTTCCCGCAGACCAACTTACAGTTTGTCCTAATAGGTAAGGCGGATGATATTCGTGAGATTGCGGCCAAATATGGCGAAGTCACTCAGATCAGCATCGAGGATGTCGGCTTTAGCCGTTAATCTACTCAGTGTTTGCGTTCAGCCAACCCACCTAAATGGTGGGTTTTTATTTGGATTTCTCTCGTTTTACCAATGCTGTTCTACACTTATTGGTATACCTCGGTGTAGATAACAATTTCAGTGAGTAAACAGGGAAGATACTTATGGCGATGAATAAACCACAGGAGCAAGCTGAGCCGAGCATGATTCAAGAGGGGGACGAAGAATTGTGCACCATGGTCAGTTGGCTGCATGTTCATGAAACCGTAAAAATGATTTTGGTTTCTATGGCGCAAATTGAGTTAACCCTTTCAGATGGCGATCACAATGTCACCGGCCTTGGCGAATACTTCACCCTGATGGCAGCCCACCTTAGACAAATGAACAGTTTCCTAGAAAACAACCCTGCCACCCCGCAAGCCGTAAAAACCCACGGAAAAGTACTTGAAGCGCAAATTGATCAAGGCATTATGGCATTCCAATTTTACGACCGCTTATCGCAGCGACTAGAACATGTGGTGCATGGGCTTGAGCTGACCGAAAAGGTATTGATGGATCCGGTGAAGCGCCTTAATCGTCATTGCTGGGAAGATGTGCAAGCTGAAATAAAATTAAGTTATTCGCTTGAATGTGAACGTAAAATGTTCGATCTTGTGCTGCAAGGAACTCCACTTGCCGAAGCCTTGGCGGTTTATCGAAATGATCAAGACGCGCCTAAAGACGATATCGAACTATTTTAATCACCGCAATTTATCTGTGGGTGGCAGTTTATTGCTGCTGAGTCTTGTACCTAATGCCTATGGGATTGAATTTAGCTCAGTTTGTCACACACTAGCAGGTCAGTGGTCGGGGCCTGCTGCCAGCAATGTCCGTCGCTATGAGCTGGCACATGTGCAGGCGATGTGTTCCTTAGATCGCCGCCAGTTAGTCATCATGACCACCTTAGCCTCCGATATGGCTTCACAAACCTGGTGGTTTGTTGAAAAAAATGGACAAATACAACTACAGAAACAAGAGGGGGCAAACGTTAATCGCGACATGGCAATGAGCTTATACCCTTATGGCGACGGCTTTTCTTTTTTAGGGGTGACTGAGGTTAACGGTCGCGAAAGCTTGTTGAAATTAATCTTTTTGCCGTTAGCCACCGGTTGGCAATGGCAGCATCAATTGCAGTACCTCGATGATGATTCCAACCATTATCAAGTATTTCTGAGTCTCGATCTGCTGCCAAGCACCAGCAAATAAGCGATGCTAGGCAGAGATGATGGCGCTGATTAGCAGCCGGGATATCCCAGTTGCCTTAATGCTTCATAGCTAATAATCGCCACTGAATTAGATAAATTTAGGCTACGACTCTCAGGCAGCATGGGAATGCGTAAGCGCAGATCCGCACTGATACTGTCAATAATGCTCATGGGCAGCCCGCGGGTTTCGGGGCCAAAAAGCAGGACATCATCGGCGTGATACGCTAAATCACTGTGCGGGCGACTGCCCTTGGTGGTGCAGGCTAAAATACGCTTGCCTGCCACCGCCTCAAGGAAGGCGTCAAAATTGGCGTGACGCACGACATTGGTCATATCCCGATAATCCAAGCCTGCTCGTCTGAGCTTCTTCTCTTCAAGATCAAATCCTAACGGTTCAATCAGGTGGAGCTTGCAGCCATTGTTGGCACACAAGCGCATGATGTTGCCCGTATTCGGGGCAATTTCAGGTTCATACAAAGCAATGTGAAGCATTATGTTAGTCATCTGGCGAGATTATTTGCACGATTATAACCAGTTTACGGCCACCTGCGAAGGCGCGGTGTGCCAGCGGTGTCGGTTGCGGCCTAGAGACCTGATAGATAAAAACTTGATTGTCATTGCCAATATTAACCTTTGGAAGTTATTCCAATTCGCTAGCGCGTAGATGTTTTTGACTGTTTTTTTGATGAAATCCTTACTTTGATAATCTAAATAATTTAAAAGCTAGATCTTAAATCGTCTATCTCAGCTTGGAAGTCATTCCAAAGGTATTCTTTATTACTTAAGCAGGTTAACTGTTATGTCGAATAATGTATTGCTCATTGATCGTTATCAGTGAATTAACGATCGCTCTGATAGTCATGATGAAACAATTTTTAATTGAAGATTGAGTTCATGATAAATCATCAGCCTCTGATCTAGATGGCTTAGCGATATTAGTGTTGGATTAATCAAATCGATACGCGACGACAGTAAGCTTGGCTTAGGCGCAAATGAATTATTGGCAATTAAATACAATAAATAATTTCATTACTAAGTTGCATATTACTTCTGATATCGAAGGATGATCATGGAAAGACGTAATTTTTTAAAGATGGCCGGTGTTGGTGCTATCACATTAAGCACCGCCCCAGCAGCCTTCTCTGCATCTGTGTGCGACACAGAGGCTACATTCGATAAAACCTATGACGTTGTTATTATCGGCTCGGGCTTTGCGGGTTTATCCGCGGCCATTGAAGCGAAACGTCATGGCGCTAAAGATGTGATCATTTATGAAAAACTGTCGATGTTCGGAGGTAACTCTGCGATTAACGGTGGTTTGTTTGCCGCACCTAATACGCCAATGCAGGCCAAAGAGGGCGTCAACGACTCCATCGAGACCATGGTGCAGGATCAGCTGGCTGCCGGTCGTGGTATCGCCGATGAAGCCTTGCTGCGGCACGTAGCCACCCATGCTGCTGAAGCGTTGCAACTGACTATTGATGCCGGTGCTGAATATCATCCTTATCTGCAACAGCTGGGCGGCCACTCGGTAGCCCGTACCTATCAAACCAGTGTGAGTTGTGGTGCAGGTATTACCCAGCCGCTGCTGAAACTTGCTCGTAAAGAGGGAGCTGTTACCCAGAATCGCGCTAAGTTTGAAGGCTTTATTGTGAATGCCAACAATGAAGTGGTGGGCGTGAATATTCGCGAAGGCTATTACTTTGGCAAGGAAGACTCTGGCAAGGTGATCAAGGTTAACGCTAATCGGGGCGTGATCATGGCGACCGGTGGTTTTGCGCAGAACATTAAGTTGCGTATGGCACAAGATCCTACGCTAAATCACGAAGTGGGCTGTACTAACGTTGAAGGTTCTACCGGCGAAGGCATGTTAGCCATGTTCAAGCTCGGGGCGGTTCCTGTGCATTTAGCGCACATTCAGTCGGGTCCATGGGCGTCACCAGATGAAGGCGGCTTTGGTTATGTGTCTAACTACTCCATTTATAACTTCCCGCACTCAGTCGCCATTAATTGTGCGACAGGTAAACGCTTTATGGACGAGATTGCCGACCGTAAGACGCGTGCCGATGCACAGCTTAAGTGTCGTGATGCCCAAGGGAACCCGCGCCCTCCAATCATGATCACCAGTTATGAGCATGCTAGCCAGCATCCAAACTGTAAAAAAGTACTTAAGTACAACGTGGGTTGGAAGTTTGATTCGTTGAAAGAAATTGCAGAGCGTTTTGATATTCCTTTGCAGGCGTTAGAGCGGCAAGTTGACGAGTACAACGGCTATGTGAAGGCGGGCAAAGATCCTCAGTTTGGCAAGATTATGGATATGGCCAAAGATAAATATATCAAGGCGCCTTACACGGTTGTGCGCTTGTGGCCTAAGGCTCACTACTGTCAGGGTGGTGTTCAGGTAAATAGTCAAGCTGAGGTATTGGACAGCATGTCAGGCGAGCAGATTAAAGGTTTGTTTGCTGCAGGTGAGGTCACTGGCGGTATCCATGGTGTGTCTCGTTTGGGGTCCTGCTCTATTCCAGAATGTATGGTCATGGGTATGACCGCTGGCCGTAATGTGATGAAAGGATAAGCAAATGAAACTGGTTAAATATTTCGCTTTGGCAGTCTTTGTTCTGAGTACCAGCACCGGTGCCTTCGCCAATGATATTCAAGAGTGGCATGATGGGTTTAACTGTAAAGACTGTCATGATCAGGGACTGAAATCTTTCCCTTCGGATCAATCTTGTCTGCAATGTCATGATGTGGATGACTTAGCCGAAACAACCAAGCGTAGCGGTGATGAAGAATGGCAGAATCCGCATAACAACCTGCATTATGGTAAAGAGTTGCCTTGTATTGAGTGTCACTCAGAGCATAAAAAAGCAGAAACATATCAACCGCTTTGTTTAGATTGCCACACCTTCAAATATGAAAAGTTCAAAGGCTAAGCTGAACTAAACGCGAGTTTACTCACCATCAAGGTCACCTAACTAGGTGGCCTTTTTATTGGCGTATTTATGCTGGCGGGACGGGGATTAGGTGCAGCGTGCTGGCGAGAGTTGTTGCATGCTCGTCCACGCGCTATTGAGGGGCGGCCTTACTTGACGGTGAGTGATTGCTGGTGGTGTTTAAGTAGCTGCTTTAACAGTTCACGATGCGGGCAATCATTATTATCGACGACATAGATGGATTCATTGAACACTGGAAGTTCTGGCAAACCATAGGCTTGGGGGTTGATTTTTTGCATCTTGTCATTGATGCGAAATTCCGCAATCGGTGCCACGGCGATACCCAACTCAACCGCTTCGCACAATGCGGTCGGCGATGGTGTTGATAACACGATATTTAAGGCGGGCATGGTTAATGAATGATTAGCAAATACTTGCACTCTAATGGGGCAGTTTTCAGGATACAGCGCGATGGGGATCGCCTGTTGTTGGTGGGCGTTCCCATTGAGGGCGGTGACCCAATAAAAATGGCGGTCAAATAGCTTTTCAGCGTTAGGTAGGGTGAGCCAATGGGTTGCAATAATGATATCAAATGCCCCCCTGTTTAATCTGGCTAACAGGTTGCCGCTGACATCAGTATCTATGATGAGATTAATATTAGTGAATGCTTTAATAAAGAGTAAGAAAAATGAATCTAGATATCGACTCACATAATCTGTCGGCATACCTAATCTAATATTAATCGAATGGTTTTCAGTCGATGCGGTAGATAATTTATGAACAGAATTATTATCATTGACTTGAGATAGCAACAATTTTGCATAATGGATAAGTTTCTCACCTTGAGGTGTGATTATTATCACGTCACCCTGTATTTCGATGAGATTCTGACCTAATAAATTCTCAATTAAATGTATATTTGATTGTAATTTTATTTGCGGGATTGCTAAATTATGTGCCGCTTGTCGGAGACTGGTTGTTTCTGTGACGGCAATAAAATTTTCCAGAAGATACAGTTTTTCCATAGGGCAATCAATGTAATCATAGACAAATAATTATTGCGTAAATTGATATCAATATAAAGCGAATGACACTAATTATTTATAAAAAATTGGTAATTTATGAGTAGTTGGGAGCAGCGGGAGCAGTATTTAATTGATATTGCCCAGCAATGCTTGCGAGGTCATAAAGTATTTGATCTTTGCCGCTCGCATTTGGTGCATCCTAGTCAGATTTCTCGCGGTACCATATATAATCATTTCCCAACGGATACCGATTTATTGGTGGCGGTGGCGACCAGGGCAAGAGCGTGAATGTTTTTTAAGCATTTATTAGTTTTTCTAAATAGGCCGAATCCATTGCCGCTCGGCGTCTCTTTCGGCGAAGACTTAATTTGCTCGGTTCTTTTTTGAGAATATTGACCGTAGCCTGCCGCAGTCTTGCAAGGTTTTCTGCTCCATCGCCCCGAGAAATCTGACATGCATCCTCATTCATGGTCACATCCAGCACCCAATGAAGCTGATTTTCAACAGCCCAATGACCACGAGCAGCGTAGGCTAATTTTTCAGCCGATAATATGGCGGAGCTGATGTAGTAACGCGTCTGAAGCGTTCCTTTGCCTTTGTGTACGCGATAGCTAATGACTTTGCCAAAGGTTTGTATGGTCGG
>NZ_JAHUTT010000043.1 GCF_019209865.1 Shewanella sp. NIFS-20-20 | reverse complement strand
GAGACAGTTCAAGCTTGATGGGAAACGGGATAGGGCCTATCCACGTGCGTTAAAAATGAGTAAAAACAAGTATCCCATTAAGTCTAAGAAAAATGCCGTTCACACTAAGTGAACGGCATTACGCCTAGGCGGCCTTTTTTATTGAATGTTGATCCGCTTCACAGCTGCGAATCCGGCTTAATTTTCCTGACCATATTGGCCTGTTTTCTGCTTACTTATCTCCATAATCTCATAACCTGCACAATACTGCGTAGGATCATTGTTTTTATTAGAAATAGTAGACTTTTTGACTCACCCACTTATGGTTTGAGTCGTTTTGGGTAAAAAGGTGGAGTATGAAAAAATTAGCGATATTAGTCAGTGGCTTGCTATTAACTTGTGGTCACGCCAGTGCCATTGACTGTCATCAGGTGTTGGGGCAGGGCGAGCGCCAATTTAGTCTTGCGACAGGCAGTCCTGGCGAGCTGGGATTATTAGCGGCATTAGCCCAAGAGTTTGGTCAACAACATAATGCCAGCCTATGTTGGGTAAAGGCGGGTTCAGGCAAGTCGTTAGCACTGCTTAAAGCCGGAGAAATCGACATGGTCATGGTGCATGCCCCCGCTGCTGAACAACAAGCCATCAACGAAGGCTGGGCGGTTGAGCGGCAGTTGCTTGGCAGCAACCAATTTTATATTGTCGGCCCGCATCATGATCCGGCCGGTATCGCTAACAGTCGCCTCGCGAAAGAAGCCTTTGCAAAAATTGCGCTGCAAAAGCACACATTTATTACCCGTGGCGATAATTCAGGCACCCATAAGAAAGAGCTTAGTATTTGGCAGCAAGCGAAACTGGTGCCATCAGGAGACTGGTATCAGGCCAGCCATGATTTTATGAAGGCCAGCTTGCAACGTGCCAATGCGGGCTCGGGCTATTTTATGACGGACAGTTCCACTTGGGTTGCCAGCCGCGCCGAACTCAATAATTTAACGGTATTGTTTAAAGGCGATCCCTATTTAGTCAATACCTACCATAGTCTCAGGGCGCCCAGTAGCTCGACTGACGCTAATCAACTGGCGCAGGCATTTAGCCAATACCTGGTATCTGCGCAAGGCCAAGCGTTATTTGCGCAATTTGGGCAGGCTCAGTTTGGTCAGGCTATGTACCAAGCGGCGAGTGCCAGTCTGCAACAATGATCCTAGCGATTGGCTTGCCAAGCAGGCGAGCCAATCGCCTTTGGTTAAGCAATTGATCTTGGTACAACTAATAAATCAGTTTATATTGATGCCATTGATTTCAAAGGATATAAGTTGATGATGTTAAAGTTAGGTTTGGTGCTGGTCTATCTGGGAGCTTTTTACCTTATCCAATCAAGATTGCGGGTTTGGATTAAAGCGTTAGCCAAGCAAAAGCAGGTAAACCCGGCCCGAGCCGGCCTAGTGATCCGCTTTCTCATTGGCGCCTTAATGTTTGTCACCATCTCATTGTTGGCGGTGACGCTGGGTTTTGGCTATCAAGATGTGACCGTGTTTGTGTCCTCGGTGTTTGCTGTGCTTGGGGTAGCCTTGATAGCTCAATGGTCAATCTTAAGTAATATCACTGCTGGAGTATTAATCTTTTTCGTATTTCCCTATCGCATTGGCGAGCGAATTAAGGTGGTCGATAAAGATGAGGACATCAGTGGCACCATCAAAGAGATTGCGTTGTTTCATGTGCTTATCCGCCGAGATAGCGGCGATATGGTGACTTATCCCAATTCGTTAATGTTGCAAAAACCTGTACTTAAGCTCGCCATCACCCCGCCAGTTGCAGTGGCAAATGCCAAAACAAGCAGTGCGCTCGCGGCGGCCGCCGCACCTGAGTTAGAGAATAATGTCTAAAATTTGTCATTCAAGGCTTTATTTGGTGAAAAAAATCTCTACAATCGCCACTTGAATTTTTTTCACTTTGTTAATGAATGATAGATTTTGCTTTATTACCCGTATACTTAACCGCAGTGCTTGCCTTGTTGTTAATTCCAGGCCCCGATATGTTGCTGATCACTTCTGCCAGTATTACCTATGGCAAGCGTGTCGGTATCTTTGCCAGTTTAGGTAATGCTACTGCTGGGTTGGTGCTAACCTTGCTGGCAGCCATTGGCGTGTCGAGTGTGATTGCGATGCAACCCATGGCCTTGCAACTGCTTAAGCTGTTGGGGGGCGCCTATTTACTCAAAATGGGCTGGGATTGTTGGCATGCACAACCAAGCGAAGCGAGCGATGAACTTGCCGCCACCAGCAATATGGCCAAACAGCTGTATCGGCGAGCGGTATTGAGTAACTTATTGAACCCTAAAGCTTTGATGTTTTTTGTGTTGTTTTTACCCCAGTTTGTGTCGGTGGATATTAGTGCCTCATCGACCCAGCAATTATTGGCGTTAGGTTTATTGCTTAATGTGGCGGGCTTAAGTTTTAACTTATTGCTGGTGGCCTTGATAGGTAATCATGGTCAGAAAATGTTGGCGAAACCTAAGTTTAGGCAATATCAAAACAAAGTCATGGGGGCAGTGTTTATCGCGCTGGCACTGTGGTTATTAGGTTCGCAACTTCCTAACGTATGATGTGATTAACGCCGTTATTGAAGCTACTTGCTCGCGCCTTATTGGCTATTGTCGCGGTGAACGGAAGCACGCTGGCCAACACCATATTAGTGCTGGCCTGATGAGATGCGGGTCTCAACGTTATGAACGCGAACTATAACTTATCAACGTCTCGCGATAGAGCCTCAGTAACGAGTCATCATCAACGCTAACCCCAACCTGTTGGCTCGGACAGTCTTGCCAATCATCGTGAGGGTAAATGCGACCATCAAATTTTTGCAAGGTCATCCCAATCGCCGCTCCGTCGGTCACCACGCGAATTGGTCCGGAGCGAAGGTGGAATAACTGGGGTTGGATCACATAAGCAATCGCCGAGGGATCATGGACGTGACAACCCGCTAGCCCGAGTTTTTCAGAATAGAATCGCAAGTAATAACGACTGACATCATAAATAAATTGACCTACCTCGCCGCTATCTTGTTTGAGTTGCGCTAAATATTGTTCACTGAAAAAGCTTTGCTCTGTGACATCAAGACCAATCACAACCACAGGCCAAGGGGCTGTGAGCACGATATCGGCCGCATGAGGATCATCATGAATGTTGGCCTCTGCCCACGGGGTGACATTACCGCGATGGCCATTCTCACCAAAAGCGCCGCCCATGATCACCACCTGCTTAACCTTAGTACAAATGCTCGGATCGGCTTGTAAAGCCAGTGCCAGATTTGTTAACGGCCCAACGGCCACTAGGGTTATTTCGCCAGGATTAGCATGAATGGCATCTATCATGTATTGATAGGCGGGGCGATAATCAATCGCAGAATGCTGCTCTGGCGCAATGACGTCGCCGAGTCCGTGGGGGCCATGCACGGCCACCGTTGCTCCCACCGGCGGCCGAATGAGTGGGGTGGCGGCGCCAACAGCAACTTGGTATTGACAATTAAATTTGTTTTTAATGAATAATGCATTGGTTTTACCGTCATCGACGCTGGCATTTCCAAAGACGATAGTTAAAGCCAGTAACTCAATGCTTGGGTGAGCTTCGGCAAATAGGATGGCCATGGCATCATCTATGCCTGGGTCGGTATCGAGGATAATTTTATGCTGCATTGGGGGTACTCATAAGTTTTTAGCCATAATAACTGTCTTTTACGCAGGTGACTGTGCGCGAATTCACTGGTTAATGATCAATAGCTTAATGATTATTTATGGGGGCGAGATTTTGGCTGCTAGCGGGTTCTTAGGCTATGGTTAAAGATGCTGCCAGACATACAGCTTTGAACTCCAACGGTTTACAGGCCGGATATGATGATAAGGATATCAAAATGATGGATTATAATGCGATTTTTAATGCCAGCTATGAGCGAATTACTAAACGCTATTATGATGAATTTATAGAAATTTTTTATTATAACCTCATCAATAAATGTCCAGATATTAAATCGCGGATTGAGGCATTAGATATGCAAACACAGCGGCATGTGTTTAAGCATTCGCTTGCCTATATGGTGTATTTTTCTTCGGTGAGGATCAGTGATGAAGAGTTAACACAATTGGCCATTCGTCATCAAAAAATGGGCATTAAAGCCGAACAGTTCCCATTATGGTTGGACGCTTTCGTCGAAACCTTACCTCAAGTCGATAGTCGCTATACCGCCAATGATGCTGATGCCTGGCGGATCATCTTAGCGCCTAGCATCGAATTTATGCGCTGCATCAGTAAAAAGCGCTGAGCTTAAGGATGGGGTAAATGACCAGCGCTTAACTCCTTATTCAGTCAAACGCTTGAGGATTGCGCAAATAGTAGACATAATCGAATTAACTAATTTAAGAAACTGATTATGTTCACATTACATCGCATCTCTGGCTACATACAAACCATCTATTTGGTGGAATACCCCGACAAACTCATGTTACTTGATGGTTGTTGTCGTGCCGATATTGGCTTGGTGTGTGACTTTATTGAGCATCTTGGGCGTCCGCTTAGCGATTTAGCCTTAATCGTGGTGACTCATATGCACCCAGATCATGCTGGCGGAGCGCATGGGTTGCGTAAGATCACTGGAGCAAAACTGGTTACGGCGGATGTTAAAGGTCATTGGTATCAAGGAATTGATGGATTTATGATGCATTTGACCGATATTTTATTGGCCAAATGGGTAGCGAGTCGCATGGGTAAGCCTAAGCGGAGTTTATGGTATTCACGGCGATTAATGGCGGATTATCGCCTGCATGATGGCGATAGCTTGCCGGGTTTTGCCGATTGGCAAGTATTACATTGCCCAGGGCATACCGACAGGGACTTAGCCCTCTACCATCAAGGCCAAAGCTTTGTTTATATTGCTGATTTACTGGTTAAAGTTAAAGGAAATTACATTCCCCCTTATCCGTTATTTTATCCTAACCGTTACCGCAACTCATTGCTTAAAATTCAGCAAATCAACCCGCGCCAACTATTGTTAGCTCATGGTGGGCAGGTGGACTTGGCAGACATTAATTTAGATGAGATCACAAACTCGGCCCCTAAAGTCCCAGTGACCCACTGGCGCTCAGTCAAGGCCAAAACACAACGGGCGATGACGTCATGGTTACCGCTTAAAAACCAATAAAACAACGCCTACAAGATGTAGGCGTTGTGATGAAGTCGCTTAGCGGGTCCACACCCAATTTTCTAAGTAGTCAGGATCAACGCCATTGGCCTTAATGTAGTTCTTGTGATCGACCAAGCGTTGTAGCATATCTGTGGTGATAGCAACATGCTGTGTTTCGTCGATAACGCCTTGTTGGAATAATTTATAAGCCATATCAATCACTAAATGATAGCGTGATGTGCCGTTACGAACGCCCATATCAAATGGGGTCGTGGTTGAGCCTTCTTCCTCATAACCTTTGATCCGGAAACGATGGCTGCCTTTATAGTCAAATACCAGCTTCTTGATGGTGTTGGGGTAGCCATGATAGTTAAACACGACCCCTTTATCTTGAGTGAAAATCTCATCCATCAACCAAGGTTGTTGTTGAAAGGCTTGGCTGCCTAGACCGGAACTATTGAGTTCTGACACTGACACAAAGCGGATACGCACTCTGGGCAGTAGTTCGCGGATCAGTACTAGGGCGGCCATACATTCTTGAGTGACATAGTCACCGCAACCTGCCAAAACAACGTCGGGGTTCTCATCCGATGCAAAATCCCACACCATAATGCCATCTCGGGCTTGGCGCCTTGCTTCATCAAGACTCAACCATTGCGGCAGTTCTTTCTTACCGGCCACTAAGATATTGAGTTTATCGCGATCATCATAGGCTTTCTCGGTATACACTAAGGTACTGTTGCCATCTGCGGGTAAATACGCCGAGATAATATGCGGATGCTTTTCCAGCATTGCGCCGAGGAAAGATGGGTTTTGGTGCGAGTAGCCATTGTGATCTTGGCGTTCTAATAACGATGACAAGACCACATTGCAGGCCGGTAAAGGCTTGCGGAAATGCACCCCTTGGCTAGCATACACATACTTACAGTATTGATCCGCCATGGATGAAATCACTTGCGAGAATGACTCGTAGGTCGGGAACATGCCATGACGACCGGTGACAGTGTAACCGTGTAACATGCCAAACAATAAGTTTTCAGATAACAACTCCATCACTCGGCCATCACGGGCCATGTCTTGATCCCATGATTCAATCGGCCATTGCCAAGCGCGATTGGTTTCTTCAAACACAGCTTGCAGCTGGTTAGAGTAGGTTTCATCTGGGCTGAAAATGCGTAAGTTGCGCTGATCGCGATTGAGTTTGAAGGCATCGCGCATCCATTCGCCCATTTTCAGCATTGAAAAGCCACGGTGACCCCGCGGGGTTTCTGCACCATAGCCTAATTTTGTTAAATCGGGCTTGGCAAGGTTGCGCACCACTTCACCACCATAAGCCAAATGTTGACGACCGCAACATAAGTGTTGTGGTGGTAGCAATGAACAAATATCCTTATCAAATAGCAGTTGACCTTGGTCATTTATCTGATATAAATCATGGAATTGATAACTAGCTAACCAAGTATCAAGCGCATCTAAATGTTGTTTGTTGGTGGCACATTTATTCACGATCACCTGATGTGATTCGCAGTTACCCATCAATTTAGTGCCATTATCTTCACTGACGCCGGTCCAGCCTTTGGCGGTGCGCATTAAAATGACGGGCCAGCGTGGTTTACACACATCTTGGCCGCTGCGCGCTTGCGTTTGAATATCAGTGATCATTTGATAACTCATATCCATAGCGGCGGTCATTTGCTCATACACGTCTTGATCCAATTGGTCATCGACAATGATGGGATAGTAGCCTAAGCCGGTAAATTCTTGGGTGAGTTCCTCATGACTCATTCGCCCCATGCGGGTAGGCCCTGAAATCTTGTATCCGTTGATGTGCACTATGGGTAACACCGCGCCATTGCTGGCAGGATCGACCAAGCGGTTGGCATACCAAGAGGCTGCTAAGGGGCCGGTTTCAGACTCACCATCGCCGACTAACACCGCGGCAATCAGTTGCGGATTATCAAGAATGGCACCATAACCGACAGCTAACGAGTAACCGAGCTCACCTCCTTCAAGAATTTGCCCCGGGGCCTCTGGATTGGCGTGGGATGGGTAACCATAGGCGGCTGAAAATTTACGGCAGATATCTTCAATACCGCTTTCGTTATAAGGAATCGTCTCAGGGTAGTAATGGCTCAGTGAGCCTTCCATAAACAAATTGGCTTGTACGGCTGGGAACCCATGGCCGGGACCGACAAGATAAATAAACGGACGTTGATGTTTCACAATGAGTCGGTTGATATTGGCATACACAAAGTTAATGCCAGGGCAGGTGCCCCAATGGCCTAATAATCTTGGCTTAATATCGTGATGACTAAGGGGACGTTTATGCAGCACATTTTGCTTCAAATAAATCTGCGACGTGGCGAGAAAGTTGGTGGCCCTGACAAATTTTTTGAGGGCAGTAATATCTGGGCTGTTGAGCTGAGTTGTTTCGTGCGCTTGGGTCATAGCTAGCCTCACTGGAGGTTAAATTGAAAAAATTAAAACTCTCTTGCAATCACTATATTGGTAGTTTAATTACAAAAATGAGGCGTGACTCCAAATTTTGGCATTGGTTAAAAATTAATGTGTTGTGTTGAAAATGCTAAAAAATTGGCAGGGGTTTTGCAGTATTTCAAGGTTTGAGGCGGGGTGATCAGTGAGTTGCTGTGGCATTAAGCCATGGTGTGTCAGTGGCAACATCAAGCCAGGTGTTGATGTTGCCCATCAAAATGGTAAGTTAATTTCAGGTGGCGCTGGGCAAGTTAAAATAGCTGGTGATACCGCTCAAAACGCTGGAGACGGCAACTGAAGCTAAAATCATCCCCATGACTCGACTGATCACGCTCGCTCCACCGGTGCCAATAAAACGCTGAATTTTTCCGGCGATAAGCAGTAACCCTAAAACTATCAGTAATACCAGCAACATAATCAACGATGTGATGACTTGCTCCAGTAGCGAATGACTGGCATTTTCGGTCATTAAGACGGCGGCGAGCATGGCGCCAGGGCTAGCAATGGAAGGCACGGCCAATGGAAAAATTGCGGTTTCTAATGGGCTACTCATGTGCAGTTCTTCACTGGGCTTACTCTCGCCAAAAATCATGGATAAGGCAAAAATAAATAGCACAATGCCACCGGCAATTTGGAATGCTGAAAGTGGAATATTTATCGACTTTAGAATGAATTCACCAGCAATTACGAAAAATAGCAATATTGCCGCGGCAATGCCACAAGCTTTAAATGCAATTCTTTTTCGCTTTTCTTCTGAATAATAAGAAGTTTTCGCTATAAATACTGGTACTGTCCCTATGGGGTCTATGACGGCAAAAAAGAAAATAAAAATCGCAATATATTCAGCCATTTTGTCTCCTTGATTTAGATTAATCATGATTATATCAAAAATAATGGCCAATTCATGGGAAACACATTAAAGGTGCTTAATCTTTGCGCGAGGCACTGCCATAAGCGGGGCCCACGCGCTTGTGATTATCCGGTTAAAATAGAATCTTCAGGGTATTTCAAACATGAAGGTTTAGGCTTTGACAGCATATAAGCCAGTGTTAACGGGCCGATACGGCCGATAATCATCACCACTATCAAAATCAACTTTCCGGGCTCAGACAGATTGGCGGTCAGCCCCGATGTTAACCCTACGGTAGCGAACGCCGAAATCGTTTCAAACATGATTTCATAAAATGGCGCGCGTTCCGTCAACATCAGTAAAAACATGGCGAGGGTTAATACCAGCGCACTGATCACCATAATGGCTAAGGCTTTAGTCACTAATGGCCAAGGCAGGGTTCGGTTAAATGCACTGGCAAAGTTTTGTTGCCGTAAAAAAGCCCGCGTTGCTAAAAGTGCCACGGCAAAGGTCGAGACTTTCAAACCGCCACCGGTTGAGGTTGGGCCTGCGCCAATTAACATTAATAGCATCATGATCAATAATCCTGGCTCGGTCATCAGGCCAATATTGATGGTATTAAAACCGGCGGTGCGGGTGGTTGCGGACTGAAAAAATGCGCTGAGCAATTGGTCATACATCGGCATATTGGCCAAGGTGTTTGGGTTGTTATGCTCAAGCAATAAAATTAACACTGTGCCAGAGCACAACAAGATTGGCGTGCCAACTAACATGATTTTACTGTGTAATCTGAGCTTATTAAACTTGGGTAACCAGCCTCGTTCATTCTTACGCCATGTTTCATGGATATCTGACACGACGGTAAATCCCAACCCCCCCGCGATAAATAATGCTGCGAGAGATAAACTGACGAGCGTATCACCATGATAGCCAACCAAGTTATTGCTAAATAGTGAGAAACCAGCATTATTAAATGCCGAAACCGCATGAAATAACGCGGTGAAAATGCCATCAAACCAGCCGAATTGCGGCACCCAGCGCCAACACAATAACAGGGCGCCAATCATTTGAGCTGTCATTGAAAAGATGACAATCTTAATTACCAGTTGACGTATATTTATGTGTTTTTCTTGCCCGAGCGCTTCTTTCGCTAAGGATTGTTGGCGTAAGCTCAACCTGAGTCCAAACAAATAAAATAACACGCAAGATAGGGTCATTTGTCCAAGACCGCCAATTTGCATAAGCAGCATTAACAGTATTTTACCTGCCAAAGTAAAGTGACTACCGGTATCGACAACCCCAAGGCCGGTGACACTGATGGCTGAGGTTGCGGTAAATAACGCATCGGTAAAGCTTAAGCCGCTGTACGAAAAGGGCGGCAGCATTAATAACAGGGCTGACGGCAGTAATACCGCTAAAAAGCTGGACACAATGATATAGGGTTCAGACCAGCGTGGGCTGAAGGTTTGAGTATTAAACTCACCCAATTTCATATGCTTCTCAGCTTGGCAGTTAGTTCATCTTTATCGCCGACTAAGATAACTATGTCCCCTGACTGCAATAAGGTGTCAGGCTCGGGGCATGAATTGATCCTAGCGCCTTGCTTTACCGCTAAGATTTGAATATTTTCCTGTTGGAATAAGGCGAGCTCACCGAGTAAATTGCCGGCATTTTGCGGTCCGATCACCCATTCGGTTAATGCCATATCATCGCCAATATCGAGAAAATCAAACACCCGATCATCGAGCATACTACGAGCCACCTTAATGCCGATTTCACGCTCTGGCAGAATAATTTTGTCGGCGCCAATTTTTTCAATGATGCGCGCATGAAATTTGTCATTGGCTTTTACCCAAACTTTGGCGACTCCCAACTCTTTTAACAACAAGGTCGCTAAAATCGAGTTGTTCACTTGGGCGCCAATGGCCACCACCACCAGATCATAATCACTTAGGCGTAACTCACGAATGGCATCCTCTGTGGTGCAGTCAGCTATCACAGCTTGATTGACTAAATCAGCGACTTTCTCAACCAACTCTTCTTTGATATCTATCGCCAGCACTTGAGCGCCATGCTCGACTAATTCGGTGCATAGTGCTATCCCAAATCGACCTAAGCCGATGATGGCAAATTGCTTGTTGTTAGTGGCCATGGCAGTTACTTTTGTAGAAGAAGGAAAGATAAAATTAGCAGTCAATTGGCAATTTCGTTAGTTAAAGCCTATTCATTAATACTCTTTGGAATGACTCATTGTATTTTGTGGCCTGAGTAATCTCAGCTGCGGCAAAGATTTTTACTTAACCAATAGGCAAATAATGACTAACCCCAATGAGCCTTCAGCTTCAGCGATGGCGCTTTTGCCTCTGCTTTTATTCCTAGTGTTATTTATCGGCAGCGGCATCTACTTTAGCCTGTTAGGCCGACCTTATGCTTTCTATCAAATCCCAGCACCGATAGCAGCGTTGCCCTCGGTGGTGCTGGCGCTGGCGTTATGCCGAGAGCCATTAGAGTCAGCCATCAACCGCTTTTTAGACGGTGTCGGTCATCGTGACATCATGTCGATGTGTATGGTGTATTTGCTTGCCGGTGGTTTTGGTGCCGTGGCGAAAGCCACCGGTGGGGTGGATGCGACGGTCAATTTGGGGTTGGCATTATTGCCCGGACAATGGCTGTTACCCGGCATGTTTATCATCACCGCCTTTATTTGTACCGCCATGGGAACATCGACCGGCACCATTGCGGCCACCGCGCCAGTGGCCTTTGGTATGGCCCAAGCCACCGGCATTGATGTGGCATTGATGGCTGGGGCTGTGATGGGCGGCGCCATGTTTGGCGATAACTTGTCGATCATTTCTGATACCACTATCGCAGCTACCCGCACCCAGCAATGTGAGATGCGCGATAAGTTTCGGGAAAATATTTTCATCGCTGGGCCTGCGGGGATCGTGGTACTAGCGCTGTATTTTTTTAGCGATCCAGTCTCCCATAGCCCGACTATCGCTGCGATCAATTGGTTGAATGTCTTGCCGTATTTGGCCATCGTATTGTTGGCTTTGCTGGGGGTTAATGTCTATTTGGTATTATCGTTGGGCATAGTGTTGGCGGGCCTATCTGGGCTGCTGTTAATGCCAGATTACACCACGGCGTTGTTTGCTGAGAACATCTACCATGGCTTTGGTAATATGCAGTCAATATTCTATTTAACCATGCTGATTGGTGGCTTAAGTGAGCTCGTAAAAGCCCGTGGCGGTTTAACGTTTTTAAATCAGTTCGTGAGTCGAGTGATTGCCCATTACAGCAAAAGTCATGCGCCAAGGGCTCGCGAGCGTGCGGCGGAGTTTGGCATTGCGGCCTTGGTGAGTATGACCACGGCCAGTACCGCTAATAATGCCATTGGCATTATTGTTAGTGGCAGTGTGGCACATTCGATTTCTCAAAAAAATGGGGTCAGTGGCCGTCGCAGTGCTAGCTTACTTGATATCTTTTCATGCGTTATTCAAGGGGTCATCCCCTATGGTGCGCAAGCCTTGTTGTTGGCCTCGAGTTTTGCGATTTCGCCACTGCAAGTGGTGGCCAGCGCCTATTATTGTTATGTGCTGGCGGTGGTGGCGTTAATTATCATTTGGTTTCGACAGTCCTAATCCCTTTGTATCTACAACTTTTGACTGATTGTGGCAGCTAAACCCTTGTATCATAATAACTAATAAAAACAATGAGCGCGAGATTGACCAATGAAATATGGGATATTACTGGCTTTGTTGACATTAATCGGTTGTGGTTCACAGCCCCATACGCCAGCGTTGACGCCGGTAAAGATAGATGCCATCGAACTCAATCGCTATTGGCTAATGCAACCGGCGCCGCTGAGCTTTTCCGTCGATACCGAAGCGCTAAAATCAAATTATGCCTATGTCAATTTACGCTTGGTCATTGATCCTGCCGGCCAAGTGGTCACCGCCAGCATTGAAGAGATAAGTGATGAGCAATGGACGCCTGCGGCCATGCAAATCATCGAACAACTGAGTTATGTTCCCGCGCCGACAAATCGTAAAACCATTGCCGTTGAAGTCGTGACCGAGTTTAAATTAAGCCTATGATCTCGGGGCGCCACAGCCACGCTCTGGCGCCAATCTCGAGCTTAAGGTTGCTGTTTAGTAGCGGCGATGACGATTTCTCTGACACATACATTTTGTGGTTGCTGCCAAGCAAATAAGGCTGCCGCGGCGATGGTTTCTGGCGCGATGACCCCACCCATTTCGGCTTTCCAACTCTCATAGCCAGCCTTAATGTCGTCGTTGGTGGTATGACTCAATAACTCAGTCTCAACGGCTCCTGGGGCAATGGTAATCACTCGGACATTATCCATCGCAACTTCTTCACGAATATTCTCGGTTAATGCATGCACGGCAAACTTGCTGGCACAATAGGCGGCATGATTAGGAAATGTTTTGCGACCAGCCACTGAGCTAATGTTGATGATGGTGCCGGTTTGCGCTTGTTTCATGGCGGCTAACACCGCATGAATACCATTGAGCACACCTAACACATTAATGTTTAGCATCTGTTGCCATTCGCTGGGCGCTTGCTCATCAGCTAAGCCTAACAGCATAACGCCGGCATTATTGATTAAGCATCCCACTGGCCCGAACCTATCTTGTGCCAGCGTTATGGCTGCTTTAATCGCGTTGGCATCGGTGACATCCACTGCCACACAGACACAATTATCTAGGCCTAGCGCCTGCATTAATTCAACTCGGCGCGCCAGTAACAATAAGGGATGTCCCGCGGCACTAAATGCTTTGGCCATGGCGGCACCAATGCCCGAGGATGCGCCAGTGATAACCACAAGTTGTTTGTTCATAATGAGTTCCTAAAAATGATGGGTAAGCACGAATTAAGGCTTTGATGGCGAGAGTATAGGGATGGACGTTATTTCACTAAAATACATTTTTCCTTGGGTTATAATAGGTTTTGCTTATGACGTTATGACAGGTAAAACAAATGGTGGATTTGCGGTTATTGCGGTTTTTTATTGCCGTCTACGAAGAAAAAAATATCACCTTAGCTGCCAGTCGTTGCTGTGTGAGTCAGCCATCGATATCTTCAGGTTTAAAGCAGTTAGAGCAACAATTGGCGGGTGACTTATTTGCGCGTAGCAAAAAAGGAGTCGAGCCGTTAGATAGCGCTCATTATCTTTACCCGCTGGCAGTGAAATTGGTGGAGGAAGCTAAACAACTCCCGCAATTATTCCAAGCGAAGGCGGCTCGCCAAAAGTTAACCTTGGCGGTGATGCCTGATTTGAGTCCAAGCCGTTTGGCCGCCCTCTTAATACAGCTAAAACAAGCGATGCCCTTGTTGGATTTACAACTAGTCGATTACTCGAGTCCTGCCGACTGCCGCTTAACCTTAGATGTGCTCAAACATCAAGATGAAGTGTGTTTACCCTTATGGGAAGAAGACTATGTGTTGTGTGTCCCCAAGGGACATGCCTTGGCCAAAGTGAGCGTTGGCCCTGCGGAACTCAATGGCTGGGATTTTATCGAATGCCCGCCGTGTGAGGCGCATCAGCAAACCATAGGTTTATTGGCGTGCAATAATATGTCGTTAAATTTAGTCGCCAAAGCCGAGTCAAAATCCTTGGTGATGGCGTTAGTGCTGGCGGGGTTTGGGATTAGTTTTCTGCCGGACGGATTGATTGAGGATCAGCCGAGATTGGTACAAGTTAAATTTGATGGGCCACGCATGTTTCGTCGTATCGGCTTATGTTATCCGGCGCATCAAACCCTATCGCCGGCATTACTGAGCCTATTGCGCCACATAGCGCAAACATAAAACAAGGCGCCATGGCGCCTTGTTTGGTTAACGGCGTTATTCGCTCGGCGGAACATAGCCTTCGATTTCGACATCTTTTCCTTCAAATAGAAAATTAACCATTTGTTGTTCTAATAGTTTTCTATCATCGAGATTCATCATGTTGAGTTTTTTCTCATTGATCAACATGGTTTGTTTTTGCTGCCACAATGCCCAAGCTTCTTTGCTGATATTGTCAAAAATGCGCTTACCAAGCTCACCTGGGTATAACTGGAAATCTAGACCGTCAGCTTGTTTATTAAAATAAGCACATTGAATGGTGCGGGCCATAGGTTACTCCTTCACTAAATGGGCAGATAAGGCCTCGAGCAGTCGCTCAGTGGCGGCGGCTAATCCGACTTTATCCGGTTGCTGTATGTTATACCAAAGACACTGGTTGACTTCCATTACTCTGGTCTCGATAGCGGTATTTGCTGAGTTATCGACCCAAATAGCATGAATATCGAGATGATAGTGACTAAAAGTATGCCTAAAATTGTCGAGCGGTTGTTGTTTGCTGTCAGCTAAACCGTTATCGAGCAGGAATTGTTGCAAGGCGGCTTGCGAATCAAATTCGGGAAAACACCAAAGTCCGCCCCAAATGCCTGTTGGCGGCCGCTTAATCAATTGTGCTTCCATGCCTTGGGTTAATATCAGCATCCAGGTGGTTTTGATTGGCTGCTGTTTCTTCGGTTTTTTGCCGGGGTAGTCAGTTTGCCGTCCGGCCCGTTGCGCTAAACAATCGATAGCGACAGGGCATAATTGGCATTGCGGTCGGCTGCGGGTACAAATATTGGCCCCCATATCCATCATGGCTTGGTTATAAGCGCTAACGGCAATGGCCGGAGTGCGTTGCTCTGATAATTGCCATAAGGCTTGTTCCACCTTGGCTTGTCCGGGCCAACCATCAATGGCCTGATGACGGGCCAGCACCCGTTTAACATTGCCATCAAGAATGGGTTGATGTTGGCCTAAGGCGAGCGATAATATCGCCCCTGCGGTGGAGCGACCAATCCCCGGAAGGGCAATGACTTGTTCCATCGTCTCTGGAAATACCCCGTGAAAATCATCGCGAATGCGCTTGGCGGCTTTATGTAAATTTCTGGCGCGGGCGTAATAACCCAGTCCTGTCCAGTGATGCAGAACTTCATCTTGTGGTGCATTGGCTAAGCTGACGACATCCGGATAACTGTGCATGAATTTCTGATAATAAGGGATCACTGTCGCGACTTGGGTTTGCTGCAACATGATTTCTGAGATCCATACCCGATACGGTGTTTTGTCTTGTTGCCAAGGTAAGTGTTTTCGGCCGTGTTGTTGGTACCAGTCGATAATGCGTTGGCTAAAACTTGTCGTCATGGGGGCTTCTGATCGAGTCGTGGTTGGCGGCAGTGTATCGACAGTCGCTAAATGGGACAAGTTTGCTCGCGCAAATTGTCGCGAACGGGATAATAAATTTCGGCCACTGAGGTTACTAAAAGGTCGCTTAATGTGGTTTATTGGTTAAATTTTGCCCGCGAGCTATGATAGTGCTTGCACTGGCATGCTAACTTTGGATAATGCCTTTCTTTTGTTTTTCTCAACCAGGCACGCACTCGGGGCAATAATGAGCGAAGTAACCACAGCAGAGTTTAATGATAACGGTAAGTATCTGCGTAAAATCAGAAGCTTTGTATTAAGGGAAGGTCGTTTGACTAAAGGCCAGGAACAGGCACTGGAATCACAGTGGCCGATCATGGGCCTCGATTATACCCCTACGCCGGTGGATCTGGTTGCTGCCTTTGGCCGTGATGCCGATGTGGTGCTCGAGATTGGTTTTGGTATGGGTGCTTCGCTGGTGCAAATGGCGAGCGCGGCTCCTGAATTAAATTATATCGGCATTGAAGTCCACAAGCCTGGCGTGGGTGCCTGTTTAGGCGAAGCCGCCAAAGCTTCTGTGACCAATTTACGGGTTTACCATCATGATGCCGTTGAAGTCTTGGAAAACGCCATTGCCGATGGTTCGTTAAGCCGTGTGCAATTATTCTTCCCAGATCCATGGCATAAAGCGCGTCACCATAAACGTCGCATCGTACAGCCTGAATTTGTGCAGTTATTACGTCGTAAACTGAAAATTGGTGGCGTATTCCATATGGCGACCGATTGGGAAAATTACGCCGAGCACATGCTGGAAGTCATGTCGGCAGCCGAAGGCTACCGAAATCAGTCCAACACCAATGATTATGTTGAGCGCCCAGAGCATCGACCATTAACTAAGTTTGAAGCCCGCGGTCATCGTTTAGGCCATGGGGTTTGGGACTTAATGTTTGAGCGTCAGCTGTAACTCACCTCAATTGACTCAAAGTGTCTCTTTGCTTATAAAGAGGCACTGCTTTTCTTTCGTTATTTTTCATCCTTTAGGAGAATTACCATGGCCACAAATAGAAGTCGTCGTTTACGTAAAAAACTCAGAATAGATGAATTCCAAGAGCTGGGGTTTGATGTTCATTGGACGTTTAGAGAAGACGTGGCAGAAGCCGATATTGATGCCACAGTTGATGCCTTCATTAACCAAGTGATTGAACCTCGCCAATTAGGGTTTCATGGCGGTGGCCATCGAGGTTGGGAAGGGGTTATTGCGACTCAACGTCTTGGTAAGTGCAGCGAAGAAGACCGCGCTGCCGTGACTGAGTTTTGGAAAACTCAGGCGGTAGATAATGTCGAAGTGACTGAACTTTATGATCTTTGGTGGGGTTAATGCCTGATAAGGCACAGCTCCAAGCCTTGATTGAGCAAGTCAGACCCTTGCTTAATCAAGGTCAAGTCGCCAATTATATTCCCGCGCTCGCTAACGTGGACCCCAATAAGCTCGGCATCGCAGTGACCATGGCTGATGGCACCACTATCGGGGCTGGCGATTATCTCGAACCTTTCTCTATTCAAAGTATTTCAAAAGTTTTCAGCTTAACCTTGGCCATGGGCCTTTATGATGACACTGAAATATGGTCGCGAGTGGGCAAAGAGCCGTCAGGGCACTCATTTAACTCCTTAGTGCAGGTCGAGCTTGAACGCGGCATTCCCCGTAATCCATTTATCAATGCCGGCGCCTTGGTGATTGCTGATTTATTGCAAGGGCGCTTAAGTGCACCTAAGCAGCGCATGTTGGAATTAGTGCGTAACTTAAGCGGCAATAAACTGATAGGTTACGACAAGCAAGTGGCGCACTCGGAATATGAACACAGTGCTCGCAATGCGGCCATTGCATTTTTGATGAAGTCTTTCGGTAATTTTAATCACGACGTCGATACCGTATTGCGCAGCTATTTTCATTATTGCGCGCTGCGCATGAGTTGTGCCGACTTATCGAAAGCGATGTTTTATCTCGCCAATAAAGGGCGAACCCTCGGGGGAAAACAGTTAGTGTCCTCGGTGCAAACTCGGCAATTAAACGCCATATTGGCCACATCAGGGCTCTATGATGGGGCTGGAGAATTTGCTTATCGCGTCGGTATGCCAGGCAAAAGCGGCGTTGGTGGCGGGATTATAGCCATTATTCCTGGGGATATGTCAGTATGTGTGTGGTCGCCGGCATTGGATGAAAACGGTAATTCTTTGGTGGGCACTGCGTTATTGGAAGCCTTGAGCCAAGAACTCGGTCGTTCAATTTTTTAAGCCTAAACAATGAGCAGCGGGTGCGGTGCTCATTTCACTATTAAATACGCATTATCACTAATCGTTAATATTTTCGTCAATCGCAATTCCACTCATTTCATTACATTTCAATAACTTGTCATGTGGCATGTTATTTGCTCTGTTATTTTCAGCTTGTTGTATAATTCTAACAATACTCACAATATTTAGGAGTCATGATGAAACTCAGTCACCGATTTACTCACCTGCCTTTGTGGCTTTGCAGTTTGGCCCTTATTGCCATCACAACCCAAGCCCAAGCTTCGCAGCAGTGCGATGTTGATTTAAATTACGATATCAATATGACCCCACAAAGCCTGACGTTTGATCAGCAAGGCAAAGAGGTCTATCGCATCGATAATGGCCAGCTCATTATCGCTAACAAACCCATAGGTTTGAACTCAAGTCAGCAGGCAAGCCTAGATCAATATGCCACGGCCCTGAGAGAACAAGTGCCGCAAGTTGTGGCCTTAGCCCAAGATGCCGTAGTGCTGGTTGGCGATGCGGTGTCTCAATCCTTAACGCCTTTACTTGGTGAGCAATCGGCTAAGCAGTTTGATGATTTACTGGTGTCTATCAAGGATAAAGCCGATACCCTCGCCAGCAAAAAGGGCGATCATTACCATATTGGCGCCAATGGTGAACAGGTAAATAATGATGTTGAGCAAGTGATTGCCGATGAGATATCTCAGCTAGTGCAGAATGCCATTGGCGGGTTAATGATCTCTATGGGCGGGCAAATTATGACCATGGAAGGTAATAGTTTTGAGGAAAAAATGACGGCTTTCGGTAGCAAAATGGAAGCGGTAGGCCAGCAAATTGAAACGCGGGTACAAGAGAGTGCCAGCCAGTTAGAGCAACGTGCCAAAGACATGTGCCAGCAGTTTGAACACATTAAAACACTGCAACAAGCCTTGTGGCAGCAAGTACCTGAATTAGCCGATGTAACGAAAACGATCAACTAAAAGCTACCTTATCCTTCCTTGGATTTTTCCCGGCCTTTGGCTGGGATTTTTTTTGCCTGTATGCAAAGTTAATATTTGTTATAATACTGAAAATAAAAAACTGAACTCTCAATTCAGTACGATACAAGCATATTTTTAGGGACTGTCGGCAATGGCTAAATCACCTCGTTGAAGTGGTTAAAGATAGTGTCTGATATTAACGATAATCTTGTTTCCCGTTTAAGGCGACTCTCATGTTAGAACTGTTAGAACCCATAGCTATTTTTACCCATGTAGCTCGTGCTGGAAGCTTTAGTGCTGCAGCCCGTCGCTTGGGCATTTCTAAATCCAAGGTCAGTACACAAGTTGCCGATTTGGAACACAAACTTGGTGTGCAGTTAATCCAGAGAACGACCCGTAGTTTGAGCCTAACAGAAGCTGGTCACTTGCTTTATGAGCAAGGAGAAGAGCTATTACGCGATGCAGATCAAGCGGTTGCTAGTGTGCATAATCTAAATGATGCCACTCGTGGCTTACTGAAAGTCGGGATTTCTCAGTCATTTGGTGCTATGCACATTATTCCTGCTCTGCCGGAGTTTATGAGCCGCCATCCTGAACTTGAATTACAAATTACCTTACTCGATCACAAAGTTGATGTGGTGAGTGAAGGGTTAGATTTATTGCTGACCATGTCAGAGCAATTGCCCTTAGGCATGGTAGCGCGCCCTTTAATGAAGTCGCAATTTATGCTGGTGGCCTCCCCAGACTACATTGCCCGTCATAGTCCGCTTGAGCGTCCTGAACAGTTGGTTGAACACAACTGCTTAGTATATCAAGGTGAATGGCATGAACACAGTACGTGGCAATTCCGTAAAGGAGATGACTATTGCGAAATCGGCGTGACCGGTAATTTCCGGGTGGATAATGCCCCAGCACTTAAGTCCGCGGCGATCAGTGGTCTTGGTATTGTTTACCTAGCCAGCTATTTGTTGGAAGGTGAAATTGAAAAAGGTACCTTAGTGCCTATTTTGCGTGATTGGCAATTAACCCATCATTTACCGCTGCAAGCTGTCTACCCAAGACGTAAGCATTTAGCTCCTAAAGTGAGTGCATTTATTGAATTTATTAAAGAGCAAATTGGCACGCCTCCCTATTGGGACCTGCCTTATGCTTCTTTATACGCAGAGCGGAAATAAGCTGTAATTTCAAAAATATAGATTTGGTTGGTAAAAGCTTTGTTACAATTTGCCGCGCCAACTTTGTGGTAATTGGTTAGGTTCAGGTGATGGAATTACGTACAATGGCATTAGCGCACCTTATGGTGGGCTAAGTTTTAAACTGAATACCTATCATTTGATAGGCCATCACCCAACCCATTTTCAGTTTATCCCCGGTTGCCCGGGGATTTTTTTTGCCTAGGACTTTTTGCTTTCTACCCAGTTGTTAACGTTTATTTCTAGTACGTCTAACGGCAGCGGACCGTTTTCTAACAACAAGGTATGGAATTGACGAATATCGAACTCAGTTCCAAGCTGGGCTTTGGCTTGTTCTCTCAGAGCTAATATCTTGTTCATTCCTACTTTGTAAGCCGTGGCTTGGGATGGCATCACAATGTGACGTTCGACCATTTTCACCGCATCGGACTCGGCATTGGGGGTGTTGCTGGTGTAATACTCGATGCCTTGCTCTCGCGTCCACTGTTGGCTGTGGATCCCGGTATCAACCACCAAACGACAGGCGCGCCATAATTCCATTGAAAGGCGACCGAAGTCAGAGTAAGGATCTTGGTAAAGCCCCATTTCTTTCGGGAAATACTCAGTGTATAAGCCCCAGCCTTCGATATAGGCGGTATAGCCACCAAAGCGTCTAAATTTAGGGACGTTTTCCAGCTCTTGTGCAATTGCTATTTGCATATGATGCCCAGGAATGCCTTCATGATAGGCTAAAGCTTCAGCTTGATAGGTTGGCATGGCAGCCATGTCATACAAGTTGGCATAGTAAATCCCTGGACGACTGCCATCGGGCGCGGGTTGGTTGTAGAAGGCTTTACCAGCGGACTTTTCTCTGAAAGGTTCGACCGCTTTAACTATCATGTCGGCTTTCGGCTTGATAAAGAACACTTCATCGAGACGTGATTCCATCGTGTCAATATACGCTTTGGCTTCGGCTAAGTAGGCGGCTTTACCTTCGGCAGTATTCGGGTGATAAAAACGCGGATCATCACGCATAAATACAAAGAATTCGTTTAAGCTACCTTCAAAACCGACTTGCTGCATAATCGCACGCATTTCAGTGTGAATTCGTGCGACTTCATCGAGACCAAGCTGGTGGATCTCTGCCGACGTCATGTCCGTGGTGGTCGTACGTTTTAGAGCATTGGCGTAAAACTCATCGCCTCGTGGAAACTTCCACGTCCCGGCCTTATCATCGGCTTGGGTTTCAAGCTCTGTTAAATAGGCAATTAAGTCCACATAGGCTGGGCCGGTTTGTTCTACTAACGCTTGTTTAGCTTGGGCCAATAATGCTTGGCGCTCGCTGTCAGTGATGTCTAATTTCGCTAGTTTAGTGCTAAAGTCGGCCATTAAGGTCGAGTCTTCACCTGCATCAAATGGCGCGCCCGTGATAATGTTTTTGCTGGCGGCAATGGCATGAGGGAACACAAATTTGGGGGCAATAATGCCGTGTTGAGCCCGCAGTGTAAGGGCTTCTTGCGTCTGCTTGAACAGCTCAGTGATACCTTGCAAACGGCTGATATACGCTTGGGCATCTGCGACGCTGTCGATGGGGTGCTGATTAATCAATAAGGAGGGGACATTGGAATGGATGCCATACATTTGATTAATGGGGTAGCTATAGAGACGCCATTGGTGATCACTAATACTATCTTGTAGAGATTGGCGCAATAGTTGGTAGCTTAATAAGGTTTGCTCATCTAATAATTCAGTATTGATGGCTTGCAATCTGGCCAGTTGATCTTGGGACATTGCCAGCGCCGCTGCATCGGCAGCTTCACCTATTTGATCCCATTTATCATAATCTTGCTTGATGCCTAAATAGCTTTGGGTCATGGGGCTGGCCATGACATTTTCTATAAAGATGGTTTCAAATAAGGCGTTGGCTGCCGCTGAGGCATCCGCTTGAGTTTGGGTAGTGCTTACTAGCGGCGTGCTGGCCTGATTGTGCGGCGATTGGCTACAGCCAGAAATGGCAAGTCCTAAGCTGACGGCTAAGGCAAGAGTAATTGCATTGGTTTTCATTACGTCCCTTAATGGTTATCGCTTTTTAAATTGACTCCTATGCTAATCAACTGGCGGTTAAATTCCATTAATAATTGTTAAAACATGTGTCTGCTTGCTGCTTGTTTGTGTGATCTCGGCGCTAACAACCTTGTGAGCTGTTAGTGCCAGCGCCCTTTAGGACTCCATCGTTATCGAGGCTTAATCACAGAATTGTGATAACAGATCATTGACAAACATTTGGCCTCGCTCAGTTAATTGCCAAGCATCCCCTAAATCAGTGACTAAACCGCGCTCAGCGCCTTTAGTCATACCGTTAATCAAGAGGTCGCTCGACAAGCCAGTGCGTTGTTCAAATTCCAATTTTGGCATAGGACTAAGTAAGCGCAGTCGATTCATCAAATATTCCAGAGGCCGATCTTCCGGCGCCACATCGGTGACTTCATATCTGACATCGAGTGCGGCTAAATAACCCTTGGGGTGTTTTATTTTGACCGTGCGGAAAATACGATCCTCTGCGGGGACAGTGATCTTGCCATGACTGCCACAACCGATACCGATATAGTCACCAAACTGCCAATAATTGAGGTTATGTTGGCACTGATAACCCGGCTTAGCATAAGCAGAGATCTCATATTGAACATAGCCAAGCTGGCTCAGCAGCTGATTGCCTTGTTGATATATCTGCCACAACGCTTCATCATCTGGCAGCGTTGGCGGCTTAGAATAGAATAGAGTATTGGGTTCAATCGTCAGTTGATACCAAGATAAATGCGGCGGCATCAGTTCGCCGGCTTGGCGAATATCCGCCAGCGCTTGCGTTAAGCTCTGATTAGGCAAGCCATGCATCAAGTCGAGATTAAAACTATTAAAACCCGCCGCGGTCGCTGATTGTGCGGCAGCGATGGCTTCATCTTTACCATGGATCCGGCCTAATGCCTTGAGTTTATCACCATCAAAGCTCTGAACTCCCATTGATAAACGAGTTATCCCCGCTGCGCGGTAGGCTTTGAGATCATCATGCTCTAAAGTACCAGGGTTGGCCTCCATGGTGACTTCAATCCCGCAGTCAAAAGGCACTCTCGCCTCGACCCCAGCCAGTAACCGTCCTATTTGCTCGGCACTAAATAAGGATGGCGTCCCACCACCAATAAAAATACTGCGCAAGGCACGACCTTGAACATAACCAAGATCAGCATCGAGATCAGCCAATAAGGCATCGACATATTCTTGCTGGGGTAACTGCCCATGTTGCCCATGAGAATTAAAGTCGCAATAGGGGCATTTCTGCACGCACCATGGGATATGAATATAGAGGCTGAGCGGCGGTAAGGTTAGCATCAAACAATACCTTTCTCTTGCATGGCACTAATCAGTAGTTGCAAGGCTTTGCCACGATGGCTTAAACGGTTTTTCTCGTGAGCATCAATTTGGGCAGCGCTCAAATCTTGGGTTTCATTGGGGATGAAAATAGGGTCATAGCCGTGACCATTTTCGCCTTGGCGTTGGTGACTAACCACGCCTTCCCAACTGGCCTGACAAATAATCGGAGTGGGATCCTTATGATGGCGCATATACACCAAAACACACTGAAAACGGGCAGTGCGTTGGGGGATGGCTTGCATGGTGGTCAGTAATTTACTGACATTATCGTTATCACTGGCATTATCGCCGGCGTAACGAGCAGAATAAATGCCCGGTGCACCATCGAGAGCATCGACTTCGAGTCCTGAGTCATCGGCAATGGTGGCATGACCTGTGATTGCTGCGGCATGACGGGCTTTGATGATGGCATTTTCAACAAACGTGGTGCCGGTTTCGGCAACCTCACTGACCGAAAATTGGCTTTGTGGCAGCATGTCCACACCTAATGGCGCGAGTAGTTGCGCAAATTCGGCTAATTTACCTTGGTTTCCACTGGCTAATACTATGTGTTTCATGGGGGTTCCTTGCAGAGCTCATTGGCCGACATCATACGCATCAGCAACAGCCCTAGCAAGGTGGACCGTGAGGCGGGGGCGTGAGGGATTAATCGGTATAAAAATGTTGCTTAAACTTCACCACGGTATTTAACTCTTTGCCATACTTGACGGCAATTTGAAAGTTGATCACCTGATTGTCTCTAAAGGGGACTTCGGCCAAATAGTAAATTGAATCGCCCTCTTTAACTTGGCGAAACTTCAGGGTCATACGGGCATCGAGTAAATTATTAGCGATACCGCTAATCTCGACGGGAACCGCCGTAGGCGTTGCTTGTCGGGTATCCATCACCGAGATATTCACCACCCCATTGAAGCGGCTGCGCTCAATATCATTAGCTTTGGCGATGGCCGGGGTTAAAAATGTGCTGTTGAAGGCTGAATAGTGAATGTCGAAATTGCCGACGGTTTGTTGTTGGGCGGCGTAGGCTGGCACTGCCAATAACCAAGCGAATACAATCAATATCGATAAACGAGATAGGGTATATGACATGAAAATACCTAGTGATGGGTAACAGAACGTCACCTAAATTGATGGCGTTAATTATAAGAGCCTCACCGAAATGAGGCTAGGTATTTTCAATGATTTTTTAACCTTTTAGCAAAAGTTCGGCAACCTGTGGCGGGATAATGCTTGGCTGGTGGATTAGCACCTGTTTATGCCGCCCTAAATGCCCCTTAATAATATCAATTTCTCCTTTAGCGACTTTAAAGCTTTTGGCAAGAAATTTAGTTAAGTGGGCATTGGCTTTGCCATCAATCGGCGGGGCGGTAATGGCAATTTTAACTTCATCACCATGCTGTCCAACCCACTGATCACGACTGGCTTTCGGCTGGATATACACCCTGAGTAGCAGATCTTGTTGTTGCCAACATACTGGGGTGAGCACCGTTTATACCACTGCCCAAAATGGGATGTATTGAGCTAATAGGATATTGATAAAGTTTAAGCCAATGATCAGCACCATCACCGACAAATCCAGTCCGCCAATCGGCGGAATAATACGACGGATTGGGCTTAAGATAGGGTCGGTTAGTTGACTGAAGACTTGAATAATGGGGTTATAGCCTTGTTGGAACCAGCTTAAAATGGCGCGGATAAGCAGCATCCAGAACAAGAGCACGCCCGCTTGTTTTACTACAGACACCAAGGCATAGATAAACATGGTCACGGGATCCATGCTAGCACCTGCGATGACGCTTAATAAGGCTACTTTTAGCATCACTACCGCAATAGCCAGCAGTAACGAGGCGGTATCAAGTGCGCCAATGGATGGAATGACTCGGCGTAATGGTGCCACAATCGGTTGGGTTGCTTTGACCACAAACTGGCTGAAAGGATTGTAGAAGTCAGCTTTAGCCAGTTGCAGCCAAATGCGTAAAATAACCACCATCAAATAGAGATCAAACAGGGTACTAATTAAAAAAGTCATTGCATTCATTAGCGTGTATTACCTTGTGAAAATAAGATTGTATCGTGGGTTAAATTAAAATGTTTGCGCCATTTCTTGAGCACGCTTGATGGCATTGTTCATAGCATCATCCACTAGACGACGCAGCCCACCTTGCTCAAATGTGACAATGGCTTCATGGGTAGTACCGCCCTTAGAGGTGACGTTTTGGCGTAATTGACTGACCGAGATCTCAGGGTTGTTTTCCAGCATGGCCGCGCTACCCAGTGCCGCTTGTTGGGCTAACACTCTTGCTTGTTCGGCGTCCATTCCCAATTGGGTTGCAGATTCGATCATAGCTTCAATAAACAAGAAAAAGTACGCAGGCGAGCTGCCTGCCAAGGCAATGACTAAGTTAAGATCATCTTCTTTATTGACCCACATGATCTTACCTATGCTGCTGAGTAACGCTTGGCATAGCGCAGCTTGTTGCTCATTCACGCTCGATGTGGCAAACAGGCCAGTCATCCCAAGGCCTAACTGACTTGGGGTATTAGGCATGGCACGAACGAGCGCCAGTGGTTGCTGGAAATAATCTTGGTATCTGGCACTGGTGATCCCAGCGGCGATGGTAATCACCAGCTTGTTTGATAAGTCAATCGCGGCGAGTTCGGCACAAACTTGCGCCATGATTTGCGGCTTAACGCTCAGCACTATCACGTCGCTGGCTGTTGCAGAGGCAAGGTTATCGCTACTGATATTTACACCAAAATCTTGAGCTAGGGCCTCGAGTTTCGGGCGGCTCGGATTGGTGGTGATGATGGCTTTTGGATCATGACCATTGGCAATTAAACCACTGACGATACTGCGAGTCATATTCCCAGCGCCAATAAAACAAATCTTGCTATCAGACATTCGTTATCCTTGTTTTCGACCAGCGTGCTAGCCGGTGTTATTCGTGTCCAGCTTGTCTCTTAGTATTTGGGTTCTGCCCTTGAAAAACAAGGGGGAAATACCAGCGGCATTGGTTAAATCGAGTCTGAATAATGCCGTTCACCAAAAATCGCGCTGCCAATACGTACTAAGGTACTGCCGTTGGCAATGGCCGCATCCAAATCACCACTCATGCCCATAGATAAGGTATCTAAGTGGGGGTAGCTTGATTTTAACTCGGCAAATGCTTGGTTTAAGGTGCTAAATTCATGTTGCTGTAAAGCCACATCGGCGCTGGTAGACCCGATGGCCATCAGACCACGTAAGCGTAACCTGGGCATCTTGTGGATGGCGTTCGCTAGGGGCAAAATATCATGGATATCAATGCCTGATTTAGTCTCTTCAGCGCTGATATTCACTTGAATACAGACATTTAATGGCGCCATTTCGCTGGGACGATAGTCGTTTAAGCGCTGGGCGATTTTTTCGCGGCTTAAGGTATGCATCCAATCGAAGTGGCTGGCCACTAAGCGGCTCTTATTAGATTGTAATGGTCCAATGAAATGCCATTCTATTTCTGGGTATTGAGTCGACAGGGTGGTGATTTTATCGACGCCTTCTTGGACATAGTTTTCACCAAATTGGCGTTGGCCAGCCTCATAGGCAGTGATGATGTCGGCTATCGGCTTGGTTTTACTGACTGCCAACAGTCTGATTTCACTGCTGTTACGGCCAGTTAATTGCGCCGCATTTATTATCCTTTGCTGGGCGATTGCCAGTCTGTCTGCTATTGTTGTCATGATGTAATAACTTGTTTGAAGGGATATCCCGTATTATGGAAATTACCGAATTACTGGCATTTAGTGTAAAGCATAACGCCTCAGATCTGCACTTATCATCAGGTGTACCCCCCATGATCCGTGTCGATGGCGAAGTAAGGAAACTCAATGTCCCCGCGCTAGATCATCAAGGTGTGCATTCGTTAGTGTACGACATTATGAATGACAAGCAGCGCAAAGACTATGAAGAGCACCTAGAAATAGACTTTTCATTTGAAGTGCCTAACTTAGCCCGTTTCAGGGTCAATGCCTTTAATCAATCCCGCGGGGCGGCGGCAGTCTTTCGTACTATTCCCAGCGACATTTTGTCTTTAGAGCAATTAGGCGCGCCGGAAATTTTCAAAAAGATTTCGAGCTTTCCACGCGGATTAGTGTTGGTCACAGGCCCGACGGGCTCGGGTAAGAGTACAACATTGGCCGCCATGGTCGATTATATTAATGAAAATCGCCATGACCATATTTTGACCATTGAAGACCCGATTGAATTCGTTCATCCAAACAAACAATGTTTGATTAACCAGCGGGAAGTGCATCGTCATACTCATAGCTTTAATGCGGCGTTACGTTCGGCATTACGTGAAGATCCCGATGTCATTTTGGTGGGGGAAATGCGTGATTTAGAAACCATCCGCTTAGCAATGACTGCAGCTGAAACCGGTCACTTGGTGTTTGGCACCTTGCATACCACCTCGGCGGCTAAGACCATTGACCGTGTGGTCGATGTTTTCCCCGCGGGCGAGAAAGACATGGTGAGAACCATGTTGTCAGAATCGTTGCAGGCCGTTATTTCACAAACCTTGATTAAGAAGGTCGGTGGCGGCCGAGTCGCTGCTCATGAAATTATGATGGGGACACCGGCAATTCGTAACTTAATCCGTGAAGATAAAGTGGCACAAATGTACTCAGCTATTCAAACGGGGATGGCCCATGGCATGCAAACTCTGGAGCAATGTTTACAGAATTTGGTCAACCGCGGCCTGATCACCCGTGAAGATGCCATGAGCAAGAGTTCGAATAAACAGACAAGCTTCTAAGGAGTCAACACATGGATGTCACCCCATTTTTGAAAACCATGGTTGAGCGCAAAGCTTCGGATCTGTTTGTGACTGCAGGCTTTCCACCGAGCGCTAAAATCGACGGTGAATTGCAACAGCTTGGCGAAAACCGACTCACTCCCGCGCAATCTTTGAGTTTTGTTGAGGCCTTGATGACGGATGCGCAAAAGCAGGAGTTTCATTCGAGCAGAGAATGTAACTTTGCTTTTGCTGTAAAAGAGTTGGGGCGTTTTCGTGTTAGCGCTTTTTGGCAGCGTGAGTCGGCTGGGTGTGTGATGCGTCGTATTGAAACCACTATCCCTGATGTCGATGATCTTAGGTTGCCTCCGGTACTTAAAGATTTAGTCATGAGTAAGCGCGGACTGATCATTATGGTTGGTGGTACGGGTACCGGTAAATCGACGTCTCTTGCGGCTTTAGTCGGTTATCGCAACGCCAATGCTCGCGGCCATATTTTAACCATAGAAGATCCGGTGGAGTTCGTCCATGACCATAGGTTGAGCATAGTCACGCAACGAGAAGTTGGGATTGATACCGACTCGTTTGATTCGGCGCTCAAAAGTTCGTTGCGTCAAGCGCCCGATGTGATTTTAATCGGTGAAATTCGGACTCAAGAAACCATGGAGTTCGCCTTATCTTTTGCTGAAACCGGTCACTTATGCATGGCCACCTTGCATGCGAACAACGCTAACCAAGCGCTCGATCGGATCATGCATTTAGTGCCTGAGAATAAGCATCAGCAGCTCTTGTTCGATTTATCGCTGAATTTACGTGGCATTGTGGCGCAACAATTGGTCCCTAGAGTCGATGGCTGTGGTCGGCGAGCCGCGATTGAAATCTTAATTAACACCCCAAGGATTTCTTCTCTGATCCAAAAGAATGAACTGCATCTGATGAAAGAAACCATGAGCAAGTCTAACGAACAAGGCATGCAGACTTTCGACCAGGCGTTATATCTCTTATATCAGGAAGGTGAAATTAGCTATGCCGATGCGCTGCATTATGCCGACTCACCCAATGATTTGCGGTTAATGTTAAAACTCAAAGGCAAAGACTCGCAAGGCTCAGGTCCTGGATTAATGGATAATGTGACTTTAGATTTGGGTTAATGACCTCTCAGCGCGTAAGCGATAAAAACTGCTGTGTTATCAGCAGTTTTTTTTTGGATTTTTGAACAATATTGGTCTGAACAACGTATTATCACAGCAAGCGACTCATAAAGGGGAATAGGATGTCATTGCTCACTCAATCAAAAACCAGCTTGCAGGCCTTGGTATTACTGGCAGTATCGCCAATGGTCAACGCCAGTGAATGTGCGGATTATTTGGATGTAAAAGTAAAAAAGTTGCACTCTGGACAACAACTTGATTTGTGCGAGATCACGCAAGGAAAACCGGTATTGTTGGTAAATACTGCCAGTAATTGTGGTTTCACCCCGCAATTTGAACAGTTAGAGGCGCTGCATCAAACCTATAAAGATAAAGGATTAGTCGTCATAGGTTTTCCTTCTGATGATTTCTTTCAAGAAGAAGATAAGGAAGCCGACACTGCCGAGGTGTGTTATATCAATTACGGGGTGACTTTCACCATGTTGGCGCCATCGAGTGTGCGTGGCAGTGATGCTAATCCGGTATTCAGCTATTTAGCTGATAAAAGTGCATCACCAAAATGGAATTTTTACAAATACTTAGTGAGTGGCGATGGCGAAACCGTTATCCAGTTCAACTCTCGGGTAAAACCTGATAGTGAAGAGCTTACTCAGGCCATTAATTCTATGCTTTAATAGCGGCCATTGTTGGCATTAAAATTATAAAGAGGCTGTTTTGGCTAACTATTCTGGACTCTCAAAAGACATCGGTCATCAGGCAAGAAATAAAACCGGAGTACTTTTAGTCAATCTCGGAACGCCAGACGCACCGACCACTAAGGCGGTGCGTGAATACTTGGCTGAATTCCTATCAGATCCACGAGTGATTGAAATTCCAAAGTTAATTTGGAAAGCTATCCTCCATGGCATTATCCTGCGGACGCGCCCGGCAAAGTCGGCAGCTAACTATCAGTTGGTGTGGACCGAAGCTGGCTCACCCTTGATGGATATCAGTGTGCGCCAGCGGGCGAAACTGGCGAAAGTGTTAGAGAAAGATGATGCGAGTGTTCACCTCGCGATGCGTTATGGTAACCCTTCGATTGCGAGCGTGATGCAAGAGATGCATAGCCAGGGGATCGATAAAATGGTGGTGTTGCCGCTGTATCCGCAATACGCAGCGCCTACCACAGCGACAGTCTTTGATGCGATAGCCGCTGAGCTCAAAACCTGGCGCTACATCCCGTCATTGCACTTCATTCATACTTATCACGATAACCCCGATTTTATCACGGCATTGTGTGATTCTATCGGCCGTGATTTCAATGCCCATGGTAAACCGCAAAAGTTGGTATTGTCTTACCATGGCATGCCGAAGCGGAATTTGGAACTTGGCGATCCCTATTATTGTTTTTGCATGAAAACCAGCCGCTTGGTAGCCGAGAAATTAGCGATGGATCCCGCGGACATTCTCACCACGTTTCAGTCGCGTTTTGGCAAAGCCACTTGGCTACAGCCGTATACCGATGCCACCATGGCCGCTTTGCCTAGCCAAGGGATTACTGATATCGCGGTGGCATGCCCAGCGTTTAGTGCCGATTGCTTAGAGACACTTGAAGAAATTGACGGTGAAAACCGTGAAATCTTTGAACATGCTGGCGGCAAGAGTTTCCGTTATATCCCGTGTTTAAATGATGATGATTTACACATAGATATGATGGCAAATCTGGTCAAGCCTTACCTCTAACGGCAAACAATGAGCCAGATGCCGTTAGGCGCTGGCTCAATATTGATTGTCAAAATAGCTTTCAATAATTAATACCGCAGAAACTGCATCAATTTGATCTTTCGTTAATGCTTTATAGCCACCAAACTCGAACAGTCGCGCCTTGGCGTCGGCGGTTGTTAAGCGCTCATCTTGGGTGTCGACCTTGACTCCGAATCGTCCACTGATCCGATTGGCAAACTTGCGAGCTCGCTGGGTCATTTCTTGTTCGCTACCATCCATATTCAATGGTAAACCGACAACCACTAAATCCGGTTGCCACTCCTTGATGATGCGGCCAATATGGTCCCAATCAGGAATACCATCGCAAGCTTTAAGGGATAATAACGGCCGGGCCGTTCCTGTGACTTGCTGACCAATGGCAACACCAATACTTTTGGTGCCAAAATCAAAACCTAAAATTGTTTGTGTCATGATGTACTTCTTTCATTAGCTGGGCGCTTGGGGTTTGCGCTTTGCTGGGAGTGGTTATGCGTGACCGGTCTGACTCGACATTTGCCAAACATCAAATCCCAGTGATTGCATGGCGATTTGCCACCTATCTTGATGTTCTGTGGTAAACAATAGCTCTGGGGTTGCCGCTACAGTCAACCAAGCATTATCGGCCAGTTCTTGTTCCAATTGGTCCTTCGCCCAGCCGGCATAGCCTAACGCGACTAAGTAGTTGGCTGGGGCTTTATCGCTGCCAAGTGATGCCAAGATGTCTCGAGAGGTTGTGAGCATTAACTCCTCATTCAGTGACTGGCTGGTGGTCCAAAATGGTTGTGGACTATGAAGTACAAAACCACGATCTGGCGTGACCGGACCGCCAATCAATACTTGATTCTTGGGGATGTCGGCAAAGGTGGGCGATGGGTCCGTAAGCTCCATTTGTTCGAGCAATGCGCCAATATCGATCCCCGCCGGCCGATTGATAATAATCCCCATGGCACCAGTATGGTCATGCTCGCAAATATAAATCAGGCTGCGCTTAAAGATACTGTCATTAAGCGTGGGCATTGCGATTAAGAGTTGGTTTTGAAGACTTAGCATGCTTTTCCCTGGGTGATGAGGTGATTCGGTTTATCCGCCTGCTAATTTGACAGTATAGTTTTGTTTTTCTAATAAGGTCTTAAGCAGCTCGCGATTGTCGGTTTGCACTTCAATGCAGAAGTCTTTGACCGTACCACCACAACCACATTGTTTTTTTAGGGTTTTGGCTAAGGATTCTAATGCCTTTTCATCGAGCATTAATCCTTTAATAATACTGACACCTTTGCCTTTTCTGCCCTTAGTATCACGATGGATCCTGACGATGCCGTCACCTGTTGGTGGCGTCTTCACTTCTGGCTCGGCAGTGATTTTGCCTTTATCTGTGCTATAAACCAACAATACATTGGGATCAATACGCATAATAAGCTTACCTAGCGACTAAATGGAAAGTGATGTTACCAAAATCTCAGCCTAAACGGGAGCCCAGAGTGAGGCCGGACTTAAGGTTATTAACGTGTTGAAAAAGCGTCAGTTCAATAATAATTAATTGAACTATTTCCTCTAAATACTGGATCTAAGATCTATTACAACCTAATCTGTGTGGATTAATTAGCTGCGTTCAAACCACTAATTTTCGGGATTATTCTGCATTGTCAGATGAGTCCCCGATGCTAGGCGGCAAGATGGATTTTTTGGAGGAGGTTGGAAATATGCAAAAATTATTGATGGCAGTAATGGTGTTAGCACTGAGCGCTTGTAGCAGTGTCCAAACGAGTTGGGATTATAATCCAGAGGTGAATTTTTCTGGGTTTACTACGTATGCATGGGTGACTCAGTCCGGTGATGAGTCGCAGTATCATCTCGATGGCTTAATGGATGAGCGCGTCCGTTCAGCAATAAATAACGATTTAGCTGCTAAAGGTCTGACTCAAACCAGTCAACCCGAAGCGCAGTTACTGGTGAACTACCTGACAAAGGTTGATACCAAGGTCGATGTTGATACCTTTACTAACTACTATGGTTACAATCCTTATTATTCTTATTATGGTCCGGGTTGGGGCTGGGGTAATCCTTGGGGGCCTGGCAGTGCCTCAACTCAAACTCAAGTCCGTGAGTATGATGTCGGTACCCTAATTGTGGATATTGTTGATAAGGCCACTGGCAAATTAATCTGGCGTGGCTCCTTGTCCAATATCATTCGTGATAAAGACACTCCGCAAGAGCGTACTCAGTTTATCAATGAGGCCGTCAATAAAATTTTAGCCAATTATCCCCCTAAAGCAGGCTCATAACCTGCAATGTTGATTGGATAAAACAGCGGCCATTGCCTAATGCCGATCAGTTAAGACAGATCGCTTGACGATCTCACTGAAAGGATCAAAATCCGATGACCCCTTGTCATCGGATTTTTTTATGCAACTTTCAGAAGCTTTGGCGCGTACTCATATCAATC
>NZ_JAHUTT010000042.1 GCF_019209865.1 Shewanella sp. NIFS-20-20 | reverse complement strand
GCTCAAGCAATGCGACTGTGGTGCGCCGAGCCAAAAAGTGAAGATGAAGAAAGCGGGTTGGAACGATGATTATAGGGCAAGAGTCTTCTTTGGGTTATAAATCCATCAAAGTATGCTCCCGCCCTGGTGTTCCCCGTGCCCACGGGGATGAACCGTTTTGGAAAACCACAGTATTTATGACTTTGGCGTGTTCCCCGTGCCCACGGGGATGAACCGCATCGCCGCCAGTGCCGCCAGACCAGCCAGAAGTGTTCCCCGTGCCCACGGGGATGAACCGGTTGCTTGATACTGGCCTGACTGTTTACGCTAGTGTTCCCCGTGCCCACGGGGATGAACCGTATGCGCTCAAAAAGATGGGTGTAGCTTGTGAGTGTTCCCCGTGCCCACGGGGATGAACCGCCTTACTCCGGCAAAATGCGAACGAACAAGCCGTGTTCCCCGTGCCCACGGGGATGAACCGGTTGACGGTCGATAGTTTATACAGACCGTTAACGTGTTCCCCGTGCCCACGGGGATGAACCGCCCAGCGTGAGCGTCAGGCCAAACTTGAGATCGTGTTCCCCGTGCCCACGGGGATGAACCGCGGGACCCGATCCAGAGTTAGTACGTCAAGCCGTGTTCCCCGTGCCCACGGGGATGAACCGCAGATCACCACCTCAGACCGTGGTGAGTCCATGTGTTCCCCGTGCCCACGGGGATGAACCGCGTGTTTCTACTCTGCCCACTTGGCGCATCGTGTGTTCCCCGTGCCCACGGGGATGAACCGGTATTTTTGCCATCGCCGGATGATGAGATATCGTGTTCCCCGTGCCCACGGGGATGAACCGTTCAACTGTTGAACTTTGCAATTGTGATATTCGTGTTCCCCGTGCCCACGGGGATGAACCGAAGCTGTATTTTATCAATGACTCACCACCAATGTGTTCCCCGTGCCCACGGGGATGAACCGTGGAGAATTGAATCAATCATATTTTGGTGTAAGTGTTCCCCGTGCCCACGGGGATGAACCGTTCGAATACCCTGACCTCATGCTTGCCAAATGGTGTTCCCCGTGCCCACGGGGATGAACCGTTGTCCAACGAGGCATTTGGCCGCGAGCAAGAGTGTTCCCCGTGCCCACGGGGATGAACCGGTGTTGGCCACAGTGCTCATGCCAGTAACCAGGTGTTCCCCGTGCCCACGGGGATGAACCGATGTGCGCACCGGTGTTTACTGGGATGGTATTGTGTTCCCCGTGCCCACGGGGATGAACCGTTAATGTAAGTGAATCATTATCACTATAAAGAGTGTTCCCCGTGCCCACGGGGATGAACCGTTAATGTAAGTGAATCATTATCACTATAAAGAGTGTTCCCCGTGCCCACGGGGATGAACCGTCTCTTTGTCGATTGATATTGCATCGGCCGCAGTGTTCCCCGTGCCCACGGGGATGAACCGTACAGCAGCTGGAAACCAGCAACTATCTTGAGGTGTTCCCCGTGCCCACGGGGATGAACCGCAGCAATCCCAGCTCACTGCGTTTATTAAAAAGTGTTCCCCGTGCCCACGGGGATGAACCGTGCTTTCCAACGCTTAACACTGAGGGCAATGCGTGTTCCCCGTGCCCACGGGGATGAACCGCCAACCGCCAGAATTATCGCAGACCTTACCATGTGTTCCCCGTGCCCACGGGGATGAACCGTCCACGGATTTACGCAGTGGGTAGAGCATGTCGTGTTCCCCGTGCCCACGGGGATGAACCGTGATTGCGGGCGGTGAATGTTGGCTCGATAAAGTGTTCCCCGTGCCCACGGGGATGAACCGCCAGTTATGCAGAGTTGCTTGCCACTATCGAGGTGTTCCCCGTGCCCACGGGGATGAACCGATAGTCACGCATCGGTGTATCGAGTTCTGAGAGTGTTCCCCGTGCCCACGGGGATGAACCGGGGTTGCTACAGAAAGCTCAATCAGGCGATATGTGTTCCCCGTGCCCACGGGGATGAACCGCTTGCATTTCAGTGAGCTTGGACTGAGTGCCGGTGTTCCCCGTGCCCACGGGGATGAACCGTAGATTTTTGGTCGGGGCTTAACCTTTCGCTAGTGTTCCCCGTGCCCACGGGGATGAACCGCAAGAAGTGATACAACTATCGCGATTAACGGAGTGTTCCCCGTGCCCACGGGGATGAACCGATTGGTTTGCTAGCGTTCCGCCGCTATCCAGTGTGTTCCCCGTGCCCACGGGGATGAACCGGGGGGCGGCTTTACTTTTTTAAGAGGATTTGAGTGTTCCCCGTGCCCACGGGGATGAACCGACGTTGATCCTGTTATGTGGTAAGTTCGCGCTTGCTTTGGGGATGTGAAACCGGGGAGGCCGCAGGGTGACTTAAGGCTAAAAGCAAAAAGGCTCACTATTAAGTGAGCCTTTCCACAAGAATTTGGTCGGTATGAGAGGATTCGAACCTCCGACCCCTGACACCCCATGACAGTGCGCTACCGGGCTGCGCTACATACCGAGAACCAAACCAGAGAGGCTAAGCCGTCATCTGATGGGGCGAACTTTAGCAAGAGCTCGACAGCAGTGCAAGGACAAAATACAACAAATTCAGCTAACTGGCTATTTTACAGGCGTATTTAATCCTGCGCGGGCCATGGGTTAATGTTTGTATAAACGTCGGCCTTCGCGCATCACTTGGATAAGCTCTGGGGCACTGAGTTTTTTATTCAGTTGTTGCTGATAATCCTTATCATAAATCGAGTATTGGCCGTGTCTATCGATAACAGTGATCTCGGCGGGCTGATAGATAGCAAATATGCGGTTATCACCAATGTATATCCATGGATCTTCATTGGGACTTAACAGTTTGCGGCCCGCAGTATATTGGCTGGTCGCTTGCTCGCAACCGAGTACATCTTGCAGCAAGGTATTCACTAAGCCATGGTGGCTGGTCATGTCATTTATTTTTTGCGGCCCTTTGCCCGGCCAGTGAATTATCATCGGTACTCGGACATTTTCTGGCGAAAGGTCATGATTATTCGCTTGGTTGAAACTAAAGACTTTGCCGGTGATACCGGTGATGATCACCATGGTGTCGGCGGGCAGTTGAGGAATGATCTCAGCCAATTGGCTATCAATAAAGTTGAGGGATTGGCGATACTGATTAAATAACACTCGCTCGGCCGCTTTAAGTGGTTTAGGCGGTTTGACGGTTTCGACCCCCAGAAACCCAATCGGAGTGTCATAACTTTGTGGCGCGGTTAAGTCGAGTAAGGCAAACCAAGGCGGGGTTTGGCTGGGGCGCCACTGGGTAAATTGGGCGATAGCTTGTTTATCGGCAGCGGCTTCACTGATGTCATCGCCACTGAGGTGGACTGTGAAATCGTTAAACATGGCCGCAGGCGTTAGCCCTTGCATATTATTGGGGCTGATAAATAACCCCAGATGATAACCCGCATGTCTAAAGGATTGGGTTAACAAGGGACTCATATTTTGGAGTTCTACCGCATCCAAGTAGCTTCCTTGTAACCCGTAGAGCAAGGAAAACATGCTGCTGGAAAATTGATCGCCCCCAGCATAATGCTGAGTAAAATCGAGATTATTGGCCGCGTATTGGCTTAAAAAGGGCATGGTGGCGGCATCGACTAAGTCGGCGCGTAAGCTATCAATGGTGATCATTAAGATATTGGGGGTCGATGTGACATCGCACTGCAGGGCTTGCGCTGGGTATTGTAACTTGGTATCGAAATTAAGATTGCGGTCTTGATTATCGCTATCAATGCCATGGCGCGCCATAAAGGTACGGGCGGTGGCAGGATACGAGAGCGGATAGGCCTGATCGTAGCGTGTGATTTGAGTGACATCGGTGGCATCAGCCCAAATATGAATAAGGTGGCTACTGACAAAACATAAGCCGACAATCGCGACAATTTTGGGACCGACATGGCGCTTTTGGATTTTATCGACCCGTTTCCACAAATAATTGGCGGCGGTCAGCTCAATGGCTAAAATCGCTAAGGGGGTCACAATGTAACTGGTGCCTTTGAGCAGGGCATGTAAATCGGCCCAAGCTAAGTCGAATACGAATGGACTGAGGTGGAGGCCGTAGTCGTCAAAAATAATGGTGTCGTATAACAACGCACATAAGCTGAGGGTGGCGACGATGGCGGCATAACCGCGAAGAATTTTAGAATATGGCAGCAATAAGCTGATCGGAAACAACAGCACAAGATACACAATAAAAGCAAGAAAGCTAAAGTGGCCGATGGTGCTGATGGCTAAATAGCCCCAACCCAACAGACTTTCAGGACTTCCAACAGTTTCAATATAACGGCTACCAATGATCATGGCTAAGATGCCGTTAAAGAAAGCAAACCAGTGTCCCCAGTTTACGAGGCGCGAGACTTTATCTCGCACCAGCTGTTTTTGTCGCTCTACCATGATGCTCCAAGGTCTTTTATTATCTGGTGTATCTTATGCTGCTTTTGCGTTAATTCGCCAGTTTTAGTTTGTTTTAACTGATCTTTCTAACGCTTTGGCAAACTGCTCGGCCACGCTGCTGCGGGCTTTGGCGGCCACTTGGGTTTCGAGTACATGGGTCACACAGTTGCCTAAGACCATTAATCGTAAGTCGGTCGGGGCTTGGTGCTTTTCCATCACGGCCATAAGCTCGGCGATTAGGGATTCTACTTCGGTGTTACTGTATTTTGATTGAATAGCCATAGAAAATAATTCACTTTAAAACGGTATAGCGGCATATAATAGCTGATTTACACGGCTATCACTATCAGGCTTATGAGTATTCAGATCGATCAAGCAATTATTCATGAAATTACCCAGGATGGCGAAGGCCAACTGAGTTGTCGTTTACGTCCTCAACCCCTGCTTAATGGACAGGCAGTGGCACAAATGCTCGAAGAGTTACATCGCTCGTATACCAGCAAAGCGGGTAAAGGTTTTGGTTATTTTGGCGTCGCTGAAGGTGATGGAGAAGCCAACCCTGAGTTTGCTGAAAAACTCGCCAGCTACCGAGAAGGTGGTACTGGCTTTGTGGAGTTTAGTTCAGCCGCGGGGCAGTTATTACAGCAAGAGCTGGCCAAGTATGATTTCAGCCACGGCGGTTTTTTACTGTTAGCCAGCTACACCAATATTGCTACTGACTATTTATTTGTGGCGTTACTGAATGCTAAGTCATCCATGACTGTGCTCGATGATATGGAGTTGACTCAGGTCGATTACCTGGATTTAACCAATATGCAGTTGGCGGCGCGGATTGATTTGACCGAGTGGCAAGTCGATAACGCCTCTAAAAAGTATATTTCGTTTATCCGTGGCCGCGCGGGGCGCAAAGTCGCGGATTTCTTCCTCGACTTTATGGGCTGTGTTGAAGGGGTCAATCCTAAGGCGCAAAACAAATCATTGATGAATGCGGTGGAAGATTTTGTCAGTGGTAGTGAGTTGACTAAGGTTGAGCAGCAAGAGTGCCGTAATAAGGTGTTTGAATATTGCGCCGAGCGTTTTGATACGGGACATGATATCGATATGAAAGATTTGGCCGATGAACTGGCCGATTCAGGTATGGATTCATTTTATGATTTTGCCAACACCGGTGAATATGAACTCGATGATGCGTTTCCGGCGGATAAAGCCACCTTGCGCCAGTTAAAAAAGTTCTCTGGTACCGGCGGTGGCATTAGTTTAAGTTTCGATGGTGGCCATTTAGGCGATCGGGTGATTTATGATCCTATCTCGGACACCTTATTGATTAAGGGGGTGCCGGCCAATCTTAAAGATCAGCTCGATAGACGTAATAACAAAGGCTAATCGCCACTGGTTGACTGACATAGGGCACTGAGTGCCCTATTTTTTTGGCCAACGGATATTCCATTCACTCACTGATCAATCAAGTATGGTCATGCAGGCATGACTCGCTTGTTTGCCCAGTAGCAAGCATTTAGGCTAGAGTCTGACGTTGACGTTTTAACACCCCCTAAGGAGTTGATGTGATCCGATCTAGACAAGTTTGGATAGCCGCTGCGTTATCATTGTTGATCCCAGGGCTTGGTCATATGTATGTCGGTCACATTCGCCTTGGATTGCTGTGGCTCGTGAGTTTGTACAGTGGCTTTGTCATCGCTGGCGCCGTGGGAATAGTGGCCAATCCTTATGGGGTGATAGGGCTAATCGTATTCACTTTAGTCATCTATATCCTCGTTGTGATCAGTGCGGTGCGCTTAGCGCGGCAAGGCAAGGCATATCACCTTAAGCCCTATAACACTTGGTATGCTTATGGCGCCGCGGCGCTGTTGTTATTGTTAGTCAACCATGGCGTATTTTCCGTGCGCGGCGATATGTTTGGTTTCGAGACCTTTAGTATTCCCTCAAAAGTGATGGCGCCGAGTTTGCGTCCCGGTGACGTTATCCTGGTCGATACCCGAGATAAGCAGGTCGAGGTTGGCGACGTGATAGTGTTTTACCCGCCAGATCAGCCGAGTGCCTATGTGATGCGGGTAGCTGGCTTAGGCGGAGACACGATTGCCATTAAAGCGGGACAGGTGCTGCGCAACGGCACAGTCGAACATCGGCTTGAGGTGGCGCCATCCCAACGTCAGCGCGATTACTCGCTTGCCATGGCGACGCGTGATATTGCGCCAGATCAGTTGTTTGTGTTGGGGGATTGGCGCGATAACAGCCGTGATAGTCGTTTTTTTGGAACCATTGCGCCTAGCAGTATCGTTGGTACCGTCACGTTGATTGGCTTTGCCGATGACCTTGCCCGGATTGGGCCGCTAGCAGTGGCTGTAGAGGCGACACCGAGGGCAATTGGCTTGAGTCATTGATACTGATTGCCATGACTATTGGGCGGAGGCATTCGGCCGACTTAGTGCCGGTAGAATGCCTGTCAATCACTAACGAACCCTTGCTTATTCCTTATCTTGTTGGGATAAAAAGCTTTCAAACTCCACTTCGTAGAGTCTAAATAACACTAAGGTCACCGCAAAAATAATCGGGCCATAGACTAAGCCTATTAATCCGAATAACTGCAAACCGCCCAGCAATGAGAAAAATAGCAGTAGAGTACTCATGCCGGTATTGCCTTGCATCAGCCATGGCCGCAGGAAGTTATCGATAGAGCCAACCACCACTACGCCCCACACCACTAAGAAAATACCCCATTGCCAATCTCCGGTGAGGAATAAGTAAATCGCGGCGGGCAGCCAGATCATGGCGGTACCCACAAAGGGAATAAACGATGCGAATGCCATCATACTGCCCCAGAATAAGCCCGGGAATCCGGCCAGTGCCATGGCTATGCCACCCAATATGCCTTGGGCTAACGCCGTTAAGAATGAGCCTAATACCGCCGATTTAGCCACTGATTCGACTTCATTAAGGATTTGGTCTTCTTGCGAACGCGACAGTGGAATAATGTGTCGCAAGCTATCGATGATTTTGTCTTGATCGCGTAAAAAGAAAAACAGCACAAATAGCATTAATGAGAAATCCAGTACAGTGTCAGTAAAGTCTCCCACCAAACTGGTACTGGCCCCGACTAAGGAGGTGCTGAGCTCGGTGGCCGCAGAGGCGGCGCGTTGGACAAATTCGTCAGGTTTGATGGTATCAAAGGGCAGCCATTTATTGAGTAATTCAAATCCTGAATGAACCCAAGGGTGAGCCAGTAATCCTTTGGCACCGCCTTCAGTCAACCATTGATAGGCATTCCCCATAAAGTTGACGCCCTGATCTATGATGGCGACGGCCACCAATAATAAGGGAATTAATACGATGACTGTCAGTAAGGTGCAAGATAATGCCGAGGCTAAATTCGGACTGTTAGGCAGACGTTGCTGAATACGGCCATGCACGGGTAAAAACAGTAATGACACAATAAAGCCAAGTACAATCGAGCCTAAATAAGGCACGACCAATAAATAACAGGCATAGATGGCGACGGCTAAGGCTAGCATCAACACCAGATGCCGCGGTTGCAGTTTTAGACCGTTGATCACAACAGGTGACTCCGACAATGGGGAAAATATTTGAATCAGGATTAAATCACGGCTAACCCTTCTCGACAAACAAAATCTAACTAATTGATATTAGGTATTCAGAACAAAAGTCTTTAACAATGTGTCATTAAATTGTTGCAAAACTGTCACTCTCCGTCCTTATTATATTTCTGTCTTTCGAAGGGGTTTTTTATTCCTCTCGATTCCTATAATAGATTTTTGGGAGATACGGTATGCGAAAAACATTACTGGCGAGCGCGATTATCTTGGCCTGTGGGCCGAGTATGGCGACTAGCTTACTCATTACCGAGTATGTGGAAGGTTCAAGCAACAATAAGGCGCTGGAGCTGACTAATGTGAGCGATAGCACTCTTGATTTGAGTCAGTACCAATTAAAGTTTTATTTTAATGGTAATCAGCAAGCCGGCACTAGCCTAGCTTTATCTGGCAATCTAACTCCCGGTAGTTCATTTGTGGTGGCTGATAATGATGCCTCTGCTGCTATTTTGGCGCTCAGTGATCTCACATTCAATGACAGCTTTTTTAATGGTGACGATGCGATTGAGCTGGTGAGCCAAGGGCTAGTTATCGATAGCTTAGGGCAAGTTGGGGTTGATCCCGGCAGCGAGTGGGGCTCAGGCTTATTGTCGACCAAGGACAATACCCTGCGTCGAGATAGCAACGCCAGCGCCGATACTGACAGTAGCGATGCGGTGGATCTCAATGGTTGGCAAGGCTTTGAAAACGATAACATTGATGATTTGGGGCAGTTCAATGGTGGTGGTACTGAACCTTTAGTGTGTGCCGAACCGGCGACCAGCATCCATGATATTCAAGGGACGGGTGAAGCCAGTCCTCTGGTGGGTGAACAGCACGTGATTGAGGCGGTCGTCACTCAGCACATGCCTGGGTTAAAAGGCCTATTTGTGCAGGCATCGGACGATGACATTGACCAGTCGCCATTAAGCTCTGAAGCCCTCTTTGTGTATTACGGTAATGAGCCCTTAGATTATGCGGCCGGCGATCGGATAAGATTGCAGGGGCGTGTCTCGGAGTTTGGCGAATTAACCCAGTTGACGAACCTCAGTGGACACTTGCTGTGTGCCACTGATCAAGCGTTACCAGCGGCACAAGCGTTGAGCTTGCCGTTAACCTCTCTCCAACAGCCCGAACGTTTTGAAAGTATGCGAGTTGCATTTGCTCAAGGTTTAGTCGTCAATGAAGTGTACCGTTTAGGTCGCTATGGCGAAGTGACGTTAGGCAGTCAACGTCACGCGATTGGCACCCAAGTGGCATTGCCCGGTTCCGAGGCGTTGGCCGTGACGGCGGCTAACGCCCTAGATACTTTAGTGTTAGATGATGGCTTAACGGTGCAAAATCCTGATCCTATCCGTTATCCGTACCCGGGTCTCAGTGCTGAAAATACCCTGCGAGTGGGCGATCAAGTCACTGGTTTACGTGGGGTAATGCATCAAGCCTTTGGTGCTTACCGGATCCAGCCTGATGGTGTTGTTAATATAGTGCAGGCCAATCCGCGCCAGTTTGACGCACCTTTGAGCCGTGATGGTACGCTGGCGGTGGCAAGTTTTAATGTCCTTAATTATTTTAATGGCGATGGTCAAGCGGGCGGCTTCCCTACCGCTCGTGGGGCGGATGCAATCATGTTCAACCTCGGCGATTATTTTACCCGGCTTCCCTACCGCTCGTGGGGCGGATACCACACAAGAGTTTACTCGCCAACGCGACAAAATTATTCGTGCCATTTATGATCTCAATGCCGATATTGTTGGCCTGATGGAGATTGAAAATGATGGCTTTGCTGAGCATAGTGCGATTGCTGATCTCGTGGCCGGCGTCAATGCGCTGGCTGATCTCGTGGCCGGCGTCAATGCGCTGGCTGGCGATAATGCCTATGCCTATGTAACCCCTGAGACCAGCCAGATTGGCAGCGATGCGATTGCGGTTGGGATCTTGTATCGTCCCGAGAGGGTGACCACCGTAGGCGCGGCTAAGATTTTAGACAGCCAAAATTCGCCAGTGGATGAAAATGGTCTGCCTTTGTTTGATGACACTAAGAGTCGGCCAATGTTAACTCAATCCTTCACCGAACTGGCCTCTGGACAAACCCTAGTGATTGGGGTCAATCACCTTAAATCGAAAGGCAGTAGTTGTGCTGGAGATGGTGATGATGACACTGGCGATGGTCAAGGCAACTGCAATCTGACTCGTACCCGTGCGGCGCAAGGGATTACTGGCTATTTAGCGCAACAATATCCTCAACAACATATTGTGCTGTTGGGGGACTACAATGCCTATCGTCAAGAAGATCCGATCCGGCAGATCACGGCGGCAGGTTTTGCGGAAGTCGCCAGTACCCTCGACGCCACATATCCCTATTCCTATGTTTTCGATGGTCAGTCGGGGCAATTGGATTATGGTTTCGTTAGTGATTCTTTGCTGGATGCCGTGGTGGATATGGCCTACTGGCATATCAATACTGATGAACCTTTGGCGCTGGACTATAACCTAGAGTTTAAGAGCTCAGCCCAACAAGACAGCCTGTACCAAGACACGGCGTTTCGTTCGTCGGATCATGATCCGTTAATCATGACCTTGGCGTTATCCCCAGCCAATCAGGCGCCAATAGCCGATTTTAATTTTCAGCAGCAACTAGATGTCGTCAGTTTTATGTCGACGGCAAGCGACATCGATGGCGAAATCGTCAACTGGCAGTGGGATTTTGGCGATGGCAGTCAAGGGGCGGGAGCGCAAATTAATCATCAGTACCATGCTAGTGGTGACTATTTAGTCCGATTAGTCGTGACTGATGATCAAGGTGCAACAGCCGCCATCAGCCAAACTGTCACGGTTGAGGCGTGGCCTGAAGGCGAGGCGCCTGTGGCGAAGATCAGGCAGTTTAGTTTGTTCTGGTGGCAGATATTTATGTCGGTAAGCACTGACAGCGATGGTCAGATTGTCAGTCAAACATGGCAATTTGATGATGGTTTTACCTCATCTAAACGGGTGGTGACTCGTCGGAATCATCAAGCACAAAACGTCACCCTGACCGTGACAGACGATGATGGCTTAACCGGCAGTGTCACAGAGGCTATCGAGGCCAATTAACGGCACACATGGCATTAAGGTATCGCTTTTGGGGCAGTATTGACTGCCCCGTTATCTTGTTGCAAAGCCGTGTTCAGTGTCAGCGCAGGCTCACTGTTTTTTTAACCATTGGCCATTGCTCCCTTGAATATAGGTGCCGCTAGCGGCGGCTTGTATCGCTTTTTCGGCCGCTAAGGTGGCGACATCATCGGCTGAGATGCCATTTTGCTTGGCAATGTTAGTAAAGGCTGCCAAGCGCTTAGCATTGACTTGCTGCATGATGGTTTCGGCCTCTGGGTTAGGTTTGACTAGCCCTAAATAGCCATTACGTTGCTCACCTAAATAGCCGTTGGTTTTAGCCTCAGTTAAATCCATGGCCCAGGCCGAGACACTGATGACTAAGGCTAAGCAGCCAGTAACTAATTTACGCATGCTGACTCCTTCCATTAGTAGAGTTGATCATTTTTAAGTAAATCATCGAGCTGTTTATCGACCTTAATCTTAATGTCATGCTCGATTTTAACATTGAGATTGATGGTGATGGGCTTATCGGGTGGCTCAATCTTTACGGTGGGGCTACAGGCCACCAACGTAAACAAGGCGAGTGATGTCAGAGGGAACAGCAGTTTCATTAGAACTCCTTAGCGGTATCGGCATTGAGTTTTTGCTGTAACTGATCTTGAAGTTTATTGCCTATCTGTAAACTCTCAATCAACTTAAGCATGTTCTCGCTTTGGTTATAGTTAAGCACGATTGGACGATTATAGCTGGGACTGGTGCCGGCTAAATGAATTTTTAGGAGGGCATCCCCTTGGGCATCCATATCGAATGTACTTGATAGTTCTTTATAATCCAATTGTTTGAGTACATCCAATGCAAAAGCTAGTTGCGGTTGGCTCGCGGCCAATTGTTGGAATTTGGCATTATCTTGCAAGCTGATCTCGCCTCCCGGGGGGCGCGCGGCTAAGCGGCCCCCGCTGATGGTGAGGCTGCCATCTTGATAGTGAGCGGGTAGCACCCCATCAATACGACCGGTGGCATGGATCCCTTGGAGGCGCTGTTTCGCCATGATGGATTCAAGATCAAGATCTTGCAGTAATAAATAGACACTGGCTTGGTGCGTCGTCGACAAGGTGACATTGGGGATATCGAAACGACCGCCGAGTAATTGACCGTGTCCGGCCAGTGCCAGTGTCGCTTGGTTGGTGTCAATCCCACCCAAATTAGCACGCAAGGTGCCATCAAAGCTGAGATCTTCAATCACGGTAAAAGGGTTAATGGCCTTGGCTTGAGTGTCGATATCACACAGGATGTTGGCCGAAAATAGCGGTTGCAGTTTACCTTCTAACTGACACGGTATGGTCAAGGTCGCGCTATCAATCGGCACATGGGCGACCGTGCCATTAATTGCGCTGAGCGCTAAGGTGAACTCATTAGTCAACGGCTGACTCATTTGGCGGTTATTGAGCTGGTAATGTCCGCTTAAGCCTAAGTCAGCTGTAAGTTGCTTAAGCCATTGTTGGCTGGCCACCGGCAGTAGTGGTCGCCATAACTCAAGCGATGACTGATGTTGATAACGGCCAGATAATTGCCATTGTTGATCTGAGCTGAGCCATTCAAACGCCTGCCAACTGCTCAGGGTTAGGGCATCTAAGCGCCACTGCTCTTGACTGCTTAATTGCAATCCTTGGGAGACGTCATACTGAATTTTAGCGTATAGGCCGATGTCACTAAAATCATGCTGGCTGATGATCTTATTGGTCGCTAGTTGTTGGTCTTGATGAAACACACTGGCAAAGGTTTGCCATTGGACATTCTTAGTGACTATCCCAAAATCCAAGCTATGGCGGCCTTCGCTAGGGAGCGTTACTGACGGTGACGACTGCGCCACGAGGGGGGGAGGCGCGGGCAATAAAATAAGTTGGCTTGCGGGTAAGCTTAAGTGCCAGCGAGGTAGGTGTTTTGGCCCCATGGCTAATTGTTTTTGGATTAACACCGGGCCGACATCAATACGATGATAATCGGGGAATAAGTGGGGTTTACTGCCTTGTTGCCAGTCGAATTGCCACTGAGCTTGGCCGCGGATCGCCTGACTTTTAAACTCAATAATACTGGTGTCATAAGTCACTGAGTTTGCTGGCGACTTAATGGCCGCGATAGCGCGTTGCTGTGATACTTCCAAGTGATTTATATCAAATGTTAATTCCGCTTGCGACTCGGTTTGCCACTGGCGCGTATCTGCGTTAAGCCCAGGATGATTGGTGAGTGTGCCGGCTAGCGCCAATTGCAAGGGGGCAATCTTGGCACGCACTGACATCGCCTCCGAGTGGTTTATCGACCAATGGCCAAGCGTCGCCTCAACCCGGTAATTCAGTGATAATTGTTGCGCTTGCCATTGCAGTGCAGACAGTTGCAAGTTAGCGCTGAGATTGGCGCTGGAGTCGGACGAAGGTGTTGGGGTTAATTCAATGGCACTTGCCTGTAATTGTTGGCTATTTTTACCTGTGATCGGGCTTGGCCAGCGCAGTTGCCACCGAGATGCAAATTGACGAGTTTCGATGGCTTGCCAGGGGATAACCGTGGCAAGCCACCTCCAGTCTTGCGGCAGTTGTGCGTGAAGATGTTGGGTTAATTGTGAGTGGGCCCACTGGTCAACTGATGCATTGACCTCAGGCGCGAACGTCAGCGCTAGTTGGGCTGGGGCTAACTGCCAATCTAGCTCATCGTCTCCGCCTTGTTGAGTCAAACTCAAGGCGAGTTTAGGACTGGTAAGGGTCAGCAATTCTGTGGGGGCAGGCACCGGCTGCGCATGGACTGATTCCCCTGACGCCATGGTGTCAATTAGCTGTGATGGGACATATGGCGTTAACGGGGCCAATCCTAATTGATAACGGAACTGACTGAGCTCAACCGCCAATTGCTTGGCAGACAAGCGCCATTGGTTATCCGTGGTGGCGCTGAATTCAATACGCAGGTCGCCCGCAACTCTGGGGTCTTGCTGGAGCCAGAGCCAAGGGGTGAGTGTGCGAGCGAGCGGGCTCTCGAAAAACGAGGCAAAACTGCCTTGATGTGCCAAGTCGTATAGCCAGCGTAAGCTATGGCGCAGTGATAATGGACTGGTGACGCTCAGTCGACCCGTTTGGGGCTCAAGGGTTAACGCGGTTGGCATGGCGGCACCAGCCAGCGCCAGTGATACGCTTATGCGCTTGGGATCAATGTGCAGTTGCTTGAAATCTAATTGGCTGGCGGCGACAGTGAGGCTGCCGCTATCGATATTCAGTGCCAGAGGAATGAGGCCGGCAAGATTGGGGGTTGCCGCAGGGGGGCTGGGTTTGGCTGCGGACGCTGACAATTGCCTCAAGAGAGCATTCAGCTGATTGATATCAATACTGGCTGGGGCATCGAGTTGCATCGCTGCGATGGCTACTCGCGGTAATGCGTCACTGGTATCGATGTTGATATCGTTAACAACCAGCGTGAGGTAGTCGTCATGATGGCTGGTTTTAGTTTGATCTAACGCTGCCGTTAATGGAGCTTTGAGGCTGAGGTTCGCGATGGTGACGTGCCAGCCCGAATGCCAATCAAGAGAGGTCCCTTCCAATGTGACTAATTGCAGCGGGTAGGACGCTAATTGATGATTAAGCAGCGCTTTTATCCAGGCATCCCGCGCCAGCCACGCCACAGTCACTAGTGTTATTAGTACAAATAAGCACAAGCTAAAGACCATCGGCCAGCGCGAGGTTCTTGATGGCGTAGAGAGCGGCTGGCCAGCACTCGAGGGTTCAAATTCAGCATTGGCTGAGTTCATAAGGGCATTCCGAGGTGGCCATTCATTGTTTTTGTCTCACTGGTTGAATGATGGCAGTGACGAGTCGCTGCCTGCAATCAATAAAGTTTAGTCGAGCCAATAGATTTCAGTGGTGAGGCAATGGCGCTCTCCTGGGGCTAATACCAGCTTATCTTCTAACACATTGGCCGCTTCAAGGCAGACCATCTGTAAGTAATCATCATGATTAAAGCGGCTTAACCAGCTTGATTTATCAATCCAAGGATTCCATAACACCGCCGATTGACTGTGCTCACGCTTGACCATCATGGTGCCATTGGGGGTGTGCAGTTGCTGCTCAGTACCCAGCTGGGTGTAAACGCGGTCGGTTTCTTTGTCAAAGCGGACACTATCTCCCTCTTGGGGGTAAGGACCTTGACCAAACTCGATATACTGCGAACCATTAAAGCCAGTGGCCTGTAATTGATGGATATCTTCAATGGCGAAATAGCTGTGTAAGGCTTGGGTCAGAGTGACTGTCTCTGAACCGGTATTGTGATTGATTAAACTGACTTTTAAGCGGTCACTTAGCTCAAATTCTATCGACACTTGGGTATCATGCGGCCAATATTGCTTATCTTGTTCGCTAATGGTGAGGACAAACTTCAGTATTGCGATGTCATTTTTCATTTGCACCGAATTCAGTTGCCATTGGCGTGTACGAGCAAACCCATGTTGAGGCCAATCGGCATTAGCATGCATGCCAAACCAGGGCCAACAGACGGGAATGCCGCCGCGAATCCCTTGACCCGCTTGATAATCATCCGCGCTCGACACCCATAACAGCGGGGCCTTGCCTTTCGGTTGAAACTGATCGATTTGAGCCCCTTGCATAAAAATACGCGCCTGACAGTACTGGGTGTCAATGTCGACATAGTCTAAGCCGGTGTGATGTTTTTTAGTGGTGACTGAAGCCATAGTGTGTCCTTAACAAAGCGATTATTCCGATGCGACATTGAGCACTCAATGTCGCTTCGGACTGAAATGTAAAGCTAATCTTTAATAAATTGCACTAACAGGTTGTTGGCCGGCAGTGAGAATACTGCCGCGAGTGTTAGGCCATGCTGGTGGGCGACGGCGCTAATGTCCTCGAGGCAACGTACGCCGCTGCTGGGATCACGTGCCTGTAAAAAACGATCGAATTGCACATTGGAGTCGCAAGTGTGTTGGCCATGACGTTTAAAGGGGCCATAGATAAGTAATTGTCCTTGCGGTGTTAATTGCTGCGCAGCATGAGCCAACAAACGCGCGCCCGAAGTGGCTGACATGATATGTAAGGTGTTAGCAGTATAGATGGCGTCAACGGACGGCAGTGTGGGCCAATGATCGACATCAAGCTCAATCGCCGCGGCCAAATTAGGGCGTTGAGCCATGGTAATGCGTTGATTTAATCCCGCGAGGTTATCGATTCTGTCGCTGCATTGCCATTGCAACGATGGTAATGCGGTGGCAAAAAATTCAGCATGTTGACCGGTGCCACTGCCTATTTCTAAAATCTGCGAGCATGATTGCAGCAGAGGACGCAGAGTGTCTAAAATCGGTTGACGGTTATTCACACACGCTTGAGAAAAAGGCAGTTGGCTCATGGCTAGTCCAGTGTTTGTTCTGAGTGGATCACAGCTTCAATGCTATGGGGATGGACCTTAATACATAAGCCGTTGCGTTTAAATGCAATGGTCGGGTTGGCAAGGCGTTCATGCTCCCCTTTAGGCGAACTCAATTTCACCTCAATATCGGTGTCTCCTGCTAGCACTGAGGCCAATTGCGGCTGCTGTTGCAGTAACGCGGCAGTGAGCGCCTCTATGGTCGTGGCTTGGCAGGGAAGTACTAACTCAATGTGCTCCCAGCCTTCATTCGGGTAGTGTTTATCGCCAGGATAGGGCAGTTCAATGCAATCAATGGTGCCTTGGTTAAATGCTAACCCTTGATCTAACTTGATGATAATAATCGGGCGGCCATTAATGACATTATTCGATATTATTTCCCCTTGGTGAGCAAAGGCGAGATGTAACGCGCAGGCGTTATCAAAATCATTGACCCTTAAGGCCGCATGATCACAATGTAAATCCAAAGTCGCTAAGCCAAGTTCATGACTGAAGGCTTGAATGGCGTGGCTAAACGCAGGCCAGTGGCGCATAAGTTGTTCGAAAGACATGATTTCCTTAAGGATAAATTTCTATTGGTGTACCGGGCTCAATCAGCTGCCACAGTTCGTCCATTTCTTGGTTGGTGACGGCGATGCAGCCGTTGGTCCAGTTAATTTGTTGCTGTTCGATGGCTGATAATTCAGAGTCTGGGTTTTCACCATGGATCATAATAAGCCCTCCCGCACTCTGACCGAGTGCCCGAGCCCTTAGCTTATCGGCATCATTGGGGTAGGAAATATGAATGGAGCGATAATAGGCACTATCGGCTTTTTTATAATCGAGGATATATCGTCCCTCGGGCGTGCGCTCATCCCCTTCGCTCAGCTTGTGCCCCACCGGATTGTCGCCCAGGGCAATATGATAGCTTTTGAGCAGTTGCCCTTGATGAAATAACTGCAATTGGTTGGTCGATTTAGTGACCTTGACTAAATCGACTTGAGTGTTTGCCATCACATAGGGGCTTGTCGCCATCATCAACAGCGCGAAGGTGACTATTTGCTTAACAGATCTTCTAAAGGCGAGTGACATTGCCGGATAAACCATCCCAGATGTTGATTGACGCTATCATACCCAATAATGTCCCTGAGTTCATCTAACTCAGGCGTGAAGCTTTCTCATAACCTCAAGTAGGTTCGATTGTTGCAAATTGTTAATCTTGCTGGTGTTGTCTGGTGGATTAGGTAACAATTATCCACCAACCACTATGATTAAGCTTGGTTTAAGTCAGAAAGTGTTTTTTGCATCAAGCGATTTAGCATCCGTTCTTTTGGCGATAGGTTAGGTTAAAGGGAGAAGTATGGCTCAAGCCAAGTTTGTACAAGGCGACTTAATGCGGCATATCTGGGTGATGACATCCACGGCGACTATCGGCATTTCTGCGCTGTTTATCGTTGATTTACTAGATATGTTTTATCTCAGTATGCTTGGGCAAGCTGAATTGGCTGCGGCGGTCGGTTATGCCGGTACCGTTTCTTTTTTTACCACCTCCATCGGGATTGGCTTATCCATCGCCTTAGGTGCGGTGGTGTCGCGCGCCCTGGGGCAAAAACAAATTGAACAGGCCAAACGCTTACTCGCCAGTAGTGCCATTATCACCGTCATGGTGTCTTGTGGGGTTAGTGTCATTGTCACGCTATGTATTCCTGATATTTTGGCACTAGTGGGCGCGACAGGTAATACAGCGACCTTAGCGGCAAGTTTTTTATATATTTTAGTGCCCTCGTTACCGATTATTTGCTTAGCGATGGCATTAGGGGCAGCGCTACGTGCGGTGGGGGATGCCAAGTTATCCATGATGTCGGCGCTCAGTGGCGGAGCCGTCAATGCGGTGCTTGACCCTATTTTTATTTTTATGCTCGGGATGGGGATCGAAGGGGCCGCCATTGCTTCGGTATTGGCGCGCGTATGTGTTCTCATCATTGCCGCTCGCGGTGTTGTCTATAAACACCAATTATTTAGACGAAATAGTTTGAATGAGTTTCGCCAAGATCTGCGGCCGGTGTTTGCCATCGCGGGACCGGCGATGCTCACCAATATTGCCACGCCCATTGGCAATGGGATAGTCATGCGCTCGATAGCTGAATACGGGGATAGCTATGTGGCCGGTTGGGCGGTAATTGGCCGCATGATCCCTGTGGCCTTTGGAATGATTTTTGCCTTATCGGGAGCCATTGGCCCAATTGTTGGCCAAAATTTCGGTGCATGCCAACGTGAGCGGGTACGTGCGACGCTCACCAAGGCGATCTATTTTTGCAGCTTGTATGTGTCGGTGGTGTCAGTGGTGTTGTATCTAGGCCGCAATCTGATTGTTGAAGGCTTTGACCTTCATGGTGATGGCGCTGAGCTAGTTCATTACTTTCTAGAATATCTGTCGATATTTTTTGTCTTTTCAGGAATTCTATTTGTCGCCAATGCGTCGTTTAACAATTTGGGTAAGCCTAAGTATTCGACCTTATTTAATATCGGCAAAGCGACGCTTGGTACTGTGCCCTTTGTCTATGTCGGCGGCCACTTTTGGGGGGTATACGGTGTGCTCTGGGGGCAAGTCGTTGGTTCGATATTATTTGGGATCTTGGGGGTTTGGGTGGCCTATCGCTTGGTCGATAACGTCACCATGACACCCCATGGCGAAGACACTGAATTTGAAAAGGAAGGCTTAAGCTTATCCAGTGGGAATGCGTTGTCGTCTTCGACAGTTCAAATGGCGCAATTAAGCGAAGAGCAATCATCCTTGGCGCTAGAAAACGATGATGAGCTTGAGCGAAAAGCGACCTAAGGTATTGGGCCAACGATAGCCAAAGCCTGCGACTCACGCACTATCTTGGCTCGATAATAGACATTATTGTCGAGCCAAGGCGCTAGTGATTCATTACTCGTCTTGCGCTGTGCTGCTGTCGGCCTCAGATCCTTGATTTGTTGCCGTTGCTGCGTCGGCTTCCATTTTGGCGCGTTCAGCTTTAGAGATATATTTAGGTTTTTGACCACCCTGAACTGGATGCTCTTTTTGGTTTTCACGTGCTTTGGCACGCTTGGCCATTTTCTTGATGATTTTCTGCTTTTTATTCATGTGCTCGATTACGCTGTTTGGGACTAAACCAATAGATAATTGTTCTATTGTTCGCCAAGGCGGCGAGTGTACCCAAAATTTACCGCCTTAGCAAAAAATAGCGCGCGTAGATTTACTGCCGTTAAAGGTAATGTTGCAGTATACTCGCCGCCTTGCCAGTATTTGGATCCTATTTATGTTAACTGCAATGACTTTTTTTGAGCGTTTTGAAGCTGATATTCTCAGTGGTAAAAAGACGATTACCTTGAGAGATGAGGCTGAGTCTAAGGTGGTTGCTGGACTAGTTTTGCCAGTATCCACTTTTGAAACTGGCCGTTGGTTTTGCGATATCAAGATTGTCTCGGTAGCGCCAATTAAACTCTCGGCACTGACCCAGGCGGAAGCCGATGCAGAAAATATGAGCTTACCCCAATTGCATCAAGTCATTTCTGATATTTATCCAGGGATTGAGCAATTGTATAAAATCGCTTTTGAATGCTTAGCTCAAGAATAATGATTGGTGAATTTTTGGCGATCTTCTGCGGTCGCCGCTTCATTACATTCGCCGCGGATCTCACCGCGGTCGCTGGCAATTAAGCGACTCAATTCGATATACCCTTGACGACAATAACCGCTCATTTCGAGTGTTTTCTCTAAGCCTAATTCCGTTTGTTCAGCGATAAGATCCCGTAAGTCCCGTGATTCTCGCTCCATCCTTAATGCTTCTTTACGGCTGGTTGGGCGGCGATTTTCATCACCAATGACAGGGTCCGTCAAGCGCAGACTGTAAGTAAATAGCTTGGTGCCATCTTGGCCAATGCGGGTAACGAGGTTATCACGGAGTTTGCCAGCATAGGCTTCTGATATCGATGGTGATAATTGGCAACCACTGATCACGACGAGAGTGGCCATACCTAAGATCAACCCGCTATATTTAGTCATAATGACTTACCTTTACCTGCCTGCAAAAAATTCAGTTTAACGGCAAACTAATTGAGTTACATTAACTTTTAGTTCAATTATATATTTTGGTGTGCTCGATGATGCAATATTGGTCGACCTTATGGGCGAACATTGATTGGCGCTGGCAAAATGACTATCTCTTGATGGCGCTGATATGGTTGGCGTGGATGGTCATCATTTGGCCCAGTGTTGAGCTCAAGTTAGTGATGCAGGCAGCATCGTTACGCCAGCGACTATGGCTAACCACCTTAGCCATATTCGGTCTGTGGCTGATGGATGCCAGTATTCACCCGAGTTTGCATTTACATTTTCTTGGGTTGACGCTGTGTATGCTGATGTTTGGTTGGCGCTTGGCCACGGTAGCCTTATTGCTACCGTCGATGGCGTTTAGCTTGCTCGTGCTTGAGCAACCTTGGCAATTCTTCGCCTATAGCTTGATTGCGATTAGTCTGCCTCTCTTTGTGAGCTATGTGGTTTATCATCGTTGCTTTCATTTATTACCGCACCATGTGTTTGTCTACATTTTTTGTGGCGGGTTTTTAAATGCGGCAGTGACCTTATTGGTGCATTTGTTGTTATGGGCTGGGTTTGTCTATATGACCACAGAGGTAAGTGGCGAATATTTATGGGATAATTATTTGACCATCGCCCCGCTGTTGATGTTTCCTGAGGCGTTATTAAATGGCATGCTGATCACCTTGCTGGTGGTATATCGGCCACAGTGGCTTTATGACTACAGTGACCGGATCTATTTATGGCGGCGATGAGTGATTAGGCGTAGTGCTGCTTCAAATAACTGATAATGTCATTAGACTCATATAACCACTGAATTTTTCCTGCTTGTTCAATCCGCAAACACGGGACTTTTAAGTGCCCCCCTTGCTGACGTAATGTCTCTGCATGCTCAGCGATTTTCGCATCTTGCAGTTGAATATTGAGTTTCTGCCGGTGCATTTGTCGACGCACTTTGACGCAAAAAGGACAGGCTGGATATTGATATAAGGTGAGGGCGGCCGTGGCAGCATCGATAGTTTGTTGCTCTTGCGGACTGCGGCTTTGTTGTTTCGGTTTAAATACTGCATTTAATAGCAAAATAAGTTTGCCTAATAAAAATCTAACTAACTTCATGAAACCTATCTCCTTGTCTAAGGCCGCTAGTTTACCTGAGACCTGACACTGCTAACAGGATTTTAACCAAAACTTGATTCAACTTGTGAATGTGTAACGGTGGAATACACTCAATAGATGGCGGCATATTTTTGCCCTTTTGGGGACTGGTAATGAATGAGTCGAATGCATGAGTATATTTTACGTAGATGGTGTCGCGTTTGAGGCTAGTAGTGGTGAGACGGTATTAGATGCCTTACTTAGACAAAATTATCCGGCCAATTACTCTTGTCGTAAAGGTCGGTGTCGCAGCTGTTTAATGAAATACGTAGAAGGCGATTTGGCGTTATTAGCCCAACGGGGGTTGGAGATAGAGTATAAGCAAGAAGGCTTATTATTTGCCTGTCAGTGTATTCCATCCCATGGACTGACTTTGCAGAGCGTTCAGTCCGATAGCTTGTTCTTAAGTGCCCCGATAGTGGCTAAAACGCGGTTAAGTGAGCATGTGGTTAAGTTAATCGTGCAAGTCTCAGGTAATAAGCGTTTTTTGGCTGGGCAATCGGTCAATATTCGTCAGCCCGACGGGGTGGGGCGAACCTTTGCTATTGCCAAGGTCAGTGGCGATTTATTGGAGTTTCATGTTAAGCGCAAACGCAATGGTAAATTTAGCGACTGGTTGTTTTACCGAGCTTGCGAGGGGGATCAATTACTCTTACAAGGACCTTGGGGTCATTGCCATTATTATCCCGGCATGCCTGAGGATACCTTAGTGCTGATTGGCGAAGGCACGGGACTGGGAGCGGTGGCTGGCATCGCTGAGGAAGCCTTAAATAAGGGCCATAGCGGTAATATATATTTGTATCATTATGGCCGGAATCTCGATGATTTATATCAACATAAACAGTTATTGCAGTGGATGTTGATGAACCGTAATTTTTTTTATCAAGCTTGTGTTGGCGCCGATAGTGAAAAATCCCAAGTCGATGGTAAACGAGTACGCTTAGCCGAGCCGATTGAATTGGTGACCGGGCGTCATCAGTTTGATCGTCAATTTCGGGTGTTTATTTGTGGTGAACCTAAAATGGTCTTACGTGGTCAAGAGCGGGTCTTTTTATCGGGGGTGCCGATTGAGAGGATCCATGTATTATCCTTTGATTACCGTGAGCTAAGAAAGCGTCCTCGCACTTGGGGCTAAGCTATTTGTCAGTGATAGGCACTTGTTAGTGCGGGTAAAATCCCTACAATATGTCCCATATTAATTATGAAAGGGACAAGATGTTGTCTAAAAGTACCATCACTAATCTGTTGTGTGTGTTGCTCACATTAATCGGTTATTTCAGTCAGCAAGCGCTGATATTAAGCGTAGGTTTATTCGCGTTATCCGGAGCCATTACCAATGCACTGGCTGTGCATATGTTATTTGAGAAAGTCCCCGGTTTGTACGGTTCAGGCGTCATTCCCGCGCGGTTTGAGGAGTTTAAACGGGCCATCAGTGAGTTGATGATGGAACAATTCTTTACCGACGAAAATATTGATAAATTTTTATCTAAAGGGGCGACGTCCTCATCGATGCTGAATCTGTCGGGGGTCATTACTAAGGTCGACTTAAACCCCGCGTTTGATGCGCTAGTCACTACGGTTGAACAATCATCATTTGGCGGCATGCTTGCCATGTTTGGTGGCAACGAAGCGTTAGTGCCGTTACGTCAGCCGTTTATCGAAAAAATGCAGGCGTCTTTAGTCGATATTGCCACTAGCGAAGATTTTCAACAACTGTTGATAAATGAGTTAGAACAGCCGGAAAAACTGACGGGTTTAAAAGCGCAAATTAAAGAGATTATTGAGCAACGCTTAAATGAATTGACCCCGCAGATGGTAAAAGTCATGGTGCAACACATGATCAAGGCTCATTTGGGATGGTTAGTGATTTGGGGCGGCGTATTTGGTGGCCTACTTGGTTTAGTGGCTGGGTTGATTCAAATGTAATAGGAGATAAGGTCATATGGCACAGCATCATAGCATTAACTATCTAGAGATCCCTGTTCGCGATATGGCCTTGGCCAAGGCATTTTTTACCCGAGTCTTTGGCTGGCAATTTAGTGATTATGGTCCGCATTATTCCTGTTTTAATCACGTGGGCATTGATGGCGGTTTTTATGAAGACGCCTTATGTTTTAATACGGCTAAAGGCTGTCCTTTAGTGGTGATTTACAGCGAAGATTTGGCCAAAACCGCCCAAGATATTGTTAACGCCGGCGGCGAAATATCAAAAAATACCTTTAGTTTTCCCGGTGGTCAGCGTTTTCATTTTTGCTGCCCTAATGGCAATGAGTATGCGGTATGGAGCGAGTAGCCATTAGCGCTTAATAAATTGGCTCAGCTGGCTATCATGCCAAGATGACAAGGTCACGAGTGCCGCGATAGCGCCTATTAATGCAGCTCCCATGTCTGATTGGGTGTCCCATACATAACCTTGAGTCCCTAAGAAAGCCTCTGCACCTTCAGCCGAGGCCAAGGCGACCCACCATTCGATCAATTCGTAAAACGCGCTAAAAGCCAGCGCAAAACACACCACAAAGAAATTAGCCCAAGCCCGACTATTAAAGACTTGCAGCCGAAGCGTTATTTCACGCGCAATCATTACTGGTACAAAACCTTGGGCGAAATGACCTAATTTGTCATAGTTATTGCGACTGCTGCCAGTGTGTTCGGCTATCCAGTCAAATAACGGTACTTCGGCGTAGGTATAATGGCCGCCAATCAATAAAATGATGCAATGAATTAAGATCAAGACATACAGTAAAGGGGTCAGAGGAAAACGACGCCGACTTAACAGCAGCGCGGCGGCGCCTAAGACGGCCGGTGCCACTTCTAACACCCAAGTGCCTCTCTCGAAGGGGTGATACGCTGACCAAGCGAACACCACTAAAAAGGTGAATGCCCAGAGGGTGGCGGCAACGTTTACGCTTTGATATTTGGTCATTGGCGATGCATCTTTCTCTGAAGTCGTACTTGATAATGCCCAAAAAACAGCCCTGGAGCAAACAGGGCTGTCAAATTAGACGCAAGGGATCAGTAACTATCGCTGTGTACTTCACGCACCGCGCGACCGGATGGGTCAATGACACCTTGCAGGCTCGCATCCCATGCCAGCGCCTCTGGGGTTGAGCAAGCAACCGACTTACCGCCTGGAACGGTTTCTGCCGCACTAGGCAGAGGGAAGTGCTGTTCAAAGAAACCGCGATATAAATAGGCTTCCTTGGTTTGCGGTGTATTGTATGGGAAGCGGAAATGGGCGTTTTCCATCTCTTTATCCGTTACTTTTGTGGCGGCGACCTCTTTTAAACCATCAATCCATGAATATCCCACCCCATCGCTAAATTGCTCTTTTTGACGCCAGACAACTGACTCTGGCAAGGCGTCGCTAAAGGCTTCGCGTAGGATATGTTTTTCAATTTTACCCTTGCCAGACATTTTAGCTTGCGGGTTGGTACGCATGGCGATGTCAATAAACTCTTTATCTAAGAAAGGCACTCGGGCTTCTAATCCCCACGCTGCCATGGCTTTATTGGCGCGTAAGCAATCGAACAAATGCAGTTTATCGAGCTTTCGTACTAATTCTTCATGGAAAGCTTCGGCATTTGGCGCTTTATGGAAATATAAGTAGCCGCCAAATAATTCATCGGCCCCTTCACCAGAGAGCACCATCTTAATGCCCATGGCTTTGATTTTTCGTGCCATTAAGTACATCGGGGTCGCGGCTCTGATGGTGGTAACGTCATAGGTTTCTAAGTGGTAGATCACGTCACTGATAGCATCGAGACCTTCTTGGAAGGTGAAGTGAATTTCGTGATGTATGGTACCTATAGCATCTGCCACCTTTTGCGCAGCGGCTAGATCAGGGGCACCTTGTAGACCCACTGCAAAGGAGTGCAATTGTGGCCACCAAGCTTGCGAAGCATCATTGTCTTCAATTCGGTGCTTGGCAAACGTTTGCGTGATGGCTGAGATGACCGATGAGTCGAGCCCACCTGAGAGTAATACCCCATATGGCACGTCTGACATGAGTTGCCGCTTGACGGCGGCTTCTAACGCGGTACGGATCTCTTGGCTACTTGCCGGATTTTCGGCCACGGCCTGATAATTCATCCAGTCTCGTTGATAATAACGCACCGCAGCCTGATCAGAGACTTGATAATGACCAGGAGCAAACTCAGCGACATGGTTACATACCGGGACTAGTGCTTTCATTTCAGAGGCAACATACACATTGCCCGCACTATCGTGACCGGTATAGAGCGGGATTATACCCATATGATCTCGGCCAATTAAGTATTGACCTGTGCGTTTGTCATATAACACGAAAGCGAAGATGCCGTTTAGCATATCTAAAAATTCGCAGCCGTATTCTTGATATAACGCTAAGATCACCTCGCAATCAGAGTGGGTCTGATAACTGTATTTATCGCCTAATTGGGCTTTCAGTTGCTTATGGTTATATATTTCACCGTTTACGGCGAGCACCAGGCTATTATCGGCGCTATATAGCGGTTGGGCGCCATGTTCGATATCGACGATAGCTAAACGTTCATGAGCCAGGATCGCGTGATCATCTTGGTAAATACCCGACCAATCTGGACCACGATGGCGGAGGCGTTTAGACATTTCAAGCGCAATTGGACGCAAGCTATCGGCGTCGGTTTGAATATCAAGAATGGCAAAAATTGAACACATGGCGCTCTCCAACTCACAGAATATTAATAGGTTTCAACTCGTTGACATAGAGTCTGCCATTATCTGTGGATGCTAGCAAATCGAGCTCTTGATTATTTATCTGCATTTCGGTGGTTTTGATGTATTTTCGGTTGATGTTGCGGTGATTAAAATGAAGATTATTCATTGATTACTCGATTTACTGATATTTCTTTAAAGCGGCATTGTTGGCCTTTGCCAATTTTAATGAATTCGTTATGAGCATTAAAAAGTTGATGATAATCAAAAATAGGCCGAGTTGCGGCCCTTCAATGGCAAAGACGCCGGATTAGATCACATCAATATCACCTGCACAGTCAAAAACATGATTGGGGCGAAAGGGTTCTTTTTCTATATCGGCGAGCTGGCTGACACCCGAGGTCACTAAAATGGTTTCTAAACCCGCTTGGAAGCCAGCCAAAATATCAGTTTTCATATTATCGCCAATAATCACGGTATTTTCTGAATGCGCATCAATGTTATTGAGCGCGGAGCGAATAATCCAAGCACTGGGTTTACCCACATAAAAGGGTTTCTTGCCACAAATGCGCTCTATTGGCGCGCAAAGTGCGCCACAGGCGGGACTGTAACCTGGGCCATGAGTATCGGGGTTGGTGGCAATAAAACGGGCGCCATTAGCGACAAATCGCGCGGCCTTATGGATCATGTCCCAATTATAAGACTTAGTTTCGCCAACGATGACGAAATCAGGATTGATGTCTGTGATAGTGAAGCCGGCTTTATAGAGTTCGTGGGTGAGGGCGCCTTCACCAATCACAAAGGCCTTGTTACCGTGTTGATGAGTGAGAAAGTCGGCGGTGGCCATGGCCGAGGTATAAAAACAACTTTCGGGGACGTTGATGCCGACAGCGGCTAAGCGATTTTGTAAGTCCTTACCGGTTTGAACGGGATAATTGGTTAGAATAACTAGCGGGTTTCCTTGCTCTAACAAGCGGTGGATAAAGCGATCACTGCCGGCTATCAGACGATTATTATGCAGTAGCACCCCATCAATATCACAAATAACGCTTTTCATAAGATGTCCTAATTGTAGAAACTTCATTCAATCTAGTATGAAATGACTGAGGACACCAATGAAATTTTGCATAAAAAAACGGCCAAAAAGGCCGTTTTTTGTAATAAAAATAGAGATTTAGTCTGGTGCGTAACCATGAATGCCAATCGGTTTATCATCGAGATACGCTTGACCATCGATTAAACTTAGGCGTTGTTGGCTGAACCATTTAACCACCAGAGGGTAAATGGCGTGCTCCTGTTCGTGGACTCGCTCAGATAATTCCTCAATGCTGTCTTCTGGATATACGGGCACCTTGGCTTGCAAAATTACTGGGCCGGCATCTAAGGCTGGGATCACAAAATGGACACTACAGCCATGTTCAGTATCTCCGGCCTCCATGGCGCGTTGGTGCGTATTGAGTCCTGGGTGACGTGGCAGTAATGATGGATGAATGTTGATCATTCGTCCTTGATATTTTAATACCAGCTCTTCACCTAAAATCCGCATAAATCCAGCCAAGACAATTAAGTCTGGTTGATATTTATCAATGGCCAACATTAACCGTTGGTCATATTCCTCGCGGCTTTCGTTGTCATGGACAAGTACGCAGCTTGTATCAATCTCATGCTGATGAGCACGAATTAACCCGTAGGCATCGGCTCGATTACTAATGACACCAATAACATCGGCATTGAGATTATCAAAGCAACCATCAATTATGGCCTGGAGGTTAGTTCCCTGACCAGAAATGAGTACCAGGATGCGACAGCTTGATTCCATTAAAGGATCTCCACTTGCTCTTCGTCGTTATTGCGTTCGGCAATGGTACCGATCCGCCAAGCAGTTTCACCGTGGGCTGACAACAGGGAGAGCGCCGCATCAACGGCTGTTTCTGGTAACGCTACGATCATACCGACACCACAGTTAAAGGTACGATACATTTCGAATTCGTTGATGTTGCCAGCGTCTTTTAACCAGTTGAATACTGCCGGCCATTGCCAAGATTGGTCATCGATGACCGCTTTGCAATGCGCGGGTAATACTCGTGGAATATTCTCCCAGAAGCCGCCACCTGTAATATGTGCCATGGCATGCACTTCCGATTGCGCGATTAAGCTTAATAACGACTTTACATAAATTTTTGTCGGTTCCAGCAAATGTTCAATTAAAGGCTTGCCTTCGAGCAGTTGCTGGGGCTCGGCTTGACTCACTTCTAGTACTTTGCGGATCAAAGAATAGCCATTAGAGTGAGGGCCGCTTGAGGCCAGCGCGATTAATGCATCGCCTGCTGTAACCTTGGTGCCGTCAATGATATCAGCTTTTTCAACTACACCGACACAGAAACCTGCAAGATCATAGTCATCGCCTTCATACATACCAGGCATTTCGGCGGTTTCACCACCAATCAGGGCACAGCCAGACTGATAACAACCATCAGCAATCCCATTTACGACGGCAGTCGCGGCCTCGACGTCTAATTTTCCGGTGGCATAATAGTCTAAGAAGAAGAGTGGTTCAGCCCCTTGAACTATCAAGTCATTGACACACATCGCCACCAAATCAACACCCACGGTATCGTGTTTTTTATAATCAATGGCTAGGCGCAGTTTAGTGCCCACACCATCGGTACCGGATACCAGTACTGGGTGTTTATATTTGGTAGGGAGTTCACACAAGGCACCAAAACCACCAAGATTACCGAGAACCTCGGGTCTATGGGTACGCTTAACGGCAGATTTGATATTGTTAACTAGGGCGTTTCCGGCATCGATATCTACACCGGCATCTTTATAACTCAGTGGGGTCGGGGTGCTCACGGCGATCCTCTTGGGTACAAGTGATAAGAGTCTTCTTATGACGGGCATTCTACCATTTAGGTTGGTGTCATAACACCCGATCATTTTCCCTTGACGCGAACGCTGATACGCTAAATTATGCAAAATCAGTGTGTTTTGACAGCGCTTTGGTGAATGCTGCTGTTTGAGTTCACGCTTTTACTACGTGGCTAAAGTTTATATTTAATCGCGCAGCTAAATTGACTAAACTCCACTAAATTTGGTTTTTATAATTCTGCTCCATAACCTTGCGTGGTTAGCACAGGCGGTGGCGCGAATTTCAGCTCTTATAAAGGTCAAGGGTTCATGAACTTGACAACAAAAATTTGGCAGGAGAAAACAATGAAAGTCGTCGAAGTTAAACATCCACTGGTTCGCCATAAGATTGGATTAATGCGCGAAGGTGATATCAGTACTAAGCGTTTCCGTGAATTAGCCGCCGAAGTAGGTAGTTTGCTAACCTATGAAGCTACGGCTGATTTCGAAACCGAGACTGTGACTATTGATGGTTGGAATGGCCCTGTTGAAGTTGACCAAATCAAAGGTAAAAAAGTCACTGTGGTGCCTATCTTGCGCGCTGGCCTCGGAATGATGGATGGCGTGTTAGAGCATATGCCTAGTGCGCGGATTTCTGTGGTGGGTATTTATCGCGATGAAGAAACCTTAGAGCCAGTGCCTTATTTCGAAAAATTGGCGAGCGACATGAATGAGCGTATTGCTTTGGTGGTTGACCCGATGTTAGCCACTGGTGGTTCGATGATCGCTACTATCGATTTACTGAAAAAGCGTGGTTGTAACGCCATTAAAGCCTTAGTGTTAGTGGCTGCTCCTGAAGGTATTGCGGCACTTGAAAAAGCCCACCCTGATATTGAGCTATACACAGCCTCTATCGATAAGTGCTTAAATGAAAAAGGCTATATTCTGCCTGGTCTGGGTGATGCTGGTGATAAAATCTTCGGTACTAAGTAGGTACTGTTGCCCACAATGAAGCACTAATAAGGAGCTATCAGGCTCCTTTTTGTTGGCGGATGTAAAACGACCTCAAACGGACTCACTGGCGTTTACCATGAATATCAATTCCTGCGGATTATGGCTGGGTTATTGGCAATAAAATCGAACTACATCAATAACTAACATCATTTGAAGTAGCGTTGAAACATCGAATGGATGTAGTTGATCGCAAGGCAATTGGTTGTATGCAAGAGCAAATGGCGATGTATATCACTTTCAGTCTGCGGGCTGAAGTTTGCAAAGGAGCGTCATGGGCGATGAACTAATGATGGAATTGGTGCATTGCATTTATACCCGCGCCGCGACACCAGACCCCAAGGAAAGCGATTTAGTTTCGCTTCTCGACATCGCGAGGAAGTATAGCGCTGCGCTGAATGTCACCGGTCTGTTGGTATTTGACCAAGGCTCGTTTTTTCAGATACTGGAAGAGTAGCGTAGCGTGGTTGAAACATTGTTTGCGCATATTTTCACAGACAAGCGCCATAGTAAGGTTAATAAATCATTTTAGAGCCGATTAAGCAGCGCAATTTGCGCAGTGGACCATGGGCTACTCGGGAATTTCATGGGAAAAGCTTAAGCACATGGGTGGCTTAAATGATTTTTTTCATAGTCGCAGATGCTTCACCGAGTTAGATGAAGGTCGCGCTAAAAAATTGCTGGCGGCTTTTCAAGACGGACAATGGCGCGCGAGTATTAAATACATTGGCTGAGGGTGATTGTTGCCCCTTCGCTGTAAGATCATGTGGCGACAGTTCCCTTGGATATGTTGACAGTGATTGTGGCCTTGAGCCTGCTGCGCTAACCAAGTAACTGTGGATTGAGTTGCCATAAGGAATAGTTCAATCCGGCGGCAAACGTAACCCAGAGTAAATACGGCACCAAGAGTAGGGCTGCTAGGCGCTGTTCACGCCAAAATGAGATGATAGTGAGGGCGAGCAAAGCCACTAAGATCACAATATCAATAAAGGCAAACATCCCCAGTTGCCAGGCAAAAAATAGCCAACTCCATAAGGCATTTATCGCCAGTTGAATCACAAATAACGTTAGTGCTTGGACACGATGCTGGCCGCCTTGCTGGCGCCATACCAGCCAAGCCGCGATGGCCATCATGATAAATAAACTCGTCCATACTGGGCCAAATACCCAAGCGGCAGGCGCCCACTCGGGCTGACTCAGTTGCCCATAAAATGTTTTTGCTTGTATTGAGGCAATGGCGCCAAGCGCTGATGTGACAAAGCACAGTCCTAGCCAAGCGGCAAATCCTATGAGTTGGCGAGGTAATGTTAGTTGGGTCATCCGTTGTCCAAGTTGAGGTGATTTTTGCCTTACAGGGTAGCGTATTATCGATAGCGCTGGAAACTCTGAAGTGGATGGCTGGCCCCAACCAGCATAACGGGAGCCATAGGCTCCCGTTCTCATTAGCACATTAACGCATCGTTACAGTACCATGGCGGCTATCCAGCCAAAAATCAATAATGGGATATTGTAATGAATAAAGGTTGGGATCACGCTGTCGCGCATATGATCATGCTGGCCATCGGCATTGAGACCCGAGGTTGGTCCTAACGTTGAGTCTGAGGCGGGTGAACCCGCATCACCGAGGGCTGCGGCCGTACCGACTAAGGCAATCGTTGCCGGGATTGAGAATCCAAAGGTTAATGCTAACGGCACGTAAATTGTTGCAATAATTGGGATTGTAGAAAACGATGAACCAATCCCCATGGTGATCAATAAACCCACCACGAGCATCAATAAGGCCGCCAAAGGTTTGTTATTGCCAATGAGAGACTCTAACGCTTGCACTAAGCTCGTGACTTCGCCGGTTGCTTTAATCACCGCGGCAAATCCCGCGGCAGCGATCATGATGAACCCAATATTGGCCATCATGCGCACCCCTTGATTAAAGATGTCTTGGTCGGCAACGTGCTTAAGGGCTCCACTGGTTGAGAAGATCATAAAGCCCACGAGGGCACCAAAGATCATGGAGTCGGTATACAGCTGCACCACTAGTGTCGCAATGATGGCCAAGAGGGCAATGACAATGTTCTTTTTATGGATGGTTTCTTCAGGCTCAGCGGTTAATATTTGCTGTTCGTCGTATTCACGCGGACGACGGTAGCTAATAAAAATTGCGAATAATAAGCCACAAAACATGCCTAGAGCCGGCAACATCATGGCCGCTGGGATCTGGGCTAAGCTGGCATTTAAGCCATTACTGTTAAGGTTGGCTAATAAAATATCATTTAGAAAAATGCCGCCAAAACCAATGGGCAAAATCATATAGGTGGTGATCAGACCAAAGGTCAGTACACATGCCACTAAGCGTCTATCGAGCTTGAGTTTCGACATCACATGCAATAGCGGTGGTACCAAAATAGGAATAAAGGCGATATGAATTGGCAGCACATTTTGAGATGACACCGCCATCGCGAGTAACAACAACAATAGGCTCCACCGTACTAAATTGGTATTTTTTGGGGTTGGCGAGTGACCTAAAGCACTGATTACTTTGTGAGAAATTAATGTTGTTAAACCAGAATGCGATAACGCAACAGCAAATGCACCGAGCAGGGCATAACCGAGAGCGATTTTCGCTCCGCCGCCAAGACCGGTATTAAAAGCCGAAATGGTCTGATGAATATCTAACCCACCGATTAAGCCAGCGGCTAAGGCACTTATGGTTAATGCGATAACCACGTTAACTCGCGCCAGACTGAGACCTAGCATTAAGCAAACTGCAATAACGACAGCGTTCATTATGATTTCTTATTGTTAGCGATAAAAAAATCAATCTTGACCGCTAGAAGCCTTGCTGTCCAGCATTTCAAAGAGTGAAATTGTATTTTTCTGCGGGAAATTTGTGGGTTTTTATTTGGATGACAACTGCTGTAAATAGTTCGCTTTGTTTTTGTTGTTAGATGTAATGATCCTGTATCGAATTAAATCGACATGGATTGAGTTAAATGGGTTGTCAGCTCAGAATAAGCCCATATAATGCCAATTAGATTTGCTGGATATTGTATTTACATTCCATTGATGGAGGATTATATGAGTGTATTAGTCGGCCGCCCGGCCCCAGATTTTACTGCCGCCGCTGTATTAGGTAACGGTGAGATTGTTGATAGCTTTAACTTGAATACCGCGATTCAAGGTCAAACCGCAGTGGTGTTTTTCTACCCACTCGATTTTACTTTTGTTTGCCCATCAGAATTAATCGCTTTTGATCATCGTATGGATGAGTTCAAAAAGCGTGGTGTTGAAGTGATTGGTGTTTCAATCGACTCTCAGTTTACCCACAACGCCTGGCGTAATACCCCTGTAGACAAGGGCGGCATTGGCCAAGTGAAATATACGTTGGTCGCTGATGTAAAGCATGACATTTGTAAAGCTTACGATGTTGAGCATCCAGAAGCCGGTGTGGCATTTCGTGGTTCATTCTTAATCGACAAAAACGGTATGGTACGTCATCAAGTAGTGAATGACTTACCATTAGGCCGTAACGTGGATGAAATGCTGCGGATGATCGATGCCTTACAGTTCCATGAAGAGCATGGCGATGTTTGTCCTGCGGGTTGGGAAAAAGGTAAGAAAGGCATGAGCGCTAATCCAGACGGTGTTGCATCTTACTTGTCTGAAAATGCAGATGATCTGTAAATAGTCATCAATGCAGATATGTGTTAAAAAGCGGCCAAGGCCTAATGCCGTTCACTTAGTGTGAACGGCATTTTTCTTAGACTTAATGGGATACTTGTTTTTACTCATTTTTAACGCACGTGGATAGGCCCTATCCCGTTTCCCATCAAGCTTGAACTGTCTCGCA
>NZ_JAHUTT010000041.1 GCF_019209865.1 Shewanella sp. NIFS-20-20 | reverse complement strand
TTAGCTAACGTCAAGGCAATGAACAAAGTCATAAGACTAGGTATGCCTGTTAGTTACCGAGTTGAGTAATTAGAGTAAGTGTCATTAGATCAGTACGTTACGTGAACTATTTGATCAACAACGCCCTTGTTGTCTGCTGGTTATCAAGCGCGCGCCTTGGGCAATTATGCTGGCGATGTTAGGGCAATCGCTGTTAGGGCAATATCAGCGCTGGTGGCGGGCTGGCTAATAACACCAGAAATGAGCGCTTTGTTTCAGGTACTCTGCCATTATTTGTGAAATTTAAAATGCTCGATATCATAAACCATCATGGCATAAATACCTGCAACTAAGGCAGGCATACCGAAAATATTCCCAGTGACTTTCATGCATCACAATGAGCCAATTAACATACACTTACCTGCACTTATTCATCGCATAGGCAGGACCTTAGTGAGTGAAGCGCAAACCTTAGCCAAGCAATACGGCTGCCAGCTTAAGCGAGTGAGGCGTTCTCGTCATTGGAGCGCCAATGGCCTGGCAATGGATATTCAATCTTTAGCTCAAGCGTTAAAAGACACCAACCAAGACGCGTTCATTTACCTCACTAACAAGCTAGAAGCTGGGTTAGTACCGCCGGCGGATAAGCTTGAGCCGCTGCCGGTTAAACTCGCGCGGCTCAATAAGGATAACCCCAATATCACGTTACGCGAATTGATAGCCCTTACAGCCTGCACCCAAGCAGAAGCCAGACTTGCCCGTTTTGAGACCGAAATACTGTAATTCCCATACCATTGGTAGCGAGTGATAGTTAGGTTGAGTCAACAATGATGATAAGTTGGCTGATGGTGCTGCTATTTTATTTTTGGCGAAATTATGAGTTTAACTCGATTGCCCATGGAGTTGTAACTGAGGCTTAATCACCATTGAGACTCTTTGTTATTTAGAGCGTATTTCGGCTGGTAAGTCAGTAAGAAAGTATTAGTCATGTTATTGCCAATGATTAGGCCACCTCATTTGACTGCTTCAAGCGATTGAGCATATCAGTTTGCGCAGCCCCTATGGTTTATGATGGCAAAGAATCGCGCTGAACTCGCGCTTGGGCGGCAGGGGCAATGCTCAGGCTAAATAAAGCAAAAACATTAGCCGTGGTTGATTTATAAGAGTTCTGGATAGAAAATAGCGATAAATCCAAATGATGTATTTACCACGATTGCATAGGAAGCTAACAACATGATGAGCAAATGGGCAACACGCTTTTTACAGATGGCCGAGCTCGTTGCATCTTGGAGTAAAGATCCTTCTACCCAAGTTGGCGCAGTGATTACTGAGAATAATCGTATTGTTTCCTTAGGATTTAATGGATACCCCCATGGCGTTTCAGACAGTGCTGATACTGATAACCGTGAGATGAAGTTACTCAAAACTTTGCATGCAGAAGAAAATGCGATTCTTTATGCTAAAAGGGATTTAAGCGGTTGCGACATTTGGGTTACTCACTTTCCTTGCCCAAACTGTGCGGCTAAGATTATTCAAACCGGCATAAGCAGTGTGCATAGTCCACAACCTAGCCCTGACTTTTTATCCCGTTGGGGTGATAAAATCCAAATCAGCCAAGAAATGTTTGACCAAGCGGGCGTCGCTGTCGAATGGTTATCCCGTACATCAGATGACAACAGCTGATAAGCTGCAAAGATACTGACAACAAAGATGATGGCCACCCATATTATGGTTCACATATATTATGGGTGGCTTTGTTAAAAACTAATTGCAAATGGAGGGGCTTGGTCTTTTCTACTATGCTGATGGGTGTTGTTGATGTTGGAGCCTGTTATGCCGCGTCCAAGAAGAACCCAAATCAGTATTGAAGACACGCCTTATTATCACTGCTGTAGCCGCGTTGTCCGCCGCGCATTCTTGTGCGGGGATGATAAATTCTCAGGTAAAAACTACGACCACCGGCGAGATTGGGTGACTGAGCGCATTCAAGTGCTCGCCCAAGTGTTTGCCATTGATGTGGCGGCCTTTGCGGTGATGTCTAATCATTTGCATTTGGTATTGCGAGTCGACATTGATAGCGCCAATGCTTGGAGTGACAAACAAGTGGTCGAGCAATGGCATCAATTGTTTAAAGGGGATGACTTAACGCAAAAGTTTGCCCAAGGCGAGCTGGTGGCTCCTCATGATGTGATACGACTTAAACATGCCATCGCCATATATCGCAGTCGCTTGTGTGATATCTCTTGGTTTATGCGCTGCTTAAACGAACCTATCGCCAGACAAGCCAATCAGGAAGATGGTTGCTCGGGCCGATTCTGGGAGGGCAGGTTTAAATCGCAAGCCTTATTGGATGAAGCAGCAGTACTTGCCTGCATGGCTTATGTGGACTTAAACCCAATAAGGGCAAACGAAGCCGCTACCCCGGAGCAATCAGATTTCACCAGCATTCAACTGCGAATACACGCCGCGCTCAAGGGTGAAGAGTCCCAAGCTTTACTGTCATTTCAAGGCGGTGAGCACGCAGGCCAGCCAATCGGTCTTAATTTTGAGTTCAAGGATTATCTTGAACTCATTGAAGATACGGGCCGAATCATCCGTGATGACAAACGAGGTTCGATACGAGAGGGCAGCAGTCGCGTACTTAATCGTATCAACATGCCAGCAGAGCGCTGGTGTAAACTTATCACCGAATTTGGCAAGCTGTTTCATGGCCCGGTGGGCACTACGCCAGAACTCACACTATTTTGTGAGCATTTACAAAAGCGGCGACGACACTTTGCTAAAAGTTGTCAGTATTTAAGCCCTGACATAATTTAATAAATCCAATGCCCCCAAGATCCTATCTCATTAAGCTATGAGCCAAGAAAGTGTGGCCACTCTTCAGCATGCATCCGTAAATTTGTTCATTTAATCATGACATGTCGCACGAAATTGCGTAAACAATCCCATTAAAACTTCCATTTTGCTCATCATTAAATTATCCCCATTTTTACTTTGTTGGATAAGCCTTAGGCCATTGATTAATAATGGCTGGCTAATTAATAAGACGCTTGGGGTTGGCACAATTAACTCGGCTTATTCAATTTTTCTGAGATAGGGCTTTTGTGCATCTAATTAAAGTGGGTGGCTTTGTAGGCACTGTGCATCTAATTAAAGTGGGTGGCTTTGTAGGCACTGTGCATCTAATTAAAGTGGGTGGCTTTGTAGGCACTAAGAAGTTGCCCACTAAGAAGTTGGCCCACTAAGAAGTTGCTCATTAAAGTTGAGCTAGCACGGCGTTGGCAAGTGTGATTAATCGAGGCATGACGTCTTGCTCGGCGCTGGCGATGTTCGCTTGCTCAATAAGCACGGCATCGATAATCTCCTCTGTGGTCAAGGGATTGGCTAGCACCACCCTAAATACCACGGATTTACGCAGTGGCATTGAGGCGGGGGGGATGCGGGTGCGTGAAACAAACGACTTACCTAATTCACGTTGAGTCTTTTGAATATGCTGGGTTAAGTCATCGAGTAAGAGTTGCAGACGCTCCAAACATTCAACGGGAGTTTGCCCTCCAATCTGCGCAATATTATTAGAATTTATGAGCTTGCCGATAGCTTGCTGAACGATGGCTGGCACATAGCGATAGGTGAGAATGCATAACTCGGGTGCACTAGTCAGTTCAAAATCCGCATTTTGGTTTATCTTGGCGGCAAATGCATGCGCCATTTCTATGCTGCGATTAATTAAGATTTCATAACCTTGTTGGCCAATAATCTGCAGACAAGCATGCACTTGCAGTGCCATGCCCGGGCGGGAGCCTTCGAGAGTCTGGCTGCCTAAATCTTTCGAGCCTTGGCGTAAAATGTATTCGGCATGGTGAACGATAGCATGGCTGGCACTAGGGTCTTTAAATAGCACCATGCCAGCCCCCATGGGCACATACATTTGCTTATGAGCATCGATAGTGACTGAGTCAGCTCGTTCTATTGCTTGTAACAGATGGCGATATTTGCTTGATAATAAACTGGCTCCGCCCCATGCCGCATCAACATGAAAATGACAGTCCAATTCAGTCGCAAGGTCGGCGAGGGCGCTTAAATCATCAATATTGCCCGTTTCTGTGGTGCCAGCCACGCCAACAATGGCCATTACCCGTATGTTTTGACGTTTGAGATCTTCGGCTTGTGCGCGCATGGCCTTGATATCGACTTTATTATGCGCGGTCGTCGCTATGCTAATAATATTGGCTCGCCCAATGCCCAGTAAATCGGCCGCCTTGGCTAATGAATAGTGTCCGCGTTCAGACACTAAGATAGCGATGTCATCAAAGCCATAATGGCGTAATGCGCGAACTAGGCCGTGACGATGAACCCCTAAAAACTCACCGTCAGGCTGAAGTAAGCGATTACGTGCGACCCAGAGCGCAGTGATGTTGGCAATGGTGCCACCGGAACAAAAGGCGCCTAAGGCCGTATTGGCTTGATGCTGAAACGCTTGATAAAAATCTGCATTCCGCTGATAAATCAGGTGATGCATCATGCCTAATACTTGCCGTTCTAGTGGGGTAAAAGCTTTGGACGTTTCGATTTTGACCAGATTTTGATTGAGCGCCACCATGATTTTAGACAAAGGCAGTACAAAATGAGGCAAAGCCGACGTCATATGACCGATAAAACTTGGGGCCGCGGTATGCACTGAATGTGCCACCAAGGTGTGCATGATTTCATCGACATAGTCAGACACAAAGCGGGGAGTCGTGGGAATTTTATGTTGACTAAAGTCTTGTTCGATATCACTTAACGGCTTTTCTAATGCAGCAATGTTATCTCGCAAAAAACCGGCTAAGTCATGGGATAATTTGGCTTCAATCTGGCCTAAGGTTGAATTAGGGGCTTCGGGAACGGTAAACACCTTAAGAATGGCATCCGTAGAGGCAATTGCTATCGAAGCTGGGCTGGTTGTCTGCGGCGCTTGCGCATCAGTGCCCTCTAATGCCGGCAGCAGTCCAGATGAAGACGCAAAGGTAGTTTGGGTACGAGAAGCTGAAGTCATAGACACTCTTATGAAGTGGGACTGGCTGAACCTACTGGCGGTGGGATACTCAAAAAAGAGGCCATCGTTAGCGGTTACAGTAAATTGTTGGCAACTTTACTGTAACCGCCAGCACACATCAAGATCTGGCTCACAAACTTACAAGGGTTCTATTTGGGCTACAGCACGGCAGTAGCGTGAGTGAGCAGGAATCTCATCCTTAGTTGCCGAATCTTTGCCCAAGTTTGATGATTGCCGCTAAATTGGCGGCGGTGCGAATTAAGTTTTGCTCTCCAGTCGCTAATGCCTGCTCAAGTGTGACCGAGGCAGGGACAATCGGAAAGATGGCCTGCATTCCCTGGGCTTTGATTTTATCGGCATCGCTGCCTAAACACCCTGCCAAGGCAATACAAGGGACTTTATAGTCATTGGCGACGTTGAGCACCCCCATGGGCGTTTTACCATAGACAGTTTGACCATCTATTCGACCTTCGCCGGTGATCACTAACGATGCCCCTGCAATGGCGTGCTCTAAATTCACTGCTCGTTTGACTAAATCCACTCCTGGGGCAAGTTTGGCGCCTAATAGACTCACCACAGCAAATCCCATGCCGCCAGCGGCGCCAGCGCCTGCTAATTGGGCTAATCCTTGGGTGGCCGGATATTGACTGGCCACCACCGCAGCGAAATGGGCGAGCGCCTTATCCAATTTTTCAACCATGGCGGGGCTCGCTCCTTTTTGGGGGCCAAAAATATACGAGGCACCGCGTTCACCACATAAGGGATTATCAACATCACAGGCAACATCAATTTGGCAGTCAGCTAGGGCAGGATGAAGGTTGCTCACATCTACGCTAACCAGCTGACTTAAGGCGGCGCCCCCTGCACTTAAGGGCCGTTGATGTTGATCAAGTAAGATAGCGCCAAGGGCTTGCAACATCCCGGCACCGCCATCGTTAGTGGCGCTGCCGCCAAGACCCAAGATGATATGACGCACGCCATGATCGAGCGCATCTTTGATGAGCTCACCAGTGCCAATACTTGAGGTGATATAGGGATTACGACTGGCCATTGGCACTAAATGTATGCCCGAGGCCGAGGCCATTTCTATAATCGCGCGTGGCGCCGAGTGCTGCTCGTTTTGGCCTAAAAGGCCATAGGTCGCCATGATCCGCTCACCAATGGGACCTGTGACCTCAACTTGACGGCGACTGCCAGCGGTAGCATCGACCATGGCGTCGACCGTACCTTCACCACCATCGGCCATCGGCACCTTGATATAGTCTGCCTCGGGGAATACTTGCTTAAAGCCAATTTCAATAGCATTGGCAACCTCAAGCGCGCTGAGACTTTCTTTAAATGAGTCGGGGGCGATAACTATTTTCATTAATTTTCCTGAGCCGATGGCGAGTTATACATGGCTAACTCGCTAACAAAGTGTGGCTTAAGCTAGGCGCTTAAGCCGTCACGATTAGAGTAATAGCAAACTTAACAGATAAACCAAGGCCATGGCGGTCAGCCCTTGTACTAAAGTCGCCATGGTTTGGGCGCGATAGGCTTGTGCGACACTCATGCGGCTAAACTGAGTCACGACCCAAAAGAAGCTATCATTGGCATGAGAAACGGTCATGGCGCCCGCGCCAATGGCCATTACAGTTAATACACGTCCGAGATCTGAGCCTAAACCAATATCCCCAAGCATAGGTGCGACTAAAGCGGAGGTTGCCACTAAAGCAACGGTTGATGACCCCTGGGCCGACTTAAGCGCCGCCGCCACCACAAATGGCATAAAAATACCAATGCCTAAGGCCGATAAACTGGTGCCAAGAAAATCACCAATAGGGGTGGCTTTAATCACAGCACCAAAGGCTCCGCCAGCCCCGGTGATCAGTAAAATTGGGGCTGCTATCACTAAGCCTTGACTAATGCGGTCACTAAATTCTTTTAGTTTGTCGTCACTTTTTAATAGCGCCAGAGATAACATCAGACCAATCATTAAGGCGTTCAGTGGTTGACCCAAAAAGTTAAGCACGTCAAACGCGATGGCGCTGCCAAATGGTTTGGCAGGGAAATTAGCAATCGATCCTAAACAGATCAGTAAAATTGGCGCCAAAATTGGCGCGAAGGCGGCCATGGCTGATGGCAGTTGACCATAGCTTGCTTTTAAGGATTTATATTGATTGGCTTGGCTAATTAACTCCTCGGCGCCCTCGCCATCGGGCTCAACTCCAGCAAAGCGACTCGCCCACCACAATCCTGCCAGCGCTGCCACGGCGGCAATCACTAAGCCGATGGCAATCACTAATCCTAACTGAGACTCTAGACCGAGGTTTCCGGCCGCCGCAATAGGACCCGGCGTTGGCGGTACAAAAGTGTGGGTGGCATATAAGCCGGTAGCGAGGGCAACACTCATCGATACACTGGAGACTTTCATGCGGTTGGCCAGCGATTGCTTCAGAGAGTGCAAGATCACAAAGCCCGAGTCACAAAACACCGGAATAGATACGATATAACCAATGATCGACATGGTGAGATTAGGGAAGCGTTTGCCGAGCACACGGATCACCACATCGGCCAAGGTGATGGCCGCACCGCTTTTTTCTAAAATGGTGCCTATGATGGTGCCTAAAACAATGACCAGACCGATGTAACCTAAAATGCCACCAAAACCTGAAGTAATGGTTTTGGCAATGCTGGCGGCTGGAAGACCAAAGGCAAAAGCAGCTAAAAAGGTGGCAATCAGTAAGGTTAAAAATGGGTGGAGTTTAAGCTTGGCGGTGGCAAACACAATAAAGCCCACCACGGCAATAAGGGTAAGAATGAGGTACATGTGAGATCCTAGCTTGTTATTGTAAGTCCGCTTTGGCGGTTATCGGGCTCATTATTACTGAAACCCAGCTTGGATACTTTGGCCAAGGCCACTTATCGGTAAGATTAATAAGGCAAATAGTTGTGCCATCGCACAAAATCGATAAGGCCTTGATAGGCGAATCACCCTGTGAGTCAATTTGGCTTAACCCTTGTGTGACTTCGCCTTGATACATCGCGCCGCGTTGATTAGCCCGTCAGTAGGTGGCGAACGCGTGACTGCAGGCTTGGGATGACAAGGTGTTCAAAATCAGGATGACGCTTTAGCCACAGGTTGTTTCTTGGACTTGGGTGAGGCAGCACTATGTGCCGAGGCCACCACCTTTGCCATTGGCTTACCGCTTGGGTGACACTGAGTTTAGGCGTGCGACCTAAGTGATAATCAATAGCAAACTGCCCGAGAATAATGGTGAGTTCAACCTTATCGAGTAAGGGCAGGAGCTGTGGGTGCCACCGCTGTTGGCATTCGGGTCTTGGCGGGCAATCACCGTGTTTTTTTCCATGGTTGATTAGGGTGCCGGGATAACAAAAGCCCATGGGCACGATGGCAAATAGATTGGGGTCATAGAAGCTGGCTCTAGACACCCCAAGCCAACGCCGGAGGCGATCGCCACTGGCATCATCAAAGGGTATGCTGCGCTGATGGGTAACTCGCCCCGGCGCTTGGCCTGCGATCAAGATTTTAGCCTGGCCACTGGCTTGTAATATGGGGCGTGCAGGCAAAGGCAAATGAGACTGACACTGGCTGCATTGACGTATTTCATCGAGCAAGTGGGTCAGTGGCTTGCTAGCGGCCCGCGATTTATCCGCCGACATTGGCAAGAATAAGATGACTTATTTGCCACAACCAGATGCTAAAAATCGTGGTGGCGGGGATTAATATGGCTAACGCGATCAATCGAGCCCAATGCTGGGTTGCGAACCATATACTGACGCTGGCAGCTATCATGGCAAATACGCCAATGGGGGCAATCATCAGTGCCAATAGCATAAAAAGCAGCGCACCAAAGCTCAAAATATAGCTACTGTGGGGGCCAGTTGCTTTGGCATTGTGACGTAAGCTCAGCGGGATTAGTGCGAGCGCGATGGCAATGAAGGTCATGCCAAGGTTTAAACTCAAACCATTAAAGCCTTGGGTATCACTTAAGGTCATAATGATGGCGATAACCGGCGCCAATAAGGCAATTAATACGTGGCCAATGGCAAATTTAGGCCGGCTATAGGCGCCTGAAAAATAAAACAGGGCTTGCAAACATAGGTTCAGTAGGCACAGGCTTCCTAGCCCTAAGATCACCAACATTGATGTTCTAGCACCACCGAGATCAAATGCCATGGCCGGTAACGGCAAAGCCAGCAGTAGGCTGGTGATGGCGACGCAAGAGAGACGGGAAGAATGATTTATTGCTTGGCGCATGTGATAGCTCCATAAAAAAGTTGTGCCTACCATGGGTGAAACTTTGATTTGAATCAAGTGTTAGCATCTGCTTTTTCAGGGAATTTGAATTTGGTCACAGGCCTAAAACGTCATCATTTTACGCTGGCTGTGGCCAGAGGTTCGCGCAGTGACATAAAACCGCCATATAACTTACGCATGTTCGTCATCTTTGCCATCAACAATTGACCACCGATTTTGGGCAGTATTTTGTTGATTTTTAAAAGGTGATGAATGTGATCAAACTAAGAACGATAGCCGCAGCCTTGTCCTGCAGTATGGTAACGCTAACCGTCTATGCCAGCGTGTTGCCAGCCAACCAAACCAATAGCCAATGGTTTAAAGACGGTGCCGCCAATGTGGTTAATAAAAGCCAATTGACCACAGGGGAACACGCTAAAAATGTCATCTTATTTGTGGGGGATGGTATGGGCATTTCGACCTTAACCGCGGCGCGGATTTTACAAGGTCAGCAGCACGCCGGTCACCAAGGGGGCGAAGAAAACGTATTGAGTTTTGAGCATTTCCCTTACACCGCCTTGGTCAAAACCTATACCACCAATCAACAAACCCCAGACTCTGCTGGCACCATGACAGCCATGGCAACTGGGGTGAAAACCAAAGCGGGGATTATTGCTATTGCCGACACGAGCCTTCGAGGAAATTGTTTGTCGTCCCAAGGCAATGAGTTAATCAGTCTCGTGGATCTCGCGAACGCCAAAGGGTTAGCAACTGGGGTCGTGTCGACGGCGCGATTGACACATACAACTCCCGCGGCGGCCTATGCTAAGTCACCTGAGCGTAATTGGGAGGCGGATAGCAATTTACCGGCAGAGGCCATTGCTAATGGCTGTAAAGATATTGCTAGTCAATTGGTTGAACGTAGCAGTGACAATGGTTTAAGTGTTGCCCTAGGCGGTGGTCGCAGTTATTTTTTACCAAAAGAGGTAATCGATGGCGAAGGTAAAGCCGGTAAGCGTAACGACGGAAAAGATTTAACCCAGACTTGGCTAAACAGCTACACCAATGCGGCATATGTATGGGATAAATCGGGTTTTGATGCCATTGACTCTAGCACCACCGATCATCTGTTGGGCTTGTTTAATCCCTCGCACATGCAATATGAAATTGATAGAGCGAATGATCGTGGTGGAGAGCCATCGTTAACCGAAATGACCACGAAGGCCATAGAAATACTGAAGAAAAATCCAAACGGTTATTTGTTGATTGTCGAATCAGGCCGCATCGATCATGGGCATCATGCGGGTAATGCTCATCGCGCCTTAACCGATACAGTTGAGCTATCCAGTGCCGTGCAAGCTGCCGTTGCTGGCACCCGCAGCGAAGACACCTTAATTATGGTCACGGCCGACCACAGCCATGTGTTCACTATTGCAGGTTATCCACAGCGAGGTAACCCCATGTTAGGCCTCGTTCACTCTATAGGTGGCGAGTTAGCACTCGCTAGTGATGGCAAACCATACACCACTTTAGCCTATAGCAATGGGCCTGGCGCCGTGGTTGGCGTTCGCGATGATTTATCGTCAGTTGACACGACCGATAAAGATTTTATGCAGCAAGCCTTGATCCCCATGAGCAGTGAAACCCACGCCGGTGAAGACATCAGTCTGCATGCTTTAGGCCCCGGTGCGCACTTAGCCCAAGGGGTTATCGAGCAAAACGTGATCTTCCATATTATCAATCAAGTGCAGCAGCTTGGTGGCACAAAATATTAAGGTTGGAGCATAAAATGACAAAGCAAATACTGGTAATCACCTTGGCTGCAATATTGGCACTGATGGGGTGTGAGGGTGACAATGGTGCCGATGGTGCAAATGGCACAAATGGTTCAAATGGCGTAGATGGTCAAGATTGGAGCGCGGTGAATCAATGGTATATCGATGGTCAGGCACGAGTGGCTAAAGCCGATACCTTGACGGTAAATAACCAAGCGGGCGCGGCTAAAAACATCATTTTATTTGTTGGGGATGGCATGGGGGTATCAACCGTTACCGCTGGCCGTATTCTTGATGGCCAATTACGAGGGCACAGTGGCGAAGAAAACTCGCTGTCATTTGAAACCTTGCCTTATGTTGGTCTCGCTAAAACCTACAATGTTGACGGTCAAACGCCCGATTCGGCGGGCACCATGACCGCCATGATGACCGGAGTGAAAACCGATGTTGGCGTGATCAGCCAAGGGGAAGGGGTGGTTCGCGGCAATTGCGCCTCGGCCCAAGGTCAACATTTGGTGACGTCGCTGGAATTAGCCGCGATGGCAGGCATGGCAACCGGCGTGGTTTCGACCGCGCGAATTACTCATGCCACCCCAGCGGCGACGTTTGCTCATGTCCCCGATCGCAATTGGGAAGCCGATTCGAACTTGCCTAGTGAAGCCATCAGCCATGGTTGTGAAGACATTGCGGCGCAATTATTAGCATTTAATGGCGGACAGGGCATCAATGTGGTGATGGGGGGCGGTCGGCGTAACTTTATTCCGACATCGATGATTGATCCTGAAGGCAAGTCGGGCAAACGTCGAGATGGCCGAGATTTAACCGCGGAATGGTTAGCCAAATATCCTAATGCGGCGTATGTGCAAGACCGAGATGCTTTTGTGGCGGTGGATAGCCAGCGCACTGATCATTTGTTGGGATTGTTTAATTCGTCACACATGAAATATGACTATGACCGTACGACTGCCGGGGTTGCTGGTGAGCCATCGTTGGCCGAAATGACCGCTAAATCTATCGATATGCTAAGTAAAAATGAGAATGGATTTGTGTTGATTGTTGAGGCAGGCGGTATTGATCATGCGCATCATGCTGGCAACGCGGCCAGAGCCTTGTACGACACCTTGGCCTTGTCTGACGCGGTTAGAGTGGCGATGGAAAAAACCTCAGCCAATGATACCTTGCTCATAGTGACCGCCGATCATAGCCATGTGTTTACCATTGCGGGCTATCCCACCCGCGGCAACCCGATATTAGGTTTAGTCAAAAGCAATGATGCCAATGGGGTCGCGGCTGTGACTAACGCCACTGATGCAAATGGATTGCCATATACGACCGTCGGTTATGCCAACGGCGCTGGCTTTGCGTCGTTCGCCACCGGGGGGGATGAACGCTATAACTTTGCCATTGACGCGGGCAGAAAGGACCTCAACTATGTTGATGTGCAACATGTGGGTTTTCATCAAGAAGCGCTGATCCCACTGAGCAGTGAAACCCATGCTGGTGAAGATGTGGCAATTTTTGCGGGGGGCCCTGGTGCACATCTGGTTCAAGGTACTGTCGAGCAAAGCGAGATTTTTCATGTGATCAATCATGCTGCCAACTTGGTGGGCAAGGCCGAAGCCGCACAATAACCCATACCCATTGCCAGCGATCCCACCAGCCTAAGCTGATATGGGATCGCTTTAATGAGAGAAAGCTTATGAAATTATATGGAATATGGTTGCTGGGGCTGAGCTGTGCGCCTCTGGCGGTTATGGCGCAATCTGTCGCCGACTTTGGAGACGCACCGTTGAGTGCGAGCCATAACGAATGCCCATTTGCGCCATGGTCTGCCGAGTCCAGCTTTGATAGCCAGCACCTAAGTGCGAGCTATGTCGTGACCGATGCACAGGGTTCTCGCTTTACCATGCAGTTGCACCGCAATCAGCAACAACTACTGATAGAGCGTTCAGCAACGACGTTTGAAGGCTGGCACCATGGCGAGTATGTCCGTTACTTTCCGAGCGAACGCCGTTCGGTGACCTATCAGCGAGGGGATTTGCTGGCACTTGGCCAACATGTTGATTTAAAGCAACTGTATCATGTGGTGTCACCCAGCGTACTTAGCCAGCTAAGCCTGAGTGCTCAGCACCAAGGCAATAGCCCTTGTGTTGCCAGTGCGACATATCGAGGGGAATATCAAGGGCAACAGCTGATGGTTGATTGGCTGGAGCCATGGGCTTTACCGCGCGAGATGGTGATGACCAACGCTGAACACGCCGTGGTGCACTTGCAGTTACAGGCGTTGACGCCCCTCAGTGAACAGGACTTTGTACACATGACCCAAGGTTATGAGGATATTGATTTTGCTGATGTTGGTGACAATGAGGCGGATCCGTTTATTGCAACGATGATCCATCAAGGCTATATCCAGCATGGCCGTTCAGGGTTTTATCACAGTTTCGAACGTGGTCAAGCGGACGCCGTGAGGGATGAGCATCAACACTAAACACGAGCCGCTAGCACTCGCCATGGCATGAGCTCTAGGGGGCATCACGGCATTGTGAGTGCTGATTTGCAGGCCACCATGTGCGTGCCGCTACGCAGGCCTAGGGCTCTTCGCTGCGGTTTAGGGATTGACCTCTGGCTTTAAATGCAAGGTATGCCGAGGCGCTGTGGGTAACAATGGCGTGGCTTGGTGGTTGGCATAATCATCAAACCCTGCGCGATAATAGGCCGATAACGGGTGACCAGACTGCCCTCCTGGAAGAGTGAGAATGCCGTCCTGCTCGCGCCCCGGTTGTACGATAAAACGTTGTGAGGCGCCAAATCGAGGGGCTTGCACCGCGGGCTCAAAGCGCCCGCCAAACCCCGCGACGCTGGGCATATCCAGCACTGGGGCTAACCCTGGTATTTGGCGACTGAATGGATGGCTGATAGTCAGTGCATTGACTCGCCCCCACGCCAGATCTTGCAGTTGCCCACTTGGACTATGTTGTTTGAGTAACTTTGCCTTGGCTTGTTGGTAGCTAGCGAGGATAAATGCCGTCCGCTCAGTAGGGATTTGAGGCAACCACTGTGAGTTGTCACGACTTAACAGTTGCCAAAACGCGGTTTCGAGTCCCGATTTTACCCGGCGTAAGCTCAGGTCTTGATTGGCTAAGTGATGCTCTAACGGCGCAAACGTGTCATCCAGGAGTTGATTGCGGAAGGCTGTCACTAAGCTATATCCCACCGAATCGCTGCAAGCGCATTCGCCCCAATTTCTTAACCAGTCGAGATCTTGATGGTACTGGTTGATATCAGTGGCTAAGGATGCCGTCAATAAGCTGTGCCAACGGCGCATAAATATGGCTCGGTTATCCAATTGCATGGTCAAAAACTCGGTTTCATCAAATTGTTGATGGGCCATTAAGTTGTCTTTTATTTGGCTTGAGCGGCTGCCAATGGCATAGCCACCATCACCAAATCTGAGGTGATCTTGTGTCGATAACACTCGGCTATTGGCACTCCACAGGCGGTGTTGCTGTGGATTTTTTACTACCGGAATGTCAGTGGCTGGGCTAAGCCATGCGTGGGCTTGGAATTGTTGAGGCTGTTGACTGGTGATATTGGGGTTATCGCGGCTACTGATTGCCCCGGTTAAGCGCCATGCGGCGTTTCCTTGGCTATCGGTGACTAACATATTTTGCACGGGAATGCCGGTTTCCGCGCTGAGAGCTAATGCGCTATCGACGTCGGAGGCGGTTTCTAATTCAATCAAATCCATATCGACGGCATAACTTTGGTGGCCAACCCAAGCCAGTGCATATTTGACACCATCCACTTGAGTTACTGGCCCATAGCGTGACATCTCAATGGCCAATTCATGGGGCTGGTCTTTACTGTAGATCACTTCGGTCAATGTTTGGGTTTTATCGGTTGGTGCTAAGGCTACCCAGTCTGCCGTATCGATATAGGCGTTGGTAAAGCCCCAAGCGACCTGATTGTTGGTGCCGACGACGATGGCAGGTGCGCCAGGCAAGCTCACTCCGGTGACTTGCACGCCTTGCTGTTGCGCGTCGCGATAATTCAGCTGAGCTCGATACCAGATCACCGGCACGGCTAGGCCCAAGTGCATATCATCTGACAACATGGCGTGACCACTGGCAGTCAGTGATCCTGTGACCGCCCAGTTGTTGCTGCCGACAACATCGGCATCACCAATGTGCAAGCTCGCCGATTGCGCATAAGGGGTTAATGCAACCGGCAATGCCGGTACTGCCATGGTGTCAATCGTTAGTTCGCTGCCATCTAAGGCGGCTTGGTAGCGATCATTCTGGCTAATAAAGGCCACCATATCATCGCCAAGGCTTCGCTTGATATATTCCAGTACTTGCTCGCGCTCGAGGGTGGCGCTTTGTAAATCTAAGTACATGCTGTAAATCACCAGTAAGCTGTCTTCTGGTTGCCATGGGGCGAGAGTATTACTGCTAAGCCAATACTCAAAGCTATTAATGGTTTGTTGACTCAGCGCTGCATTGACACCCGCGCTATAAGCGTTAAGGATGTGTGCCTGAATGCTGGGCAATTGGCTGACGGCTAAGCGTGCGCGTTGGCGGAATTGATGAAAACGATGAGACTTATCCAGTGCTAATGCCCCATCGCCAAAGAGTTCGGCTAATTCTCCCGCCGCGTTGCGTCTGAGTAAATCCATTTGAAAAAATCTATCTTGGCCATGGGCGAACCCTAACGCAAAGGCGGCGTCACTGCGATTGTTGGCGGTAATAATGGCACTGCCCAATGCATCACGCTCAAGGCGGGTCGGGGCTGATAACGTCGCGCCGGGCATGGTCAGCTCACCGTCCAGCTGCGGTAAACTGGCATAGAGCAATCCGTACAACAGCGCCATCCCTAAGGCGATAAGGCTCGCCATCACGGCGATGATTTTTATTGTAATAGTTTTCATGTTAATAATGGGCTACCCGCTCAATGTGTTGGGTCAGTCATTGTTGGACTCAACAATTCGACTGGCGTGGTTAACCATTTATTTTTAACATAAAAACAAATGGTTAACAATTTACTCCGGCGCAGGTAGCAAACGAGTGTGTCAGCGAGGCCGCATTGTGCTGGAATGCTTCTTTGCCAAAAGAAGCATGAGATCTTGTTGATTTGAGTCTTGCTGGACTGAAGATCATACTCATCCCCAAAGGAGCAAGTTATGAATACTCCTGTCCATGGTGAGTCAGCCACTGACTGGCAACATCTGTATGTTTTTGGCATCACTCGACTCCCCATGATCCAAAGGTTTAACTCCTTGGTTTGCGATGCATCAGGTGTTGCCTGCAACCAGCCGGCGTTATTAGTGGATGTTGCCAAGGGCGATGCTAATGCGTTATTGCCGAGTGAGGCGATCGCCCCATTGTTTGTTGACCATTGCCACTGGCCACCCACCTTGTTATCACAATATTGTCTAAACATTGAAGGTTACCAAGGGTTTATTTTGCCTATTAGTGTGGCAAGCGGCAGCCATTATCATCTCGATTTTGGCCAATCAATGAAAGCCCCAGATGGCAGTGTCGAGATATTGGCGGTGGGACAATGCGATGGCCAGCAACCCGCAGACTGGTTAGCTCATATTCAAGCGACATTGGCTTTTATCAAGCAACATAGAGGCGATATCACCCGTCAGTCACATTAAGTGTGAGCCTGGCAGCATCGACGCCGCAGACGCTTGACTCCATCACTTTGGGTAAAGTGATCGCAATGATGGGGAGCATCGATGGCGTTATTGGCCATTATCGGTCGGTGAATTACGGTATTCGAGGGGGGTTTTACCTGTCCACTTTTTGAAGGCTTTATAAAAGTTTGGGGGCTCAGTAAAGCCAACGGCCGCCGAAATATCCTCAATCGTCATGTTGGTTTGCGCTAAGTATTTGATCGACAATTCGCGGCGAGTATTATCGAGGATCTTCTGGTATGACCCCCCGGTTTTGCTGAGCTTGCGATTGAGTGTTCTTAAGGAGTAATTGAAATGGCTCGCCACTTTTTCGGCACTGGGAAATTGGCCGGGTTGTTTGATAATAAAGGCTTGCACTTGAGTGTCGAGACTATTGGCTTGCTCGAGTGTGCGCAGCATATTTTCGCAAGATTGCACACACATTTTAACCGTTAAACTATTGGCGCTTGGCACCATTTCCTTGAGCTCTGACGCCTCAAACTCCCATTGAATGGATTGGCTGTTAAATTCAATATCACATTGAAACGCTTCATAATATTTATCGGCATATGCCGGTGGCGGATAAGGAAAGCGTAAACATAAGTTTTTCAGCGGCCGTTGCAGAACATCGCAACATAAGGCATGGGCTGAGCCAAACCAATATTCGCAATAAAATGGCAGTAACTCGCCGAGCTTAAGCACTTCGATGCCGTCAAAACGCGCCACATTCCCTTGGACATCAAACGATTTATGCAACACCGGGCTAGCTAAGCGTAAATACTTGAGCCCTAGATGGACGGCCTCTTCAAAGGTAGCGGCGCTCATAAGGGCGTAGCCCATAAAGCCAAAATCGGAAAAACAGGTTTCGTGACTGGCGATTAGGCCAATATCGGCACAAGGGGAGTGCTTAAGAATGTTACGAAAAACCGTCAATTTTTGATTGAAAGAGGCGCGCGCCATGGGGTCGGTTAAATCCTCGGGCTGAATGCCACTGCCACTGAGTAGTTGGGCAGATGCCACCTCATAGCGAGCTAACACCATGACCAGACGATAAATGTCTTGGAGCGGGTGACAACGACGATCCATATCGAGTTCACATTCAGCAACGATGATCATTTTTGACTTAAGGACCTCTTGGTATATCAATCTATTAAACAGTAGCACTCAAGGTCGTAGCTGAGCAAGATTATCCATTTAGGACAAAATATTGACCTCATTTAACATTATATTGACATAAGGGCTGTGATTTATTAGTAGCCTAACTATGGTGCATGGCTTTGAAGGGCACCAGCAATGGTGGGTACTAATATGAAAGACGACTCGATTAGCGTTCATTTAACCAGGCTTAAAGCGGCCTATGCGGCTAACCCTTATCCCAGTTTGGCTGAGCGCAAACAGCAACTCAAAGCGCTCAAACGTCAGTTGCAGCGTTATCAGGAATTGATAGCTGCTACTATCGCCAAAGATTATGGCTGGCGCTCACCGGCCGAAAGTAAGTTAATCGATGCCATGGGGCCCGTGTTAGAAATTAACCATGCTTTGCACAGTCTCAAACGATGGATGAAACCCAGTCGCCGTGGCACCGAGCTGTTATTTGCCACCAATAGCGCTAAGGTCGTGTATCAACCCAAGGGAGTGGTGGCCATTATAGCGCCGTGGAATTTCCCACTGTATTTAGCGTTAGGTCCATTAGTCGCCGCACTGGCAAGCGGTAATCGCGCGATGATCAAGATGCCGGGGAATTGCCCATTGACCTGTCAATTATTGCAGCAAATGCTCGGGGAAATCTTTAGCAGTGATCATGTCTATGTGCTGGCGGGCAATCATCCTGAGGCGATGGAGATTTCTAAGCTGCCGTTTGATCATATTATTTTTACTGGCTCGCCGCAGTCTGGGCGGGTGATCATGAAAAATGCCGCCCAACATTTGGTGCCTGTCACCTTAGAGTTAGGCGGTAAATCCCCAGCATTAGTGGCTGTTAACGCCGATATTGACGATGCCGCCAAGCGTATTGCTCATGGCAAGGCGTTTAACGCAGGCCAAGTGTGTTTATCGCCGGATTATGCCTTAGTACCGCGCGCTCAACTCAGTGCCTTTGTGGAGGCGCTTAAAAAGCATCACCTTGCCATGCACCCCACCACCAGTGGCAGTGAGCATTGTACTGCCCTAGTCGATGATCGCGCGGAGCAACGTTTTTTAGACTTACTCAGTGATGCTAGATCGCATCACGCCAATATCTTAGTGTGCGGTGCCATCGGCTCTGGGCGACAATACCCTCTGCATTTAGTCATCGACCCCGATGATAAAATGCGCGTCATGCACGAGGAAATTTTTGGGCCACTATTGCCGATAATACCCTATGACACCCTCGATGAGGCTGTGGTCTATATTCAACAACGTCCGCGGCCCTTAGCCTTGTATTTGTTTGGTTTTGATCATCAGCAGCAGCAAGTCTTATTGCAACAAACTCATTCCGGCGGGGTGTCGATTAATGACTGGGGCTGGCATGCCTTTAACCATGATCTTCCCTTTGGCGGCATAGGTAACTCTGGCATGGGCAGTTATCATGGCGAGGAAGGATTTAGACAGTTATCCCATGGCAGAGCGGTATTTAAGCGCCATCGATATTTCCCCATTGGCTTATTTTATCCGCCCTATGGTACTTGGGTGCAAAAACTCGCGATGAATTTGTTTCTTGGCAAGGCCGATCCTGCGGTTAGCTTTAATGAAACATCCAAGCCCCAAGCGTGTGAGCCTGCGTTATCATGCGCTCACGACGAGCCATTAAATCTCGCCGATTATTTAGTGGCGACAGCGGCCAAGATGCCACAGAAAACCGCCATCATCTATGAACAACAAGCCATCAGTTATGGCGAGTTGGATAGAATGTCAAATCAAGTGGCCAATGGCTTAACCGCACTCGGAGTAGGCGCTGGCGACAAGGTGGCGCTTTGCTGTCCTAACGTGCCTGAATTTGCCGCTGTGTATTATGGCATTTTAAAAGTGGCTGCCGTGGTGGTGCCATTTAATGTGTTGCTCAAAGCCAATGAAATTCAATACCACTTAACCGACAGTCAAGCCAAAGTATTGATTTGTCATGAGGGCAATAGCCAATTGCCCTTGGCATCGAGCGCTCGCACCGCCTTTGAGCAAGTTGATACTTGTCAGCAGCTGGTGATGATTCGCAAGGATAGCCCCCAGGCAGGGATGAGTGATGGCACGCCCACCATACAGTCGTGGTTTAGCGAGCAATCGCAGCAGCAACACATCACAGCGACTCACGCCAATGATACGGCGGTGATCCTCTATACCTCAGGAACCACAGGTCAACCAAAAGGCGCCGAGCTGTCCCACGCCAATGTGGTCAATAATGCGCTCTGCGCTCAGCAGTTTTCACGGCTAACCCCAGACGATGTCTCGCTGATCACCTTACCTTTGTTCCATACCTTCGGACAGTCGGTACAAATGAATGCCAGCGTGTTAACTGGGGCGACCATGGTGTTAGTGCCGCGGTTTGAACCCGGGCTCATCTTGTCCTTAATGGCGCAACATCAGGTCAGCGTCTTTGCTGGGGTGCCGACCATGTATATTGGGATGTTAGCCTATATACACCAGCATCAACTGCCCGTGGCAAATATCGCCAGTCATCTAAACATTGCTATGTCCGGCGGCGCCTCATTACCGGTTGAGGTTCTACAGCAATTTAAGCACACCTTTGGCGTGCCCATTCTCGAAGGCTATGGCATTTCTGAGACCAGTGCGGTGACCTCATTTAGCCACCTTGAATGTCCGCAGATCCCAGGCAGTGTCGGCCAACCGATCGCCGGCGTCATGATGAAAATTGTCGACGATAATCGCCAAGAGGTCGCTCTCGGTGAATTGGGCGAAGTGGCTATTAAAGGGCATAACGTGATGAAGGGCTATATCAACCGCCCGCAAGCCACGGCCGAGGCCATCGATAGTGACGGCTGGTTTTACAGTGGGGATATCGGCCGGCGGGACGAACTCGGCAATTTCTACATAGTGGATCGCAAAAAGGAAATGATTATTCGCGGCGGCTATAACGTCTATCCCAGAGAAATTGAAGAAGTATTGATGCGTCACGACAAGGTTGCCATGGTCGCGGTCGTTGGCGTGGCCGATGCGGTGTTTGGCGAGGACATTAAAGCGTATGTCGTTGCCATTGATGATTACCATGATGAGGCGGAGTTGAGCGCCTGGTGTAAGCAACAATTAGCGGATTATAAGTACCCGCGCCAGATTGAGTTTCGCCCGCAATTACCTATGTCTGCTACGGGTAAGATTTTAAAAAAGGTCTTAAAAGCCGAGAAGCTAACTAATAGAGAGGTCGTTCATGAGGACTGAGTTTGACTATATTATCATCGGCGGAGGTTCTGCCGGTAGTGTACTTGCCAGCCGGTTATCTGAGCAATCACACATTGAGGTCTGTTTGCTCGAGGCTGGCAAGAAAGATACTAGCCAGTTAATCCATATTCCGGCGGGTGTCATTGGTCTGATGAACCCGCGCCACCCGGCGAACTGGGCATTTGAAACCGTACCTCAAGCTGGCCTCAATGGCCGCAAAGGTTTTCAGCCTCGCGGTAAAGTGCTTGGGGGGTCGAGCTCTATCAATGCCATGATGTATTGTCGCGGCCATCGTTGGGATTATGACCACTGGGCTGAACTTGGCAATCCCGGCTGGAGCTATGCGGACGTCTTGCCCTACTTCATTAAGTCCGAAAACAATGAGCGCATTAAGGATACATATCATGGTCAAGGTGGGCCGCTTAATGTGGCTGAATTGCGCAAGCCCAGCGCACTGACTGAACGCTTTATTCGGGCCGCCGAACAAATAGGGATCCCCCACAATAGCGACATCAATGGTGCCGAACAATTTGGGGTGATGCAAACCCAAGTGACTCAAGTTAACGGTGAGCGCGGCAGTGCCGCTAAAGGCTATCTCAAGCCACATTTGTCACGACCTAATTTAACTGTGATCACCGAGGCGCTAACCCATAAAGTGATTGTCAAAGACGGCCGTGCTGTTGGGGTCGACTATCAACACGCGGGCCAACAACATCAAGTGTTTGCCGCGCACGAAGTGATTTTAAGTGCCGGTGCGTTTGGCTCGCCGCAAATACTGATGTTATCGGGTGTGGGTCCGGCGCAACATTTGGCGAGTCTTGGCATCGATGTTATTCACGATGTGGCTGGGGTCGGGCAAAACCTGCAAGATCATATTGATTATGTTCATGCCTTTAAAGCTAAACAAAACAATATGGAGACCCTAGGGGGGTCGTGGCCTGCGATTAAAGGTCTGACCCAAGCGTTTTTTGAGTGGCGTAAGCACCGCACCGGTTATCTCACCACCAATTATGCCGAAGGCATTGGCTTTGTGCGCTCTTCACCTGAGGTTGATATTCCTGATCTTGAATTAGTGTTCGTCAAAGCCTTGGTCGATGATCATGGCCGTAAAATTCATGGCGCTCATGGGTTTAGTTGCCATGTCACCGTATTGCGGCCTAAGAGTACCGGCAAGGTGCAACTCGCTTCTCGTGATCCTCACGATCCCTTATTGATCGACTGTAATTTTCTCGGTGAGCGTGCAGATATGGATTTGATGATCAAAGGGTGGAAGCTGCAATATCAATTACTCCATGCCAGTGCCTTTGATGAGGTGAGGGGGCCGATGGTCTATCCCGTCAACCCGAATGACGATGCCGCGATTGAGGCCGATATCCGCGCCCGTGCCGACACCCAATATCATCCGGTAGGTACCTGTAAAATGGGCCCAATATCCGACCCCATGGCGGTGGTGGATCACCAACTTAAGGTTAAAGGGATTACTGGATTACGGGTAGTTGATGCCTCCATTATGCCGACCTTAGTGGGTGGCAATACCAATGCGCCGACAGTCATGATTGCCGAAAAAGCGGCCGAGATGATTTTAGCGGAGCGATAACTATTTCAAACTACATTAACCAACTGTGTTGCCAAGGTGAATCAAAGGAAGGGTAACTGCACAACACCACTGACGAGGTGGAAAATGAAAAACATCATCATTGCGTTAACGTTAGGCTGGGGCTGTATCTCGACTTATTCCCTCGCGGCAGATGCCGGAGCTCAAGTTATCAAAGGGGGCTATGGGTATGTCAATTATCACTCCAATTCAGGCGAATTAGCTGGCCCGTCGACGCCGGCAGGGGTGTTTGCCGAAGCCAAAAATCATGGGGTTATCGCACTAGCTTATGACTACTTTGTGACGGGTGACATCTCTATCCAATTAGCCGCCGGCATCCCTCCCACGGTGAAGTTAGTGGCCCTTGGCGCCGGTGCAGCCTTAGGCGAAGTGGGGGAAACCACGGCACTCTATCCGGCCATCCTCGGCCTGTATCATCTGGATATTACCCCCAAGCTTGATGTGTATGCTGGCGGCGGCATTAATTACACTAAGTACGTAAAATCGAAAACCTACGCGTCATATAACGCGGCGTTTGGTGGCCCAAGTCAGGTCGATATTGATGATTCATGGGGCGCGGTGGCTAAGCTTGGGGTCAGTTATCAAATTAACCCGCAGTGGCTGGTGGATTTTTCCTATTCTCGCTATTGGATTCGTGCCGATGCCAACATTACCACGGATACCGCTGGGGTAGGTGCGTTAAGCCGCAGTATTAATCTTGATGTCGACCCTGATGTGTGGGTGTTGATGGTCGGTATTAAATTTTAGCGCCTTAATTTACGCGTAATAAAAAGGGCCCATGGGGCCCTTTCATCGCTGGTATTAGCTGCTTGATTACAGCTTGTATTGGAAGCTTAACATCACCATATGGGCTGAGTAGTCATGGTTGAGATTGCCAAAACTGAGGACATTCCAAATGGCATCTGTGCTTAGCGAGTTCGCTGGGTCATTGTCATGATACTTCTCAAACATATAGTCCATCCGCAGGCTTGATTGCTCACTAACCTGATAGGTGGCATATAAGTTAACGTTATGGGATTTAGCAAAATAATCGCCATAATTGCCGGTTACGCCTTGGCTCACTTGGGTTTCACCGCTGGAGTCTGAATAGCTGTAATCTAACCCTAAGACTAATTTATCTGCCAGTAGGTTGTTATACACCATCCCGGCACCTGCATAGTTGAAGGTGTCGTCAATATTGCTGCTCCAAGTCGGCGCGCCAAATTGGCTACTGCCATTTTGCTCAGCGCTAATTTGCTGATAACCATAGAAGGCATTAAGGGTGACATCATCGGTTAACAGATAGTTAGCGCTGAAATCCGCACTATAATCTTGGGTCTCAGTTAAGCCAATGACAGTGTCATCATAATCATCTAAGGCGTAACGACCTGAGAGATCAAAACTCAAACTATCGAGCGGGGCATAGCTTATTTGCATCTGTACTTGAGTGCGCTGTCTGTCGGCAAGGTTATACTTGCGCAGCAGGGCGTTGTTTTCAGATGACGTTAGCATTGATGCCTGATAACGTGAGCCATCACGCAAGCCGAAACTGCCTTTAACCGAGAAGTCCCATTGCTCAAAACTGGTGAGACTAAAGCGAGTCCATAAGGTACTTTCGTCGGTGGTCTCACGGTCTTGATAATCACGCTCTTGACGCTTGTAGTCATAACCACCGTCTAACTTCATGCCGCGATTAATGCGGTAATCCAATGCCAGTTTGACTTGCTGGTTAGTGTAATCGTAAGGGGTGTTGTAACTGACCTTACCATTCACGTCATTGATGGTGATTTGGGTCCAAGCATCGACTTGAGTTTGGTTGTCTCTGTCATAGTAGTCATAGCTGGCTTGCATCCGTACTTGGCTGCTGAGCTTTTGAACTAACTTGAGCGTTGCCCCAGTTAAGTCGATTTTAGCATCGACGGCATCGGTGGGCAGCTGGTATCCATAGCCAGAGGTGACTAAGGCTTGATCTTGACTCATTTGTCCAAGATAGAGTCGGCCATTTATCACAGTGCCGGCTTGACGCCATTGACCACGGAGGGCAACCGTATGGGCTTGGTTGTCTGGATCAAGCGCCATGGCGCCACGGGTTTGGGCACCAAACGTTGGGCTAAAGGCATTATCAAAATTAAGCTGGCTGTAATTATTGCTAAACATTGAGCCTTGATAACTTAATTGAGACAGCCAATTGTCACCAGACAACGCAATCCCAGCGGCCAAGGTGTCTGTGGTGTAATCCACGGGCTCTGCTAACATCATTGATTGATTATAAAAGCTGCCTGACGCGGTTTTTAAACCGGTTTTCTGCTCGCGCTCATAATCTACAAACGTGCTCCACAAGCTATCAGCTTGATAGCTTAACCCTAAGCCGTAACGTTCACGTTTTAATTCCAAATCAATGGCATGCAGGCTTGAGGCTAGCTGGGTCATCGCCGCGGTATTGCTGGCGTCTACCCAGTTAGATGGCAAGGTTAACTCATTGCCGCCAATGCCTTGATAGGGGGTCATGGCTTGGTCATTGTGCCAAGTGGTAATGGTTTGGTAATTGGCATTAATATTGAAATCGCCAGGCTGAGAGGCGTTGACGTCAATAAAGCCATTGTCCATGCCAAGCTGATAGGCATTGACCGTGGCACGATGGCCATTCACACCTTTGGTGACGAGATTAGCATTGAGTGCGACTGGCACCTCGTTATCGCTACCAAAACGGTTACCTGAAAAGCTATCGTCACTGTCGTTATAACCCACGCCCACGCCAACGGTGCCCATCACTTCGGTGGCTTGAGTGCAGCCTTTACATTGCCAGGCGTCAAACTTAACCTTGGCGGTGTTGGCATTATTGAGGTTATAGCCGTCGGCCATGGCCAGTGAGCTGCCAGCCAATAGGGCTAAGGTGATCACATTGAGCTTGAATTTCATAATGCCTCCTTAACGCTGCAGCAATTTGCCAGATGGATGATTCGAACCATGAACTTGGCTGTGACAATTCATGCAGCTGCGTCCACCGGTAAAGGCATTGTTACCTACCTCACCACCTTGCGCCGTGTTACCTAAATATGCGTTGCTCGCATGGCCATCACTGGCATGACATTGCTGACATAATTGCGGTGCACGCTTGGTTAACATGGCGTCGTTAACACTGCCATGAGGGTTATGACAATTGGCGCAGTTTTCGGTCACGGGCGCATGTTCCCACAGCTTTGGGCCGCGTTTCTCGGCATGGCAGCTATAGCAGGTGTCGTTAATCGTCGGCTTGACTAAGTCGCTATCTGTCATGCTGCCATGGGGGTTATGGCAGTCTGAACAGGTCATCTGCGCCCATTTCATCGGGTGGCTTGAACGCTTGTTCATGTCCGCTTGTTGGCGAGTATGACATTGGCTACAGACTTCCACTTCGTTTTGTTTTTCTAAAATGGGGTCGGTGGCCGCGTGAATGCTATGGCATGAAGCACAGGCAACATCGGCATTGTCGTGATGACTGCCTTGCCAGTCCATACGGGCATCGTCTTGGTGACAGCTCATGCACACGCTATTTTGCTTTTCAGCACTTAAGCTAACGTCTTTTCCAAAAGTGATCATCGGCTCTTTGCCGCCGCGATTATGCTTACCTTGAGGGCCATGGCAAGCCTCACATTGCAAACCAGCCATAGGGCTCTTGCTGGATTCAATCGCGCCATGAACGCCATCAAATAACGCCATCACTTTTTCGGATTTCTTGTGACACATTAAACAAGAGTCAGCGCCTTTAGGTGAGTAATTACCCTCGGCGAACTTTTGATCTAAGGTGGCTTCAACTTGTTCTGGGGACAAGGTGTCGTCCCATTTTGCGCCAGCAGCTGGCATGGTCATGGCTAATGCCATAAACCCCATCGCCAAGATGCTTGTAATCGATGCATTTTTTTTCATAATGATTCCCTGCTAATGGTTAAGTGTCAGATGGGGGCGGCATGCCGCCCCTAAGTCGATTGACCTTACATCTGCACCGCACCATGGTTGGCAACGGTCGGCTTATGACAGAACAAGCAGGTTTCAGTCCCGGCGATTGCAGCGTCATTGGCTTCAGCGAATGAGCCGTTAAACACCGCCCCGAAGTTGACTAAGTCGGCTTGGCTATGACCTAAATAGTCGCCACTATGACACGAGGTACAGGTGGCGGTGATGGGTGTGGTGTAACCGGCTTCTGTTGCTTGCGCGCCTTTCACCTTGAAAGAGTCCAAGTTGAAGTCGTTATGACACTGGGCACAATCACCACCAATCAGACCATAGAATGCTCCGTGGGTTTGGTGAGTACGCATGCCTAAATCCATGCCATTGCCGCTATAGCCTGTCCCCGTTGGCGTATGACAACTGACGCAGCCATCGACACCAACCACTTCTTGGCCATCGACGATGCGAGCCAGTTGCTCACTCATGACAAAGCCTGGGTGATAACCTTTGTGGATCTCGAAGCTATCGGCATGACAATCGGCACAGCTGTCGTAGTTAACAGAATCGATATGACGCATTGTCGGCGCTTTTTCGGTCTTAGTCGCAAACACTAAGTCGGCTTTCATGCCAGTGTAGTTCGTGCCGTCAGCACAAGTTATCGCGTGCTGACCATCGTTACAGATCCCAAGACCGATAAAGGTAAAGGCGGTGTCGGTATCTGCGCCGGTGGCGGTTACTGGCAGTGCGGGAGTGCTAGCGACCAAACGGTTATCGATCACTTCAACATCGGCTTGTAACTGGCCATTTTTGACTAAATTGAGGGTGACTTTTTGATGGTCAACCTCAGTTGCAGGTTTGAAGCCCATGATGGGGTGGTTTGGACCGACGTTGGTGATGGTTTCCAGTTGCTGAATTTGGCCAATCATCTTTTGCAGATCAACCGAGTTTCCGGCGGCATCGACAATTCCCACGCTGATAGTCGCAATATTGTCGGCTGAAACCGTTAGGCTAGAATCCAAGCCATAGCTATTGATAAAGGCTTGTTTATCCTGTGACTTACTCAGGTGGATTTCTTCAGTCCAGCTGGCATTATGACAGGCGATACAATTGGAGTTATCCGCTTGGGCAGGGTGGCCCTGACCGCTAACAAAGTCGATATTGGTATGACAGCTAGAGCAAGTTTCCATGGTAGGAACGCGAGACCAGTTGCCCCATTCCGCTAACTCATGATTATCGTCGGCAGGTTGAATATGACACGCCTGACAGTTGTCTTGAACGATAGCGTTGGCCGTCGCCGCATCTTTAGCATCGTCTTTACCCCATGGTTTCGCCATGTTGTGAACATTGTGGATTAAATGATTGAAACCGGCTTCAGTGCCTCTGCTAGCGGCTAGTTCATCATTGTGACAGGTGATACATGTATCTAAATCTGTGTAGCCGTGGTAAATCTTTTTGGTGTCGGTGTGGCAGGTATTACAGGTTTCGGAAGCGACCACATTTTTGGTGAATTTGGCTTCGCTACCATCACTGGCCAAGTCTTCGGTGTACTCAGTTCTTGGGACTGTGGTGACCCCATCCTGTAAGGTCGACGCCGCGGCGATAAAATTAAATCGCTGGGTTAACTCAGGGTTGTAACCCTCAGTCTCTAGCGTGAAGGTGTAGCTGCCATCTTTATTGTCAATAAATTGCTTTTGAGAACCAATGATTTGCCATTGGCCAGCATTGCCTGCACCCGTGGCGCCCTGAGGCAGCAGTTGTGCGGCTTTCTTGATTTCAAACTCTTTTAGGCCCACAACGGGCAGATCGGCTTCATTGGTCGCAAATACCGTCACCACGGATTGGCCATCGGCATGGGCAAGTCCGGTAATATCAAGGTGAAGTTGTGCCACAGCATCGGCCGCTGGGCCGCCGGGTTTACCCGGGGTACCATTGTCACCGTCACTGCCGCAACCGGCGAGTCCCACTGTCAGCGCGCCAGTGGCTAGTAATAACGCTATTTTTTTGAGTTGTGTGTTCATCATGTATCCCTGCGTATTTAGGAGCATCACCTTGAGCCGAGTAACTGAGTCACTACGTATGATTTTTTAATTAACTCAAGTTGTTGCTGGAAAAAGATTCCCATACAGAAAGTAACTCAAGCCGAATAAAAAATCCTCAAGTTAGGCAAGGTTGTGTGAGCTGGATCGGACTATTTCTTTAGGGGTATTTTTTGCTTAGGAGGGATAAATCTAGGCTGGTTATTACGAAGGCAAGCAAGCTCAGTTGTTTCGTAGTTGTAAAAATGGGAGGCAATTGCCTCCCATTGACTAGTTCTCACTATTGATAGCGATGACCATTAAGTCATTAATTACCGTGCAGTTGCAAGACTTGCTCAGGGGTATGACAAGTTGAACAACTTTCAGCGGAACGACTCATCGCATCCTCTTTGCTGCTAGCATCGACGATACCACCAAAGCTTTCAATGTGATTTTTACCTGCATCAGATAGATATTTCTGGTGACAGCTCAAACAAGTCCCCGCATCTGATGATGCCCAAATTGGGTTACCTTCTTTGTCAGCATATTGCCATGCTCTATCCGTCACGCGACCCAGCTTAATACCGACCATTTCACCGGTCTTGCTATCGCTAGTGTGGCAAGTAGCACAATCGGTTTTAATGACGGTGCCTGAACTTACACCAGAATACTTCAAGAAATGGCCTTCAGCATGATGCGCTTTATACGCAAAGCTTGTCGGTGCCTTAGGTGAACTATATGACAAGCCTTTATCCGGAGTGTGGCATGCTTGGCAATTGACACCATTATCATAATGGACAATTTCTTGGTTATGACAGCTTGAACACTTAGCCGTGTCAACAATCGCGCGACGCTCAGTTGCCGCTACGCTGGTGTCGACGCCATTCCATTTGAAACGTAATGGTTGATCTTGAATGTAAACCATACGTACATTTTTTTCAGTACATGCGGTTGGTTCTATCACGTTAACGTTATAACCACCTTGGTTAAAACACGTGGCTACAGCAGCATAAAACTCAACATTTTTGTTGGTTAAATCAGGTAATACTAAACTCTTGCCTGCGCTAGTGATGCTAAAGGTTTTAGTCTCTGCATTATAATTTGCGTCAGTTAAAGTAAAACCACGGTCGCTGTATGTACTGCCTGATTCATATGCTGGGTAATCTTTATCTATATCCCAAGAAAAATAGACACTGGATTTAGTGTAGTTACTTGGGTTGCCGATGAATTCTTTGGCAACAGGCTGTTGATTGTTATCCAGAACTTGAACGTCAAAGGTTAATACACCATTTTCAGCCGCAATATTGCTAAATTTAGCGGAATATCCAAGGCTAGCTTTATAGCCTTTTAACACATCACCATGACGTTTTTCAGCATTTCCTGTACCAAAGTAGGTATCTGTCGCGTTATGACAAGCGACACAGTTGCTATCAGAGTGGTTAGAGGATGGTTTTTCGGTATGGCAACCGATACAGGCGGTACTGCTTAAGTCGGCTTTGAATAAGTCGGCATTGGCAGGGGCACCTTCACCTTCGACGTGACACGCAGCGCAATCAGCGGCTGGCGTTTGTGGGTACATGACCTTGCCGTAGTCAATCAGCTTTCCGCCGTAACCGACGATTTTATATGGCGCGGCAACGGTTTCTTTGTCGGCGTTGACTGTGGTGCGGCTTGCGCCTTTATGAATGGCGTGGATCATGTAGGTGAAATCGACGCTGTTACCACTTTCAGGGTCACCAGAGGTCGCCGTGTGACATGCTGCGCAGTTTTCGATATCAATGCGGCGACCGCCATGCAGGGCAATACTGTCTGGTTGATGACAGGTATAACACGCTTGGATGGAGACGACATCACGACTCGCAATCCCTTCCGTCAAACCTGTCGATGGCTGCCAATCATGATGGGCATTGGCCACTGTTTGTGGCAGTTCTAATTCGAGAGTAACGCGTTGCGTGGCATCGGCATCATAGGTCACTTCGACGGGCGTAGTGACATTGGCAATGTTTTGTTGGAAGGTATAGCGGTAGCTACCATCACCATTATCGATTAGACATGTATCACACTTATTCGCAGATTCCACGGCAGCTTGTGTGGCATCACCAGGATTTAGATGCGAGAGATCTTCTGGCATCTTGCCCGGAGTTTTAGCCGTATTGATATAAGCTTGCCATTGCAAACCACGGTTAAAGTCACCGCCATGATCACCCGTGGTGGTTTCTGTCACTTGTGTTAGCTGGGCAACGCCGAATCGTAAATCATGCTCTTTTGTTAAACCAAGTACTGCGACACCATTGGCATTTTCAAGGGTGAAGTCAACTGACACCGTGCCATTTTCGACGTTAGCGCTAGTAAACTTAGCCAAAACAGTTGGGCTACTGTCGATGGCAACGCCAATGACGCCGTCCTTGCCCGGCTCGCCGTCATCACCACCACAACCTACTAACGCCAGCGACATAATACCAGCGCTAATAAACGCGGCACTGCGAGCAGTTAAGCTAAAGTGTTTCATCATAATATTTCCCTGCAATCATTATTATCATCACCAACAAGGATCCTTAATCAGCGCTCTCTTATCAGTGTGCGGAAATGTTTTCCAAGGATAAGGCTAACAAATGGTTATTTTTTCGCAGTGTATTTAAGCGCGGTTTGTGACTGAGATCTGACTATTTCTTTAGGGGTATTAGATGGCAGTAACCTCTTGGAATAAAACGAGGTTTATTTAAAGTGTACAAAGTCTTGTGCAACGGGGCTTTGCGCTGTTTTTCGGCAAATATCTTTCATTCCTAATTAATCTGATCAATACTTCGTAATCTAATTGAAAACTATTCTCGTTTAAGTTTTCAAACCATGACTTAGCTAGCATTTTTTGGCAGGTAAATCGGCTATTATGCTTGCAAAATGTGCTCAATAGGTTCAGGAAGTCACAGATGAAGTTAAGTGAACTTAAGCCCGGTGATCGTGCTTGTATCGCCGAGATAGGTCAGTTGGCGTTACCGCAATCGGTCAAACGCAAGCTGTTATCCATGGGAATTACCCCCAATACGCATTTTAGTTTGATCCGCCGCGCCCCAATGGGCTCAGGGCTTGAGCTGGATATCCGTGGTAGCCGTTTATGTATGCGTCGCGATTTAGCCGACATTATTGAAGTAGAGATTGCCAATGACTAAGCCATTTCATTGTGTCACTGTCGGTAACCCTAACGCGGGTAAATCGACCTTATTTAATGCCCTTACCGGTGCCAATCAGCACGTCGGTAATTGGGCCGGTGTCACGGTCGAAAAGAAAACCGGCAGTTTTAGCTTAGGCAACACTGACGTGATGCTGACCGACTTACCTGGCATTTATGATTTATTGCCGGCGGGCAGCCAATGTGATTGCTCGCTCGATGAGCAAATTGCGCAGCAATATTTAATCGATGCCGACATCGACGGCATCATCAATATGCTCGATGCCACCAACATTGAACGCCATTTATATTTAACCGTGCAATTACGCGAATTGGGTACCCCCATGGTGGTGGTGATCAATAAGATGGATGTGGCACGACAGCATGGCATTGAGATTGATTTCGAAGCCATGTCGGCGGCGCTAGGTTGCCCTGTCATTGGCGTGTGCGCTAAAGATGGCCAAGATATTGACCGCATTCAGCAACAAGTGGTGGATTTGCTTGAGGGCAAGATCAGTGCGCAACCGTTAGCGCTTGCTTATGATAGCCGCATTGAAGAAGCGGTCAGTCACACCATGCAACAGCAGCCAGATTTGAGTCGTGGTCGCGCCTTGGCGATGTTCGGACATGGATTAGGCTGTGGTTCGTGTAGCAACGGCCAATTGCAATCACAAGTCATTGATTGTGCGGCAGCGCTGGCCGCGGCCGGCCAAGACATTGAAGTCATGATTGCCGCGACCCGCTATGATTTTGTCGAAGGGGTCTATCAAGGAGCCGTTCGCAGCGACAATCAACCCACCTTAAGTGATCGGCTCGATCACTGGATTTTGCATCCCCTATTAGGTATCCCGGTTTTCCTCGGGGTGATGTACCTGATGTTTATGTTTGCTATCAATGTTGGCAGTAGCTTTATTGATTTCTTTGATATCAGTGCTGGCGCTTTGTTTGTGGATCATTTTGGCGCCCTATTAACCAACATCGGCGCACCGACTTGGCTGGTGACCCTTTTGGCCGGTGGTGTGGGTCAAGGTATCCAAACCGTTGCGACGTTTATTCCGGTGATTGCCTGTTTATTCTTGGCCTTGTCAGTGCTTGAAAGTTCCGGCTATATGTCGCGTGCCGCGTTTGTGGTCGATGGCTTAATGCGACGTATCGGCCTGCCAGGCAAAGCGTTTGTGCCTATGATTGTTGGCTTTGGTTGCTCAGTGCCGGCGATCATGGCAACCCGCACCTTAGGCAGTCAACGTGAACGGATTGTCACTGGCATGATGGCGCCCTTTATGTCTTGTGGTGCGCGCTTGCCGGTGTATGCGTTGTTTGCGGCGGCCTTCTTTCCGAGCCAAGGTCAAAATTTAGTGTTTTTCCTGTATCTGTTAGGTATTTTGGCGGCGGTAGGCACCGGCTTATTGCTTAAATACACAGTGTTACCCGGCACCAGTAGTGCGGTGGTCATGGAATTACCCGATTATGAAGTGCCAAAGCTGATACCGTCATTAAAGCGTGCCGGTAAGCGTACTAAAGGCTTTATCTTTGGTGCTGGTAAAACCATTGTTATCGTAGTGACCTTACTTAACTTTGTGAATGCCATTGGTACAGACGGCAGTTTTGGCCATGAAGACTCAAAAGAATCATTATTAAGTGTGGTTAGCCAAAAGATCACTCCAGTGTTTACTCCTATGGGCGTACAAGCTGATAACTGGCCTGCCACCGTCGGTATTGTCACTGGTATTTTTGCCAAAGAAGCGGTGGTCGGCACCTTAAATAGTTTATATACCGATGCCAGCCACGCTGACGAAGCGTTAGCCCCATTAGCAGAGACCTTTACAGAGGCGCTGCACACCATCCCAGATAATTTATTTGGCATTAACCTGCGTGATCCTTTATCACTGTCGGTGGGTGAGGTGGCTAATCAACAAGTGGCTGCCGACGAGCAAGGGGTCGATACTTCGACATTTACTGCCTTGCAAATTGGCTTTGGCAGTACCATCGCCGCCTTTAGTTATTTGCTGTTTATTTTGCTCTATACCCCTTGCGTGGCCGCCATGGGCGCCTTAGTCAATGAATTTGGGGTGCGCTGGGCTCGATTTGCTGCGCTGTGGACCTTCAGTGTTGCCTATGGTTCTGCGACCTTGGTGTATCAACTGGGGACATTCAGCGCTCATCCGTTACAGTCCAGCTTATGGGTAGTGGCGATTATCTCATCCTTGTTGGTATTTATCGGATGGTTAAAACATCAGGCGAAACGTACCGAGCAGCGACGCTTAGATATTCACGTGGTTACGGAGTAAACGACCTGGTTTGAAAAAAAGCAGCCGCAGGGCTAATGCCGTTCACTTAGTGTGAACGGCATTTTTCTTAGACTTAATGGGATACTTGTTTTTACTCATTTTTAACGCACGTGGATAGGCCCTATCCCGTTTCCCATCAAGCTTGAACTGTCTCGCA